>CAIVDU010000036.1 GCA_903904815.1 uncultured Armatimonadota bacterium
GACACGAACCTGTAAGCTCCATGTGAGCAAGCAGCATGTCCAGGTCGAGCTTTACTTGAACTCCGATCCAATAAAACTGTGAAACCAGCTTTCATGGGGCCGCGTAGATGCAAATCTGCGCGGCCCTTTGTGCTTTGTCAGGTTCGCGGGACCGAAAAGGGAATGCCATGCATTGCCGAACTCGACGACCGATCTCGCAGCCGTCGCATCCGTTCTGGACCGCTAAACGCTAACCTTTACGATTCCTTCTGCGCCTAAGGCCTGGCTTTCAATTTGTGCTTCCAGGTTCCTTTCCGGCAGGCCTACCCCAAGATCCATTCGGACCTACGCAACCCGAATACATTCAGCGGCGGATTATCCCCGAAACTCTCTTATGGGGTTCTCGAACTTGAGACCCACAAATCGGCGGAATCCGTCGTCGTGGGAGCAGAGTAGTGCCCCATGCTCCAACGCCAAGGAGGCAAGATAGGCCTCGGTCATTGAAGGGCCAAAAACGCCAGAGGTTGTGACGACGTTTCTGAAGATTGACCAGTGGTTAGGGCCTGGCTCAACGATCACGGTCTTCGGATAGGTGATCAATTGATCAGTAAACGACATTGCGTCAGATCCAGATACCGCTACTTTCATGATCCTCGGATTCGTAACGATTCTAAGAAACGCGAGCAGAACGACTCGCGGTAGTCCGACCATGTCGTCTTTGGCGTAAATCTCTTCCAGCCATGGCTTTGCTATCGAGTGCTGCGGAGAGGCGCTGTCCCATGCGTAAATCAAGATGTTCGCATCAATGATTCTCATTCATACGCTCGCTCTTCCATGAGAGCTTCGAGTTCGGAAATGCTGACCAGCGACAGTCCCGGTCTAAGTCCTATTGCTCTGGGTTGAATTTTGAACGCGGGAGCCGCCACGGCGGATTCTCGTTGTGCTAAACCTTGACGCAAAAGTGCGTTGACGACGTACTTGAATGACTTTCCAGACTCTTTGCAAGCCTCGGCGATTCGAGCGTCGAGATCATCGTCAAGGGTTAGCGTGTGTCTCATATGTTTAGTGTAGCATCATGATGTCTGGCTGGTGACATCATGATGTCAAACCCATTCATGCTGAGCGGTGGTCAGGACTCAGAACGTATCTTGTCCCGACCCGCAAACAGTCAACCGCCAAACGATCAGTCATTCCAGACATAACAGTGGCGTGGGCCATTTGGCGACTTGTTGAGTTCAAAAAAACGGTTGCACATTTGCTGTGCCTACCAGCGGATGGCGGACTGCAGGGACACGAATCACAGAGTATGGCAAAAGTCGACGATATCTGAAAATGCTGAAATAAGTAGACCTCGCTTCGCTCGCAGGTTCGATTTGGCTCTCTCCAGTCCCTCTTCCGCGTACGCTTCGCTGCGGGCGAGGGTCCCCATTACGACCTCCTGGTGGTTTGCAATACTCTGCTCATTCTCCGTCATCTACCGCCGGCTTCTTAATTTCCGGCTTTCTTTCCTGAACCGCCAACCCTTCATACTTTCTGGCATGTCCGCACCCGCTGGATTCGTTCCCGATAGCTACGAAAAGTATCTTGTGCCCATCCTATTCGCCGGCTACGCGCGGGACCTGGCCGAGAGGGTGAAAAATGCCAAGCCGTCGAAAGTGCTGGAACTGGCCTGTGGTACGGGGGTCGTAACTCGAGAGCTGATGCAAGCCTTGGACCCCGATGCCTCCCTTGTGGCGACAGATTTCAATCCGGCGATGTTGGAATACGCGCGAACCACCGCCCAAGCGGAGAAATTCCCGAACTTGGATTGGCAGACTGCGGACGCCACCGCGCTCCCGTTCGACGATGACTCGTTTGATCTACTGGTTTGCCAGTTCGGGTTTATGTTCTTTCCTGACAAGTCAAAGGCGATGGCGGAAGTTAAGAGGGTTCTCAAGCCAGGAGGGCGACTGATTTTCAACGTATGGGGCGCGATGGAGGACAATCCCGTGTTCTATTCCGTCGAACTGGCTCTCCAAGAACTTCTGCCAGAAGAGCCGGTTCCCATCATTCCGACGCCGTGCTCCATGGCTGACCATGAACTGCTATCGACACTGCTCGTCGAGGCCGGATTCGAAGACATACAAGTCACCGACGTCATTCTTCCCGTCAGAGGCCATCCAGCTTCGGCAGTAGCATCCGGCTTTACCCGCGGAACCCCCGTCGGCGCCCTTCTCGCCGAGCGAGGCATTGAATCCACCCACGCGCATGAACGGCTGGAAGCCACCGCCCGGAAACTCATGGGAGACACGCTCGATTCAACCATGTTAGCCATCATCTGCGAAGCCAGGGCCTAAACTCGACCGGATCACATCCGGGCTCCCGTAGCGTGGACAAACCCTTAGGCCGTGAATGATTCGTTGTGCGCCCGTCCACGGATCAGCGCGTAACCGAGATGCCGCTTGAGAGGGAAAGTCCCTTCAAGCGATTACCCTCCCGATCTACAAGCTCGTTCTGTCTCCACGCGCGCCGGGTCGCGCTGTTCCTCAGCGCTCCCGGGTGAGCGCACTCCACAACGGTTTTGCGCTGTTGCTACTCGGCCCGCCCGCTCCCAACTGTCCATTATTCCTCCGTTACAGTTACGTCACATAAACGCCTCAGCTTGCCACCCACTCTCTTAGCCTCCCGTCTTACGAGGTGTATCGCTTCGGCGCAACTTAGCGCAGAGCTCAATGATTCGAGAGGAGAACAATCTTGGTAAGAAGAAATCAACAACGCACCGCTACGTCTCGGCCTACTGGCAACTGCCATCGGCCTCAATTCAAAGCCAATCGGCTTTCTAAGAAGTCAGTGGCGTTCGGGGTCGCATTCTGTGCGTTAGCGGCTCCCGCGCTCAGCCACGCGGATTGGCCGACCTACGTGGTCTACGCGATCCACCTCATCAACAACAACCCCAACGTCGCAATGGCCTTGAACGACTACAACCACGTCGGCGGCTACACCCACATCGGTCAGCTCGGGCTCAGGTATTCCTCAACGGCGCGGCCGGCCCTTCAGGGATCGTGGTTCGTCTCCGAAGCGATGACCCAGCCGTCACGCTCCCGGCGACGGTAAGAGTTGCTCCCGGCGCCTCAAGCGCGTCGTTCGACGTCGCGGTGGGTGCGGTTCGCGGTCGTCACAAGGCAACCGTCTTTGCCGATCAAGGGGACGCTTCAGTAAGTGCCTCGATTACCGTCGGTCTCGGCTAGCCGAGCTGAATTTGAAGCCAGGTTGGGAATACAAGCGCCACCAACCTGGCTTCGTCGGCTAGGCTAGGCTACCGAAGAGCTCCCGCCAGACAGGAGTTGTAGGCGCGCAAGTCGTTCTGGCTCATCGGCGACGATCCACCGATCTTGTGATAACAGCTCGAACGCTCTCGCGAAGAACGGTTTCGACTCTTCAGTTCGATTGAGCGCGAGAAGGGACTCTCCGATCTCCTCGAAAACGAAACCCGAGGGAGCCCCTAAATCCTCCCGCTCCTTCTTGAGATCGACCTGCGCGGTAAGAGCCTCCTCGTAGCGGCCGAGGGAGCGCAAAGTCCGGGCAACGCACCACCGAGCGATGATGTAGTTATCGCCACCACTGGCTTTTCGAAGTTCAGCGACCTCTTCAAACTGACTCAGCGCCTCATCAAACCGGCCGAGGGCGTGATAGCTCCAGCCCAAGTTGTTGCCGGCCGATGCGATCCACTTCTTTGCCTTCGGATCGGTGGCTCTCTTAGCGACTTCGATCGTGCGGATGTTCCACTCAATCGATTTCTCCCCCGGTTCGATGATTGCAATCATATGGGCCGCGTCGGCGGCCAATGCCTCTTCACCGATGGAGTCCGCGAGTTCAAATGCAGCATAAAACTCCGGGCGTGCTTGATCTTTATTGTGAGAGGAGTTGAAAGCTCGGCCTCGTTCCAGAAGGTAACGGACCTGAGCCCGAGGAAATGCCTCAATTCCTTCGCGAAGGACTTCGTCTAGCAAAGCGTGGGATTCATCGAATTGTCGGCGCAGGCTGAACGTGCGCGCTATCTGGGTTTGAATCTCAAGTTTGGTCGCCGGATCATGGGTTTCCCTGAGCGCTTTTTGGAAGCGCACTTCAGAACCGGCCGGATCGCCGTAGTCCCACAAAGCGTCGAAATCGATCACGGCTTATTATCTCTCGCCATCTGCCAAACCCGCATGATGGTCGAGCAGGTAAATAGTCTATGGTTTAACTTCTCTATTCGCCTATCGTGTGATGCCCATTTTGCCTTAGAGTATTCGGATCTTTACAGGGTTCACCGACGAACCTCTCAATGTCCCTTACGCGATGGCCGATGAAGGTGTATCCCTAATGAATCTCATGAGACTGATCCCTGTCGTTCTGACGCTGCTTCTCACGCCTTTCGCGGTCACCCGTTCGGTGTCGCCGATGGCGATGAGCATGCGTCAGGGCCGGGTTTCCAGTCTGGTGAGTCGTTCCGCGCGGCTTGAGAAGGCGGAGGGAATCCTCTTGTCCAAAGGCGCCCGAATCGCGTTCGCCGGATCGGCCAAGGCAAACCTCGCACTGAATCTGGCCATCAATCGATGGAACCATGCCCTTGGTGAATCGCTTTTCGCGATCGAGAACTCGACTGACGAGGCGAACATCACGGTCCGCCTCGTCGATTCGATCGGAGACGGTGAAGAAGTTCAAGGCGAAGTCTTGGCGAGCGATGGCGAAGGCAGCGACGGCCTGGTAACGGCGAAAATCCTTATCCGGGATAACGTGCGAGGGAAGAAACTTACGGGAGACCAAGTCGCCGAAGTCATTGCCCATGAATTAGGGCACCTGTTGGGACTGGAAGACTCCTCCACCGAAACCGGCCTCATGGGCGAATTTGACGGGAACCACCTTGTCACGGGTCCAAACAGCGACGAAATCGCCGCCGTACGGAGTGTGCGGGATGCAGCATCGAGATCGATTGCTCAGGCTTTGCTGAGGCCCTGAATCGTCTCTTTCGCGACATAGACCCACTCGGGAGTGGCGCCCTTCATGTCGATTAACTGTTGGGCGGTCGCTTTGGCGGCCGCCTTGTTTGAATCGAGTTGGAGGTACATCATGCCGATGAGCGCGATCGACTTATCCGCCGGCGAGGAGGCAAACTTGAGGGCCTTTTGGTAGCAGTCGAGGGCTTTGGATTCCTTCCCCGCCATTCCCGCGTAGCCGTCTCCCACCGCTTCAAGCGCCTTCACGATGTACGGTCCCCGATACGAAGACGCGAGTGCCTTTTCTAGGTAGGGTGCGCCGACCGGCGTCTTTCCAGACATCGGATCGGACTGAGCGGACACGAAGGTCGCGTACTTGGCATTCGCCTCTCCGTCTTTCGGGACCTTTTCCAACTTCTGCTTCACGGCGGCGAACTGGGTGAAACTATCGAGGGCGACTTGGATCGATTCGGCGAAATCGGGGCCAGCCTGGTAGCCGACCAATTTGCTAACCAGTTTTCCATCGCTCTGAAGGAAGAGGATCGTAGGAAGGACGGCAGCAGAGTATTTGATCGCCATCGCCTTTTCGCCTTTGCCGATGTCTGTCTTAAAGGCCACGAAGTTCTTGAGCAGGGAAACCACCTTGGGATCCTTCAGGCTTCCTTCGTCGAATCGCTTGCAGAGCGGATCCTCGCCCGTATAGATCTCGACCATCATCAGCTTATGCCCGGATTTTGCGGCGGCAAAGGCGGTTTTCTGGTCAGCCGACCATTTGATGTCGTCGGCGTGGGCTAGTGTCGCGGTGAGTGTCAGAGCCAGTAGGCCAGCGTGCTTCATCATGAGTCCATTATGCAGACGTGCCAGGGGGCTTCCACAGTTCCCCGTTCGTCAATGGGAGTCGGGGGCTGGCTTTGCTCCGCGTCCATTGCCGAGCAAGAGCAGAAGAGGGATGCTGCACACAAACATGATCGAGACGATGTGAAACATGTCGCCGAACGATAGGACTGAAGCCTGAAGCCGAACCGCGCCATCAAGAACTCCCATGGCCTGTTCACGAGCGACCGGCAACGAAGATCCCCTGGACGCAAAGCCAGCCGTCAACTGTTGAATCCGCTCGGTCGCTAGGGCCGACGAACTGCTGATGTGCCTGCGAACGCTGCCTTTTTCGCTCCTCTCGGAGAACGGGCAGCGCAGTTGGCCGAGATGTTGCACTCCTTGCCGATGTCCGAATTGGTGGAAGACGAATAACCCAATGTCGACTCGATAATCGCGTTATGATCAGGTATGCCCATCGTCCCGATGATTGCGGCCCGGAACGCCGTCCAGGCGCTTGAGTTCTATCAAAAAGTCTTTGACGCCAAGATCGTCGAGGGGCCCTATACCGATGCAAATGGCAAGGTTGACCATTCGGAAATCTCGATTGGAGGAAATTCCGTCATGGTGGCCGATGAGCAACCAGGCCACAACCGGACGCCTGATTCCTTGGGAGGAACCTCAGTCCTGTTCTTGCTTCCAGTCCCCGATTTCGACCGAACCCATGACCTGGCCATCCAGAGTGGGGCCAATCTGGTCCGTCCGGTCAGTACCTTACCGGACGGTCAGCGATTGGCGAAGTTACAGGACCCGTATGGGCATATCTGGATGATTCACGGCAAGTAGGTCAATTCAGCGTAAAGAACGTGTCCTGCGTGAGGTCGCCGTTGCTGATTTCGCCGAGATTCACGGCGGCGTATTGGGCTGGTGTGCCGGTTCCGCTATAACCGAAAGGTTGGGTGCGGAGGGTTGGCTTGAAGACCTTGGCGTGTCCATCGCACCAGAGGACGACTCCAAAGCCGTTGTGGCGGCCGTGGAAGGTTGGGTACTGGCTGGACGGCGGTTCCAGGTAGGCATTACCTTGGAGCACGTTGGAACTGCCGAAGCTGAGTTGAGCGCTGGTAGCGAAGGCGACGGTCTCGGCTACCTTGTTAATCTGACCGTAATTGACCGAAACGGGTGTTTCGGCATAGGTTGGGGGAGCGTAGGTGGATGGGGAGAGGTAGTTGTAGTTGTAGCCAAATCCAGTCTGTCCGATCGCCGTTCTCAGATTGTTCGGAAAAGCGGGGTCGCTTTCAACGCCGACTCCTTTGGTGTACGGGTAGAGCAGTCCGTCTTGGGGAGTAAGGGTTTGAGTCGCAGAATCGTAACCTCCCCAGAAATAAAAGCTTTTAGTGCCTGCACCGGCGATCCGGATTCGCATCAGGGTGTCGTCATAGTCGTTGCCGTACATGATCCAGGCCAGACCCATCTGCTTCAGATTTGAGGTTGCTTGAGTTCGTTTAGCGGCAGCTTTTGCGGAAGCAAAAACGGGGAAGAGGATGGCGGCAAGAATCGCGATGATTGCGATGACCACGAGGAGTTCGATCAGGGTGAAACCCGATCGACCAGTTGAGGACGATTTCATAAATAACCCAGCCTTGGCGCGAGGCGCGCGGTCAGGTGAGTTAGTCGCCAACAAGGTTCAGGTACACAACAGCCGTCCGGTGGTAGCCGGAATTTGCGTCGACCCATGCTCGGGGGCGAAAACTCACAAACGAACCATAGGGCGGGCATTCGGGCTCCAATTCGATCGCCTCACAGACGTAAACGTCAATGAATCGATCGGAATCGATTTCCGTTGCGGCACAGCGCCGGGATCTCACCGGACTTCCCCCATCAAGATGCCCCGCTACGACGGCGGGGTCCCTATGGCTTGGAGATGATACCGTCTATCTCGGACTATTTTTCCCAGATCACATGAAAACTCAACTGACTCTCATGGGCCTTGCCCATGAGGATCGTGTTGTGCTGAGCGACCATTCGAGTCGCCGTTTTGATCGGATCGATCGTTCCGAGATTTCGGGCAAACATCGGAAAGGATGAGCTCCGGATGGCAATGCCGATTCGATGCCCGGGGGCAAACTCATGGGCGAACTGCCAGGGGACCAGCTTCGCTACGTACTCTTTCCCGGGGACCAAGGCTTTGACCTTTCCGGTTCCGTCCAAGTAGGAACATCGTATTTTGCCGCCTTGCCCCAACGCTTGAGCGGACCCATCCGGCGCCACATCCAAGATCTCTCCGAAAAAGTCGGTGTTCACGGCCGAGCAGGTGAAGTGGAGGCTAATTTGGAACGGACCGGTGATCGCGGTCGATTTTTTGAGCGGTTCGGACTTCAGGAATACGACTCCCGGCTCGGAAAGTTCTTTCGGGGACAAGGTTAGCTTCACCGCGTCCGGGCTCTTCTTGAAGACGTCCGGAATATTCGTGTCCTTAGCCGGATCGTAAGTGTATTCGGCCTTTTCTGCGGGACCCGGCTTCGCGGCGAGCGAGTCCTTGGAGAGAAACAGCGAGCGCTCGGGCATCTGGGTCGTCGGCCAGTTGCTCGTCTCGATCCATTTGTTGGCGCCGGTCACGAACAGCTTAACGTGGGGAACCTTTTCTTGCCCGACAGACTTGCCTTTGAGCCACGTGTCAAACCATCGCAGATAGACGCTGTCGAGTTCGAGGATCGCGTCGGGTCCGTATTCGACGTCGCCAAGCGAGTGAGTCGTGTTAAAGTTGTGCGTCCAAGGGCCGAAAATGATCCATTGGTCGGTGCGGCCCAGTTTTCGCATTGCTTCCCAATTGAGATGAGTCCCAATCCCGTCCCCATCCCAGTTCCCCGAGATTTGGAGAGCGGGCACTCGGCTGGCCGCCATGTGCTCGGTGTAGTCGAAGCCTTTCCAAGCCGGAAGGGTTTCTCGACTCAGCCATTTCTGAAAGAACTCGACATGTTGGCCGAGGACGGCCTTATCTACGTCTTGGAGAGGCAGGGTCGCGAACTTGTCGAGGTTGTTCATGAACTTGCCAACACCCGACATGTCTGCCTTCTTTCCTTCGACAATCTTGGACCACCAGAGGTCGCCGTAGAGGAAGAACGTGCCGTATTCGTAAGGGATGTTATGCATGGCGTCCGGTGGCGACACCTGAGGGACGATGCACTTTAATGCGGGAGGATTGAGGGTGGCGGCCGCCCATTGGACGTATCCAACGTAGCTTCCCCCGATCATGCCGACCTTTCCGTCGCTCCAGGGTTGCTTGGCCACCCACTGGATCGCATCGTAGCCATCCGGACCTTCGTTAATGAACGGATCCCATACACCGCCACTGTCTTCACGTCCCCGACAATCTTGGGCTACGTAGCAATAACCACGAGCGGCCCAGAATCCGGCCTCGGCAGTCGAACCGCCGCGACCGTAAGGAGTGCGGACTAGGATCGTGGGATGACGGTCACTATCGTCCGGGCGAACGACATCGCTCACGAGTTCGACCCCGTCCCGCGTCTTCATCTTGACGCCGGCTTCAGTCTTGAATTTGTAGGTGGGCTGGCTCAGTTCAGGGTATTTCGCCAACGGGTCGATGAACAGGCCATCCCATCCGTCGGCAATCATGCGTATCTTTTGCGTCGGTACGTCCATGGCGACGACGTGGTTTGCGTCGTCGATCGCATACTCGATATCGACGGTTCCTACATGCGCGTTGAATCGCCTTGCCGTGAGTTCGTGGTCTCCGACTTTAACTTTACGCACGGGGAGGGCTCGGACCTTCAGTGGAATAAGCGCCCCGCCCTCTAGCATGAACGCGCTTACAACGGTCTCCGACTGTTCAGGCTTGTCGTGAAGTGCCTTTTCCGCCGTCACCAAAGTCGTCCTTGCGAACTGAGGGTGAAGTGCGCCAAACAAGATTCCCGTTTTGTCCTCGAACGGCGCGTTCAGCTTTTTGCCTTGAGCATCGACCGCGAGTTGCCCTTTTGCGAAAGTCATCTTGATTCTCGCTGCGGTTCCGGTGCTGCCGTCAAAGGCGTAGTCGGCCAGTTTCCCTGCCACAAGATGCCCGCTCAGGGTGCTTCCAAGGTCGATGGTTCCGAGCTTGAATACGGTCTTTGAGTCGAAGGAGCCGTCCGGCGACGAACTGAAGTCGTTCTGGCCAACCGCCACCCCGTTATAGAGCACCTTAAGGTGAAATGTATCGGCCCAGGTGGCGGGCGCGAGTGATAGCAGGCCGATTGTCAGCGCGCTGAAGCGTGAAAATGAGGGAGCGTGCCAAGGCATGGCGAAAGTATCGCCCCTGCAAATAGGTGACTCGGTCTTTTGGCCCGTCG
This sequence comes from uncultured Armatimonadota bacterium, assembly GCA_903904815.1. Taxonomy (GTDB): domain Bacteria; phylum Armatimonadota; class Fimbriimonadia; order Fimbriimonadales; family Fimbriimonadaceae; genus Fimbriimonas. Next base: position 10,091 of record CAIVDU010000036.1, read on the forward strand.
ATTGCGCCGAATTGAGCCGGATCAGTTGGGTGTACTAACCCTGTTCTTCGTGAAAATTGATAGCAGCAAGAACGCCTTTATCGAGTGCTTCGACTAGTTTAGGCACGTTTTTGTAGCTAGAGATCCAAGCTTCGTCGTGGGAGTTACTGAGCACCACCAAATTGACCAGCAGCGTCGGAACTTGGGAGTAAATGGAGCCTGTGAGAGCACCCTGTTTCTCGCCGACCGGAGTCTGAGCATCCGTTTTGATTCCGTTATCTACCAGCAGGGTCTGAATCGATGCGGCCATGGCGGCGTGAAATTTCTTGGCGGCAGCCGAACTGGCATTGATCACGTGCTGGGACGGGCCCTTGGCTCCGTCGGCGGCGACGCCGGGAGCGCCTGGGAAGACGATGGAGTAACCAGACCCGGTCGTCTGGTCACAGTGGAGTCGAATGTAGAGATCCGCTTTCGCCCAATTGGCGATCTCAGCGCGACGCTTGTTCGTGAGCAAGAGTCGGACGTCCGGTTTCGTGACAATGACTTTGATGCCCTGCTGCTCCAGCTTTAGGGCAAGCATATTGGCAACTCGGAAGTTAACCTGGACCTCGGAAACCTTTTTGCCTTTCGTTCCCGGGTCTCGGGGACCCGCTGGGTGGCCAGGGTCAATGACAACGACGGGCTGGGCGGCCATTGAGGTCACTATGGCCGCGCCGAACGCGAAAACGGAGAATGCAGATCGTCCTAGCATGTAACTCTGATTCAGACGCTCCGAATCCCGTTTCGCGTTCATCCGTTTCTATGTTGGTCGACTACTTCACGTCGTGGACTGGCCGGTGGTCAAGGTTGGCCACCGTCATCGCGGTCAGGTAGTACAGTTTCGCCGCGTTGGTCAACTTCAGGAAGTCGATCTTGTCCACGGTGTCGCTTGGCTGGTGATAGTCGGGCGTGAATCCATCGAACAAGAACGCGATCGGAACGCCATGTCGAGCAAAGTTGTAGTGGTCGCTTCGCGTGTAGACGTCTTCGGCGTCGTACTTAAACTTGAAGCCGATCGACTTATTCTGCTCTTGGATAATCGTGTCCAACTCGGTGGAGATACGCTTACTTCCCACGAGTCGGATCGTGTCCAGGTTCTCCTCCAACTTGTCGATACGGTTAGGATCACCGTTCTGAGGGCCATATGAGTCGCGAGCCACCATGTCCATCTGCAGTTCGGACACCATGCGATCGAGGGGGATTGGAGGATGCTCCGACAGGAATCGTGAGCCGAGGAGGCCCATCTCCTCTCCAAAGAACGTCATGAGCAGAATGCTCCGCTTTGGCTTCACCGGGGTGATCGACAGGGCCTTAGCGATACACAGGACCGCGGTTGAGCCTGAGCCATCATCATCGGCGCCGGGGTAGACCACATCACCACGCTTGCCGAGATGATCGAGGTGTCCGCCGAGTCCCACAACCTCTGCCTTAAGAGTCGGGTCGGAGCCTTCGATGAGCCCGACCACATTCGAAACTTTCACTGGCTCCGATTCTCGGATGGCGGCCAAGTGGATTGCGGGATTGTAAGCGTGGATGCTCACGGCGCCATCGGCGACGGGCGTATCGAGCGTAATGCCAGCTTGAGGCGCCAGTGTATCGAGAATTCGCTTTGCCGCGTCGCGGGTGATCGATCCATCACCGCGAGCCGACGTCGAGATGTTCGGAGCCGTTTGGGATACGTCCCAAGTGGCGGCGCCGAGGGTTGGTCGCACGGTGAGCACGCTTACCGCGCCGGCAAGAAAGAGTTCGTTCCTAAACTTTCGGCTGACATCTTTCGAGTCCAAGATGACAATCTTGTCTTTCAACTGATCGGCGGTAGTGCCCAGTGTAGCCGCTGCTCCGGCTGCGCGAACGAGTACCAGCGGGGCGGTCAGATCTACGCTGGACGAAGACCTGAGCTGGACGTCCTTCTCGCTGGCCAACTTCTTTCCGTCTGCTTCGAACACGAGTGATCCTGGCTTGGTTCGTGTTCGGTAGAACGTGGTGCTCTGGAAGAACGTGCCATTGTCGCCCATCGGCTTGAGGCCAAACCGGCGGAAATGGTCTGCCACGTAATCGGCGGCCTTCTGGAATCCAGGTTGACCCGTTCCTCGCCCCTCGCATTTGGTGGCTAGGAAGGTCAGATAGTCCTTTGCTTCGCTCTGGGTGATGCTGTCGAAGCCCTTTTTCAGAGAGTCAGGCGGTGGCACTGCTCCGGGGTATTGGGCGGTGGCCATGGATGCGATGCCGAGTAAGGCCGTCCAAGCAAGAATGCGCATGGCTAAGCATAGTCGAATGTCCTTCATTTGGGGAATCACTCGAGCGGTATTCGCCTGTGAAGCTAGCCATAGACTAGAAATCCGCAATTCTCATTCCTTGAGCCAAGCTAGACTCCGGTTAGCCTTGCTAGCCGGAGTAAACTCCTGCGGGTACGGGATCGCGGTATGTCACGGTCAATTACCCAAGACGAGATCAAAGGAAACGTATCCGATGCCCCGGCGTCCCTCAAAAGACTCTGGCCGGAACTCAAGCCCTACCGGCCACTGATGCTGGTATGCGCTGTCCTGACGATCGTGCAGAGTGGGTTAGGCTTCGCTCCCCCCTTAATCCTCGGGGATATTCTCAACCGACTCCAACGCGGCGAGCAGGTCAACACACTCCTTTACTTGGCGTACATCGTCGGATTTGCTTCGGTTCAGGGCAGTTTGACTTATGCCCAGTCGGTGGCGATGTCCACACTTGGGCAACGATTTTTGATCGACGTCAGAGACCGGATGCTCGGCCACATGCAGACGCTTCCGCTGGCCTATTTTGAGAAGAACCAGACCGGAAAACTGGTCAGCAATGTGATCAACGATGCGGCCACCGTGAGCGGCTTGATCACTGGCAATCTGCCCACGATGTTGAGCGACTTCGTTCAGCTTACGCTGGTCATCGTGATCCTGTTTAAGATCAATCCGATCATGGCGCTTATTGGCATCAGCATCGCTCCCCTGTATATCTACAATTTCCGCCGGTTTTTTGCCCCCCTCCAGACCACGAGCGACGATATTCGGGCTAAGCGAGACGCGATGTTCGGCCAAATGCAGGAAAAGCTGAACGGGATCCAGACCGTGAAGGGATTCGGCCAAGAGAAGTTCGAGGCTAGGAGCTTCATGGGCACGACTCGCGAATTGATGGGACTCAACGTTCGTCAGGGAGCTTTGGGGGGTGGACTTTGGACCATTGCCGACGCATTGTGCGGACTGGCTACCGGCGGCGTGTTGGGCTATGGCGGTTACCTGTGCATTGAGGGCAAGATGCTGACGGGAACGCTGGTTATGTTCTTGATATACGCGGTCAACTACGTCTATGGACCGATTGTCCGATTCCTGATCGTGCTTGACCCCATCGCAAGAGCTCAGGCGGCGATCAACCGAATCTTCCGGACACTGGACTATCCGAATGCGATAGACGACCTTCCCGGCGCTCTGCCCATGCCCCAGATCAAGGGCGAGGTTTGTTTCAACGACGTATGGTTCGAGTATGAGCGCGGTCAGCCGGTTCTAAAGGGAATTGATCTGAAGGTAAAGCCCGGTCAGATGGTAGCCCTGGTTGGGTTTTCAGGAAGCGGAAAGACCACGATGGCGAGCTTGCTGCTCCGCAACTACGACCCAACGGCGGGAAGCCTTACCATCGATGGCGTGGACCTACGGTCGACCCAACTCCTCAGTTATCGACGCCAGGTCGGCGTGGTGGCTCAGGAGAGCATTCTGTTCAACACGACCATTGGCGAGAACATCCGCTACGGGCGCGAAAAAGCGAGCCAGGAAGACATTGAGGCGGCAGCAAAGGCCGCGTCGATCCACGATGCGATCATGTCGCTTCCGGATGGGTACGAGACGCGCATTGGAGAGGAAGGCATCAAGCTTTCGGTCGGTGAGAAGCAGCGCATGGCCATCGCGCGCGCGCTTCTGGCTGATCCCCGGATTTTGATTCTCGACGAAGCGACCTCATCCCTGGACAGTCAAACGGAGGCGCTGTTGCAGCAAGCCCTGGACAACCTTATGGCTGGCCGCACGAGCTTCGTGATTGCTCACCGATTGAGCACGATCGTGAAGGCTGACGTGATTGTGGTCCTTGAGAAGGGCGTGGTGACAGAGCAGGGAACTCACGCGGAACTGATTCAGACCGAAGGCCTGTACTCTCGGTTGTACCGAGAACAGTTCCGCGTAGCTCTCCAAGCGAGTTAGGCTTCTCCCCTACTTCAGTTGGGGAGAGAACGACGGGTTGCCGAAGTTGCCGGTGTCGCCGCCGAGCACGGTTCTGCCTGATCCGTCCTTGTGGATAGTCACGATCGCTCGCTTGCCGGATTTCTGTCGCTCGGCGAAGGCGATCGTTTCTCCGTCTGGACTCCATACGGGCTCGTAGACCTCACCGATGGCGAGCCGGGCAGCGAGGTTCATTCCACCCTGCTGAATCGGAGCGGCGGCGAGAGCCTTGGGGCTCAAGCTGCCATTCTCATATTTGCCGGCGACCAGGACAACGCTTGCGCCGTCAGGGCTGATTGAGGGAGAGCCGAAGCTGATTTCGTCATCTTTGCTCGCGGCGAGCGGGCCCTCGTTCGCCTTGGCGTCGGGATCGATGTGGCCGACTAGGTGAGCGAAGGGGCGAGTGACCTTATTTCCTTTTCGGAACTCGGCTGGGATCTGGGTCTCGTCTGGCCATTGGAAGCCCTGCACGACGAATACGATGGTGCCGTCTTTCGGGTTCACATCAAAGTCGACATGCTCGCCCGCCGCCACCGGGAGTGGTCGCGGGAGTTTGCCTTCTGCGTTGGGCGCCAGATTCTGGAGAATCAGGACCTCGCCCTGATCTCGACGCATGACCGCCGCGATCCAGGTTTTCTGCTTGCACCACCGAGCGATCTTGAACGAGTTTCCAAACTTCTCATAGGCGCCTGAGAACTGGCCGGTGGATCCACCGCCCTCTTCGTCACTCGATTGGACGATGTCTCTTCCGAGCGGAGGGAGGACCTGCCGAGTCGACATGTCCTTAGGAGTGTATTCGAGCACGAATCCGCCGCTGGTGATCAGAGCCGATTTATCCGAGTCCTCCGCGGACTCTCGATTGAATTGGGGTTCACCCCGAGATCGTGATCCCGTGGTCTTACGCACCGGATCGGAACCATCGGTCGGGTTCCAGCGAAAGATATTGAAGTTGTTGTCTTCACGGTCGCTGACAAAGAAGAGACGGTTTCCACTCGGATTCCAAGTGAGATCGCGATCCGTCATGCCCGGCTTCCAACCTGGCGACGCGACGACTTTGCCATCGGGAGAAAACGTAACAACCTGCTGTCCATCCTGCTGATATTCGACTGCGGCTAACCATCCGCGGGTGGTGGCTGGCTTGAGATCAGTGAGGTCTTGGCTCTTGTCTTTCCACCACGTGTAGCTGAAGTAGACAGCTCCCAGAACCAAAATCAGGAACAGCGTTCGAACGGCCAGCCGGTGAGAAATCTTGGGCTGGGTTGGGGTCGGCAAAGATTCGGACATATCGTTACGTAATGGCTAAACAAGTTCCAGCGCGGAGACGTGCCCCGTTTGCCAGATCTCGACCAGACATTCTCTTTTTACCTTCGGGTTGAACCTCTCGAAGTATTAAGGACCCTCGCGAAAATGCGATGGTGAGTTCCGGTGAGGCAGAAATCACGTCTCCTGGAGCAGCTCCGGGTGCTTCCGGCGCAAACCGAACGTCGGCTAATTTGAGGGTGCCGAGCGACGTTTTGAGATAGCAACCGGGAGAAGGCGTGAAGGCTCGGAACCGGTTGTATTCAGTACGGGCGTCGCCGGAGAGATGTAGCTCGGCTTCCGCTTTTTCGATCTTGGGCGCGGTCGTCGCGAGCGAGTTGTCTTGGGGCGCCCTCGGATAGTCTCCACCGACGATGCGGGGCATCCAGTCGATTGCTAGCTGAGCCGCCACAAGCGCGAGGCGATCCTGAAGTTGTCCATACGTTTCCTCGGGATTGATGGGAAGCCGGGCGATTTCGATGATGTCGCCGGTATCCATGCCCTTGTCCATCTGCATCAAGGTGACGCCGGTCTCGGAATCGCCATTCTGGACGCACCGCTGAATGGGCGCGGCTCCTCGGTACTGAGGCAGGATCGAGCCGTGGAGGTTGATTCCACCCTTCTTTGCCGAATCGAGAACTCTCTGAGAGAGGATCTGGCCGTAACTTGCGACGACCAAGGCGTCTGCTTCGAGTGCCTCTAATTTTTCAACGAACTCGGGGGCGCGACTCTTCTCGGGGGTCTCACAGGGGATTCCCAGTTCACCCGCGAGGAGTTTAGCGGGAGATGGTTGTAATTTTAGTCCTCGACCGGAGGGGCGATCCGGCTGGGTCACAACCAACACGACATGTTCGGAAAGCGCGCGAAGCGCAGGGAGTGCGAAGCTACCCGTTCCGAAGAAGATGAGCCGCATTACTCCGCATCGCCTTCGTCCGGTGACATCCAGTGCAAGGTGGCGGGGTCAACTTTGTCGATAAACAGGATTCCGTCGAGGTGGTCGATCTCGTGTTGGGCGACTCGAGCCGACATGTCTTCCAGTTCCAAAGTGATGGCCCGACCCTTTCGGTCGAAGGCTTCGACTTCGACGTATTGGGCTCTCTTTACGTTGCCGTAAAGGCCGGGAATGCTCAGGCACCCTTCTTGCCCGATCTGCTCGCCTTCTGCCTTGATGATCTTCGGGTTGATCACCGCAGTCGGTCGCATGTCATCTGGGGCAATCACGATGATTCTCTGAAGGATTCCGAGTTGGGGAGCGGCAAGTCCAACGCCATTCGCTTGGCGCATCAGCCTCATCATGTCGTCGATCAGGAGTTGCGTTTTTTTGGTGACCCGATCCACGTCACGCGATAACTCGCGGAGTACCGGCGCCGGATACTTCACGATCGGGCGTCGCTCGTTTTGAACGTACAGACCCTTGAAATCGTCGGGAACCAGAATCTCCATAAACGCCAATTATGGCGCACCGGAGCCCTTAAGCGTGAAATGAGGATTTGGGTAGCCGGGTAATTGTGCGCCACCCCGGTTACTGCAGGCTGGTGACGGCAGATTACGGCCTTGAGACCTCAACCACGCGTTCGATGCCGCAAAGATCCCTTACCGTCTGCTGGTGCTTCCATCCTGAGCTTTCGAATAGTGCTTGAACGGCGTTCGACTGGGTGTGTCCGACCTCTACGATGAGCCTCCCGTTTTCGACCAGGTGCGCTCCGGCTTCCCGAGCAAGTCTTTCGTAGAATTCGAGACCCGTCGGGCCAGAAAACAGCGCTTGCGCAGGTTCGAACTCCGCGACCTCGCGATCTAGGATCTCTTCATTCCCGATGTACGGCGGGTTGCTGACGATGAGGTCGAACCGTTCGTTCGGAATGGAACTGAAGCCGTCTGAGAGCAGCAGTCGAATATCTGCTTCGAGGCTTCTTGCATTGTCCCCTGCGATCTCAAGGGCAAGCGGCGAAATGTCGATGCCAGTGACCGTCGAATGGGATCGTTCCAGCTTCAGGGTCACGGCTATCGCGCCCGAGCCTACGCCGAGATCGAGAATGCTCACGTCTCCGTGTTCGTGGTTAGGCCAGTCCATGGCGGCTAGCGCCGTCTCGACGAGTATTTCGGTGTCCTGCCTCGGGATCAGAACGCCCGGCCGCACGCTAAATTCACGACCGTAAAACTCGCGACGCCCAGTGATATAGGCCAGCGGTTCGCCTCGCTCCCGCCGCTGCAGCAACCCTTCACCGGCAAGATCGGGGAATTCGGTCTCTGGATGGGCGAGCAGCCAACTTCGGTCCACGAGGAGAACGTGCATGGCCAAGACTTGTGCCTCCAGCCGGTTGCTCTCGATGCCGGCCGATGCAAGCCGGGCCTGGGCCTCTTGTAACCACTCGATGACCGTCATTCGGTTAACAGTCTACGTTAGGAGTGGGTTGACGGTTTGTTGCATAGGGTCAGCTAATCTACAGCTGACCCACAACATCATAATCCCGCCTCCGAACAACCTATTTCTCGATGCACCCTATCGATCAATACCTCTTGTTCAGCTTTGTTCGATCCGGGTAAGGCGGGATGTCAAGTTTAGGCTTGGTGTATCCGTTTAACTGCTTTCGAATCTCGGCGATGGCGGCGTCGAGTTGGGAGTCGTGACCTGCTCTCCAGGCGGCGGGCTCAAGGTCCACGTCCTGGTCGGGGGGGACGCCCCAGTTCTCTACATCCCAAGTACCGTTCGACGGGTCAAAGAACGCATCGTCCGGAGAGTTGATGTGTCCGCCGTCGATGGTTTGGAAGCCGAAGGCGGCAATCAGGCCGCCCCAGGTTCGCTTGCCAATGATCTTGCCCACCTTTTCGTGCCTGAACAGCCAGGGGAACATGTCTCCGCCGCTGCCCGAGTATTCATTGATCAGCAGGACCTTGGGGCCAAAAATGGCCGCGCCGGGAGTCGGCCAAGGGCGTCCATAACGAGGCTTGAACGCGGCATCCATTGGCTTCTGCATCTCGCGAATCATGAAGTCGTTGATCAGTCCGCCATGGTTGAACCTTTCGTCCACCACCATGCCGTCCTTCCCAACTTGGGAATAGTAGTAGCGATTGAACGCGACCCAGCCTCCGACGTTGGTGTCGGGGACGTGGACATACCCCGCTCGGCCCTCGGTCATCTTGTCGACGTATCTGCGGTTGTCCTCTTCCCACGCCCGTGAGCGCAGCGCAAATTCGCTCGAGACCGGAATCACCGTAACCGATCGAGAGCCGGTCCCATCAGCGTTTGGCCCGATTTTGATTGACACCTGCTTGCCCGCCTTGCCTTCCAGGGCGTCGTACAGGTCCGTCGAGTCAGTCAACTCTTTGGTGTCGATGGCAAGGATGAATTCGCCTTTCTTGGCGTTGATCCCTGGCTGGGCCAGCGGGGCGTACAGCCCTGGATTCCAGCGCTCACCGTCGTAAATCCGGGTGAGTTGGTAACGGTGGTTTTGGAAGCTGAAATCGGCTCCGAGCAGTCCGCCGATGGTGTGAGGGGCGTCGGGAGTGTCGCCTCCGCCCGGGAATTCGTGGCCCACGCAAAGTTCGCCGAGCATGTCATCGAACAGATAGTTGAGATCCTCTCGCGACTGGATGTTCTTGACGAAAGGCTCGTACCGCTTCTCAATGGCATAAGAGTCGATGCCGTTCAAGGTCGGAGAGTAGAACAAGAGTCGCTCGTTTCTCCAAACCTCGTGGTACATCGCTTCCCATTCCGCCTTGGGATCGATCTTTACCGGCAAATTCGAGAGATTGACAGCGCCTTGTCCAGGTGCCGCCGGGAAGGCGGTGGGAACGATTGACGGAGTTCCCATGAATGAGATCAGCGCCTTCGAGCCATCAGGTGTCACGTCCATACCCGTAACGCCGCTTGCGAACGGAGTCGCCTTGCGGTCGGAGAACGAGAACTTCAGCACAGTTCCGAGTCCGCCGGGGGCCACTGCGTTAGGTCTGGGGGGCTCGGTTATCGCGAAGAAGCTGTTCGCCGGTCCATGAAAAAGTCCCACGTAATTGACGTTCGGAAGCGGCAACGCGATAATCCGCTGTTCGATACCGTCGAGATCGATCCCAAAGGACGGTGGCGCGGCCGGAGGCGCGGATGGCTTTGCCGGAGTAGCCGACGGTTCCGGCTTGACTTCTTCCTCGTCGCTTTCAGGATGCAGAGGGTTCGGCTCGTCTTTCTTAAGGACGATGGCATAGACCGAACTTCGTTGGTTGGCGCTGTTGTAGCTTGATATGTCGAGCCAGCTCGCAGCCTGACCCACTTCTGTGCTCGCGTAGAAGTAGAGGTACTTCCCATTGAGATCGAAAACAGGGCTAAGGGCGTCGGCGATCGAGTCCGTAATCTGAGTCTTCTTTCCGCTCTCCAGGTTAAAAACGAACACCGCGTTGAGATGGCTCTCGAGATCTCTCGCCCAGGTGATCCACTTGGAGTCGGGTGACCAGTTGGGCTGAACGTTTATGCGTGGGTTATCAAACAGAGTTTGATCGACCATAACGTTTTTGCCGGTCGCGAGGTCGAGATACCAAAGCGTGTTCTTGTTGTCGGTGTAGGCAACCTTTTTCGAATCCGGAGACCAAACGGGACTGTGATAGAAACCAGGGGCAGCACCCAGTTCCATCAGCTTCTCTTTGGAGGTGGCAGTATCGAAGAGGGCCAGCGTCTGATCGCCCTTCACGTCAGTAAAGTAGGCGATCGTTTTACCGTCCGGTGACCAAGCTGGGTCCCGACGGTGGAGTCCTTGGCGATCATCGAGAAGTCGAACATCTCCCTTTTGGGCGGGCGCGGTAAAGACCCAACCCCGCGCGGAGACGGCGACTCGCGACCCGCTCGGCGATATCGAAATTCCATCGATTCCAGAAGCGACGTTTTTGAATTGGGGTCTGGTCTCCAGGAAATCTCCTGAAACCGAGATGGGGACTTTCCGAGAGGTCTTTTTCGCGAGGTCATAGAGGTAGATGCCTCCGAGCTTCTCGTAAACGATGCCTCCGGGTCCGGCAGTCGCCGACTTGAGGTCGAATCCTTCGCCCTTAATCTCCTCTGTCTCCTTGCCGTCAGACAGACTGTACGAGTACAAACCGACGGGGCCACGCTTGTCGCTCAGATAGTAGACCTTGTCTCCGATCCACATGGGTTGTTGGTCGTTCGTGTTCTCGCGGGGAATGGCTTTTACTCTGGAAGTGGCGAGATCGGCTATCCAGATCGGGTAGGTTTGCCCACCTCGGTAACGCTTCCACGCGGTTTCCCATTTATCGTGGGGGACGTATGCCAGATGCGATCCATCGGGTGAGAAGCTTCCCATATAGGCACTTGGGAGAGGAATCGCAGTTGGGAAGCCACCAGTTATCGGAACGGTAAAGAGGCGAGGAGCGTCCGTGTTCGATAGCATTTGCGAAGTGAAGAGCACCGACTTACTGTCCGGAGTCCAACCCATGGCCATGTCCGGTCCGGGATGTGAGGTCAGGCGTTTGGGTGATCCCCCTTCGGCAGGCAACACAAAGACGTCGAGATTGCCATCGTAGTCAGCCGAGAAGGCGATCCACTTTCCGTCCGGGGAGAAGAATGGGTCGCTCTGGACGGCGGCTCCAACGGTGAGGCGCACGGCGGCGCCTCCCTCCTTGGGAACGTTCCAGAGTGCGCCTCCGAATGCGAAGACAATATTCCGACTGTTCATGGTCGGGTGCTGAAGCAGGAGTGGCGAAGGCCCGGCATCGAAGGCGGGCTCCGCCTTCTGCTGGGTGAGCAATGCAATCGCGAGCAATGAGATCACGCTTGCCATCTTACAACCCGGTCACATTGTTGTGAGCCTTTGGACACGGTTGAGAGGACGAAATGCAGGAGGGGTTGGAGGTAAATGCGGGTAGCTGGCTAGCCTGCACTGTTGTCGTGAACCCATTTGATTTGGAACCTGAACTGTTTCTCTGATCTGAGCTACTTCTGTGCGTCCGAACGACCTTCGGCAAAATCGGAGGTCCACTTGCGGCTGAAGTCAAAGATCTTATCTGCTTGATCGGCGGTCAATTCGCTGGCGGAGGGCAGCGAACGTTTGATGCCGAGATAGTCGTAGACAAGCTTTAGGTCCTGCAGGGTGGCCTTCGTGTCGTCTTCGAAGTCTTTGGGCTTTTTGGAGCCATTTTGGAAGAAGGTGCCCCTGAGCTTTGCGGCATCCCGGGAGAAGCAATAAACGTTGAGAGCCCAGGCGTCGAAGTTAACGTTGATGGTGTCGTACGTGCTGTCGTCCGCGTCTAGGCTTGCCGATCGAAGGGTTGTTCCCGAGAACTCTTCAACGACGGGCAGTGCGACTGAACTGACGTTCAATTGACTAAACAGACTTCGGATTCGTTCAAGATCGGTTCTGACGTTGACCTTTTGGTCGGCATCTAGGTTGTCTCCGGCGTCCATGAACATTTCGATCGTGTCCAGGTCTCCGACGAGCTCGCCGAGAGCGCTGCTTGCAATAATCTGCTGGCGATTGACGTTCCCGTTGTAGTTTTGCTCACTGATTGAATAGCTCGTCGAATGCCTATCCGAGCTCATGCAACTAGTCACCGCCAAACCGACGATCAGCAGGGATAGCGCGGGCAGGCAGAACTGGATCCGCGTTTGACGCGAAGGCAAACTAAGCACGCAGCTACTCTAACCGATTTAGGTATGTGAAGCTATTGGTAACAACCATAGGTCCTAGGAAATCATCCTATGTTTAGATCTCTGCGCTTACAGGATCGGAGAATCGCCTGCGACCCGGAGAAACCCAGAAGAGGTTCCGGTAGGCGCTTGGGGACAGTCCGATCTCACGCTTAAAGGCCGTCGCGAAGTATTGAGTCGACTTGAATCCAAGCCGAATCGAGACCTCGGTTGGACTGGATCTTCCGAAGGCGAGCAGCTGCTTGGCTTCGACGATTTTGCGGTTGCGGATCCATTCGCCGGGGGCTTGCCCCACTTCCTCACGAAACTTACGATTGAGCCAAGCGGTGGAGACCCGGAGGTTTTCGGCGGCCATGGCAACCGGCGAGTCTGCCTCCAGCGAGGCGAGGAGCGCTTCTTGGGCCAGGTGCACGAACTTGCTCACTCGGCGATCGGCCGACAGTCTTTTATGTCTTGCCAACGAGGCGATAAGAAGGGAACAAAGCGCCTGGCACGTGTCTTGACTGCAGGAATCGGGCTGTTCATGTTCTTGAAAGATTCGGATAACAAGCTGTCCCAATTCAGATTGCGACGAGTGAAGCCCAGCCATAGAGGTGTCGCTCAGGGTTGCGGCGATGGATGGGCTCAAGTCAGCGGGATTGAGATGCACGGCATAGTACTCGCAGGGTTGAAGCGTTGAGTCGATGGATCCATGAGGGACCCCAACTGGAATCACGACGACATCCCCGGCGTGAACTTCGTAGATGGCATCCCCAGCCCACCAATCCAGCCGTCCCCTTAAAACAAAGCAAACTTCGACCGTGGTTGGATGAAAGTGCGCGGCATGGCCCCGCGGCAATCCGACCTTGCTGAACATTCGGTAGACCTGCGCCACTGGTGCTAGGGTGTTTGGCCGTCGAAACGACTTTTCGTGGAAGCCTTCAGGCACGATGTTCCATTTTATATACTTTTCCCGGGCGAACATCGGTACGAAATTCCACCCCTACAATGACACCCGAGCTCTCGGCGACCAGGACGAGTACCCGCCGAAGCATGGAGGTTAGAAACTGCGATGAAGAATTCTATCAGGGCTTTTCCTGTTTGCCTAATCTGTTTGGCAGCCGCTTCACAGTGCCAGGCACAAGATATTTGGTGGGGACAACCCAGTCTCCAGGCCAGGATCTACCAGAGCCAAGTGAACGTCGGTTCGTCAGTAAATGACACTTACTTCTGCCTAGTTCGGCAGAACTACGGATACGGCGGCATCCAACAAGGGAACTCTTCGAGCTCGCTGGTTGGGATCTTTTCTATTTGGGATCAGCTTTCGGACCCCGCAGGGGACTACGAAGAATCGACCGTCCTGTCTTACAATCCAACACTAAGCTTGAATACGGTGGGTCGGTTCGGGGGTGAAGGAACTGGAGTACAGTTCATCTACAACTACCCTTGGCAAACGGGAGTCAACTACCGATGTGCTTGGCGAACGTCTCTTGAGCCAGACGGAATTCACCTGCGCCAAAGCGGGTTTCTCTATGACGACACGCTCAAGACATGGCAGTACATTGCCACGTTTCGCGCCAACATCAGCCAATCCGGGGCAGGTCCCTACTTAGGTGGTCCGATGGACTTCATGGAGAACTATGGAGGCACCACCGGGACTCGACAATCCACCTTTGGAAACAACTGGTGGTACGACACGTCCGGGTCTTGGACGGAGATGCTGGGCGGCAGCCCGGTAAACGTTCAAAATCCCGACTCGAGTGGCAACTATGGCTCGGTGACAACTGCGGCAACCGGCGTGCTATTCCAATCGAGCCCGACTACGACTTACAACGCACCGAGCAGCCTGACATACACCGCGCCCGTGACCGACGCACCCTATCTGATCCCCTATCAGGTGAGTTGTGGATCCGATTCGGCGTCAGGTTCATTTGAGCCGGATGGCTACTTCAATTCAGGCGGGGAATACTCGACAGGTACGACGGTGACCACGACCGGAGTGAGCAGTCCCGCGCCGGTAGCGGTCTACCAGCACTGCCGGTACAACTCCGACATCGTTTACACCTTGGTTGGCCTTCGGCCCTCAACCAACTACCAACTTCGCCTCCACTTCGCCGAGATCATCGGGGATGCAGTTGGCAAAAGACTGGAGAATGTTCTGATCAACGGAAGCCAGGTGCTCACGAATTTCGACATCAATGCCACCGCGGGCGGCGTCAATAAGGCGGTCGTGGAACAGTTCACGGCGCAACCGAACAGCAGCGGCGTGATCACCGTCGAGGTGAAAGCCTCGTCGACGAGTACGGACTGGGCGGCCAGCATCAACGGCATCGAGGCCACTGAAGTGCCTCTGTTCCAGGTCAATTGTGGCGGCTCTGCGGTGAGCCCTTACACCGCGGACGCCGGTTCTTCGGGAGGATCTGGAACGCTCACGACGACCCATTCGATCTCAACGAGTGGCGTCACGAATCCGGCTCCCGCGTCGGTATATCAATCGTATCGATACGGCAGCAACTTCAGCTACTCGATGACCGGGTTGGCGGCCAACACCAACTACGTGGTCCGACTCCACTTCGCGGAAAGCTACGATAGCGCAGCCGGAGTGAGACTGTTCAACGTGGCACTGAACGGAACGACTGTCCTTTCGAACTTTGACGTGTTCGCTGCCGCAGGCGGGGAGTACAAAGCAGTGGTCAAGCAATTCACGGTTGCCTCGGATTCCACCGGAAAGATCACGGTCGGACTGACTCATTCGTCGGGATCCGATCCCAACGCGATCATCAACGGCATCCAAATTCAGAGACCATAAGGGTGGGCCACTTGGAGGCTCGACCTGAATCATCGGGCCTTCATTTGACATGATCGAGATGAGGTTCCTGATTCTTGGGATGCCACGGAGACTTCGGGTTTTTCCACCCCCATTCCCAGGCTGTCTTTGCCGTTTCGGAGCCGGTGTTCATTTCGCATATCACCACCTCTCGGACGGCACGATATTCGTCTTCGCCAAGGCTAGCCAAGTTATCAAGAGCAAAATCATAGGGCAGAACGATCCCAACTGCCGAGAGAGGTTTGCTGCCATCCCCGCTGCTCCAGACATTGAGAATGAAGCCTGGCAGATAGTATCGGAAGGCTGCAGGTGTTAGGAATATGTCCTGGGGTCCCCAAAGCTCAGCGTGAATGAGGTCTTCCCAGCTGAGCGGCCGGAGGAAGTGAGCCAGCTCTCGTTCCTCAATATTCGTGCTTTGGTTGCGACAGATTTCGGAATCCGGCGGCCGGGGGACATGAGCAAATGCGCGTCTGAGTTGACCCTCTATTTCTGGTTTCGTCATGTTTTTCCGCCAGACTCAATCTCGGTACCACACGTTGCGGAACGATTTGCTTAGCATAAACCTTCCGCACAACTCGATCCGTCTGCTTTTTCACATTGAAATGCAAGCGAATCGAGGGCAGTCTGCTTGGAACGGCGGTGGGTGATGCATTGGGGCTTCCGTTCGAGGGATTGACACCTCAGCGTGCTCGGCGGTTGTTCAAGGGGCCGCTTCGGTATCGGCTTCTATTTGGCCGAGGGATGGTGAGTGACGATACCGAGCACGCGCTGATCACATTGGAGAGCCTGTTGGAAGCGGATGGGGACTTAGCGAAATTCCGCCGCAGCCTTGCGAAGCGGATGCGTCGCTGGTTTCTTTTGTTACCGGGCGGGGTCGGCTTGGCCACCGCCAAGGCGTGCCTGAAGCTTTGCGTCGGATTTCCGCCTGATCGTAGCGGGGTGAGTTCGGCGGGAAATGGCGCGGCGATGAGGGCCGCAATTATTGGAGCGTTCTACGCAGAAGAGCCAGACAAGCGCGTCGCATTTGTCGAAGCTTCATCCAGAATCACCCATACCGACCAGCGCGCCATCGACGGAGCTCAACTTATCGCGTGCGCGGCAGCCTGCGCGGCAACGGGGCGGGAAGAGGCTTTTGATTCCGAGGCCAGTCAGTGGTCGCCTCGGTTCGCGGCGACAGACGAATTTCCAAACGGCGTCAGCGGGTTCGTGTTGCACACGGTTCCAGCGGCCCTCGGAGTCTGGAGAAGGAATCCTCGCGACCTGCGAGCTGCGGTCACGGAGGCGGTCGAGATGGGTGGCGACTCCGATACTCTTGCTGCAATCGTTGGAGGCATTGTCGGAGCCTCCACCGGCGTGGAAGGGATTCCCATAGAATGGCAGACCGGGCTCGTCGAGTGGCCCAGAGGCATCGAGTTTATAAGGCTTACGGCAAACGGATCGAAACCCACGACTTTCTGGCCAGCCGTGGCTCTGCGGAACGCGTTGTTCCTCACGGTCATTCTCGTCCATGGTTTTCGGCGATTAATTCCGTAATGTGAGGACGCTGAACGCATAGATCGCGGTTGTCCATCAAGGTGATATCATCGACCAGTGATCCGGTTTGGCTTCATGAGCATTTTGCTCCTGCTGGGAGCCGTTCAGGGAGCGGTCGTGAGCGTGGGATTGTTGCGGAGGCAGACCAACCGCCAAGCGAATCGGCTTCTCTCCGCGCTCGTTTTCATTCCCACGATCATCTTCCGGTTCAGCCATTTGAAGTAGAAGGGCACTCGATTTTGCCCGGAGAACACCTCCTGAACGATCGCCTTCTTCTGATTGAAGAAGTTTGGGTAGGTGTGGCCACACCTTATGGAAGCGGTGAAGAGGGACAAATCAACGTAGGCTTCCCGCAGGTCTTTTGCCTGGGCAAACCTGGTTCGCAGTTGCGCGAATTTCTCGTCGATGGCTTTGGGTGAGTTGTAGCGGTAGAGGCCTGGATGCATCTGGGTGTAGGCGCTCTTTAAGACGTCGGCGTCTTGAAGAAGGCCAGTCCGAAGCTCTTGGAGGGGACTCAGTACTTGAATTGCCGCGAGAAGGGAAAGCATTGATGGGGAGTATAGGGGCGTTAGGCAACGCCCCGACGTCTCATATTCCTTCTAAGCTGGTGATCGGCAATTTGAGACACTTAGCCGGGGCGCCGTTCCTAGATCGACTGCGAAAAGCAGCTTTGGGTCCAAAACCGATTGGCCGCAATAGAGAAGGGCTGAGAGGCCATAGGTGAGGTCTCGACCATCGGCCCAGGCAACGAGCCGAACCTCTGGTGCGCGTTTCCAAACCCCGAGGTCCTCAGGAGGTCCATAGAGAAACGCGATATGCGGATCAAGCGAAGCATTAGCCTCGCATTTGAGGTTATGCCGGGTGAGGTCATAGCCGAGGGCGAAAGCATCCTCTGTCTCGGGGCGAAGAAGACTCCAGCCGTTTCTTAGCCGAGCCACGATTTGATCCTGAGAGGAGTGCCACTTGAGTTTTTGGTCTTCCTGATCTACTACCGCGTTTAGGAGACGGAGGGTGAATTGGTTCAGTGATTTACAAAGAGCCTGGCCAAGGTTGTCCGTCATTCTTCGGACGATTCGGATGCGATGAGCGTCAATTCTCTCTCGCTCTTCCGGTAGTCGCTCGGTGTCATCCAAAAATGGCCACAGGCCCATTCTTGAGGAATCCACTGCATTGATTTCGATTGGGACCGGATGAGAGGATTCTCGTTCCTCATTCTTAACGGGGGGCTTGATAAAACTTCGGCTTACGTAGCCACCGGGAAGTACGCGTCGGGGTTTGTCCCCGAGACCAAAAAGCGAATGGGCTATGAGGGAGTGTTGAAATTGCTCTTCATATGCTCCGCTGGTCCAGATCAGCGGACCCGAATCGGCGTACCCAATGGCGCGATCAATCGCCCGCGCAACCGCACGAGCCTCGTCGTCAATCATATTCATTTTTGCATCCTCGGAGCCTTTGCTCCTTATTGCCACCTTCGTGGCTCAAGAGGATCATACAATGCTTGCGCCAAAATTCAAAGTGAGGCCAAAGCCAGGTGCTACGAATGCCGGGAAAAACGATGCCCCGACGCTCCAGGCTATGCCGGGCCGCTACTCCTCAACCGTGAATCGTTCCAGCTTCTGCCGCATTTCGGAAACCAGTTCGGCTTCGATGAAGATGCCGTCCGCGCGGTACTCCTCTTTGTGGACTCGGCCAAAGTTGTAGCAGTCTTGGACGAGGCCGGCCTCCGAGTAGGGGACGAGGGCTTTGGTGGTCTTGAGGAGGCCTTGGACCATTTTCGTGATCGCCTTCATCATGTCCTCCAGCCCTTCACCGGTGACGGCGGAGATGGTGACGCTGTTCTCCCATTCGGCGACGATCTTTCTAAGCAGGGTCTTATCTTGAATGCGATCGATCTTGTTGAAGACGGTCAGGATCGGTTTGTCCGAAGCCTTCAGGGTTTCGAGAGTCTCAAGGACAGCGTCGCGTTGAATCTCCCAAGCTGGCGCGCTGAGATCGACGACGTGAATCGCAAAGTCGGCGAAGGTGACTTCTTCAAGGGTGGATTGGAAAGCGGCTACCAAGTGGGTGGGCAGTTTTCGAATGAAACCTACGGTGTCGGTCAAGAAGAGGGAGTAGCCGTCGGGCAGATCGATCTTCCGGGTGGTCGGGTCCAGGGTGGCAAAAGGCATCGCGTCTGCCAAAAGGTCCGTTCCCGCGAGGCGGTTCATGAGAGTCGATTTGCCGGCGGAGGTGTAGCCGACGATGGTCGCAAATGGGAATGGGTGCTTGCGTCGGCTAGCTCGTTGCTGCTCGCGCACGCGCTTGACTTCTTCTATTTCCAGGTTCAAGCGCGAGATTCGATCTCGGACCATTCGGCGGTCGCTTTCCAACTTGGTTTCACCGGGTCCTCGCATTCCGATGCCGCCCTTCTGTCGTTCGAACTTGGTGTAGACCGACATGAGCTTGGGCATCATGTAGGTGAGCTGAGCGAGTTCGACTTGCAACATTCCTTCGCGGGTGCGGGCACGGCGAGCAAAGATGTCCAGAATGAGCTGGGTTCGGTCAACGACCTTCATCCCGATACGCTCTTCCAGGTTGCGCTGCTGCATGCCGCTGACCTCACCATCGATGAGCACGAGGTCGGCTTCCGATTCCTTCGCCAGAGCGGCAATCTCATCGACCTTGCCCTTTCCGACAAAGGTTCCCTTATGAGGCCGATCGAGGCGCTGACGGATACTCGCGATTGGTTCTACCTGAGCGGCTTCGCAGAGGCCCTCTAGCTCTTCTTCGACAACGGTGTCTTCTTCCTCATCCTCATTGATATAAACGAGGACGGCTTTTTCGATTGGGGCGAGTAGTTCTTCTTTCATTCAGTAGGGGCGCTCACGTGAGCTTAGGATCGGACCTTTTCTTCAAAAAGGGGGTCTCCCGAGCCGTTGGACCGGGAGATTGGTCGCAGGGATTCAGTGGAATCCCATTCAAAAAGGCGACAGGCCCTTCCGAGAATCGATGACGACGGGAGACTTGCGCCCCGATGACGGCTAGAGCTTGACGAGCGAGAGGACGAATCCAACTTGGAGACCGCTGAAATCGAAGTGCTGCTCCGTGGTGAACTTATCGTATTTGACGAAAAGCTTGGCCGTATTAGACAGCTTCAGTCCCGCTTCGAGACCGGCCGTTCCGCCGACGCGCCGAAGCGAGTAGTGGTTTCCGCTGGGCCGCGTAATGCTGTAATCGAAGTAGGCAACTCCCAGCGAGGCCCTCAGGTAAGGAACCATCGACGTCGAAGTGCGGACGGTGCCGTTCGAGTTCTCAGAAACGAAGTCCTTCTCATAAGCGACCGCGAGAGGGGCCAGGACGAAAGAGTTGCCGTTATTGGAGCCGTTTACGAACCCGATTTCTGGGGAGAATCCGCTCTTGGTGCTGTTTCCGGTCCACGGAGTTGCCCCAAAGCTTAACAACCGGGAACCGAAAAGGCTTCGAATTTCCGCGCTCGATGGGAAATAGGCGCCAACAGTACCGGCAAGGGAAAACGACTGGGCGAATGAGCTCATCGAAAGAGCGGCAAGTCCAGACACGAGAAGCAGTTTGATACGCATGGTCAGTTTCCAGAGCCGAATCCCGTCAAAACATACCCGCTGGCTATCGCATCCATGTCGGCAGTAGTGCCATTGACCGCGGCGTTAAAGATGGTTTCTCCCTTGGCGGCGGTTCCAAGCGTCGCGTAGCCGAACGAACCCTGCTCCGTTTGCTCGTCCAAATGGTGCACCAGTCCCTGAATAGCTGGCTCGGGTACCAGCCCGTCGTCACGAAGTTTGTCTTTCCGCACGAGGTCTGGATGAAGGTGGAGAATCAAACTCGTCTCAGCCTCGCAGGCATGGCGCATTTTCTTAAGTGGGCCGCTTAAAACTTCAGCGATGACCTGTTCGCAATAGACGAAGTACCCGCTTTGGCCGATCGTGATGTTCGGGTGCTTTGCCTTAAGTTTTCGAGCGGCAACTCCGTTCGGGTCGGTGTTTCCTCCGTGGCCATTGAGCACGAAGAAGCGATGGAAGCCATGGGGAAGCAGGGATTCGACGATGCTCTCGATGGCTCCCATGTAGGAGTCAAAGTCGTTACTGAGACTTCCGGGAAACGCAAGGTGATGCCCACTCGCGCCGAGCCACAGGGTGGGGGTCAGAAGGACCTTTTGCGGCAAGTTGCTCTCGACCGCTTCGGCAATGGCGGTCACGATGAGGCTGTCGGTGAAGAGCGGCAGATGGGGGCCATGCTGCTCCAACGAACCGGTCGGAATCAAGACGACCATATCGCGGGAGACTGCGTCCACTTCCGGCCAAGTCAAGTTTTGGAGCTTCATGGGCTACGCCTCGGGATAAAGGTTTCGAATCAACATTTTGACGGTCGCCTTCAGGTCCTTGTCGCCGTTCATCATTTCGGTGATCTTCTGGTAGCCGTGCATCATCGAGGTGTGGTCTCGATCGCCGAAGAGGCTTCCGATATGTTTCCAGGAGTCGCCGGTGATCTCTCGGGTGATGTAGACCGCGATGTGCCGTGCATGAACAATCGGCGCCTTTCGCGAGGTCCCCTTAATCTCGTCGGCAGGGATCTTGTAGTGGCGGCTGACCGCATCCACGATGGAGTTAAATCCCGGCTTTGCAAGCACGCCCGAGCGGTAATACTGGTCCACCATGACGGTGGCAAGATCCATTGTGAGGCGACCGCCATCGAGACTCGCATTCGCGGCTAGCTTGGTAAGAGCGCCTTCGAGGATTCGGATGTTGCCGGGGACGTTCTCGGCGAGATACATGGCTACCGAGAGTTCGAGGTCCAGCTTTTCCAGATTTGCCTTGCTTAAGAGAATCGCGCAACGCGTTTCCGTGTCTGGCATCTGGACATCAGCGACCAGCCCGGCTTCGAATCGTGATCGGAGTCGCTCGTCCATCAGGTAGAGGTCGCGGGGTGGTCGATCCGAGGTCAGGACAATCTGCTTTCCGAGCGACTGGAGGAGGTTGAAGGTGTGGAAGAGCTCTTCCTGGGTTTTGTCTTTACCCGCCACAAATTGGACATCGTCTACGAGCCAGAGACCAACCGAGCGTTGCTGCCGTCGAAATTGGTCGATCCGGTTGTTCTGAAGGGCGTTGACGAAATCTTCGGCGAACTGCTGGGCGGATACGTAGACCAGCGGGAACTTTGGATCCTTCTTGAGGATTTCACGGGCGATCGCATGGAGCAAGTGGGTCTTGCCGAGACCGGACGATCCATAGATGAAAAGCGGGTTGTATTTGGTTCCCGGTTCCTGGGCAACGGCGCGGGCGCCGGCGACCGCTAAACGGTTGCTTTGGCCCACGACATAAGAGTCAAAAGAGAATTTTTCGAGCGGCCGGAAGGAAGTGTCGGGATTGACCGGAGTCGGAAGAGAAACGCCGGCCGAGGACACCCCGGCGACCGTGGTCTTTTCTCGGGGCTCTGTACGAAGCTCGACGACGACCG
The DNA here is from genome assembly GCA_903904815.1 of uncultured Armatimonadota bacterium. GTDB lineage: Bacteria > Armatimonadota > Fimbriimonadia > Fimbriimonadales > Fimbriimonadaceae > Fimbriimonas. The sequence continues at coordinate 32,088 of CAIVDU010000036.1, forward strand.
GCTCACCAAACTCGTCGGAGAGGCACTGCTGGATCGTGCCTACGTAACGCTCGCGGACCCACTCCATGACGAACTTGCCCGGCACGGCGATGGCAACCACCCCATCTTTGAAGCTGATTGGACTCAGAGGACGGATAAATCGTTCAAACCAAGCTGAGGGAATCTCGGGACTCAGCCTTCGGAGCACCTGTTCCCATGCCTTCTCGAGTCGGTTCATTTCGTCGCCTTGTCCAAGGGTAAATAGGTCCTGCATTGCCGGTGAATCCGTCCCGGATGAACGGGGTGGGGATCGATTATACACAGGGTGAAATAAGCGCGCCAGTGTGAAATACAACAAGAATTTTTTGCCTGGTCAATTCTCAGCAAAATTACAGAATGGGGATATCTTTGACGCGCTCTGGGGTATGAAAACCTTCCGATCGGGACCCTGTTTATAGGTACCCTCTGCGGGTGGCAGACACACGTGAACCCATCCGCGTGCTTGGGGTTCTGGCGGGTGCCGACATGCCGGCCAGTCAACTCAAGCGATGGATCGATTCCGCCGAAGTGATTCTCGCGGCCGATTCCGGCGCGGATCAGTTGCATGCGGTGCATGTGATTCCCAGAGCAACGGTGGGAGACATGGACAGCATTTCGGAGACGAGCGCGAGAGCGCAAACTCGTCTGATCCAAGTCGACGACCAAGACTCGACTGACTGCGACAAGTTGCTCGCATTCGCGTTAGAGGAAGGGTACGAAGCGATCACGCTGGCCGGGGTGGAAGGCGATCTGCTCGACCACGTGGTGGGCACCCTACAGAGTGCGGCCAAAAGCCCTTTGAGCGTGCGCCTAGCGCTGCGCCGGGGTATCGGTGTGCTGGTTCAGGGGCCTTGTCGAAAACAGTTTGTCACGCGAGCGCAGTCACGATTCTCGGTGATTCCCCTCGAACGGTGCGAAGGCGTTTCGCTTTCTGGCACGCGCTGGCCGTTGAGCCTTTCAACGCTGGAACCGTTCGGACTCACCAGCCTTTCCAACATCTCCGAAGGTACCACGGTCGAACTGACCATCGAATGCGGGCGTGCTTTCGTGTTCCTGGAGACTGACGGCTCCCCAAGTTGGGGCGAGCCGTGATTCTGCATTTAGCCCCTCTCGACTATCTGGTAATCGCGGTTTTCTTGCTTGCGATCTTGGGGCTCGGGTTCTCGACCAAACTGCGCGACAATTCTATTTTGGCTTACCTGGCGGCGGGCCGAAACCTTTCGCTTCCGGCGTTTGTCGCGACGCTCGTGAGCACCTGGTACGGCGGCATCCTGGCAATCGGAGACTCGGTAAAGGCGTTCGGCGTTGGCACCATCCTCCTAAGCGGAATCCCCTACTACTTTTTCGCCCTCATCTACGCGCTTTACTTCGCCAAGCGGGTGCGAGCCGCTGACCAAATCTCGATTCCAGAACGGCTGGAACTTCGATACGGACGAGTCGCCGGTCTGGTGGGCGCGGTATTCCTTTTCATGTTGGCGGTGCCCTCGGCGCACGTGCTGATGTTGGGAACGATGCTTTCTTTGTTCACGGGGTGGGGACTTAAAGTATCAATCGTGGTGGCAACCCTTGGAGGAACCCTGTTCTTGTATAAGGGCGGGTTGCTCGCCGACGTCCGAGCGGGCCTCCTGGCGTTTGTGATGATGTACGTAGGGTTCTTCGTGGTCGTCATCTGGTGCTTGACTCACTACCCGCCCTCACAATTCTTGGCAAAAGTAGATCCAACGCTCTTGAGGTTTGACGGGGGACAGAGCACGTTGGCCATTTTGAGCTTCTTCGTTCTGGGAGCTTGGACTCTTGTGGATCCCGGATTCCATCAGCGTGTGAGCAGCGCCGCCAATCCGGAGCTGAGCCGGAAGGGCGTGTACATCAGCATCGGTTTTTGGGCACTGTGCGACATTCTGTCGACTACCACCGGCCTTTATGCGCTTGTGATGCTGCGACCGGATGCGGGTGGCCTGACTTATTTCCCCGAACTTGGCGACAAGGTCCTGCCGCCGGGGCTAAAGGCGGTCTTTCTGTGCGGTCTCACCGGGACAGTGCTCTCCGCGATGGTGGGTTACACGCTGGTGAGTGGGGCGACCTTCGGGCGGGAGATGGTGGCGCGAATCAAGCCTGGGATGAGCGACTCCACGATCAAGCTGTGGACGAGGGTCGGTTTCTTCTTGGCCTGCCTCGTATCGATCGGAATCCTGTTCCTTTTGTTGAGCCAGGGCAATATCAATGTGGTCGTAGACCTGTGGTACGACTACGGTGGCGCCTTGGTAGGAGCACTCCTAATTCCCGTCTGCTTGGCGTTTCTGCCTCCCAACCGCCTCAAACTGTCGCCCCGATGGGTCGTTTCGTCTATGTCGATGGCCTTTATCGTAAGTTTCTTATGGTTGATTGATGGTAAAAGAACGAACAACGACTATCTTCAGGTCTACCTAGCAGGGCAGAAGTTCAGCCTTGGCACGTTAGTGCCGGGTCTTCTCGTCTCCGCGACGGTTCTCGGCCTCGGTGAGGTCGTGGGCCGGAGGGCAACTAAGAATGATTGATAACGCACAGACCGATGCGACGCAAACCCCTGAGGATCTCATTCCTGCTTCCGCCCCTTTGGCCGACCACCCGCACGCCGGCGTGGCCGCAGAGGGCTGGAGCGATCCACAGGGCGACCAAGCCACTCCTCTCACCCAGTTCGGCAGCCTGACTGTCAAACGAAGTGGGGCACTTACCGACATCGTTTTCCCAGTGAATCCTCCGACCGTCATCGGCCGGTTCGATCCAGCGGTTGGGCCGATCGACATTGACTTAGGAACTCTTCCCGAGGGCGCGTACGTCAGCCGTAAGCATGCGAAAATTGGGTGCGAAAACGGCGTCTGGTCGATCAAAGACCTTGGTTCTTCGAACGGAACATATATCCTTAAGGACGACTTCGAGAAAGTCGAAGAGGCCGACATCGTTGACGGTCAAGAGATCGCCCTGGGCAACGCCCGATTCGTGTTCCATGTGACCGCTGCCGAGACGGCAGTATCACCTAGCATCTAAAGCCTGTGAGTAAGACCCGCGTACCTCGACTCCCTGCCGGTTCCAACCGCGCCACGATTCAATCCTATGTCAAGGATGTGAGGCGGTATGCCCAGGCGGAGTTCCAACGCGGAGCCACCGAACAGGAAATCTACACGAGCGTGAACCAAGCCGGCGTGACTCTGCCGGCTTTGCGTTCGGTGATCCGGCGCGAGTATCTCGTGTTCATTGGAGTCTCCGACTCCACCGTAAAGGGGATCCGATTTTTCGCGATGCTCTGCGCGATGGCGTTTTACGCAGTCCTGAGTTCCCATATCATTTCCGACCTGCCGGTGTATCGATATGCGCTGCCTGCGTTTATCGCGGTGGCGCTGTTCATGGGAGTGGAGAGCCTTGCGATTAAGGTCCTCAAGCGGCTTAAAAAGCCGAAGCCGGTGTAGTCCCGGTTGTAAACTAGAGTCGTGGAGCGCACGGACTTGTTAGATACTTCCGAGAGCGCCATGGAAATTACTCCTTGCACGGCTTTGAGAACTCACGCCCGAGCAGCGTCTTAAGATGACGCTGGATCGGATCGAGGCCGGACGAGAACTTCGACGTATGACCGAGCATCTTCGACCGGGCCCGAAAAAACCTTGAGCGTTTCGCAGATCCTTGCGGATGTCGGATCCAGGTTGAGTTCGCTTGGGATTTCGTCAGTGGAACGACATTGTCCAAGTTCTGGAAGTTCAGAAAGGTCGACTTGACGAGGAATATCTTGATCATTGGGCGGACCACTTCGGATTTCGTGATTTGCTGGATAAAGCCCGCAGCCAGGCCTATCCGCTGTAAGGATGTGCGCCGCACATTGGGCTAATCGAACACGACGGTTCGATTGCCGCGGATCAGTACTCGATCCTCGACGTGCCATCTCACCGCACGCGCCAACACAGCCCGCTCGGTTTGACGACCAATTCGCCGGAGATCGCTCGGGTCGGAGCCATGGTCGACTCGATGGACATCCTGTTCAATGATGGGGCCAGCGTCTAACTCAGCCGTTACGTAGTGGGCAGTTGCGCCGATGATCTTGACACCACGGTCATACGCCTGGTGGTAGGGGCGAGCCCCTGCAAACGCCGGGAGGAAGCTGTGGTGAATGTTGATCACTTTCCCGCCCCAGATCGCTAAGAAGGACGGCGAAAGAATTTGCATGTACCGCGCCAAAACGATGACGTCGACTTGGTTCGCCACCAGTTCGAGGTGTCTGGCTTCCGCATCCGCCTTCGTGTCTGGAGTGACCGGAACGTGGAAAAACGGAACACCGAACGCAGTGGCCGACAACTCAAGGTCGCGGTGATTTCCGACGACCATCGAGATCTCGGCCTGCAGGTCTCCCGAGCGAACCTGCCAGAGAAGCTCCTGCAGACAGTGATCCTCTTTCGACACGAACACGGCCAGCCGTTTGTGACGATCACTTGGCACGAACCTTGCCTGCATCTCGAACCGGTTGGCAAGCTCACGGAAGGGCTCGACCAGTGAATCGGCGCTCGGGCCTTGGAACTCGACGCGCATGAAGAACTGCTCTGGCGCATCGTGCGTGCTGTGCTGGTCGGAATGCACGATATTCGCTCCCTGGCGGAACAGAAAATCGGAAACGGCGGCGACGATCCCGGGGCGATCTGGGCATGAAACGACTAACCGACCGGACTGCGACACTGCAAGAGGGTATCTCATATCGACGGGGCGTATGGCCTTGAACAAGGCACAATAGACGTAGAACCTTCAGGTCATTCATGAGCAATCATTCCATTCACCACGTCACTGCCGTCACCGCCCGAGTCGGCGAGAACTTAACCTTCTACACCCAGACCTTAGGTTTGCGACTCGTGAAGAAGAGTGTCAACCAGGACGACGTGAGTGCGTACCACCTGTTCTATGCCGATAAGGTGGGCTCTCCGGGAACGGACATGACGTTCTTTGATTGGCCACTGATCGGGAGTCACGTTCCCGGCGCTGCCGACATTTCGCTCACTTCATTCCGAGTGCCTGGCAGTTCGTTGGATTGGTGGGAGGCTCGACTGGAGGAAGCCGCTACCGGGCCATTGCGGGAAGAAGACGAGTTTGGCGCCGACCGGATTCTGTTTACCGACCCGGAAGGGCAGCGACTTGAATTGGTCGATGACACCGGACTTCCCGGTGGAGGCGTGGTTTGGGACTTGACGGTTCCCGAAGACAAAGCCATCCGCGGAATCCTTGGTGTAGACGTAGTGAGCGCGCGGCCTGAAATGACGCGCGGGGTCGTGACCCAGCTGTTGGGATACCGACCGGTGGGAGAATCTGGAAACGCTTACGAGACGCGCGACGCGAACTCGTACGGTCGAATCCAGATCCATGAACCTGACGGCAAGAAGATTGCGAGGCTCGGTTCGGGCGGGACCCACCACGTCGCGGTTCGGGTCTCTGACGACGCCGAGTTGCTGGCGATGCAGAAGGAGATCGAAGCGGTCGGAATTCAAACGTCGGGACTGGTGGATCGATTCTACTTCCACAGCCTTTACTTCAGGGATCCAGGCGGAATTCTGTTCGAATTGGCGACCGACGGTCCCGGATTCGCCGCCGACGAGTCGGCGGAGACACTCGGAGTCCGGCTTGCGCTTCCGCCATTCCTCGAAGATCAACGCGAGACAATCGAAGCAAACTTAAAGCCTCTCCCTGTTTTCGCATAAGCCGACTACACTGAGTGTATGAGTCAGATTCCCGTGCTTCTCGATACCGACATCGGAAGCGACATCGACGATGCCGTCGCCCTTGCCTACCTTCTCAAGAAGCCAGAATGTGAACTCCTCGGGATCACGACAGTCAGCGGGGATGTGCAAGAACGAGCTGCCCTCGCCGAAGCTATCTGCCTCTCGGTGGGACGCACCGATATTCCGATCCATTGTGGAAGGCGAAATGTCCTTGTCGACGGGCCAGGTCAGCCCAAAGTGCCTCAGTTCGAGGCCATCGCGCACAAGCACCCTCGGCTGGATCGGCCGGAAAACGATGCGGTCTGGTTTTTGCGAGACACGATACGAAAACGGCCAGGAGAGATCACGCTTCTCACAATTGGACCGTACTCAAACATCGCGATTCTGTTTGCCCTCGACCCCGAGATTCCCTATCTCCTGAAGTCGATTGTTTCGATGGGTGGAGTGTTTCATGGCGGCGATCGAAAGGAGTGGAACGCTCTCGTCGACCCGGCGGCTACCGCGATGGTCTATTCAGCCTATCGCCGCAACCACATCTCGGTAGGACTCGACGTCACCGAGCAGTGCAAGATGTCCGCTCATGAAGTGCGAAGTCGCTTTACGGATGAACCTCTGTTGACCGTCGCCGCAATGGCTGAAACCTGGTTCAAGCACTCTGAAGTGATGACTTTTCACGATCCGTTGGCGGCTGCGCTGATCTTCCGGCCTGAACTCTGCACCTATGAAACGGGCCAGGTTCAGGTTTCTTACGGGGTCGGCGACAAGGATTCTGGCCATACGAAGCTGGTGCCGGTAGATGGACCCGACAAGGTAGCGAAGACTGTCGATGTTCCCGCGTTTTTCGAGGAGTATTTCCGCATCGTACACGGCGCATAAATGTGCTAACCGAGCACCACTTGAGACACGGCGGATTGAATGCCCGTATGGCTAGGTACGAAGGGCCAGAATGAACTCCCGAGGTTAGGTAAAACCCGGCGATCCTTGCTGATTTAGTTTATGGTTTCATTGCCGTCAGTTCCCCAGAACCTTGACGAGTTCGAAGCGGTCCTCCGTGAAACTTCGGGCTCGGATCAAGCGCCGTCCGTCGCCTACGGAATTTCTCGGCGGGGCGAGACGGTCATCAGCGGGGCTTTCGGTTTCGCGGATCGCGAGCGAACCGTCTTAGCAACCATCCGGACGCCATACCAGTTGGCATCGATTACGAAACCACTGACGGCGACGGTGCTCGCAATTCTTGCCGAACGAGGAGTCGTGCACCTAGATGAGCCCATCAACTCTCAGCTGAGTGGGATCAAGATTCAGAGCCGAACCGGCAACGCCGATCAGGTCACGGTGCGCCAAGTCGCCGACCACAGTTCAGGCCTACCTACCCACTACCAGTTTTATTACGGAGATGAGCCCTCGGTTCGGCCGAGTGTCGAGACGCAACTGCGGCGGTTCGCTAAAACGTTCACTTCTCCCGGTGAACGGCATGTGTATTCGAACCTGGGCTATGGACTGCTTGAATTCCTTCTCGAGCAAGTTTCAGGGCTCTCTCTAGCCGAACTGATGAAGGGAGAGTTGTTCGATCCTTTGGGCATGGTGGATGCAAGTCTTGGAAATCGTGATTCCCGGGAAGTTGCCGTGTCGTACGGCCCGGACGGGGTTCCCTATCCGCCTTATGACTTCGACCATCGTGGGGGATCGGCGGCGTTCGCGTCAGTCGCTGACCTTCTTGCGTTTGGCGAGGCTCACCTCGGGTTTGGACCGTCCATACTGAGCCCAGGAGGACTCGCCGACGCCCATCGAGCGACGTCCTACTCGGAAACGCAAGCAGTGTATGGGCTAGGGTGGGGGATTCGAGCGGATCGGCATGGGTACCGGTCGATCAGCCACACCGGTTACATGGGGGGCGTGAGCACGGCGATCCGCTTAATCCCTGAGTTGGATCTCACCATCGTGATCCTGACCAACGGACAGTCAGACTTGCCCATGATGTTCACCGACTATGCAGTTTCGGCCTTGTCCCAGGAGTACCGCAACAAACTGGTTCCTTCGCTTTTGACTCCGGCTACGCCGCTTCCGATGAACCCGGTGCCCGAGCGTCTCTTTGGAACCTGGTCGGGATCCGTTGAGACCGAGTCGGGCCATAGATTGCTGGAACTGGAAATCACCTCGTCCAATACGGCGATCGTCCACTGCCATGGAACCGTTCAAGACGTTCAGGAACTGCACTGGCGTTCGGGACGGATATTCGGAATGTTCGATGCCGACCTTGAAGCAAGCGAAATCTTAAAATCGCCCTACCGGATTCACCTGGACCTTTCTGAGCGCTCGGACTCATTGAGCGGGGTTGCCTTGACCATGACGACCCTTCTGGATGGACCGGGCGGCGCGCCCGGTAAGCGATTCGGAAATGCGCTCGGGTTCTGGACCGAGCTCAAACGACCCAACCTCTAGATCTTGAGTCGGTGCTTCACTTTCTGGCCAGCCTCGGTCAGTTTTTCCAGGGCGAGCTGCCCGAGTACTCCCAGGTCTGGCATCCCGTCGGTCCGCACGACGGTTACGCGCTTTCCCTGCTCCATCACGGCGAGGTATCGCCCGCTCGGGCCATCTTCTCGCATGATCAGCACCGAACTTGAACCTCCGATAGAGGCGAGACGGGTCATTCCATGCTCGGAAAACTCGTGCTGATAGTGCTCCAAGGCGTGATCCTTGCCGTCCCCGCTGTAAGACACCGCGTGGAGTTCCCTGATCGGACTAAGGAGGGCCGCGAGGTCCTTGGTATCGACGTTGACGGTGCCAAGTCCTGTCTTGATCGCGATGGTTCGCGACGCGCCCGCGGTGGGATCGAAGCCTTCGCCGGACATCATCTGTGCGATGAAGGGAATGAGTTCCTTCGCGGGCGCGTCGACATCAAAATTGATTTGGGCGTCCTTAGGGAGATCGATCGGGAGATGCCCGGAATGTTCTTGGGCTCCTAAAGGCAAGGATGCGGCGAAGAAACCAGCGGCCAGAATGCACATGCGAAGGCTCATTACTTTCTTTTGACGATTCATGGGCGTGGGTGTGTCGCCCTAACCTGTTTGGAAGTTTCAGTTTGCAGCCAGCAGCGGGCAGTTAGCAGCAAAATTGAGCCAGAGGCTCACAATCAGGAATGAAAGTAGGGACCGCTAGAATCCGTTCCTGCTGCTAACTGCGGGCTGCAAACGGCAAACTTTCATTTGAGTCGGAGCGGATTCTAGGATTGCCCACTTTCATTGCTGGTTGTGAGCGACCGGCTCATGTTGGCTGTAATATCAACGTGGATTCACGTCTACACGCTAATCGACCATGATGAAACTCCAATCTTCGCTGCTCTTAAGCGCGCTTGCTCTTTGTCTTATGTCCCCTTTGGCGAGCGCCTCCGCCCGCCAAACAAACAACCCAAATGAGACACCGGCTCAGCGCGATGCCCGCATGAAATGGTGGCACGAAGCCAGATTTGGAATGTTCATCCACTGGGGGCTCTATGCAGTTCCCGCCGGTATTTGGAAAGGACAGGAAACGAGTTGGATCGGGGAATGGATCATGAACTCCTCGAAGATCCCGGTGGCGGAGTATGCGGCGCTCGCGAAGCAATTCGATCCTGAGCAGTTCAACGCGGAATCGTGGGTGAAGCTGGCGAAGGCGGCAGGGATGAAGTACATCGTGATCACCGCCAAGCACCACGATGGGTTCGCGATGTTCCACACCAAAGTGGACGGCTACAACATTTTCGACGCGACCCCGTTTCACCGTGATCCTCTGAAGGAGCTAGCCGCCGCGTGCAAGAAAGAAGGGATCAAACTCGGCTTTTATTACTCCCAGAGTCAAGACTGGCACCACGCGGGTGGTTACGCCTACAACGGCGGTCACTGGGATCCCGCCCAGAATGGTAGCTACGACGACTACCTAAAGAACGTGGCGGCGCCGCAGGTGAAGGAACTTCTGACCGAATACGGGCCAGTCTCTGTCATCTGGTGGGACACGCCGGGAGACATGACTCCCGAGCGCGCCGCGCTGTTTTCCCCGCTCCTCAAGCTTCAGCCCAAGATCATTAGCAACGATCGTCTTGGGAGTCTGAAGGGGGACTATGGAACGCCCGAGCAGACCATCCCGGCCAAGGGGCTCGGTCACGATTGGGAAACATGCATGACGATCAATGACACTTGGGGATACAAGGTGAATGACCACAATTTCAAGTCGACCGCCGTGCTCCTCCATAATTTGATCGACGTGGCAAGCAAAGGAGGCAACTACCTCCTCAACGTCGGTCCAGATGCGACGGGAGTGATTCCCCCCGACGAGGCGCAAAGACTCCTCGAAGTCGGCACTTGGCTGAAGGCCAACGGTGAAGCGGTCTACGGCACTTCGGCCAGTCCGTTTAATGCACAGCTTTCGTGGGGGCGGGGAACCCAGAAAGCGGGCAAGCTCTACCTGACCGTTTTCGACTGGCCGACTGACGGGCAAATTCACGTGCCGGTTCTCAACCCGAAGGTGCGGGCGCACCTCCTTTCCAGTCCGAAGGATATCCTCAAGACGACGTCTGATAGCTCTGGTCTTACGATCCAAGTCCCTGACCATGCTCCCGACGCCTTAGCCAGTGTCATCGTAGTAGAGCCGGTAGGTCCACTTCAAGTGGCTGGGCCGCCCCCTCCGGTTCTCATCTCGCCGACTGGCGCCGGAGCCTATCAATTGACCGCCTCGAACGCCGCCCTGGTCGGGGACGCGATTAAGGTCGAAGGCGACGATGTCAAAAACATCGGCTATTGGACCAACGCGACCGACTACGTGACGTGGCGCATGAAGGTGGACAAGCCGGGAACGTACAACGTCGCGATGACCTACTCCGACGACACAGTGGCGAGCGACTCAGAGTTCACTCTGTCGACCGGGAATCGCACGCTCAGCGGGGTTGTGAAGTCCACGGGCTCTTGGAGCGCTTACCAGACAACGAGCTTGGGGACGATCGAAATTAATCAGTTGGGGGCGGTCACCCTAACACTGAAAGTCATCAAGATGCCCCATGGCGCGGTCATGAACTTGCGCGCAGTGGTCCTCGACCCCGTTCGATAGCAAAAGATTGGAACTAAAACGACGTTCGATTCATTCCGAAAGGCATGCGAGCGGACGTCGTTTTTGGAGATCTGAGCTGGGGCTCACGATAGGGTGGCTCTCGTGGCAGGTTGGAATAGTTTCGAATCCTCGGTCGGAAGTGGCATCATGGCCTCTGTGCTAGGAAGATCTGTGCCGAAGCCGGAAAAGCAGAGCCCGAGATTCGAGGATGTAGCAAGACAAGAGCTAGCGGTCCTCTATCGGGTGGCTCTACGGCTTACTCACAGTGCCGAGGATGCCGAGGACTTGGTCTCTCAAACGCTCTTGAACGCGCATCGAGCGTGGGGAAGCTTCGATGGAAGCTATCCGCGCAGCTGGTTGATCAAGATTCTCAAGAACGAGTTTCTCACTCAGAGGCGTAAGCGAGGTTCCGCCGGGAACGTCTCCATCGATTCGATCGAGGAGCCATCGGACGAAGGGTTTTGGGAAGAAGTGAGCTGGTCTGCAGTCGGGGAGAACATTCTCCGCGAATTAGACCGGTTGCCAGAAGAGTATCGACTCGCGGTTGCCCTGTGTGATGTCGAAGAGATGAGCTACGAAGAAGCCGCGCTCTCCTTGGACATTCCGGTTGGCACAGTTAGGTCCAGGCTGTTCAGAGGGCGAAGGCTCTTAAGGGCGCGTCTTGTTCACATGGTTGAAGATTCGGGGAGGGAGAGCTAATGAAGCATCACAACGAAGATGGGCCACCTTGTGGCCATATGGAAGGGTTACTCAATCAGGCCGCAGATGGTTCAAGCCGTGGACTGAAGCTGTGGTACGCCATCAACCATGCCGCACGATGCACCGGCTGTGGCAACTACTTACGGCGTCTGCGGGAGACGGTTGGGCGATTGCATTCGGCGACAAAAGAGATGCCCCCAACCGACGTCTTAAATCGATTGGAGGCAGCAATCCCTAGAGAGGAGGGGATTCCCCGATAATCTTAGATTCGGCGGCCGAACACGGTTCGGACAGGCTTTTCGCGGAAAGCGCCCTGGATAGATGCCGACTGGAAGCCGTTCGGGACGACTCCCGTGCGGCAATAGATAAAGAGCGCCGTTTGGAAAATCGTCGTCATGGAACTTGCGACGATCGTGACTCCCACAATGTAGACGAGCCCGAGCACGAGCATCGCGGCGCCGAGAATGAACTGTTGGGCGATCAGCAGGCCGATTCCGATTCCGAACGGGATCAATGACGCAAGAATTAGAAGGCCGGTGACCGTGCCCATCCCTACTCCAAGCATGATGCTCTCGCCCCACGTGCGCTTGATCATCGCGGTCGAGGTCTTGACTGCTTCAATGGGGCCTACCCCTTCGAGGGCAAGACTCGGAACCACGAAGTAGACGGCCAAATTCCAGACCATTCCGATCAGACTCGTGACAAGCGTTCCAATGATGCCCATTCTCTCGCTGATCGTGCGGAGCACCATTCCTATAGTTGACGCCAGAAGAGCCCACCCAAGAATCTGAGGCAGGCGCTTCATCGCCGATTCAACGCCAAACGCGACGGTGGCCTTCCGGCCGTTCAATTCTTCGTTAGCGCATGCCACCAAGGCCGTGTTGAAAAAGATCGCGACGAAATAGTTTGCGAAGTACAACCCAGCGGTGAGAACCCAGTGAAGGGTGTCAAAGGCCACCGGATGCTTCGACGTCTGTTGTCCGATGAGGGTCAGGATGATCGGAACCAAGAACGGGATCGAAACCACGATGGCTCCGATGGCGGACAGCACCGGGAAAATGGCGAGGGAAGGGTTTCCTCGAAGGACTGCGTAGCTTTCCCTTGCAACCTGGATGCTTCTTGAAATGCGATCACCCATATTGCTATATCGTAACACGCTTCCCATTCAGCGCCGAATTCGCGCCCAGAAATAGGTCTTCTGGACATCGGATGCTTCCATTTCTTAACCGGCGGGCCCGAACGAAGCCGTAGGAACCCGGTACGATCACGAGTATGAGCAATAGCGTCGCACCGCTCTCCGAGCGAGCCTCTTGGAAGGCCCTACAGCTTCACGCCGAAAGTGTGAAGGCCCGTCATCTGCGTCAACTGTTCGCCGAAGACCCTCAGAGAGGAGAGCGTCTGGTCATTGACTCAGCCGGAATCTATTTCGACTACTCCAAGAATCGGGTGACCGACGAGACGCTGTCTCTGCTATTCCGCTTAGCGGAAGAGTCTGATCTGCGCGGCAGAATCGACGCGATGTTCGGTGGTGAGAGAATCAATATCACCGAGAACCGTGCCGTCCTTCACACGGCCCTCCGAGCCCCGAAGGGTAGTCATGTCTATTTCGACGGCGAAGATGTAGTTCCTGCCGTTCATGAAGTGCTCGACAAAATGTACGCCTTTGCCGAGCGGATTCGGGGTGGCGACTGGAAAGGTCATACCGGTGCCACGATCAAGAACATCGTGAATATCGGGATTGGCGGGTCCGATCTCGGGCCAGTCATGGCCTACGAAGCCCTGAAGGATTCTTCGCTCCGAGAGCTCACCTTCCGGTTCGTTTCGAACATCGACGGCACCGATTTCGCTGAGGCAACCAAGGATCTCTCACCCGAAGAGACCCTGTTCGTGATCTCATCGAAGACCTTCACCACCTTGGAAACGATGACCAACGCTCGCACGGCGCGGGCCTGGTCGCTCGCCGCACTCAAGGACGATGCGGCAGTCGCCAAGCACTTCGTCGCCGTGTCGACCAATGCGGCCGAGGTCTCCAAATTTGGCATCGACACCGCCAACATGTTTGAGTTTTGGGACTGGGTTGGCGGTCGTTACTCGATGGACTCCGCGATCGGGATCTCGACGCTCCTGGCGATCGGAACCGAAAACTTTAAAGCGCTCCTGTCGGGATTCCATGAAATGGACGAGCACTTCCGCACGACGCCATTTGAGCAGAATATTCCGGTTCTGCTCGGCCTTCTGACGCTCTGGAATACGAACTTCCTGGATGCCCATTCGATTGCGGTTCTGCCTTATGACCAGTATCTCAAGCGATTTCCCGCCTACCTCCAACAGCTGACGATGGAGAGCAACGGAAAGCACGTCACGGTTACCGGAAAGCATGTGAACTACGAGACCGGACCCATCTACTGGGGAGAACCGGGAACGAACGGCCAGCATTCCTTTTATCAATTGATTCACCAAGGAACGCGGCTGGTTCCATGCGACTTCATCGCCTTCATCGACTCGCTCAACCCGCTGGGAAGTCATCACGACTACCTCACCGCCAACGTATTCGCCCAGTCCGAAGCGTTAGCCTTCGGAAAGACGGCGGACGAGGTGAAGGCGGAAGGGACGGTCGATTGGCTTGTTCCTCACCGGGTGTTCGAAGGAAACCGCCCTTCCAACACTTTCTTGATCCAAGGATTGACGCCTTCCGTCCTCGGGAAGCTGGTCGCTATGTACGAGCATGCGGTCTTCGTACAGGGAATCATTTGGGAGATCGACTCCTTCGATCAATGGGGAGTCGAACTCGGCAAGGTTCTGTCTCAGCGGATCATTCCGGAACTGCAAAGTCCCGAGGAGCCCGTTCTCAAGCACGATAGCTCCACCAACGCGCTCATCCGCCGCTATCGGAGTCTGAAGAAGTAGCGGACTCTTAAATCAAAGAATCAGCCCGGAAAGTGTTGCTTGCGTTGAATTGCAAAGCCGCAATCCACATAGATTGCGAGTGCTCGTTCGAAGCACCAAATGCAACACTATCCTTGCCAGCGCACTCCCAAAAAGTTACTCACTGTCCTTCGACGGTTCCAAAACGATACTCTCCCTGCGCGCGGCCTTTACAGACGGGCAGAGAGAGTGTTGTTTTATCTGACAAGAATCGCCGGTTAGTGAGCGGCGGTGGCTTCTTCGATGGAACCGACCATCTCGATGATCGATTCGCCATTGACGTCTCGCAATATTCCGCAGGGGCCGCCTTGCTGGTCGTTCGCCTGCAAGCCCGTCACCTGAGTGCCATCCATTCGGAACACCGGGAAGTAGTAGATGGCGACCTTTTCCGCTTCCGCCACGATGTAGTGCCCCACGATGATCCGGCGGAATCGGGTCGTCGAGTTGTTCTTTCCCGACCCGTGAATGAGTTGTCCGTTAAAGAAGATCACGTCGCCCGCTTTCATGATCACTGGGACTGCTTCGAGGCCAGCCGGAATGGGAACTTGATCGGCGGTCCAACTCTGCTCCGAGTCGGAGACTTCCGGGCATAGAAGGGGCAGTTTCTGGCTCCCAGGAACCACCATCAGGCAGCCGTTGTCCTCATCGCAGTCGTCCAAGGCTAGCCAGGCCGCGATACAGGTGCCGGGCTCTACCTGGAGGTATCTCTGATCTTGGTGGAGTGCCTGTCCCTTTGCTCCTGGTGGCTTGAAATAGACCATGGTTTGAACCGCAAAGGGAGATTCTCCCAGCAGGGCGGTCAGCCATTCGTCGACTCTGGGGTCAACCATGTAGTCGAAGGCAACCTTGTCTCCACGATGCGGTTGAAGGAGCCGAGGGTATCGCTTCAACGGATCGGAATGTTCAGGATCGACGCCCCCTTCCGCCCAGCCGTCTCCTCCACGATGCACCATATCCATGAAGTAGTCGATGTAGTGAGCGACCTCAGAGGCGGAGAAGAGACCCTTTGCCAAGGCGTAGCCTTGGTGAGTGAATTGATCGAGAGCGTTTGTGGGCACCATCGCGTTTCTACTGTGAAGATACGAAGTTTTTGGCCTGTTCCCAATTCAATTTCATCTTGAAATCCTATAAGATTGTGCTGTGAGCCGGGTGGTCCAAACACATGATCCGATGGTGGCCACCCTCAGCGTTGGCCACTACCGTGAGCGCGCTGGATATAAGGTTGAGCGAATTCACGGCAGTTCCAGTTGGCTCTTGATCCTTACGCTCGAAGGGCAAGGTTGCTTTGGATTCCGGGGCGGTCAATATCTCGCCCAGCCGGGAGATCTTTGCCTTCTTCAACCGAGCTCATTCCACAGCTATGGAATTCTTGAAGGGGAGGAGGTTTGGGAGTTGCGTTGGGCTCACTTCCAGCCCCGACCGCATTGGCTTCCGCTCCTGGACTTGCCGACCCTCGGAGCCGGCATCTCACTAGTCCACTTGGCCGATGAAGAACTGGGGCGCGTCGCGAGTTGTCTTGAGGAGGCAAATCGATTGGCTTGGCGTCAAGACCAGACCGACGAACTGCTCGCAATGGTGACGCTTGAGGAGGTCCTTATTCGAGCCCATCGAGCGGGGAGTCGCCCAGGGGTGAAGCGTGATCCTCGGATTGAGATGGCCGTCGAATACGCGACGAAACATCTCTCGGAGCCCCTCGGACTCAATGAAATGGCCGCCGCCGTCAATCTTTCACCAAGCCGGTTCAGCCATATCTTTCAGCTTGAGATGGGAATTTCTCCCTGCGCGTTCCTTGAACGCCAGCGGCTTGCTCTCGCGAGACAACTCTTGGAGATATCGAACCTCAGCATTCAGGAGATCGCCGCTCAAGTAGGGTTTGAAAATCCGTTCTACTTCTCGAACCGATTCAAGCGATCGTTCAGAATGAGCCCAACCGAATACCGAACCGGAACATTCGATCGCTCAACGAGTGGCGACTAAGCCCGCAAGAACAGTTTTCGTCGTGTGAACCAAGCGGTGGCGCAAGCAACGAAGATCGTCTTGGCCAGGGCCCACGTCGTCAGGAGCCATGGATTCTGGGTAAGTGTGTTGATCCCATCCTCGAGACCGGTGATCCCCACGATTCCCCAGGTGAGGTTGGTGATGACAACATATCCCAAAATGGGATTCGTTCCGGTATCGCGAATCGATTTCCACAGTCGCGTTTGGGCGGCGCCTTTGGCGGCGACCGCGAGGGAGCCTAACGCAAGTGAGCCAAGTCCAGAGGTCACCAGAAAGTAACTCAGGGTCGCCGGGTCTTTTCGAATTCCGCCTCCGAGCGGCTCACATAGCAAACCCAGGACGAGGAGTGGCATCCCAAGCATGAACAGCCGATGGGCAAGTTGCTCTGCCGGCTCTTCGCTCAAAGCGCTTAGTTTGAGCGAAACAAGGACCGTGGCCAGCAGCAGGACCGTCGTGATCGGTACTTGGCGAGCCATGAGGCCACCACAGGCAATCGAAATGCAAAGTGGCCCTGCCCAGATCAGCCACGTGCGTGCCCATCGGGAAGCGTGATCGGAGGCTTCCGACGCGTTCCAATTCACGTTTCGGATGAGGTCTCCGGCAAAGGTTCCGGGGAGCACGATCAGCAGGTACTTGTGATATTCGAAGTGATAGAAGATCGGAAGGAACCTGCCGTAGGGACCACTCTTGAATGGCAAGTAGGATGTGGGATCCCAGTCCCAGATCGACTTCCCGAGCCCCGGAACCGTACAGGTGAGGAAGATGGCCGCTACTGCCGCGAGCACCGTCCACCGGATTAAGGGCCTACTCCGCGTGATTAGCCAGACGGCCCCGCCGCTGACCGCGACATTGGCGAGGACCATCAAGATGACGTCGTTTCGGTAATTCGCGAACCCACGGGTCTCATCTGGGTAATACCAAAACGCGATCACAATCGCCGCTCCCACCCATCCCGTCGCCGTTCCGATCCAGCGCCAGCGTGAAGGCGTTTCTCGGGGCCATCGGAGAAGGATGAGGCCGATAAGAACGAATCCGACCAGGCAGATAACCCACTCGCCCGTCCCTGGGGTATCGGAGAGGACGAACGGCCGTAGGTGCTGTCCGATCAACGCATAGATTGCGATCATCAGCCCTCGGCCGAGGAGCCCTTTGAGAATCGATCTGTCGGACTCTCCCCGTTCAAGTTTCGGAGACAGCGCAAGCGGAATCGCCGCTCCGAGACAGAACAGGAAGAAAGGGAAGATGAGGTCCACCCAGGTCACACCGAAGAGGTTTGGATTTAACTCTCGGTCGGGAGGCGGTAGCTGGGCGTGATACATCCAGGCTGGAAGGGTGCGGTACGGCACCGTCCCGGATAGTGCCATACCGAGAACCGCAAGCCCTCGAAGGAGGTCGAGAGCCTCGAATCGAGAGGGCCTGGATGTCACGTTCACGCGGAGAGTGTAGCCGAGGGCCTGCTATCGATAGGTGACGCGGACGACCTGCGGAGATGGGAGATTAGGAAACCGCAGCCAGAGAAGGTGATGGCTGGCATCGTAGGCGTGGTTCTGAATCGGGGCGCCGTCTAAGGTGACCGACTTTGGCTCGTCCTTCGCGCGCAGAACCACAACCCCTTGGGTATCGGCAATTCCCTCGATCGTTCCCGTCCAGCCTTCGTCGTTAGAAGCCTGCTGAACTATTTCGCCTCCGGCTGCCACGACGGCGCCCCGAAACTTCGCGAGATCAACGAGGAAGTGACGGGAGGAGGGCCCAACGGAGACCGTGTTTTGGACCCTCAGTTCCGGATCGAAAAGGTCGATGAATTGACCCTTGAGAACGGTCTCTGGTCCGGAGGTTTCATCCATTCCGGCCGCAACCACGTAGGGGCCTCGATGCACGATTAACGAGGTGGATTCAGACCAGCGCAGGTTCTTCGCTTGCTGGCGAACTTGGTCGATAAGCCAAGCTGAGCCAGCCCGGTCATGCGAAATCTCGGTCGGGCTTCGTTGGAGATAGATCAGCTTGCCTCGACCCACTGGCGTGTTCCCGGCGGTCGGCGTCCGACCGACTCCGAGTTCTTCAAAGAGGTGCTCGCGAGGCGTCTTGTAATGATTCGGAGCTGTATTCCACCATTCACGCACTCGCAGGTAGGGATCCTTGTCGGCGTCGACAAACGCGAGTGTGCCGCCTCCGCGGACCCACTTGGCAATCGCCGTATGGACGTCAGCGCTGAGGGGTTTCATCCCCTCGTAGGTCATCAGAATCAGCTTCAGCCCTTCGAGATAGTGGGGAAGGGAGACGTTCTCCAATTGGACCGGCTGGACGGGCATTCCCCGCTTGACGAACGGAAGGGCGAGTCCATAGACATGGCCCATATCGTCGTCGCTCGCGGTCGGTCCACCACGTTCGAACATGAGAGAATCGCTGACCATCACCCCGATGCCTTGAGAGCCGCTCTGCCACTTGACCGACGGCTGCTTCATGTCTTTCAGCGTATTGATGACAACCTGAAGTTCGGTCGCGTAGCTGTTCGGAATCGGGACGCGCTTCGTTTTGTCGGCCTCGGAGGGGTAGGTCCCGTTGAAGATCCTTTCCGGCCACGGCATCACCTCGAACTGTGAAACCTCGGGTTGGAGGAGCGAGGCGAGGAGGGTCGCATGATAGTTGTTGCGATAGTCACCCCAATCGTGATCGGGATTGTCTTCGATCGGGTCCGCGAGATACCAGACACCTCGACCGGTGGAACGGATAAGGTTTTGCATCGAGCCGTACTCCAAGAATGCCGTCTCGAACGTGCGTTCTTTTTTGATGCCTTGGTAGTAATTCGGAGTGCGGGAGGTGCCGGTCCAAACTTGCGCAATGTAACCGTCGCAACCGTTGAGCTTGGCAAGGCTCGATTCGGGACTGACGATGCCCCAGTGGGCGTAGTTCAGAAGGCTGTGGGTTGGCACGTAGCATCGCACATGAGTGCCGTGCGCTTTGTTGTATTCCTGGATGGAGTCGAAAACCTGCTGAAGGGCCCGCCGATACTGGAAATACATCAGCTTTGCCGCGCGCCACCGGGCGTCCGGCGAGCTGGCCGGATCCTGCCAGTCTTCCTTGTAGTAGTCCTTCCATTCCGCCTTGAATCCGGGACCGTAGCCGCCGAAGTCCCAGAATTCAGGCTCTTCCAGGTGGACCGCTTCGACTCCGACTTCCAGGGCTCTCCGAACGCCGGCCGCGAGATACTTGCCGTAGCTAGCCCCCGGGGACATGTAATACACGTCTCCCCCATGGCCGACCTTCTCACCGTTTTGACGCGTCTGGACCTCACCCTCGTGGTTGATTCCATCCCAACGCCCGTAGTAGTAGTCCTGGTATTCACCCCAGGCGACGCCGGTCATCAGGTGGATCTTGTAGCCCCGCTTTCGCCAGGCGAGCACGCGTTCTGGCATCGACTTGTCGATGCCATAGACGATCGCGACTTTGGCCCGAATGTTGATCCGGTCCTTGTAGGTGCTCCCCGTCTGAAAGACGGTTCTTTCTTGATCGGATGCCTTTTGGGAAGGGGAGAAAGTCTGCGTCAGTGAGAGTGCGAAAAGCAGAGATAGGGTCATGAGATTGGTCAGATGGGAACGGCAGACGGTGGTGTCCGATCGGCAGTTCGACGCGAATCAGTGCGTCGGTGGACTGACGAAGCAGAGGGGCTTTCGCATCTCCGATATTTCTTATGATATATACCGAAATAATGCCTGCGCGAGGACCCACCGGTTCGTAATTTGGAAATGGGTCACGTTTTCGCGACGTTTGCCTGTTCCGGCGAGAATGTCTAGACGAATGGGAAAGGCTATCGCCTTCGCATCACAAAATTTCGACTATCGACTTTGCCGAAATAGCCTCCCAGAATGTACGGATACTTGCCCGGGGTCACGTGGTAGTGCCAACCTCGCACCGCGTCGAAGTGGGCATTGAAGGCGTTCAGAGGATTTGTTTTTGAGTCCCTCGCCATCTCACCAGGCGCTTCGTAGGGGCCGTAAACCGGCAGGCCATCGAACGCGAAGCCGATGACCGGAGAGTGGTTCTCCCCCTTATCCACGAACGGGGTGTTCACGCAGATCGGATACTTGTGATAGTGGTACCGATAGTCTGGCGACGGGTGTCCACAGCAGCGGTCCATGATGCTGGAAGCATCGGTCATCTGGGCATCGAAAGGGTTAAAGAAGACGACCCCATTCACGGCAAGTCCGATGGCGCCCATGTTCAACGCGTAGTTGGCGTCATGCTCAGTCATCGATTTCGCGGAAGGGTTTACTTGAGGCTCGAGTGGCAGAAAGTAGGTGTCCGCGTGCTCCTGAATGTAGCTCGGGTTATATCCCTGAGTCCCGACGGTGTCGGGGAATTTGGCGGTCTGGTGGTTGGGAATGTTTCGGGTGAAGACCTTCGCCGCGCCACTTCCATCAAAAGTGATCACGACGCTGTCCGGCACGAATTTGTCCTCACTCAGAATCGTGCCCTGGGCATCCATGTACCCCTTCCGCATCCAAGCCGACATGTTCTCTGCGAAAGGATTGACGAGGCGGTCGTCCCGGTAGTAGAGGCGATCCGCGTTCTGGGAATTGACGACCAAGGGGGCGGTGAATTTCCCGGACGCATCGATGGGAACCTTCTCGCCGGGAGCCGGGCGGTAAAACCAGCGCCCGCCGAGTGGCGTAAGACCATCGGTTGACGCGAGCGATGGTCCTTGCGGCTTTGCCGTTGGTTCCACTTTGCCAGAGACGGAATGATCGCTCTGTTGGAGCGAAAACTGCGTGACGTAAAACTTCGAACCGGCATCGGCTGCGGCATTTCCAGACTCGAACCCCACCGAAAGCCTTACCGCGTCGACCTCAGGAAACGGGGCGAGCTCTTCGAACTCATACTTGCGCCAGACCACCGACCCCCGCTTTCCGTAATCCCCGTTGGCGGTGAAGTCAGCCCGGTCCTTTACGATCTCTCGATAGATGAGCCGCTTGGCGGAATCGATGTAGCTCACCCCTCCTTTACTCAGGAAGTCGATCTTCATGAAGAGCTGATCGGATTTCACGGAGAAGCCTTCTTCGGCCCGCCCAAGGAAGCTGAACCTAAGCCATTTCCCTTTTTGCTGATCGATTCCCTGGACGACCTGGCTCACGCTACCCGTCGTGGACCCCTTGGCATCGAACGACCTAAGTGAGACGCCGCGAAGAGCCGTTTCGTCGGAGTAGCCACAATACGCCCAGTGAGAGTTTCCCTCCAGGGAGTAACCTTTCGGGCTGGACTTCGTCACCGCTTGCTCGTCGAAGAGTGGGTTCGTGACCAGATTGTTGCTCGCAATAGTCTGATACCGAAAAAGGTTCGCAAGTAGAATCGTCGTGATCATGGCAGTCCAACTCCCGGAAATCCTCGGGTGGCATGAGACTCATTTTTGACCTCGAACATGAGTCAAATATGAGAAATCAGCAGCAACTACTCACTATTGAGCGTGAAGAAAATGGTCGCTCCAACTCCGACTTCTCCGGTCATCCAGACCCGCCCGCCGTGGCGGCTGATAATGCGCTTCACGGTGGCGAGGCCAATGCCGGTGCCGGGGAAATCTGAGACTGCGTGCAGCCGCTGGAATGGCTCGAAGAGTTTCGTGGCGTAGCTCATGTCATAGCCGACTCCGTTATCTCTCACGAAGTACGTGGGGATGGGGCCATCGGTCAAGACTCCGAACTCGATCTTTGCCTTTTCTGCGCGAACGGTGAACTTCCAAGCGTTGCTCAGCATGTTCTCAACCGCGATCTGCAAAAGGTCCGGCTGAGCTTGTATCACACATCCGGCGGCGATCGAGAAATCAACCTTCCGCTCTGGATTTGAATTCGTCAAGTTGCCTGCGATAAGGGACACCATCTCGCTAAGATCGGTGCTCACTCGCAAGATCTCGCCTCGGGAGACTTTGGAGAATTGGAGTAAAGCCGCGATGAGGTCCTGCATCCGGTCGCAGGCAGCAAGGGCCTTGCGAAGATACAACTGGCTTTCGGCATCCAGCGATTCGGCGTTGTCTTCAAGCACGAGGTCGATAAAGCCTTTGATGGTCCGAATGGGTGAGCGAAGGTCATGGGAGACCGAGAAATTGAATGCTTCAAGCTCTCGATTCGCCTCGTCGAGCTGTTTTGTTCTCAGCCGGACTCGCTCTTCAAGTTGAGCATTCAAATCTTGCGCTCTTTCTTCCGCTTCCTTTCTGACCGTGAGGTCGCGGCCGATGGCGAGAACGCTCTCCACTGCACCATCGGGGCCCAACTCGGGAATCAAAACGATGTGATGAACCCGTCGTCCATAGATCTTCGAGTCGGTGATCACTTCGACCTCGCTCGGTTCTCCACGGGCGGCCGCCAGCAAGCTTGCTTGGTAGCCATCAGGATCGCGCAGACTCGACAACTCCGAGGGGGTACTTCCTAGTGCATCGCTAACCGGGATACTCGAAAGCCGCTGCCAGGCCGGATTGACGTAGATCCTTCGACCGTTGAGATCGTATCGGATGATGAGGTCCGGCGAGTTTTCAGCAAGGGAGCGAAAACGGGCTTCGCCAAGTTGGGAATCTTCCATGAGGTTATCGGCCACGCAGGCACTCCGCGGTCCGGGCTTTGGTTAGGGAATGGTCCGACAGATCTTGGCCACTCCAAACGGTTTCGTCTCTTTCCTTGGCAAAGACCAAGTTGCCAACATGTTACTCACTCGTGCATAAAGCAACATGTCCAGACTAATCGTGACAGCTGAGTTCAGCGGTTCCCACCTGAGCCAGTTCGACATCAGTCGACGGTCAAAAATCTCCAGTGCCGATTGCCTGAAATCTAGAGCTCGATCAGCTTCCGCACCGCGTCCCGGTTCTCACGAGCGGCTTCCGCCGCCCGAACGAGCAGGCTCGGGATGTTCGACGGATCGTCGAGGGCGATGAGGTCACGAGGGATGGTTGGATCGACTCGGACGTAATTCTCGGGATCGATCAAGCGCCGCACATAACTGTGAATGCCCTCCGACTGAGCAGCCATCGTAAGGCTCATGAGGGGCGTTCCCCAGCCCAGGAATCCGCGATTGGCGCCGAATCCCACCGGCTTGCCCCAAATGGGGCGGCCACAGCCGAGCGAAAGCAGTCGCATCTCAGCCTGACCCCAAAGGTCTCGTGCATCGAGCAGAGCGAGGAGGGCCGGATTGTTTGCCCAGAGGCTGCCGTCCACGTAGGAAGAACCGGCGACAGAAGCGCTGGGGAAGAAGGTGGGGGCGGCGGCGCTCGCGATCACCGCGTCGACCACTCTGACGTTCCGGTCCGACTTTCCTTCTGGATGATGGGCGGATCGAAAGGTTCTCGTGGCCCCGGTCACGACATCCAGGCAAGGGATGAGAAGAGGGCGCGGACATTCGCCCAGGGTGATGTCTCCGATCGCCTCGCTCATCGCCTCCCGAAGGGGCTGCTCTGAGTAGGCGGGAACCGCCCATCCCTTAAACGAGAGGGCCCTTTGGGCGAACGTGAGGGCTTCGCGGGAGAAGATGAGCGACGAACGCTCTTGAAAGAGCTTGAGAATTCGGTCGGCCGAAAGACCGCAGGCGAGCGCGGAAGCGATGATCGATCCGGTCGAGGTGCCCGCGAAAAGATCGAAGGTCTGGGCAGCGCCCAGACCTATTTCAAGTTCCCAGAGAGCGAGCGCCGAGGTTGGTACAACCCCTCGAACTCCGCCTCCATCAATCGCTAGGATCCGCATGCGTCCCTAACGATACTGGTTTCAGAGCCTATTCCGGTGCCAGGCCCCAAGTCTTTGGGACCCTCCAAAGTTTTGACAGGATGAGCTGTCGCATGAGGACCATCTCTTTGGGCAGTCGATCGTACAGTTTATCGAACAATGCCTCGTGGCTCTGGATCTCCGCCTTCCACCCATCGCTGTCCACACTCTGCGCTTTAAGGAACTGTTCCTCGGTGACCGCGCTGCCTCGCCAATCGATATCGCAGTAGTGGGGGACGTAGCCCAGAGGACCCTCAGTGGCTCTCGCCTGGCCCCTGGATCGCTCGACCACCCATCGAAGGATTCGCATGTTCTCCGAGTAGCCTGGCCAGAGGAACTTGCCAAGCTCGTCCTTGCGGAACCAGTTCACCGAGAATATGAGTGGCGCATCGGTCAACTCGCGGCCGATCTGAAGCCAGTGGTTGAAATAGTCTCCCATGTGATAGCCGCAGAACGGAAGCATTGCGAAGGGGTCGCGTCGAACTTCTCCGGTTGCGCCAATCGCGGCGGCGGTGGTTTCTGAACCCATCGTGGCCGCCTTGTAGACGCCGAACATCCAACTCGTGGACTGAATAACCAGTGGCACAGTAGTGGCTCGTCGTCCTCCGAAGATAAAGGCGCTAATGGGAACTCCGGCCGGATCTTCCCAACTCGAGTCGATCGCTGGGTTCTGGAACCCGGGGGCGGTGAAGCGAGAGTTGGGCTGAGCCGCCTTGGTTCCTGATTCCGGAGTCCAATCGTTTCCTTGCCAGTCGATCAGGTGCGCGGGCGCTTCGTCAGTCAGGCCTTCCCACCACACGTCGCCATCGTCGGTCAGGCCGACGTTGGTGAAGATCGTGTTCTTCTCCATCGTGGACATCGCATTTGGATTGGTTTCCCAGTTCGTACCGGGCGCAACTCCGAAATAGCCGGCTTCGGGGTTGATGGCCCAAAGCTTGCCCTTCTTAGGCTTGATCCAGGCGATGTCGTCTCCGACCGTGGTGACCGACCAGCCTTCCATCTCCTTGGGCGGGATGAGCATCGAGAAGTTGGTCTTTCCACATGCGCTTGGGAAGGCGCCGGCGACATAGGTCTTTTCGCCATCCGGGGAGGTCACTCCGAGGATGAGCATGTGCTCGGCGAGCCATCCTTCGTCCCGTCCCATACAGCTGGCGATGCGAAGGGCAAAGCACTTCTTGCCGAGCAGGGCGTTTCCACCGTATCCCGAACCGTAGCTCCAGATGGCTCTCTCTTCTGGGAAGTGGACGATGTACTTGACGTCAGGGTTGCATGGCCAGGCCACGTCGGCCTCGCCGGGATTGAGCGGCTTTCCTACCGTGTGCATGCACGGAACGCACGGACGGTCACCCATCGCGTCGAGGGCAGCCCGGCCCATGCGCGTCATGATCCGCATGTTGACCACGACGTAAGGAGAGTCCGTGAGCTGAATTCCGTATTGAGCGATATCGGATCCGAGGGGGCCCATGCAGAAGGGGATCACGTACATCGTGCGCCCTCGCATACAGCCACGAAAGAGTTCGTTCAGGGTCTCCTTCATCTCACGCGGATCGACCCAGTTGTTGGTCGGCCCCGCGTCTTGCTTTCGGATGCTGCATACGAACGTTCGATCTTCGACCCGGGCAACGTCGCTCGGGTGGGAGCGGGCCAAGAAGCTTCCGGGTCGCTTTTCCGGATTGAGCCGGATGAACGTACCGGCAGAAACCATCTGTTCGCAGATCGTGTCGTACTCAGCTTGGGAGCCGTCGCACCAGTGAACATTGTCGGGGCCACAGAGCTGAGCCATTTCGGCGACCCAGTCTGTCAAGTCTTGCCGTGTCACGTAATCGGGCGTGGTAAGTAGGTTCATAGCGTATGGCTCTTGCCGGGTTGCTGATGACATGTTGCGCTCCTGAGACGATCTTCAGACCCTTATGATCTTCGTTGATCGCGGCTCGTCGTCGCCCTACGTCTCAGAGTATCGGCCATAGTTTATTTGAAAATCTGTGGTTGATTTTGTTGACGGTGACCGATTGACGCGTATCTGTGCGTTGACAGGAGGTTAGCGCGTGACAGCAGAGGGGTGTTCTGTCGGGAGTTCCAAAAACTCGATCTTGGGGTTCTGGTCCTTCAGGTAGTTCAAGGTCCATTGGCTTGCCACCAGAAGGACCGGTCGGCCCCGATTGTCCTCGATCAGCTTCGCGTTTGTGCCCCAATAGGCTTCTCGGATGGCGACTTCATCGCCTTCCAACCATCGGACCACGTCATAGGAAACCGGTTCGAGAAGGGTTTTGACCCCGTACTCAGACAGCATTCGGTGCTGAACGACTTCGAACTGCAGCTTTCCGACCGCGCCTAGGATAGGCTCCCGACGATGGGAACGACGGTCCCAGAATAGGTCAACCAGTCCCTCCTCGCAAAGTTGGGCGACCCCTTTTTCAAACTGCTTGAGCCTTGAGACATCGGTATTGCGCAGAGTTGCAAAAACCTCGGGCGCGAACGTGGGTACTTCCTGGAAGACCACTTGGCATCCCGAATAAACGGTGTCTCCGAGCCCGAAAGTCCCGGGGTTGGTGAGTCCAACGATGTCACCCGGGTAGGCCTCTTCGACGGTTTCTCGCTCCTGACCAAACAGGCGCTGGGGACGGGTTAGACGAAGGCCCTTGCCGGTGCGAGAGTGAGTGACCGCCATGTCTTTCTCGAACCGACCGCTCACGACTCGCATGAATGCGATTCGGTCGCGATGGTTGGGGTCCATGTTCGCCTGGATCTTGAAAACGAAGCCGGTGAAGTCGGGTTCCGAAGGCTGTACTGTTCGCTGAGCGGCTTGCCGCGAGGCTGGCTTCGGGGCGCGATCGATGAATCGGTCGAGGAAAAGCTGGACCCCGAAGTTGGTGATTGCCGATCCAAAGAAGACTGGGGTCAACTCGCCGCGATCGACGGCGCCCTGATCGTAACCTTCGCCGGCAATCTCTAGTAGTTCCACATCATCCCTCAGAGTCTTGATCTCCTCCGCGTTCAAGTAGTTGCCAAGCTCGGGATCGTCCAAGGAGGTGACACGCACTGGAGCCCTCTCCGCGCCATGAGCAACTCTTTGAAACAGGTGGATCTCTTTGCTCTCGCGGTCGTAGACCCCTTTGAACTCCGATCCTTGGCCAATGGGCCAGTTCACCGGGACGCTACGAATGCCGAGGGTCTCCTCGACTTCCGTCAGGAGCGAAAGGGGCCCGAGACCCGGGTGGTCCATCTTATTGATGAACGTGAAGATGGGGATCCCTCTTCGGCGGCAGACCGCGAAGAGCTTCTTGGTCTGGGCTTCGACTCCCTTTGCGTTGTCGATGAGCATGACCGCACTGTCGGCAGCCGTCAATGTACGGTAGGTGTCGGTGCTGAAATCGTCGTGGCCAGGCGTGTCCAGCAGGTTGAGGACAAGCCCGCGATATTCGAACTGGAGGACGGTGGAGGTCACCGAGATTCCGCGCTGCTTCTCTAATTCCATCCAGTCGGACGTGGATTTGCGACCGTTCTTACGCGCAGTGACCGCTCCCGCGAGCTGGATAGCGCCTCCGTAGAGCAAGAGCTTCTCCGTGAGGGTGGTCTTTCCAGCGTCAGGGTGCGAAATGATCGCGAAGGTTCGGCGACGTTGTGCCTGCTCGATAACGGTTTCGTTGCTCATAAGGGGAGGGAATTGGAAGCCAAGGGCCAGCGCCACCTCTTATACGTTCGGCGCAATCTCTATTGTGCTTTACCCAGAGAGGTCGGATGGGACTCGGAAACGGGAACTGATCTAAGCGCCTTGTCTTTTGAAACCAAAAGCACTTGAAACGGTAATCGTCCAACAGGTCATTGCGATCGATCCATCATCTGCCTTGCCTAAATTTCTCAACGCCCCAAAGCCAGCCCGCACCAAATGAACCGCTATAGTTGCCTCCACACTATCTGAATCATCCGGCCCTAAGTTACACGATTAAATTTGCTGAAAAACCGGTTTCTCTGGCTCCGATTTACTAAAATTTAAGGTTCAGTCCACCGACAGATTATTAGGTTTGAAGGTTTGGGTGAATATGGTTTCAAATTGGAGCATACGGTCGAAGTTGACGCTGGGTTTTGGAGTGTTGATTGTCGGCGGATTCGTCGGAGTGGGTTTAATGTCTCGCTCATTAAACGTTTATATAAAAACGAACGATGACATTGTCTCGCGGGCCCAGAAGGCCGCGAACGTGGTGGGAGACGCTGAACTCTCGTTCCGCGAGATGGGGCACTACGTGGGCCTGTACATGTTCAGCCACAAGCCTGAATACGCGGAACTGAAGAAGGCCGCCGACGACAAAGCGGGCAAAGAGTTTTCCGACACGCTGGAATTGTTGAAAAAGCTTCCTGGAACGGAGGAACTCCGGCAGTTGGGTCAATCGGTGGCGGACGAGGACGACAAGCAATGCAATCCGATCGAGGATAAGGTCAACGCGCTGATCACGGCTGGCAAGCAACAAGAAGCGGAGTCCGTCTTTAAGAACGACTACACGGCTATTCGCGCGGATGAAGGGGAGAAGATCCTCAAGTACCAAGATGGGATTCGCGAATATGCCAGTCGCCAGTTGACTGCGGCCGGCCAGAACGCAACCTCGGCGAGCCATATGGCTTGGCTCCTTCAGTTCCTCATGACTGTGCTCAGCGTTTTCGGCGCCCTCCTGCTGACGCACGCGATTCGTGAACCTCTGGCCAGGATGAACGGCTCCCTGGCGCAACTCGCTGAAGGCGCCTTGAATGTTCGCCTGCCCGAGGGGGGCAGCGCAGAATTTGCCAAGATGGCGAAAAACTTTAACGAAGCCTGCTCTCAGTTAGAGGACACCATCGCCCGTGGCAAAGCATTGTGCGAGGCCTCGCACAATGTCTCCGTCCGAACTGCGTCACAGGGCGCCGCGGCTGCGGTGGCCGGTGGGGAAGCCAAGCGATCGGTTGAGGCATTGGTTGAGAACGTTTTGAGCTCGGGCGATGATCTAGCCAAGGTCGCCGAGGCAATCACTGACATTAGGGACTCCACTTCCGAAGTGGCAGATGGAGCATCGGCAGCGGCCGTCCTCGTTCAATCCTCGGCTACCCGGTTCGAAGAGGTGGGTAACTTGGCCGATTCGGTGGTCAAGAGTGTCCAAATGGCCGACGAAAGGGCTTCCGCCATAGCTGAGACCTCACAGAAAAGTGGTGAGTTGATGCGGCGAAGCAAGACTTCCCTGGAAATGGTCCAGCAGAAGATCGGTGATGCGCGCTCCGAAGTCGAGGCACTTGCTGGAATGTCGGAACAGATCGGACAGATCATGGGCACCATTAGCCAGATCGCAGAGCAGACGAACCTATTGGCACTTAACGCAGCCATCGAAGCGGCTCGGGCTGGAGAACATGGTAGGGGCTTTGCGGTGGTTGCCGATGAGGTGAGGAAGCTTGCCGAACGGAGCCGAGAAGCCTCCCAGGAGGTCCAGGCAATCATCGAGGCGACTCAAGAGCGATCGGTTCAGGCCGCTCAGGTGATGGCGGAAACGGTGGGCGTGGTGCAGAGCGGCTCCGAGTTGTCGGATCAGGCGTTCGCTAGCGTCGATTCAACGCTCAACGGCATCAAGCTGATTGCCACCCAGATTCAGGTCTCGGCGCGAGATGCTCATCGGATCAGCGAGGGCATCGGAGGCACGTCGAACGACTTCCATCAGATGGGCGCTTTGATCGAGCAGCTGAGCGCGAGCAGCCAGACAATGGCGGCGA
Source organism: uncultured Armatimonadota bacterium (assembly GCA_903904815.1). Classification (GTDB taxonomy): domain Bacteria; phylum Armatimonadota; class Fimbriimonadia; order Fimbriimonadales; family Fimbriimonadaceae; genus Fimbriimonas. The sequence goes on from CAIVDU010000036.1 coordinate 61,990, forward strand.
GCGGAATGGAGGCGAATCGATTCGTGGCTTCGGTGGTATCCGCCTCCGATGGAACTGCTCGACAGGCGCGTAGCTCTATGAGCTCCCTTGAAGCGCAGGCAAGCGAACTGTCGCAACTGAAGACGGGCACCGAGGAAGTCCAGAGCCTGGTCTCTCAGGTGAAGGACTCACTTGCGAAATTTGAGACTGAGGATCGAACGGACCGCAAGGTTCGACTGAAGGTCGCCGCATAGCGGTTCTTCCGAATCATGGTGTCAAAAGAAGCTGAACAACTCTGTGGGCTCGAACGCGTTGCGCCGACAATATTGAGGAAATTGGTGCTCCTTCGCTGGGCGTTTGAAAAAAGTTCTAACTGTCCGGGCTCAAGTCTTGCTCATGTACAACGCCGTAGGAGTTCTTCGATCTCGACTAGACAAAGCCGACACCGTCGCATTTGCGATGGTCGGCTTTGTCATCTCGCTGGCGGCTCTTACATTTTCATTGATCGAGTCGTTCGGTGGGTACCTGATCATCTTGGCCGCCGTGAGCGCGACGATGTGGGCGATCGCGCTACTCACAAACAAGCGAAGTGTTGACACGCTCAACGCCCCGATTGTCCCGACACCGAACGGGCCAAGGAATGGCCAGCATGCTCTTAACTTGGACAATCTTCCCGGCGCGGCGTATCGTTACGTCCAACGAGACGATGGCTCCGGCTATTTCGCCTTCATTTCAGGAGGCGCGTTCGAGGTTTTCGGCGTCTCGCCCGAAGAAGCGATGCGCGACGCCGAAACGATCATGGGGTTGTTTCATCCGGAAGACCGGCTCGAGCTAAGGGCCATCATGGCAACCGCCGTTCAACACCGGAACTCCGACTGGTGGTGCGGTCGAGTCACTACGGGCGGCAGGATGAAATGGATCACGGTGACAGCAAAGGCGAGCGAACTGCCAACCGGCGAAGTTTGTTGGGATGGGATCGCGCTCGATGACACACGACGGCAACAGGAACTGGTTGAGTCGAAGCGATTCCTCGATTCGGTGATCGATAATCTCCCCGACATGGTGTTCATCAAGGATGCCGAAGACCTTCGATTTGTGTTCCTGAACAAAGCGGGCGAAGAGCTTTTAGGATTCGACCGTTCCGAGTTGATCGGCAAGAACGATCACGATTTCTTTCCTCCCGAACAGGCCGAATATTTTGTAGACCGGGACCGCAAGGTCCTCGAAGGACGAGACGTCGTCACATACGGCCGAGAACCGATAGACACAAAATATCGCGGGCAACGACTTCTGCACACGAAAAAGATCCCGTTGACGGACGCCAGCGGCGAGCCGAAGTTCCTCGTGGGAATCTCGGAGGATGTCACCGACCGCGTGCATACCGAAGAAGCCCTCATGGAGAGTCAGCATCGACTCAATGCGATTCTGAACCACACGGCCACGCCGATCTTCCTGCACGATCACGAGGGAAGGGTGCTGATGTTCAATGAGTCGGCACTGAATATGACGGGAAAGGGGCTGGAGCAGGTCCTGGGATGTTTCCCCGAACAGTTTTTGACGCCCGAACGGGCGCGAGTGTATCGGCAAGCCGAACTTGAGGTGAAGGCGACCGGACAGTCCGTAGAGGTCGAAGAGGTCGTGCCGTTCCCGGACGGACCACGCACATTTATTACGATTCGGTTCCCGCTCCTCGATCTCCAAGGCCAAGTGTATGCGGTGGGCACGGTATCGACCGACATCACCGAGCACAAGCGGATCATGGACGAGGTGAAGCAGGCGAAAGAAGAGGCAGAATCGGCCAACTTTGCCAAGAGTCTGTTCCTGTCTCGAATGAGCCATGAGTTGCGAACGCCCTTGAACGCAATCCTCGGTTTCGCCCAACTCATGGAGTTTGAAGACTTGCCGGATGAGCAGCGGGAGACCGTGGGATATATCGTAAGTGCGGGCCGGCACCTTCTCCAGCTAATCAACGAAGTTCTTGACATCTCAAGGATTGAATCTGGGAACTTCTCAGTCTCAATGGAACCGGTCCAGATCCTGGAAGTCGTCCAAGACGCCGTCAGCATGGTTCGTCCACTCGCCGAAGCCCGCTCGATTAAGATCATCGTGGGCAAAATCGATGAGAAGCTGTATTTCTTCGCGGATCGTCAACGCTTGTCCCAAGCCACGATCAACCTCCTTTCAAACGCAGTGAAGTACAACTGCGAGGGAGGAACCGTGGAAGTCACATTTCACGCGACGGATTGGAAGTCTGTTGGGCGAATCCACGTGCTCGATACGGGGGTTGGAATCGCTTCAGAAAACATCGACCGGCTCTTTGTGCCGTTTGACCGACTAGGGGCCGACGCTACCAACGTGGAGGGCACTGGACTCGGACTTTCTCTGTCTCGTCGGCTGGTCGAAGCGATGCGCGGAGAAATGGGCCTCGTTCAGTCGGACGAAAACGGTAGCGTGTTTTACATCCAACTGCCTATGGCCGATCAGCCGGAGGGCATGCGCCAGACTGAGGAAGAAGCACTGAACGATAACGTTTGGCGCCCGACTTTTGGCTAGCGGTGTACTATCTCCCGGTGGATAGTCAGGGACTGATACTGGCAGCGTTAGTGGTGGCGGGTTGGTCCTTTCCTGGCGTTTTCGTGCGCTTGATGCCCCAGCTGAACCCTTGGACGATTGCGATCTTTCGCCTGTCCTTGGGGTTTGCGTTTACCGCCCCCGTCGTCTTCTCGCGTCGTTATCGGGCGGAATTCTTTCGTGCGGTGAAGCTCCCCGTGTGTTGGGGAATCGCCTCTTTCATGTTCGCCTACTATCTCATGGCGACGGCGGCATTCCAAAACGCCCCGGTCGGAGAAGTGGCACTTTTGATCGCTTCGGCCCCCGCTCTCGCCTTGCCACTTAGGCTGGCGTTCGGATCCAGGCCAACCGGCCGCGAAATGCTGGGAACCGGACTTGCTTTAGCAGGAGTTGCTTGCGTGCTCTCGCCGGGCGGAAAGCACGGTGTCTACGCCAACCCTTATTTGGGCCCTGGCTTTGCGCTCATCGCGGCATTCTGTGCCGCCGCGTTTGCCATAGGTGTTCGTCGATTGACCGATTCTGGGCGTCCATCAAACCCCTTAGCGCTCTCGACGATCGCGCTGGCGATGGGAGTAGTAGCGCTTCCCATCGCGGTCAGGATGACGCCCGTCAATCAGATCGCCGACCATCGGACCTGGTGGGCACTTCCCTTAGGGCTATTCTCGACGGCCATCCCAACCGCCGGTTACGCCGGGGTTGCTGGACGACTGCCGCCAGTTGTCGCGACAATGCTCAACCCCCTGGTCGCGGTGAGCGCAACCGTCGTAGCCGCCTTCGCAATCGGGGAATTGCCCCGAATCTCGGTGGTACCCGGGGCCGCGCTGATCATCGCCGGCATCTATGTTTCGACGAGATCAGAGCGGCCAGAAAGGACCTAGAAGTTGGACTTCTCGATGTTCGACTTATCGAATTTCACGAGGGGACCAGCGATCAGTTCAAGCTTGCTGGAGAACTTCACTTTTCCAAGCTTCTTGGTCTCGAAGTCGGCGCCCGCAGCCGGGATTACTTTCTTGAGATGAATCGCCTGTCCCAGATAGACCGCTAAGTATCCCTCGTTGGACGGCGCCCAGAGCTGAAATGCGGTGACCGCGCCCGTTCCCACGAACTTCTTCAGCTGATTCGGTGTGCTTAATCCAGTGAGTTCCAAGCCCTTACCGGTTGCGTGAGGTCCACCAGGGAAGACGCCCGCTCGGTCAACGACCTGAGCGCTGGCGGCGAGACCGACGCTGGTGGGGGAGATGATGCCGCGCAAGCCAGGGTGCTTGGCGAGCAGACCTTCGCACTCGGTCGTGCTCTTTTGTGGTTCGTCATCACCATAGACCGTATCCACCAGCTTCATCTTGGAGAACTTCGGATCTTTTAGCGTCTCCTTCATCTTGGCGATCCAGGCGTTCTGATTGGGCGCGTCGGTGGTCGCGCTCAGGATGGCGAAATCCCCCTCGTAGCCAGTGAGTTCACCCAAAAGCTCCACCTGGGACGTTCCGACCGTATTGAAATCTGCGGGAAGCACGGCGGCGTCTCGGTGGCTCTCGTTGCCGACCAGGTCGGCATCGACAGTGATGACCGTGATCCCTTTAGATCGAGCCTCGTCAAGCACCGGATCCAAAGCATCGGGGCTGTTGGCCGAGATGGCAATCACGTCGACCCCTCTCTGAATCTGCTCCTTGATGATGGGAACTTGTGAAGTCGCATCGGCGGCAGCCGGACCGGTGGTGGAGAAGTCGGCTCCGATCTCTTTGGCGGCTTCTTCAAACCCCTTGTTCACTTCGGTGAAATAAGGATTCCCCGTGTTCTTGGGGATGTAGACAATCTTAAGCTTCTTGGAAGCGGATGGCGTGTCGGTGCTGGCGGCGGAGCCGGCGTCGCGGTTGCATCCGGCGACGAAGACGAGGCCGAGAGCAGTGAGGAGCAGCGTTGATCGAGTCATGGATGAGGTTCCTGTGAGGGGGTAAGCGTGGGGGAAGGAGCGAGGGGCGAACGTCGACTGCGTGAGTTTGCAATCTTTTCGCTGAGATTACCGACGATGACGGTAATTACGAGCAGGGTTCCGACGACCGCCAACTGATATTCGGCAGTGACATTGGCGAGTCCCATTCCGATCCGGATGAGGGCAACGAGGAGCAAGGCGAGCATAGAGCCTAGAATCGACCCGCTTCCGCCGCTAATCGCGGTTCCTCCTAGGACGACCGCGGTGATGACGTCAACCTCAAGGCCGCGGGCATGATCGAATCGGGCGACGCCTAAACGGGAGTCAATCAGCGTTCCCGCCATGGCAGCGAGCCCGCCTGAGATGGCAAAGACCCAAACCGTGACCTTAGCAGTGGGAATTCCAGAATAGAGGGAGGCTCGATTGTTGGTGCCTACTGCGTAGATCCACCTTCCGAGAACCGTCCGGTGTAAGACCAGTCCAACCAGGATCGCCATGACCACGAGGATGGTAAGGGGAAGTGGGATGGGGGTTCCGAGCGTCCTGACAAAGTCAATGCCGCTTAAGTTCGTCGGGATCTTTTGGGACTGAGCGCCAAGCATCACCTGGGCGGCCCCGCGATACGCGGCCATGGTTCCAAGCGTCACGACGAACGACGGCAGTTTTAGGCCGGAAATCAGGAGCCCGTTGATCGATCCAAGGAGAATCCCAACGATGGCAGTTGTCAGCAGCGCCACCGGCGTTGGCCATCCGAGAGCCAGAAGTTTGGCGGCCGTGCAGGCGGTCAACGCCATGGTTGAAGCGACTGAGAGGTCGATCTGACCGCTGACAATGACGAGGGTCATGCCAAGCGCTAAGAGTCCAGTCTCCACGTACAGCGACGACGAGTCGAGCAGATAGTGGAAATCGAGGAAGTAAGGCGATTCGATGGCCCCGGCGATGAAGGCAAGGAGCACCAGAATAGTCGGGACGGTTTCACGACGGGCGAACCACTTCATGTTAGATGGCCCCCGAGGTTCGCATCGCGCTGCGACGAGCCAGCGTGTCGAGTATCACGGCAATCAGGATGACGGAACCATACACCAGTTGTTGCCAGGTCGCGTCGATTCCCAGCACCGAAAGCGCCACATTGATGACGCCGAGGAGGAAGCATCCTAGCAAAACGCCAACCACGCTTCCCGAGCCTCCCGTCACATTGACTCCGCCGATCACGACGGCCGCGATCACGATCAGTTCGAGTCCTTGACCAGCCGTCCCCGGATTCACGAATCCGAATCGCGAGGCATACATCAGTCCAGCCAATCCACACAGGGCTCCGGTGATCGCATAGACCAAAAACGTAATTCGAGTGACGGGGATGCCTCTTAGCCGCGCCGCTTCCGGGTGGCTTCCGAGGGAGAAGATGTCTCGGCCGGTCCGCGTGCGGCGAACGAACCAGGCAGCGAGCGCGGCAATTCCGAGGGCGGCGACAAGTAACCACGGCACGGTTACACCACCCAGATGAATAGGACCCTCCGAAGACCATCGGCTCAGCGAGTCGGGCAGGTCATTCGAGTCGACCTGCACCCCGTGACTGAGGATGAAGATCAAGCCGCGGTAGGCGCTGAGTGAACCGAGGGTCGCGATGATGGCGGGCACTCTTCCGTAGGCGATGACCGACGCATTGATCGCTCCCAGCGCTGCGCCAACCAGCAACGCCACCGCGACACCCCAGACGAGCGGTGTGTTGGGGTGCGAGCGCAGAAACATTCCGGAAGCCATCGCGGACAGCCCGACCATCGATCCCACCGAGACATCGATGCCTCGAGTCACGATCACGAGCATCTGACCCATGCCGACGACGATCAGAAGCGGCGCCCAGAGCAGGATCGAATTGATGCTGGTGGCTTCGATAAACCTCGGAGCTCGAAGGGCTGCCCCGACAATCACGATCAGCAAGAGAGCAAGCGTCCGGATTTCTCGGTGCTTCAAATCGGTCCTCCCTTCGCGGAGGTCACCTGACCGGTGGCGGCTTGCATCACTCGTTCAGGGGTTGCCTCATCACGATTCAACTCTTGAATGACCGATCCCTCGTGCATCACGATCACGCGATCACAGAGGGCGAGGAGTTCCGGAAGATCGGATGAGACGACGAGAAGCGCGAGTCCTTGATCGACCAACTGAAGAATCAGTCGATGCACCTCGTCCTTGGCTCCCACGTCGACGCCGCGGGTCGGCTCGTCGAGAATGAGCAGGCGCGGTTCCGTCAGCAGCCACTTCGCAAGAACGATCTTCTGTTGGTTTCCGCCGGACAGTTCGCGGACCGGCTGCGAGACATTCCGGAACGCGGTTTGCAGCTTCTCGGCAAACTCCCGGGCCAGCTTGTTCTCTCGCTTACGATCTACCCATCCAAACTTCGCCAGCTTGCTCAGGATCGCGAGGGTGGCATTGTGCTCGATGCTCATCGGCATCAACAGCCCCTCGTGCTGACGATCCTCTGGCACGAATGCGACTCCCAGCTCCATGGCGTCGGTCGGCTTGCGAACCGAGATCTTCTTGCCGTCGATCTGAATAGAGCCCGAGGAGGGTTGGTCGATTCCGAAGATGGTTCTGCACACCTCGGTTCGGCCAGCGCCGACCAGTCCCGCGAGGCCTACGATTTCGCCCGGACGGACTTCGAAACTGACGTTCCTAAACTGTCCGGTTCGAGTCAAGTTTTCGACCTTCAGCAAAGGAGGAGCGTCGATGACTGTCTGATGCGTCTTTACCGAGGCATCGACGGATCTTCCCACCATCAGTCGGATCAATTCGTCGATCGTCGTTTGAGAGGGGATCAGTTCACCTACCTTTTCCCCGTCTCTCATAACGGTGATTCGGTCAGCGATTTCGAAGATCTCGTCCAGGTGGTGGCTCACGAAGGCGATCGCTTTTCCTTGCGACTTCAGTCGGCGGACAATTCCAAACAGCTCGGCGACCTCTTTCGGGGTCAGCGAGGCCGTCGTCTCGTCCATGAGCAGCACCTTTGCGTCGTGCGACAGCGCGCAAGCGAGTTCGACCATCTGCTGGTCGGCCACCGAAAGGTCGCTCACACGAGCCTTGGGATCGATGGAAACCCCCAATTCGTCGAGGATCGCCTTCGCCGACCTTCGCATCGAGTTCCAATCAATTCCCGACAAGGGGTTTCGAATGGGTTGGTGTCCTACGAAGATGTTTTCCGCGACATCCAAGTCGGGAAAGGTCAACGGCTCTTGGTGAATGAGAGCGATTCCAAGGTGGATCGCCTGTCTCGGGTTCTCAAGGTGAACCGCCTTTCCATTCAGGCGGATCTCACCGGCAGTCGGCTGATGGACACCCGCGATCAGCTTCGCCACGGTCGATTTGCCCGCCCCGTTTTCGCCAACGATGGCGTGTACCTCGCCGGCGTGGAGTTCGATGTCCACGCCTTTGACGACCTCTTGTCCTCCGAAGGCCATTCGGAGTCCGCTGGTTTCAATGACCGCTATAGTCCGTGTCTCCTTTTGATTCTCGCAGCGGCCTTACTTGAGGCTCGACTTGAAATGATAGACGCCCCCGCCCACCGTGTATCGGGCAAAGCCATTTTGTACGCCAAGCGCGCTCACTCCGGGTGCTTGTCCAGCCGAAACTCCACCTTCCAGGACGGATCCCTCTTGGTTGGTCGGGATGAATACAGTAGCCGTGGTGTTGGCGGGGATGGTCACATCGAGATCGAACTCTGAGCCAGTCACCTTCCACGAGGTCGCGATCTTTCCGTGCGGAGAATCCACGCTGCCTTTCGCCCAAGTCACGTCGCCACCCGGAATCGGATGGATCACGATCTTGGCATAGCCCGGGGCTTCTGGATCGGTGTCGATTCCGGCAACCGTGCCATACATCCACTCGCCCACGGAACCGAGAGAGTAGTGATTGAAGGAGTTCATCCCGGGATCTTGGAAGCCCTTCTCCTGCGTCCATCCGTCCCATCGTTCCCAGATCGTGGTGGCGCCTTGGCGAATCGAATAGCCCCAAGAGGGATAGGTGTCGTTCGTGAGGAGCTTATAGGCAACGTCGGTTCGACCAATGTTCGTCAGGGTTGGATTGAGGTAGCCAACTCCCACGAACCCGGTTGAAAGGTGGCCCTTGCGGTCGATCAAAACATGATCGACCAGTCGCTTTGCGGCCGCGGCTCTTAAGCTTTCTGGCAACAAGTTGAAGCGAAGGGCAAGCACGTAGTCGGTTTGCGAGTCGCCTTTGATTTTCCCGTCTGCGGCAACAAATCGCTCCGTGAATGCGGTCTTGATCTGAGACAGAAGTCGGTTATAGGCAACTGCGTCTTCAGTCGTTCCGAGGGCAGCGGCGGACTTCGCCAAAAGCTCCGTGCTATATGCGAAATAGGCGGTTGCGATGACATCTCGAGGGGTGTCGTCGTTCACGTTGAGCCAGTCGCCGAAGTTGTTGTTCCCTCGGTTGGACCAGATGTGATCGGGGTTGACCGAGTCGACGTAATGGATCCATTTGGCCATGGCGTCGTACCGGCGAGAAAGCAGCCTCTTGTCTCCGTAGCACTTATAGATTGTGTAAGGGACGATGACTCCAGCATCTCCCCAGGCGGGAGCGCCGTCAGACTGGTCGCCCATGCGAGGGGAAACGTCCGAGAACCCTCCCGCTTCCGACTGGGCATCGACGACGTCTTGGGTCCATTTCGTCATGAATGCGGCGACGTCGTTGTTGTAGGCGGCCGTTCGGACGAAGATCTGGGCATCGCCCATCCAGCCAAGGCGCTCGTCACGCTGCGGACAGTCGGTCGGAATCGAGAGGTAGTTGCCTCTTTCGCCCCAGAAGATGTTGTGCTGAAGCTGATTGACGAGCGGGTTGGAGCAAGAGAACGATCCAACCTGTGGATTGTTCGATCCAACCACGATTCCCGTAATCGAATCGAGCGTGGGCACGCCGGGGAAACCGGTGAGCTCGACATAGCGGAATCCGTGGGCCGTAAACGAGGGTTCGTAGGCCTCCGTTGCCCCGCCTTTCAGGGTGTAGGAATCGGTCGCCTTTGCGCCTCTCAAGTTCGTGGTGTAGATCGACTTGTCAGGATTCAGCATCTCGGCAAATCGAAGGCCGACGGTCTGACCGGCGGTGCCTTGCACCTTCAAGCGAACCCAACCCACCATGTTTTGGCCGAGGTCCAGCACGTAGGTGTTGGCCGACTTTTGCGGAATGAATTTGAGCGGTCGAATCTTGGTGAGAACTTGAACGGCCGGGCTGGGCTGGGCGATCAGAGGTACGTCCACCGGATGGGCCTGGACGGGATTCCAAGCGGAATCATCCACGCTGGGCGAAGCCCATCCGCTGATCTCTTTGCGGGCGTCGTAAGTTTCGCCCATCAGGAGGTCATTGCTGAGAATCGCGCCAGTAGATCCTTTCCACGACTCGTCGGAAACCACTTCCGACTTCGAGCCGTCGCGATATTCGATCTCGATTTGGACGATGCCTTCGGGGTTGTTTCCGTAATTATCGCCCCCGGTTAAGCCCACATGGCCGCAGTACCAACCGTTGCCGAGTGACAATCCAACTGCGTTGTCGCCCTTCTTGAGGAGCGAAGTGATGTCGTAAGTCTGGTAATCGACCCGCTTTCGATAGTCGGTCCAACCTGGAGTAAGGAGTTGATCCCCGACGCTCTGTCCGTCAATGAACAGTCGGTAAAGTCCCTTCGCGCTGACGTACGCCCGTGCCTTCGCAATGGGCTTGTCCGCTAAAAACTTCTTGCGAAGCAGGGGCGACGGAATTTTGAGCGGATCCGCATTCGGGGCGGGGAGGCTGATCCATTTGGCATGCCAGTCACTCAGCGTTGGAAGTCCCAACTCCCACTTTCCGCTCAGTTTCGACTCGCTCGTTGCGCCCGAGTCATCCCACGTATAGACCTTCCAGAAAGCGGACTGGCCGGGTCTCAGCGGTATTCCTCGATACTCGATCTGAGTCGAGTCCCCAGACTCGATTTTGCCTGAATCCCAGAGGTCCGGGTTACCCGTATCGAGGCCGCGAGCCGTCGAGGCGACCGCAATTCGGTAGGCAACCTGACGGGCGCCGCGTCGAGTTGAGTCATCGATCCAGCTAAGGCGAGGGGCGGCTTCGTCGATTCCAATTGGATTGACAAAGTATTCGCACCGCAGGTCGGTGGGCACGATTGCGGACTGAGATGACAGGACGAGAGCGAAAAGTGCGAGCTGCATTGACTCCTAGACCACCACTGTTGGCAGACTTGTTCGCGAAGTTTAACACGGTATAACTAAAAATTGACAAGGATTGTTCGATTTGTGTTAGGTTTAAGTAATGGCTAGCGATGGCGGATTGGTTGCCCTAGAGCGGCAGCAGGAGATTTTGAGGCGGGCCTTCGTCGAGAAGGTTGTTCGCATCAAGGATCTTGCGCCCGAATATGGCGTCCATGAAATGACCATCCGCCGCGACCTCGATCAGCTTGCCGACCAGGGCCAATTGGAGCGCATCCACGGCGGGGCCCGCATTGCCGACAAGATGAGCGAGGAGCTCTCCCATCACTTGCGCGCGACGCACAACCCGGAAGGGAAGGAACGGATCGCGCGGGCCGCGCTGAGCCTCATCACGGATGGTGACGCGGTGGCGCTGGATGCCAGCACGACGAGCTTGGCACTAGCCCACCTTTTGAGAGCGAGGAACGTGCAGGCATTCGTCACTGGACTCGACGCCGCAGAGGTTTTGGCCAACTCCGGCGTGCCTTTCATCCTGATCGGCGGACTCTTTCATCCCCCGGCGAGATCCTTTGTGGGGTCGTTCTTTCACGAAACGATCGCGAGGCTCCATCCGGACAAGGTGTTCCTTTCCGCAAAGGGCTACACGCCGGAGACTGGGTTCACCGACCCGCACCTTCCCGAAGTGGAAGCCAAGATGAGACTGGACCGTTCCGGCGGCACGACCATCATGTTGCTTGATCACACGAAATTCGGTCGACGCGCTTTCGCAACCATTTGCACTACGAACGAAGTGGACATCGTCGTCACCGACGAAGAGCCGTCCGCAATTCACCGACAGGCATTCGAAGACGCCGATGTTCGGCTCATAGTCGCCGACTCAGCAGGTCACCCAAGGGAACAGTTCACATGAGCGAAGCGCCCACGACCAGGTGTGAAATAGTCTTTCTTGGACTTCGTTCTGACTTCCAACTGCTACCTGCAAACTGCAAACTTTGATTTCAGACTTACTCTCTTCTTCCCAAACTTGATTCAAATCTAAGAAACCACATCTATGAACAACGAACTGTTCGAATCGCTCAAATCGCAGAAAATCGAGACGCCCAGTTGGGGTTACGGAAACAGCGGAACCCGTTTCAAGACCTTCGCGGCGCCCGGGGCAGCTCGGACGGTTTGGGAGAAGATCGACGATGCCGCCGAAGTCCATCGGCTGACCGGAATCGCGCCAAGTGTGGCGCTACACATTCCGTGGGACGAAGTCTCCCACTACGCGGACATGGGCGCTTACGCTCAATCGCGTGGGATTTCGATCGGAGCGATTAACCCCAACGTGTTCCAGGATGAGGAGTACAAGCTGGGATCGATCGGTAACCCGGATCCGGCGATTCGCGAGAGGGCACTCGGACATCTCCTGGAATGTGTAGAGATTTTGAAGCAGACCGGTTCCCGGGATTTGAGTCTCTGGTTCGCCGACGGCACGAACTACGCCGGCCAGGACGATATTCGATCTCGAAAACGACGAGTCCGTGAGGCCTTGCAAGTAGTACATGACGCCCTTCCCAGCGGAGCGAGAATGCTGGTGGAATACAAGCTTTTCGAGCCCGCCTTTTATTTCACCGACCTCTTCGATTGGGGCGCTGCTTTCGCCCACTGTATCGCGATCGGCGAGAAGGCGGAGGTCCTCGTCGACCTCGGCCATCATGCCCAGAGCGTCAACATCGAGGCGATCGTAGCATTCCTGTTGGATGAGGGACGCCTCGGCGGCTTCCACTTCAACGCGCGACGATACGCCGATGACGACCTGATCGTAGGAACGACGAATCCGTACGAACTGTTCTGCATCTACTCGGAACTCGTGGGCGCCGAGCACAGCGATGACCCCATCGCCAAGGCGGCTGCTCAGAACGTCGCCTACATGATCGACCAGAGTCACAATATCGAACCTAAGGTCGAAGCGATGTTGCAGAGCGTTTTGAACTGCCAAGAAGCCTACGCGAAGGCCCTGCTCGTGGATCGCCCACGGCTTGCCGCTGCCCAGCAGGCCGGGGATGTTCTGGAAGCGCATCGAGTGCTGACCGATGCCTTCCGAACGGACGTTCGCCCGTTGCTTGCGGAGTTTAGAGAGCGGATTGGGGTCCCAACTGATCCTATCGCCGCCCATCGGGCAAGCGGGTATCGCGAGAAAGTCACCTCCGAAAGGGGCACTGCTGTAGGCGGAGGCGGCTATCCGGTAAAGAAATGAGCCGTCCGAAATCCCTCGAAACATTGTTGAACGCCCCTGGTGTTCGTATGGCCCTAAGGGCTGATCTTTTTGTCGCGTCTTCAGACATCGCCATCGCCGCTAACCTCCACCAAAACCCATGAGTACCGAAACCCTTCAATCATCCACCCTGCCTCCGAACCGCTGGTCAGACTCGGAAGCACCCGCCGGAGATGGTCTGGCGACCTTGGCCTATCGTTCGAGACTCTTGGGCGGTGACCGCACGCTGGTCAATATTTACGGAGGCAACACGAGCACCAAGAGTGTGGAAATCGATCACGTCGGTCGAGAAGTAACGGTCCTGTGGGTGAAGGGATCAGGTTCCGACATTGCGGACATTACCGAGAAAGGTTTTGCCGGTCTGAAACTCGACGAGGTTGAACCGCTATTCTCCCGACCGAGCATGACCGACGAGGAGATGATTGCCTATCTCGATCGAACAACGTTTGAGAGTGGTCGTCCTCGCCAAAGTATCGAGACGCTTCTCCACGCGTTCGTGCCAGCAAAGCACGTGGATCACACGCACCCCGACGCCATCATTTCGATTGCATGCAGTCCCGAGGGGGAAAAAGTCATGCGGGAGATCTACGGTGACCGAGCCGCATGGGTGGACTACGTTCGCCCCGGTTTCACCCTGAGTCAACAGATCGGTGCGGCGGTTCGAAATAACCCTCAGATCGAATGCGTGGTGATGGCAAAACACGGTCTCGTCACTTGGGGCGACACCGCTAAGGAAAGCTACGACAACACGATTCGGATCATCGGAGAGGCCCAGGCTTACCTCGATAGTCACCAGGCGGCGGAGCCCTTCGGAGGCCAAGTGACGGCGCCGCTGGACGCCGAAACTCGAGACGCTCTGATGTCAAAGCTGATGCCGGTATTACGCGGCTCCATGAGCAGTCCGCGCCATATGATTCTCAGCGTCGATTCGAGCCCGTCGGTGCTCGAATTCGTCGGAAGCCGAGATGCGAAGTCCCTTTCGCAAGTCGGCGCCGCGTGTCCAGATCATTTGGTCCACACCAAACGAGTGCCGCTGTTCATCGATTGGACCCCGGCTGAGGGCGAAGAAGCCCTGATTGAAAAAGCCAAGGCTGGAGTTGCTCAGTTCAAGGAAGAGTACGCGGCGTACTTTGAATCGAACCGGACGGACGGAGACAAAATGTTCTCGCCGGCTCCTAGGGTCACCCTCATTCCGGGAATCGGAATGATCACCAGCGGCTTCGACGCGCAACTCGCTGAGGTCTCCCGACAGCTTTACGAAAGAGCCATTGTCGTCATGAAGGGCGCCACGAGTCTGGGTGGGTTCGTTTCGCTCACGGCCGCCGAGTCCTACGGAGTCGAGTATTGGCCGCTCGAACTCTACAAGCTGAGCCTGAAGCCAGCGCCCAAGCCCCTGGAAGGGCAAGTTGCTCTCGTGACCGGAGCGGCCAGCGGCATCGGACGCGCGATCGCTCGACGGCTCTCTGCCGACGGAGCGCACGTGGTGATTGCTGACCTGAACGAGACTGGCTCTCAAGAAGTTGCCGCGGAAATCGTCTCCGCCAGAGGATATCGTCGCGCCTTCGCCGCGAGTGTTAACGTTACCGAGGAGGCGAAAGTTGCCGGTTCCTTCGTAGCCGCGATCCTCGCTTATGGCGGAATCGACATCGTCGTGAACAACGCGGGAATCGCTTCCAGCGCTCCGATTGAGGACACGACGCTGGAAATGTGGAACCGAAACCAGAGCATCCTGTCCACCGGCTACTTCTTGGTTGCCCGAGAGGCGTTCCGAATATTCAAGTCTCAGAAGTCGGGTGGAAACATCGTGTTCATCTGCTCGAAGAACAGCGTCGCCGCTGGAAAGAATGCCGCGGCGTACAGCGCCGCCAAAGCGGCCGAGCTCCATCTCGCCCGCTGTCTGGCGGAGGAGGGCGGAGCCTTTGGCATCCGCGTCAACAGCGTGCTTCCGGACGGGATTCTCGCAGGGTCTAGCATCTGGGATGGCAAGTGGCGAGCCGAGCGAGCGGCGACCTACGGCATCGCCCCGGACAAGCTGGAGGAGTTCTATCGAAATCGGACGACTCTCAAGGTCAACGTATTCCCGGAGGACATCGCCGAAGCGGTTTCCTTCTTCGTGAGCTCGGCGGCGAGTAAGACCACGGGAGGAGCCCTCACCGTGGACGGCGGAGTACCCATCGCGTATGTCCGCTGAACGCCTTCACGTTGCGGTCGACCTAGGCGCTTCGGGCGGTCGAGTGGCTCTTGGAACCATTTCTGAGGGCAAGCTCACCGTCGAAATCCTTCACCGGTTTCCCAACGGCGGAGTGTCAGTCCAGGGCGGCCTCTATTGGGACGTGTTTGGACTCTGGAGAGAGATTCTGCACGGACTAAAGCTTGCCGGGGATCGCGGAAAAATCGCCAGCGTGGGCGTAAATAGCTGGGGTGTCGATTACGCGCTCTTGGATCAATACGACCTGATCATCGATGGAGTCCGCCACTATCGAGACGCTCGGACAGATGGGGCGATGGAAGCGGTTTTCGAGACCATTCCGCGAGAGCAACTGTACGAGAAGACGGGCATCCAGTTCATGCAGCTGAACACGATCTTCCAGCTGTTTGCCCAAAGTCATCAAAGACCAGGGCACATCGATCAGGCACGATCGGCCCTCATGTTTCCCGACCTTCTGCACTTTTGGCTGTCTGGCAAAAAAGTCTCCGAGATCACGATCGCGAGTACGTCCCAGATGGTCGACCCTTTGGCGAGAAAGTGGTCGGATGAGCTGATCACCGTGGCCGGACTCTCTCCGAAGCTGTTCCCCGAGACGGTCGAGCCCGGAACGATACTCGGACCCGTTCTGGATGAGATCGCCCAGCAAACCGGTTTGCATGGAACGCTCGTGATCGTCCCTGCTGCCCATGACACTGGGTCAGCGGTGGCGGCGGTCCCGGCGTCTCACGAATCTGGCTGGGCCTATATCTCCAGCGGAACTTGGACGCTCGTCGGTGTGGAATCGCCTCACCCGGTAATCAACCCAGAGACTTCGTTTCAAAACCTCACGAATGAAGCCGGCATTAAGGGCTCGACCCGATTGCTGAAGAACATCATGGGGCTTTGGATCCTCCAGGAGTGTCGCCGGGCTTGGGGAAATGTGGACTATCCGACGCTCTATGCGGAGGCAGAACTCCTGCCCGCCGGTGGTCCGCTGATCGATCCTGACGACCTTCGGTTCTTGCATCCGTCGGAGGACATGGCGGGGCTCGTGAGGCAGTATTGTCGAGAGCACGGGCAGGTCATTCCGGAAAGCCGCGGAGAGGTCGTTCGCTGTGTTCTTGACAGCTTGGCTCACCGAAGCGCGGAAGTCCTCGATGGCCTTGAGAGGGTCACCGGCGAGAAAATCCACACCGTGCATATTGTGGGTGGAGGTTCCCAGATCGGCTTTCTGAACCAGCTAATTGCCGATTCTTCGGGGCGAACGGTGGTTGCCGGCCCGGTCGAGGCGACTCTTAAGGGGAATCTTTTGATCCAGGCGGAGGCTGCCGGAAGCATCGAACCGGGATCGATCCGAAAGACAATTCGGGACTCGATTGAACTCACCACCTTCACCCCAAAGGGTTCGCCAGTCAGCTCTTCCTCATGAAAATCGACCTCTTCATCACCTGTCTCAACGATGCACTGTTTCCCCGAACGGGAGAGGCGACGGTGAGGCTGCTTGAGAGGCTCGGGCACGAGGTCAGATTCAACCCCGCTCAAACGTGCTGCGGGCAGATGCACCTCAACACGGGATACCGAAGCGAGGCGATCGAGATCATGCGCCACTTTATCGACGTCTTCGAGTCCTCGGAGGTCGTGGTCGCCCCGAGTGGGTCGTGTGTGGCAATGATCCGAGATCTCTACCCCCGAGCGGCCGAGTGGGCTGGGGACCATGAACTCCAAGAGCGCGCGGTCGCCCTTGGCAAGAAGGTTTTCGAACTGACCGAGTTTCTCGTCAACCACCTGGGCATCGAGGATGTGGGCGCCTACTATCCGCACCGAGTTACCTACCATCCTACGTGCCATGCGGCTCGCGTTCTTCGAGTGGGGGACGCACCGCTAAAACTTCTTCGAAAGGTGCGCGGACTGACCCTCGTCGAACTTCCATTGGCCGATCAATGCTGTGGATTCGGGGGCACCTTTAGCATCAAGAACCCGGAAACGAGCACGGCAATGCTTTCGGACAAGATCCAAAACATCTTGAGCACTCGGTCAGAGGCCTGCACGGCGGGTGATAACAGCTGTCTGATGCATATCGGTGGGGGGCTGTCCCGTCTCCAAAGTGGTACGCGTCCCGTCCACTTGGCGGAGATCCTTGCGTCCACCGAGGACGAGGTGTTCGCGTGAGCAGTGGAGGCATTAAGCCGGCCGAGACCTTTGCGGTGGCCGCCCATGAGACGCTGAACAACAGTCAGATGCGCCGAAATCTCGGGCGGGCGACGATGACGATCCGAGAAAAGCGACTGAAGGCTGTGGCCGAACTGTCGAACTGGGAGGAGATCCGGACCCAAGGCGCTGCGATCAAAGACGAAGCAATGGCGCATTTGTCTGAGCACCTTCTGACCCTTGAAGAGTCCGTAAAGCGTGCAGGCGGCCAGGTCCACTGGGCGCGGGACGCGGCCGAAGCTCGAGAAATTGTCGCCAAGATTGCCCTGGCCCACCAGGTCAAGGAGGTCATCAAGGTCAAAAGCATCACGACCGACGAGATCGAACTCAACGGGGGACTAGAAGCGCATGGTATCCACGCGATCGAGACCGACCTTGCCGAACTGATCGTTCAGTTGGCCGAAGATCGCCCCAGTCACATCCTCGTCCCCGCGATTCATCGTAACCGAGCCGAGATTCGAGATCTGTTTCGAAAGAAGCTGGGAGTGAAGGACCTTACCGACGAGCCGAAAGAGTTAGCCAACGCGGCGCGGACCTTCTTGCGGGAAAAGTTCCTTCACGTCAAGGTGGCGGTAAGCGGAGCGAACTTCGCCATTGCGGAATCGGGGACGGTTTGCATCGTGGAGTCAGAAGGGAACGGGCGCATGTGTCTGACTCTCCCCGACGTCTTGATCAGCCTGATGGGCATTGAGAAGGTGCTGCCTCGCTGGGAAGATACGGCCGCGTTCTTGCAGCTTTTGCCGAGGTCCAGTACGGCCGAGCGAATGAACCCTTACACGAGTTTCTGGAGCGGAGTACGCGAAGGCGACGGGCCACAGGAGTTCCACTTGGTGCTTCTCGACAACGGACGGACCGATGTGCTCGCTGACGAAGTGGGTCGGCAATCTCTCCGATGCATCCGGTGCTCTGCCTGCCTTAACGTATGCCCGGTGTATGAGCGAGCTGGTGGTCACGCCTACGGAAGCGTTTACCCAGGGCCGATCGGCGCGATTCTGACGCCTCAACTGCTTGGTATGCATGACGCCAACGCGAATACATTGCCGTTCGCGAGCACGCTGTGCGGCGCTTGCTACGATGCTTGCCCGGTAAAGATCAACATTCCCGAAGTGCTCATCTACCTTCGTGGGAAGAGCCGGGTCGGGAAAGGCGCCGATCTGGAGTCAATTGCGATGAAAACCATGGCGTGGTTCATGACCGACGCAGCTAGGTTTGGGCTCGGGTTGAAGCTAGCGCGCGTCGGTCAAGGTCCATTCGTCAAGGATGGGGTGATTCATCGGATGCCGGGAATGCTAAGTGGGTGGACCGACGCGCGTGACATGCCAGCGGTTCCGAAGCAGTCGTTCCGGGAGTGGTGGAAGCATCGGGAGATTCAAAGGTGAACGATTTGAGGCGCTTCCAAATGGAGTCTTGGATTCAACAGGAGGCCGACTATGCCATCTGCTAAGGAAGAGATCCTCGCCAAGATTCAGAAGGCATCGGTTAGCCCAGACGGTTCCCTGGTGCGGTCTACCGTGGAACATTCATCTCGCCCACAACAAGAGATTGTCGAGCAGTTTGCCGAATATGCCGCCGAGTATCGGGCGAACGTCATTCGAGTCGCCGCCCCTGACCTCAAGGTGGCGATCCGAGATGCCCTCCTCGCGCGAAAGAGTGAGCGCGTCCTCGTTTCGGCCGATCTTCCCACTGAAATGCGTCCCGAACAATGCGACGTGACGGACGATGAGGGATTCTACCACTTAAGGCTCGACCAATTTCAGGCGGTGGTGACCACTTGTGCGGTGGCAGTGGCGGAGACGGGCACCGTGGTGCTGGATGCGGGCGCAGGGCAAGGACGAAGGGCGATCACGTTGATCCCAGACCACCACGTTTGCCTCGTTCGGGAGGACCAAGTGGTGGACACAGTTCCAGAAGCGGTTCAGAGCCTCTATGAGGCAGTGCGGGCCGGGCGGCCGCTCACTTGGATAAGTGGACCCAGCGCGACCAGCGACATTGAGTTGAGTCGGGTAGAGGGCGTACACGGCCCACGCATTCTCGATATTTTGCTCATCCGATCCTAGAACGCGACTGGCGACAACTCCGGACCTAATGAGCAGTTCAGTGCGTTCCATTTCGCAGCCCTCAAGCCGCCAGCGAACTAAAGCCAATAGGTCATTGGTTGGCTCAATCGACTTTTTCTCCACGGATTCAAGCGCAGTGAATGAATTAGTTCACATTAAATGAAATTTTATGTATACATGATTATATTTTGATTTACGATCGAATGGCCAAGGAATCTTGCGCAAAATTGTACGAATTGTTAAGAATTCTGTTGCCACAATGAGGACTGATGCAGTAGCTTTAACAAGACCTTAACCGTGGTTGCATACGCTTCTCGGTGCTGCACTGGCGCAGTAATGTAGGAAAGACTGTCTCATTTGTGCGCCATTGGGGCGCTGTTTAGGAGCTTCCATGAAGAAAGCATTTACCCTTATCGAACTGTTGGTCGTCATCGCGATCATCGCCATTCTTGCTGCAATTCTTTTCCCGGTTTTTGCTCAGGCCAAATTGGCTGCTAAGAAATCCGTCTCGATTTCCAACCAGAAGCAGCAGGGCCTCTCCCTGATCATGTACGCCGGCGACTACGACGACATGTATCCTCGCGAAGACGGATGTACGCTGAACGACTCGTTCAACCCGGCATTCAACATTCAGCCGGCTGGCACCAACCCGACCCCCTGGTGCAGCGGAGCCGCTGCGACAGGAAAGTACGCTTTCCGAGATAACCACTACGAGTGGCACAAGTGGACTCAGCCATACGTGAAAAACACGGGCCTCTTCTTCCACCCAGTGATCCAGAAGGACCCTTACAGCTGGAACACGCTCGGCGAATTGGCTGGCGGATACGCGCTCAACCTTTCGGTCACCGGCGCTCTTAACATCAGCATGACCACTGGCCAAGTTTTAGCTTTCGGCGACAGAAAGTCTTGGCTCGGCGGATCCACGACTTCGGTTCCTCAGCCGTCTGATACGATGTTGATCATGGAGCAGGCGACCGCTTCGGTCGTTGGTGGTTATGAAGCTGGAACGACGTCCAACAGCAAGAGTCTCACCTACTATCCGCTGGCCGTGAAAGAGCACTGGTCGGGCTACTTCTACAAGACGGGCGGCACGGGCGCCTGTGGCGAGCAGGTTGGCGTAGTTGATCCTACGACGGCTCCGTTTGCCAGCTCGGTTCCTCTCAGCTACTGCGACGGTCACGCGAAGGCGATCCCAGTTGGTCAGTTCCTCGCGAACACTCCAACTGCTGCTCAGTTCGGCCTGAGCTTCAACCACTACCTCTGCCCAATTACTGCTGCCTACTATGGCAACGGCACTCCTTCCTGGACGGCAGGCGCCTGGCCGATGTGGGGCCTCTAAGAATGACCAAGACCCTTGTTCTGGTGTCTTTCGCCGCCGCTTGCATGCTTGGTCTCCAAGGGTGCAGCGGAGGTGAAGTGTCCTACGACCAACAAAAGGCCAAGGCCGACGCGCTCCAAAAGGTCGCGGACGCCCACAAGGACGAAGCTCCGAATCGCGAAGACCGCGGCCGACAGTAAACGTCCCGAAGGTCTCAAGGGTCCTATGGGGGGTGGTGTCACGTTGACACCACCCCCGCTTTGTCTTGCTTTACGTTCGAAAGTAACTGCCGCGCCCTAGATATACTCAAACCCTCGAATCATGTCGGAATCAATCACGGAGCTCATGAAGCTCGCAAGTTCCGCGCACGCGGCCGGTAGGCTGCCGGAAGCCGAAACGTACGTTACTCGAGTGCTTGCCAGCCTTCCAAACGATCCGCAAGCAAACCTTTTGATGGGGGTCTTGGCCGGCAAAACGGGTCGGAACCAGGTCGCTTTTGAACACCTGGAGAAGGTCATTCGGACTCGACCTGACTCGTTCGAGGCGCTGTTTTGGCTCTCTGTCTTACATCGAAGAACCAAGAATCTCCTGGAGGCGGTCAAGTTTGCCGAGGCTGCCAACCGAGCCCGCCCCGGCGATCCCTTTGTGCAGAACAATCTGGGCCTTTGTTACCTGGACTTGGCCCGGCTGGACGACGCGGTTCGGGAGTTTCAAAATGTCCTCAGGGCTCAGCCGACGTCGGCGCCGACCCTGCACAACTTAGGGACGGCACTCTATCTGATGGGCAAGGACATGGACGCGGCGCAGGCGTTCGATCGTGCCCTGATGTTATCGCCTGGGTCAGTAGATTCTTACCTCAACTTGGGGCAGGTGCTTTTGAGCCAAACGAACCCAGGTGAGGCGGCGAAATGTGCGAGAAAGGCACTCAAGTTGAACCCAACCTCTGCCGGCGCCCACTTACTGTTGGCAAGCGCGCTGGTGGAAGATAACCTTACCGGCGAAGCGGAAGTGCACTTGAAAGAGGCGGTGAAGCTCGACCCGCAAGACGCGCAGGCCCACGGACTCCTGGGTCAACGGTATCAGTCACTCGGTAATTTTGAAGAGGCGAACCATCACCTCAAGCGTTCTATAGAGTTGGAGCCGCGTCAGGGGTTTGCGTATTTCGCCTACGTGTACAACAACAAGGTCTCGGAGAAGGACCGTCCGCTTGTCGACAAGATGGAGCGGCTGGTGGCGGAGAATGGCTTGGACCCGCGCCAGATGATGTTTCTCCACTACGCGCTCGCCAAGGCGTACGAGAGTTTTGGAGAGTTCGAGAAGTCCATGAACTATCTGGACGAGGTCAACCGAATCGCTCGGAGGCTGAAGTTCGGGGACGAGATCTTTGACCGAGGTGAGTACGCCCGCAATTTTGATTGGCTCATCGAAACTTTTAACTCTGAGTTCATTGAAAAACATCGCCGCAACGGCAGTCCCAGCGCCGTTCCCGTGGTTATCGTAGGGATGATGAGATCGGGAACCACGTTGGTGGAGCAGATCCTGTCTTCTCATAGTCAGATCGGCGCATCCGGCGAGAACCGGTTCTGGCCATTGAATCGACCGGCGCTCTTCGGATCATCGGGAAGAACGCTCAAACCTAGTGACCTGCCAGGATTTGGCCGGCGGTATGTAGAAGCGCTCAGAAAGGTCGTTCCGTCCGATAAACACGTCACCGACAAGATGCCCGCCAATTACGAGATGCTAGGGGCGATCCATGTAGCGCTTCCGAACGCCCGGATCATCCACATGAAACGGAATCCGGTGGATACCTGCATCTCGATCTACGCGACCCCGAACCGAGTGCCCATCGATTACGCTTACGACCGAGAAAACATTGTGTTTGCCTACGAGCAGTACCTGCGCTTGATGGAGCACTGGCGAACAGTGTTGCCCGCCAACCGCTTCCTCGAAGTGAACTACGAGGACATCGTTCAGGACCGGGAGACTCAAGCGCGCAAGATGCTGGATCTGATTGGCTTGGATTGGGATGAGGCTCTCATGCACCACGAGCAAAACCAGCGAAACGTCATCACTCCCAGTCTTTGGCAGGTTCGACAGCCGATCTACACGAGTTCGGTGGAGCGCTGGCGTCGGTATGAGCCGTGGCTGGGCGCATTCAAAAAGCTGATGACCGAGGGTTAGCAACGGTTAGACGGGTATACCGCCGAACCATCTTTGCCGTCGTGAACTAACCAGATATTGTCCGTAGGATGCTTCGATACGTCGAAACCCTCTCTCTCCGGCGGTCGCGCCTTGGCATGGCTATCTGTGAACAGATAGTTACTCATGTTGTTGTGCCAGGGTTCGGTTGCCGGCTGCAACGTGTACGCAGTGCTGGAGACGTACCACTTATTGGCATCCGCCTGAGTTCGGAAGAAGCCTTGGACATTCATGAAGTCGCCAGCTCTTTGCGACATCCCCACATACCCATCGGTTGAAGGGTCACCGGTTTCCACCACGCTTTCGAACAGCAAGTCTGTACTCGCTGGATTGTTGATCGCCGTGAAACTCAGTCCGCCGACTTTGTACTTTGAGCCGTTGAAGAACAAGTTGTTCTCGTTCGAATAGGGCGTGCCGTTCCAACTCACCGATAGCTGCCTCGAAGCGGGAGTGAAACAGTTGTCCGGATTCGTATCGATCGGGTTACCCGGCTGCAGGAAAACATTCATGCCGTACGATGAGGGGTATCCCTTCCAACCGCTCGGTAGACCAATGATGCTCGCCCCCAAATAGATCAAGTTATCGTTCGGGCAGAGGTAAACGCTCGATTTGCTCTTGTTTGGGTGACCGTGAATGTAAGGGTCAAGAATGCCTTGTCCCGTGTTGTAGTTGATCCTGTCGTAGTCGTAAGGGTTGAGCAATGTGTCGTCGTAATCGTTGCTATAAAGCGAAAACGCGATGCCAAGCTGCTTTAAGTTCGATAGGCATTGAGTCTTCCTCGCCGCTGCCTTAGCCTGAGCGAAAACTGGGAACAGAATCGCCGCCAAGATCGCGACAATGGCGATCACGACAAGCAACTCAATGAGTGTGAATCCCTTTCTCATGCTATTGAACCAGACTTAAATTGAAACGACAGTAAAATTACTTGGGTAAACCGCAGTCCTATATTACGCCCAAACGTGTGATTTATATAGGATACGCCCATCTTTGATCAACTGTTGGCAAAAAATCGTTCTCCCAGTTTATGCCAATTTGCTTGCCTCAGGGTGTCGCACAAATCAATTCCATAAAAATCATTCGAGTGCAAGTATGAATGCCAGATCTTGCAATTGAGGCTAACAGACGATTGTGTAACCAGGTTTGTTCCTGGCAATCACCGACATTGACAATTTTCTTGAAGCAACTTGCGAGATAGCGTACCGACTAGCATGTCAGGACGTCGTTTTGCGTTAGTGAGTCATTGTGTAAATTAAGGCGGGGCCACCATTGTCATGCTTCATTGAATCACGGCTCGGAAGTTGAATCGATCGTTGGGAGCCGCGTCGCCGTTCAATGTGAAGTCACTCGCTTCTCCCGTCTGCCGAATCCCGTCTGCCCACTTGAAGTCGATGGTGTGGTGTCCAGGTGCCAAATGGAGCGCGGATCGAGGAATCGAGAGCATGAGTTCGTTTCCGCTCACCCGAAATGGAATCGACGCCTCGGGCGACCAGCGGTAGCTGTTGCCGACGTTCCGTTCAAGCCAAGTATGAGTTGAGCCAACCGAGCGGTTCACCGCGTAGTCATAACCGAGCCAGCCGGTTTTGGGATTCGCATCGATGTCCAGGAACAAGAGCATCCAGTTCGGATCGGAAGATGGACTCAACGGATCACGGGTGCGTACGTAGAACGAGATCGTCTTGGAATCAAAGGCAACTTTTGCCGCGACGATATCGTTTCGTCCCGTGTCGTTGACGTACTTGAGGGAAGCCCAACCGGGGTGATCCCTCTTGACTGGATCCCCGACGTCGTCGAGGAACTCGGGCTTGACGTCCTTCCATTGATTGAACGCTTGATTAATAGAAATCGACTTGCGAGTGACCGGTGGATCATGTCGGCTTCCCTTGAATCTTCGCACGAAGCTCACGAATTGATAGTAGTAGTCGTCGTCTAGGAGGCCCTTAGCGGGCTCGATGTCGCGACTAAACTCGGCGTTATATTCGTCCACGAACATCGCATCGTTCTGCTTGGCAGGCTTCCCAGCAAAGACCCCGTCTGCTTCCAAAGGAAAACGAGTCGCTGTCCACTCGTTCCAACCAGTGACGAAGATGAACTCCGGGTCGATCTGGAGTGCTCTTTCGAACTGTTGAGAGAAGCACAGCCCCTTCTCCGTGTCGGGTGAAAGTCGTCGGTCGTCAAGAGGAGGTTCGTGTTGGGCCATCGAGCTTCTGCCGATGCTGGACGTGGCGTGCTGAGCCACGCTCACACTCACCTGCTCTGGACGCTTGGGATCCTCGTGCCATCCAAAGTTTTGGGGGAAGTTGTCGAGCCAAGGCCACTTGTCGTGACCGTCGCCAAACCACTTGCTTGGCGTCCAAGCCCATGACTCTCGAACGGCGAAAAACGACCGTATCGTATCGGGCAGTCGGTCATTGTCCTCGAGGTGAACCATCATCAGGGGCTTTCCCTTCCACTGGAACCACAGTTCCTTGTAGATGTCCTTCGAGTAGAAGTCGCGATACAGAGTGTCCCAGGCTCCATGACCGGTGAAGAAGGCGATTTGAGGGGTGCGGTTGCCCTCCGAGCGCATCTCGGAAATGACCTTGCACAAGGGAAGGTAGACGTCGGGATAGGTTGGCCCGTTGGTGTTGTCAAACACGATCACATCGACGCCTGCTTCGCCGAGCATTTGCATGTGCTTGCGAATCACGGATGGGTCGTCAGACTGATAGTAACCGAGCCAGGGCTCACCCCACCAATGGTTCGCAAACGGAGGGCCGTAGGCGGGATGCACGGGGTCGGCGGCAAGAATTTTAGTGATGTCGTAAACCGGTGCGCCAGGTGCACGGTTCGCGAGGAAGTAAAACACGCCGACGGCTTTTCCGCTTCTCAATCCCGACCCAGAGGAAACGACTTCTCGTCCGAGTCCGTCCGAGGCCACCCAAGCGTCGGGACGGGTGTCCACGATCTTCGGAATTTGCGTTCGAAGAGCGAAAGCTCCTAGGATGAAAATGGAGATGCACATACCGCTTGTGGTCAGTATAGGGGACTACCCTGGAAGTTGGAAACCGTACACGTGTACAATTCGAAAGTGTCCGAAAGACCCTGGGCTTATTCTGAATTCATCGACGATGTTTGAGAATATTCACCAAGGATCTAGGCCCAACCTGGTAAGGATATGCGGGCGATCGATCTTCGGTTAGGCATGTCGGAACCACTTGCGACGAAGTATCGTGTCAAGTGGGGACCAATAAGGCCAAAATCGGTCGCAATCGGACCAGGAATCTGAAAAACTTAGAACTGGGTTAGGAGAGGAATCGCAATGATGCTCAACAGGAATCTTTTTGGAGCGGCGCTTGCCGCCGCGTTTGCAGTCGTCGTGGTGGGATGCTCGGGTGGAGACAAGTCGGACACGACTGCGGGTACTGCCACTTCAGCTGGCACCTCAGGCGCCCCAACTCCTCCGGCTCCCGCAACGGGCAAGCCGCTAAAACTGGCGTTCGTAACAAACAACTCGTCGGACTACTGGACGATCGCTCACAAGGGTGTTGACAAGGCTAAGGCCGAATTGCCGAACGTGAGCGTCGACTTTATCATGCCGGAGCATGGAACGGCGGCCGAACAGAAGCAGATCGTCGATGGTCTCCTGGTTAAAGGGGTCGACGGTATCGCCATTAGCCCCGTCAACCCTAAGAACCAAACGGAACAGCTTTCAAAGTGGGCTTCTCAGACTCTGCTGATTACACAAGACAGCGATGCTCCGAACAGCAAGCGCGCTTGCTACATCGGCACCGACAACGTGGCGGCCGGCAAGCAGGCTGGCGAAGAGATCAAGAAGGCGCTTCCGGACGGCGGAAAGATTATCGCGTTCGTTGGTGACGCCGACGCTCAGAACGCCCACGATCGTATCGACGGTCTCAAGCAGGCTCTTCTGGGTTCCAAGGTCGAGTTGGTCGATACGCGAACGGACGCTACTGACCACCTGAAGGCGAAGTCAAACGCGAGCGATATCCTCGTCGCTCGTCCTGACGTCGTCGGACTCGTGGGCATCTGGAGCTACAACGGCCCGGCCATTGCTGCCGCAGTTAGGGACGCAAAGAAGGTCGGAAAGATCAAAATTGTGTGCTTTGACGAAGAAGACGGAACGCTGGCCGGAGTTAAAGACGGCACCATTTCCGCGACCGTCGTGCAGCAGCCGTTTGAGTTTGGTTATCTGGCCATCAAGAAGCTGAATCAGTATCTCAACGGCGACAAGTCGGCATTTCCTGCCAACGGACTGAACGTCATCGACACCAAGGTGCTCCATGCGGCCGATGTAGACGCATTCAAGGCAAATCTAGACAAGCTTCGCGGTAAATAGATGCTCGAAGCACGTGCGCTTACCAAGCGCTACCCTGGCGTTACGGCGCTCTCCGAGGTCGACTTCTCAGTCGGCCCTGGAGAGGTCGTCGCCTTGATCGGGGAAAACGGCGCCGGAAAATCGACCCTGATCAAACTGTTTGGCGGATTGGTACAGCCTGACGGAGGAGAGATCCTTTGGAACGGAAAACCGATCCAAATCACCAGTGTCGGTGTTGCGACCCAACTGGGAATCGGGGTGATTCACCAGGAACTCTCAAACCTGACCAACCTCGACGTCGCCGGTAACGTCTTCCTTGGCCGCGAGCCACGCAAATTCGGTTTCCTTGTGGATCGCAAGTTGATGATCCAGCACACCGAAGAGTATCTTCGCCCGCTAGGTCTCGACCTGTCGCCAGTGACGCCCCTTTCCGAACTCTCGATCGCGCGTCAACAGATGGTTGAGATCGCAAAGGCGCTCTCTCTGGAAGCAAAAATATTGATCATGGACGAGCCTACGTCCAGCTTGACCTCGGGCGAGACGGCTCACCTTCTGAAGCTTATCGACGACCTTCGAAGTCGAGGCGTTGGCATTGTATACGTCTCTCACCGCCTCGATGAGGTGAAGGCGATTGCCGATCGAGCCATCGCCTTCCGAGATGGCAAGAACGCGGGCGCCCTCTCGAAGGAGGAACTGACGACTGAGAACATGGTTCGACTGATGGTCGGACGGGATATTCAGCGCCAGTCTTCGCGCGGCTTTGTCGCGACCGAGTCTCGCCTTGTCGTGAATGGACTCCGAACAAAGCGGTTTCCAAACCGAGAGATCTCGTTCACGGTAGGGAAGGGAGAAATCGTCGGCATTGCCGGTTTGGTTGGCGCGGGCCGCTCGGAAGTCGCTCAGGCGATCTTCGGCGTGGACGAACGGGTCGGAGGGACGGTAGAACTCGATGGGGTGGCGTTGCCCTCGGGATCTCCCAAAGCCGCGATTGAGCGCGGACTCTATTTGGCTCCGGAAGACAGAAGAAAAGAAGGCCTGATCACTGCGATGACCATCCGAGAGAACGTGACCCTGCCTGGAATGGCTCGGTACTCAACCATCGGCCTCATCCGGTCAAAAAAGGAGAGCGAAATCTCCGTCTCGATGCGAGAACGGCTTCGAATCAAAGCGCCGTCCATCGAATCGCAAGTGAGTGGACTGAGTGGCGGCAATCAGCAAAAAGTTGTCTTAGCCAAGTGGCTGTCGCTTAACCCCAAGGTCTTAGTTTTTGATGAACCTACACGGGGCATCGACATCGGCGCGCGCGCCGAAATCTACGATTTGATGCGTTCGCTGGCGGCAGAAGGAGTCGCCATTCTGATGATTAGCAGTGACATGGAGGAAGTATTGGGATTGAGCGACCGAGTCGTAGTCATGCACGAAGGTTCGCTGTCGGGCGTGTTGCCGCGAGATGCGGCCACTGAAGAAGCGATCATGCACCTGGCGGTGGGGAGTGCTTAAGAAGTTTGGAAAAGAGCTTGGCGTCTTCGTCCTGCTCGTCGTCCTTTGCACTGTCGTCGATGTTCTGAACCATCGATTCCTAGGAATTCAGAACTTACAGAACATGGGCCGCTTGGTCGGCATGTACGGAATTTTTGGAATCGGTGCGGCGATGGTCATCATCACAAGCGGAATCGACTTAACAGTAGGTTCGATGCTCGCCCTTCTGGGAATCCTCTTGTCGATTGCCATGATGGAGAAGCACTGGCCGTCTCCGTTAGCTGCGCTCGCGATACTCGTCGGTGGCGGCGCCTTGGGCGCGATTCATGGATTCTTGATCACCAAGGTCAAGCTTCAGCCGTTCATCGTCACTCTGTGCGGACTGCTCCTCTATCGAGGACTTTCTCAGTTCGTTGCGAAGGACGAAACCAAGGGATTCGGCGACTCGACCGCGCTTGGTTGGTTGTATACGGCATCCAGTGGAGACATCCTCGGTGTCCCCGTCCCCTTTCTGATCTTGATCGTGGTCGCCATTGTGTTCGGTGTCGTGCTCCACTACTCCGTTTTCGGGCGATATCTTTACGCGGTAGGACGTAACGAAGAGGCCGCGCGATACTCGGGAATCGATACCAAGAAGGTTATCGCCGGGGCGTACGTGATTGCCGGATTCTTGACTGCGCTCGCCGCGATCTTAATCGCAGTCGACACCGGATCGATCTCCCCATCGAGTCACGGAAACTCCTATGAACTGTATGGCATCGCAGCAGCTGTCCTTGGCGGATGTTCGCTCAAGGGTGGAGAAGGCTCCATCATCGGCGTGCTGTTGGGCACGGCGCTTCTGCAGGTCTTGCAGAACTTAGTCACCCTTCTCGGAATCCCCAGTTCACTCAACTTTGCTGTACTTGGCGCCGTCATCCTCATCGGCGTGACGATCGATCAGTTGGTTCACCAACGATCGGGTTCCAAACGGTAGCGGAGTCAATCCATAAAGACAAAAGCCCCTCGACGCGAAAGGCGTCGAGGGGCTTTTTTTGTTTAAGTGATCGATTACTCGAACCGAATGTCGTCGAGATAGATCGTGACCGGAGCGCCATTAGCTTTGAGCGTCATCACGAACCCGGTCTTGATCCGAGAGAGATCCTTACCGGTCAAGGGAATCGAAAACTGCTGCCAATCTCGATTGATCGTGGGTTCTGGCAACTTAGCGATGGTCGTGTCGTAATAGGTCTTGTCCGCGGCGATGAGGCCGACTCCAAACGAGGCCGATTCTCCCCCTTTGGCCCCGCGAGCCCAGAAGGTCAACCGAGTCGCCCCTTTAAGGTTGTACCCACCGGGTTTGTCCCCCCAGTCGTTGGCCGGACTTTGCCAGGCAATTGAACCCCAACCGTTCGACTCCTTAAGGTCGAAGCGAATACAGGTGGATCCTGATCTTGGAGTCTCCGTATTGGCCAAATCGATCTTCATCGACTTCGCGTCCCCCATCCACCCGGAGGCGAAGTAGCCCATCGGCTTGTCGTTGTCTTGGTAGACGTAAAACGGCAATGGCGTGGCGTCGGTCTCTGGCTGGCTGGAGTCCTTCTTCACGTGAAGGGCGATGTTCCCAACCGCCCCGTTGCCGTGGCTGTCCGAGACATACGCGAATAGGCGGTAGCCGGTCGACTCCTTCGGCATTTTTACTTCTGCGCCCTTCAGCGTCCCTGAAATGATCGCGTCGGGATAGGTCGGCGGAACCGCTTCGGATGCGCCATTGTTGCCGTAGGCCGACGTCTCTCTTTGGAGGACCCACTTTACGGAAATCGGATCTCCTTCCGGATCGCTCGCGGTCAATTTAGCGTGGATGGTGGCGCCTGGGGTGACATCGTCCGGGTCCGAGATGCTCAGGCTGTCAATTCGAGGACACTTGTTCGTCGGCGCTTTGCCGGACCAGAGTTCGGTCATCGAGTCAACCGGCCCTAGCTTCGCGCCCCCGGGAAGCAGCATTCCGAACCAGGTCGCGGTCGCCTCTTGCTTGTTTCCCCACGTGAAAGCGTAGGATCCAAGGCAGAGCCCGGGAGCTCCGGTGACCGCCTTCTGGTAGACGTTTCGATAGATTTCCGCTTTCTGAGTACTGGTCGGTTCAGCCGCTGCGCCCCAAGAACTCTTTGGCAATTCCCACACGCCGGGAGGGCCGAATTCGGTCATCACGTAGGGCTTGGTTCCTCCGATGGCCCGATACCGATCGGGTATGGAGGCTCCGCCGCCATAGCTATTGATGCCAATGACGTCGATATCCGGGCAATACCGATTGATGCTGGGGACCTTTTTCCCGCCGATCTCCGCA
This sequence comes from uncultured Armatimonadota bacterium, assembly GCA_903904815.1. Taxonomy (GTDB): domain Bacteria; phylum Armatimonadota; class Fimbriimonadia; order Fimbriimonadales; family Fimbriimonadaceae; genus Fimbriimonas. Next base: position 93,011 of record CAIVDU010000036.1, read on the forward strand.
ATCACGGTCATCGTAGGATGGAACGGGTCTGTGGTTTTGGCGAAGCGGGCGATATCCTCAACTGCTTTCCAAATCAGGGGGCTGTCACCGGCGCCGTACCCTTCCATTTCATTCCCGATCCCCCACATGAGAACTGCAGGATGGTTTCGGTACTTGAGGATCGCTTGTTTGGCCATCTCGAACTGTTGAGCAACCATGGAAGCGTTGTCATAGTGGAAGCCCTGCTCCTCATGGCCCAGCCAGATTCCTATGGTGACCTTGAGGCCAAGCCGCTGAGCTTCGTCTAGTTGGTTATCGAGGTTGTCTGAGCCCCAAGTCCGGAAGGAATTTGCTCCACAACTGGCCAAGAGAGATTTGGAGCCATCTCCGCCTGAGCCTTTGATCAGGAACGGCTTTCCGTTGACAAGAAGCTGAAAACCAGAACTGAACGCAGCCACTTTAACGTGCGCTGGCCCATCGATGGGTGGATGATCGACGACGATCGGAAGGAGCATCGGTAGCACTCTTTCAGTGTGACCCAACTTCATCCGAAACGTTTCGGATTTCTCTTTTAGCTTGGACTCAGGAACCTATTGACTCTGGATTCGGCCCGAAAATTCGGCTCCTTCTGGCTCCCCAAATCGCCCGTTGTACCGAGTCTTGACTCGAAGTGCCTCTCCGTCAAAATCGAACTCCCAGTTGACTCGGAACGGTGAAGCGACGTCATGAAACTCGACTAAGAGCGTAGCTCGGTCGCTCCAGGCAGCCTTCCCGGCCACCGGCCCGGGTCCTTCCCCGCCCAGTTTGGCCTCAGAAAAAATCCAGCCTTCGAGTCCCGCATGGTACGCGAGTTGTTCGGTCTCGGATTGGAAAACTAGCTCAAGAACTTTGTCAATCTTACGGACTGTCCAAGCGCCTTGGACTGGCGATGAGGTGTCTGCCCTAAATATGCGCCCGAGGAAATCGACTGCAGAACTTGAATCACCTCGGGGTCCGGGAAGTTGAAGCGTAGCAAGCCTTTCAATGAGCGAGGAGTTCTCAGTCGACACCGGTTTGTCATCCAGCCCGGAGAGGACCTTCTCCCACAAGGCGGTTAGAATCACTTGCATGTTGTTGGCCGAGGACGTCATCGCCACCACGAGGTCTTGTTCCGGACACACAACGCAAAACTGTCCGAACGCGCCATCCCCTCGGTAGGCGCCATGTTGGCACTGCCAGAACTGGAATCCGTACCCGAGTCGCCAGTCCAACTCTCCGCCCTCCTCATTCGAAATCTGTTTCGAAGTCGCCTGGGAAATCCAATCTTGAGGGACCAACTGCGTTCCGTTCCAGAGGCCCCGCTGGAGATAGAGCTGTCCGAACTTCGCGATCGACTCGGTCGTGAGGCTCAAACCCCATCCGCCGACGCTCGTGCCGTCAGGCGAGCGGTGCCACACTGGTCGTTCGATTCCGAGTGGAGTGAACAGACGCGGCATCAGGTAGTCCAACAAGTCTTCTCCTGAGACGCGGTGCACAATAGCCGAGCACATGAATGTTGCGATTGAGCTATAGCGGAATCGAGAGCCAGGTGCGGCCGTCACCGGCTGAGCGAGAAAGTCTCTTACCCAGTCACTGTCTTCGTCCCAACTAAGAGTTGTCCGATCGGACTCTTCCTGCCCAGTAGACATCGTCAGCAAGTGTCTCACCGTCATCGCGGCAAGATGGTCGCTGACGACGGGAGGAAGTTTGTCGGGGAAAAACGACACAACCGGCGCGTCGAGGTTCAACAGACCTTCCGCAATCGCGAGCCCAATCGCCGTAGAAGTAAAACTCTTGCTCAACGAATAGAGAAGGTGAGGCGTTTCCGCGCGATAGGGATACCACCAACCCTCCGCCACGACATTGCCATGTCGCAGCACCATCAGGCTATGGAGTTCGACGCCAGCTGACTCGATGGCGTCGAGAAAGGCCCCAATTGCGGCTGGTGAGACCCCTTGGGCCTCCGGGTATGACCTCGATAGCACGTAGTGCGGGGCAGCGTTCGACTCTGAAGCTCGGAGACTCATGAATTTTAAGTTACCTGGCAGCCAACGTGAGTGGCCAATCGCCACCGGGAATGAAAGTATGTTGCTCGGACAGCCAACCGCAAGCTGTCATGTTAGAGCGGCCGGAGAGTTGGGCCCCTCACCACTACCAGGGCGAAGAACCACTTGTGAGAAAACCGCCGTGAATTGATTGCAAAAGCAGCCTCGACCTTCCGACTATTTAATGTGGGCTCGTCGCTGACGAGCTCGTCCCGTATTTTGATCGGAGAATCGAACAAATAACCATGAGTGTCTTTTGCGGAGATGGAGCCAGAGTGTTGGTGGCCGAGGACAATTTGGTCAACCAAAAGATCGCCCGAAAGATTCTTGAGCGATTTGGTTGTACGGTTGTTTGTGCTGGCGACGGCGAAGAAGCGCTTTCCCTTTGGGAGTCGGAGTCGTTCGATATCATCCTTATGGACGTTCAAATGCCCCGGGTGGACGGGCTGGAAGCGACTCGACAACTACGTAAACTCGAGGCCTTGAGGGGCACTCGTACCCCAGTGATCGCTCTGACTGCCAACGTCATGGCCGAAGACATTGCCAAGTGCCGCCAAGCCGGCATGGACGGACACCTTCCGAAGCCGTTTCTCGTGGAGGACGTTCAGTCCACCATCGACTTCTGGACTGTTCGGCGCGCGGCGTAACCCGTTCGCCGATTCGACCTTCGTTGACGTAGAATCGATTCCGATGCAAGTTCGCGCAGTGGGTAAAGACCGAACTTACGACGTGTGAAGGCAAGCAATATCACGTCGTGCCACCAAGACTTAGCCCTGTTCAGGGAGCCGCGCTTTGGGCGCTTCGGCGAGCCGGAGTGGACGTCTCGGAGCGCGTGAAGCAGGCGCTCCGAGATACATCTGACAAAGTCATTCGCGGCCAAGAGCAAGAAGGCTATTCTGCAAGCCGAAGTTTCGGATAAACGAGATGTCGTCGTGGTCCCCCATCGGTTCGCTCTGAATTCCGAGTCCGGCGTACGCGACCGTAAGTCCATTATCGCCCGCACCTTGACCGCCGTCGGTCCATTGGAAGGCATAGATGAGGTCGTCCCCGAACCAGGCCACCGCCGGCGCTGAGCGAGTTTGCGTCCACTCGTCGTAATACCGTTTGACGAGCCATCCCCCGTTCATGGTTTTGTCGGCAATCTGCTGGGCCACGTAGGCGCACGCCCAGGGCGATTGATCTGAAGTGAGTCCCTTTCCGAAGAGATAGACCCGTCCGTGCTCCCCGGCCGCTTTTGAAGCATCGAATAGCACGATCAGGCGGCCGTTTCCGCGAGAACCGCCGTTTTCGCCGTCTACCCAGTCCACTTTGCCGACTTCGCTTAGGACTCCATTGGCGTCCGCCTCAAAATGCCGAATCTGCCAGCGATTTGTCCTGCCCTTATCTTGGTTCTGCGCCAAGCCGAGCACGGCCTGACCGGTTAACGTGTCGGTGCACATCCCCACCGGGTTGACGCTCGGAACGTTAAGCACAGTCGATTTGCCCAGTTTGCCGTCAGGACTCATCACCTGGTAGCTCACTGAACTCGTCGCGCCGTTCCAAAGGAACACGTAAAGCCTCCCCTTGTATTCGCCAACGGTCGGAACCAGCGTTGGATCCGTCGAAATGCTCAAGGGCTGAGACATGCTCAGCTCGGCGCCTTGGACGTCGATCCGGCGCATGACGACCCCGCCAAGTGTTTGATACACCGCGACGATCTTTCCGCCAAAACTCGCCGCGACCGGATCTCCAGCTACGCCGCCCGACTCAATGGTCCACTCGCTGTCCCAATTCGTGGGCCTTTTGAGTCGTTTGAGGAAGAGGCTGCCTGGGCGATTCACGCTCAGATTTGGGCTCACCTTCAAGTCAACCGGGAGGTCATTCGTACCACACAAAAGATAGGCCGTGTTTCGGTGGGTGAAGAGCCAAGGGGCGGTCTTCGTCTTTCCGACGTTTTGACGGGTGCCGGCGGTAGTGCCGTAGGCGTAGTTGATGCTTGCCCTCACGTGCTTTTCGCCAAACACGCCGTTCCAGTTCCAATCTATAAGGGTTGTGTTTCCGTTGGGCTTGAGCCGATAGTGGTACGGGCCGCGCTCTAAGAATTTGACCTTCTCGTACGGGTAAGGAAGGGTCTCATCGAGATCAGTTTCCCGGAGGACAATGGCTTTCAGCGAGCCATCGCTGTAGTGGATCTTGTTGCGATCGTCTTCGTAGCCGTAACTGTAGTTGTAGTTCATGAGGCTGGAGTAGATCGGACAAGACCCGTTCTGCCAGAACCCTTCATGATTCAGGCCTAACTGGTGTCCGAACTCGTGGACAAACACCGCCCACAGGGCATTCTGTCCACAACCTCCGCCGTCACCGAGCTCATCGGCTTGACCTCCGCCTCCTGGCGTGACCTGCATCCAGTGAACCACTCCTCGCCACTTCTCAGGTCGAAACCGAGCCCTATTCGTCCACCAAGGGTCGTTCAAGGCGGCTCCCGTCACCGGCTCAAGATAAACCGGATGAAAGCTGATCCCATTCTTACCGTCCGGGTTCGCCACCTTTAAGGCCGCATAGAACTGAATCACGTGGTCCATTTCGGACTTTAGGAGCGTTTCTTTCACGGCATCGAATCGTGAAATGAGGCATACGGTGTCGGCATGTTTGGGGTCGCATCCGAGCGCCTTTAGGTCGAGTCCTCGGAAACCGTGAACCTCCCAACCGTCCAACAGACCGTCGTGATCCGTGTCGGGATCATACGGGTCCGTGCCAAGTCTCTTCTCCTCGTCGTCGGACAGCCCATCGTGATCGACGTCGGTCTCTCCGGCGGAGATCGCTCGCCTCAGCAGAACTTGGTTCCCCGTATGGAGTTCGGAACCATGCCGAAACTCAAGAATGTCCGGATCCCCGTCTCCATCGACGTCCCCTATTACCCGGACGACGTCGGCTTTAGGCAGGTTTGGAGCCTCTAAGGGAAACGTCCCGGACGTGGTCCAAGCCTTATCTCCATAGGCTACAACACCATCGGAGGCGGCTGGCGTCGAACCGATCGGCGCAGCGCCCAGTTTGTCCTTCTTCTTAAAGGTCGTGCGGTCGATCCAGTAGATCTCACCATTTCCGGTTTGTCCAACCAGGTCCTTGCCTGCGTCTCCCATCCACCGCATGCCCGCCGGAAGTCGGCAAGGACTGACTGCCTTGGTGGTGGAATCGACGACGTACCCGGCGCCCGTCTTGGTCGAGAACGCAAGGATGGTCTTTCCACCCTGAAGCGTCACAAGTTTAGGAGCGGGAAGGGGCTCCGGAAGCGAAACCCAGCTCGGCACATCGACGAAGTGGTCGTGGCTGTACGCGCCCGCGAGTCGCAGAGTGCGGCCATCAAAAATGCCAACGACATCGTCGCCTGGCGTGGCATCAAACTCTCCGACTGTCGCCGCCTGGCAATTTTTTCCCCAGTTAGTAAGCGCTTGATGACCACCTTCTGTCTTCCAACCATGGTTGGAGGGACTGACATCGATGATGCAATCCCCGACTGGGTAAACGGCGATCATGTCGGCGAAACCGTCATGGTCCACGTCTCCTGCCATCGCGATGCGCGGTCCATCGGCGAAGCCGAGTGCCCATGGACGGGGTGGCGTAAAGCCAATCAGCGGCGTGACGATCGCGAGGCAGACAACCATGAAGACATCAGGTTATCACCTCCAGTCTCAATCGCAAAGCTCAGACGATCTGAACGTCATTCGAACCCGACTGGACTTCACCGATAACAGCGGCAGATTCGCCGGCTTCGTTTAGTCGCTGCACTAGCGCGGGAGCGAGCATCCGATCGACGACTAAGACCATGCCGATTCCCATGTTGAAGGCTCGAAACATCTCGGCGTCCGGAATATTGCCCGTCTGCTGGATCAACTGGAAGATCGGTAGCGGGGTCCACGAGCGTCTCTCGATGACGACACGCACATCTGACGGAAGAACCCTTGGGATGTTGTCGTAAAGACCGCCGCCGGTGATGTGAGCGACCGCAAAGATTCCTTCAGTCTCTTGGAGCAGGGGATAGACCGCGTTGAAATAGCACTTGTGCGGCTTAAGCAGTGCCTCTCCAATGGTCACGCCGAGCCCAGCAACTTCATCGCGAACCGACAAACCGCCGACTTCGAGGAGGGACCGTCGGGCCAGGGAATAGCCGTTGGTGTGCAGACCGTTGCTCGCGATTCCGATTACCGCGTCACCGGGTTGCATCTTTCCGCGCGGGAGCTTTTTCTCTAAGTCCACCACACCGACGACGGAGCCCACCACGTCAATCTCGTCTTCCACGTAGACACCCGGCATCTCGGCGGTTTCTCCGCCGATCAGCGCGGCGCCGACTTCTGCGCATGCAGTGGCCATTCCTCGCACGACATCTTCGAACTGAAGGCCCTGCAATCGAGAGCACCCAAAATAGTCGAGGAAGAAAAGTGGTCGAGCGCCCTGGCAGAGAATGTCGTTTACGCAGTGATTGACAATGTCCATGCCAAGCCCAGAGTAGTCTCCGACCATCGCGGCGACCTTCGTCTTGGTGCCCACTCCGTCGATCGAACTCACCAACACCGGCTTTTGCATCTCGCCGAATTCGCAGCGGAAAAGTCCACCGAACCCACCGACTCCAGCCACAACTTGATCGCTGTAGGTCGATTGGATGGCCCCCACCACCGATCGAAGCGCCCGCTGGGCTTCATCGATGTTCACGCCTGCGGATCGGTATGTCAGTGGTTCATCTGGCATGGAACCATTGTGGCGCAGGATAGCCTTCTCGTGTTGAGGTCCCGGTGAAAACCAGGTCAAGCCGAAACTCCTGCTCCTGTACCATGAACTCCCCTTCGGACAGCCCGAAGGGGAGATTCTCAAAGAGGTTCAGTCCGTCTATTCGGGAGAAGTCCACGAGGCACAGGATCTCACCGGGTACTGACGGAGGATTCGAGATCAGCCCTGAAAAGCTGGCTCGGGAGCCAAGAGCTCTCTCAGGGCAAGCCGCGCCCGATTTAGGCGGCTCTTAACCGTGCCTAGCGGCATGTCCAGCTTGTCAGAAATCTCCTCATAGGAGAGCATGTCTGAGTGAAACATGACGATGAGTGTCTGATGCGATTGGTTGAGCTTCGAAACCGCCTTGGCCACGCAACGGCTCCTCTCGGCGAGTTCGGCTTTGTCGTAAGCGGAAGGACCCTCTGCCGGAAGCTGGAACTCTGAATCTCCCTCCTCCGTCGTTGGTATGGAACTCAAGCTGAGGGCGGGTCTGGCGCCCGCCTTCTTGCGCTGGTCCAGGAAACAGTTGGTGACGATCTTGTGTAGCCACGTGGTAAACGCGCACTGTCCTCGAAACGTCCGTCCGGAACGATAGACTCGCACAAACGCATCTGCGACCACGTCGGACGCAACTTCTGGGTCTCTCGATAGCCGGTAAGCAAGTTGATAGGCTCGATCACGATGACGCTGAATCAGGGTGTCCATCGCGCTCATGTCTCCACGTTGAAATCGTTCGATGAGAAGCATGTCGGGTGTCTGCGGCTCTTTCACGTTAATCTCCCCGCTGCGCAGGGAGACGACCAGAAACTGCTTCAGAACCGTGGTGTTCGATCCTTCGGCGCGTTAGTCTTTATTGCTCTCCCCAGCGCAACTTTAACTACCATGTATGTCGATCCTCGTTGGGAAAATGTTCCACAGCAATTTACGAAGCACCGAAACTGAGAATCAACCAGGACCATTCTCCGAGTGCAACCTGGGTCCTTGACATCTCCCAGATGGGCGTAGAGACGAAAACTGTCATAGGTCTCGGGTAGGCGTTTACGCCTCTCTTGAGGTACAACTTAGAGCCCGAACGGGTCTGTAGCTCAGCGGTAGAGCAGCGGCCTTTTAAGCCGTTGGTCGAGGGTTCAAATCCCTCCGGACCCACTTCTTGCCCCATTCTGAAAAAAACTTTTCGAAAGCGCTACGTTTTCGTCATAGTCGGGGTAGAACCGGAACAGGATGGTCCTCTCCTCGAGCCAGTTCCAGATCCTCAGAGCCGCAATGGATCGAGTCGTGCCGGCAGATACAGATCAGGGTGCATGGGAGGCCGGATGCGGCGATTTTCTCATCCGCCTGCTAGAAGATGATCTCGTCGATCGCGAACTCTACCGAAGCGGTCTCGACTCTCTCGACAAAGAAGCGAACGAGCTCTATCAAAACTCGTTTGACAAGCTCACCTCCGACGAGCAAGACGATTTGTTGACGTCGGTTGAAGTTGGTTCGGTCTTTACCCGTTGGTCGGTCTTTCCAGGACTCTTCTTCAGGACACTCGTGAAGAACACCATGGAAGGCTATTACGGAAGCTCTCGGAATGGGGGCAATCGCGATGGCTTGGCTTGGCAGATGATCGGATTCGAGGTCACTGGCTAACCGATGTCCGGGAATGAGTGGGTCGATGTCGCCCCAAGCGTGATGCATGTCTAGCCCTCGCTACGACTCCATCGTCGTGGGCGCTGGAGCGGGCGGCGGCATTGCTGCATGCGTACTGGCCGAGGCAGGAAAGTCGGTGCTGTTGCTCGAAAAGGGCGACTTTATCACGTATGCAGACGAGCCGCGTGATCACCTTCGGAATCACCGTCTCTCGACCTATGGGCACAATACGGGTCCGAGCCTGGTGGGGAACCCGAGAGTCTACGTCGATCCGGACGGCGTGGAGCGTGTTGTGCGCCCCCACGAGGGCGGTTACAGTGCGATTGCTTCTGGGGTTGGAAGTGGCACCGCTGTTTACGGCGGTATGGCTTGGCGATTCCACCCGCTGGACTTCGAAATGGCGTCCACCTACGGCGTCCCACCTGGTTCTAGCCTTGCCGACTGGCCGATTAGCTACGACGATCTCGCACCCTTCTACGAGCGCGTGGAGTGGGAAATCGGAGTGGCTGGGGGACCCCCCGCATCGAAAATGCCTCCGAGGCGCGAATACCCGATGCCGCGAATGCCAGAGACCAAAAAGGGGCGCTGGCTCGCGGACGCAGCAAACCGTTTAGGTTGGTCAACTCAAGCAGTCCCTATACTGGCGAACAGCGTTGACCGCGCCGGACGTCCGGCCTGTTCCCATTGCCAGCACTGTGTGGGCTTCGCTTGCCCGGTAGATGCGAAGAACGGCACCCAGAACACGGTGGTGCCGCGAGCCCTTGCCAGTGGGAACTGTAAGTTGGAGATCGGCGCCGCCGCCACATCCGTTACGACTGACTCCACGGGGCGGGTAACCGGTGTGACCTACCTGAACTCGTACGGAGTGCAGGTTGAGGTCACGTCCGAAATTGTCGTCTTGGCATGTGGAGCGGTCGAGACGGCTCGGCTCCTTCTGCTTTCCGCCAGCCCCGCGAATCCGCGGGGGATTGGAAATGCGTACGACATGGTTGGCCGGAACCTGCAGGGCCATGTTTACACTGGTGCGACCGGAATCATGCCCGAACAGGCTTACGATGGCATCGGTCCCGGTCCGAACATCGCCACGCTTGAGTTCAATCACGGCAACGAGGGGATTGTCGGCGGCGGCATGCTCTGCGATGAATTCGTCGCGATGCCATTGCATTTCTTACTTAATGACCGCCCAGCCTGGATCCCAAGCTGGGGGAAGGCTCACAAAGACTGGATGCGGATGGCTTATCGGCATGCGCTCCAGGTCCGTGGACCCATCCACGAGATCCCTAGTTCGGCTTCGCGGGTCACTCTGTCGTCGGATATCAAGGATAGCAACGGACTTCCGGTTGCCCGTTTGAGCGGAACTACGCACCGGGAGTCACTCAAAATCGCCGAGTTCATGCGCCGAAAGGCCGAGATCTGGCTGAAGGAAGCGGGGGCACGAGAAATTTGGAGTTTTCCGACCACCCTGGGTTTGAGCGCAGGGCAGCATCAGGCGGGTACCTGCCGGATGGGGCATGACCGGACGAACTCGGTAGTGGACGAAAGTTGCCGGGTGCACGGGCATGACAACCTGTTTATTGCCGATGGATCTGTCCACGTCACCAACGGGGGATTTAATCCTGTCCTGACGATCATGGCGCTCGCCTTCCGCACCTCTGAAGGGATCCTCAATCGTTGGTAGCGGACACAAGTCTGCTTCAGATTCTCGTTTCGAACACCGAATAGAAGCCAACTACCAAGCGTCTGACTATCGGAACTGGGAGAAATAAACAATGGCCAAAGCGTTCACTCTAATCGAGTTGCTGGTGGTGATCACCATTATTGCAATTCTGGCCGCGATCCTGTTTCCGGTTTTCGCTCAGGCAAAAGCGGCGGCGAAGCAGGCCGCCTGCCTCAGCAATCTCAACCAGATTGGGATTGCTTCGACTCTCTACTTGGACGATAACGATGACCAATGGTATCCGGCCCTGCGATGGTCGAACGACGGACTCGGAGGACCACCTCAGCGGTTCTGGATCGGTTTCGATGATCAGAATGCGCCTCAATCCGGCCAATACTTCGGCTCGGTGGATCTTCCCGCTTCCCACCCGGTAAAAGCCGGATTTATTGACCTCTATGTCAAGAGCCTGGCGGTTTATCACTGCCCCAGCACGCCGAGCGGCTGGCAGACCGGATATGCGATCAACTGGTTCAATCCGGGGTTCGACTCCCCCTTTTATTCCACGCATCCGAATGCGGCTGGCAACGAATTCAGTCCCGTTTCCGAGAGAATCTTAGTTGAAACGGATGGATCTCCGGACCCCATAGGCGCCTTGAACTCGAAGGTGGATGAGCCCTCGAACACGCTCCTCGTGTGGGAGCACAACGCGATCGCCCCGGTTTGCAACTACCTTCAGCCGCGAGATTGGTTCGATTCACCTCCCGTGAGTCAGGACCTACGCATCCATTTTGAATCGGTGCACCAGACGTCGACCTCGACCCTCTGGGCGGATACGCACGCGAGGCGCTTAACCTACAGTCAGTTGAAGCGCCCCATGTTTTCGTCCCGAAAGGACATCTACTAGGATTCGATGTAGTCCTTCGAGAACCCAAGTTCTTCCGGTGCGTGGAGCCGGAGCATCTTGATGTCGATGTCATTGGGAACCGTCGACGACGTCGCTTTTGAAACGATCCACATCGTCGCGAGCGAAAGTGGAACGCCCCAGATGGCCGGTTGCTCCATGAGCGCCCGAACCAGAGGAGGGAGATCGAGGGTCAGGATCTTCTTGTCAAGCAGCATATGGCCCACGATTGCGGCGAGGGAGCAGAGTCCCCCGAGAAGCATTCCTGCGGCAGCGCCGGTCTTGGTGAGTCCCTTCCACCATGCTCCGAGAAGCAGTAACGGGAAGTAGGAGGCCGCTCCGATCGCAAACGCCCAACCGACCATCATCGCGATGTCGAAAGACTCGACGAGGAGTCCCAGGCCCATCGAGATCACGCCAACTCCGACGGCGGCAATCTTGAACGCCTTAAGGCGCTGAGCGGACGTCGATTCCGGTCTCATAATCTTGCCGTAGATATCGTGAGCAAAGGCGCCGGACATCGAGACGAGCAGCCCCGAGAAAGTCGACATAAACGCGGCAAACGCGCCGGCGCTAGTAATACCGCTCAAGACCGCGCCGAGCGTCTTATCGGCCAGTAGGGTAGGCAGTTTGACAACGGCGCTGTCGGTTGCATTGTTGGCATAGAGGAGAGGCATTGCGAACCGCCCAATAGCGCCCCACATCGGCGTGAAGACGTAAAAACTGCCAAGCATGACCATGACCCAAAGCGTCGTTCGCTTGGCGGACCTTCCATCTGGGTTCGTGTAGAACCGCACCAAGATGTGAGGCAGACCTGCCGTGCCGCATACCAAGGCGATGATCAGGCTGTAGGTGGTCAGAAGGGGGAAGCCCCACTTGGATGTGAACGGCCCAAAGGGGTTGAGCCAAGCCTTATTGCTCGGCGCATTGGGAGTGATCGGCCCTTGGCCAGTTTCGTTCTGGACACCGTAGGCGGAATGGAGCAGCACCTTGGTCGCGGTCGCGAACTCGATCTTGGCCGAAGTTCGAACATGCCTCATATCTTTGAAGATAGGGGCGCCGTTTTTCATGACGGTGACCGGATTGACCCGAATCACACTGCCGGCGGGCATATGCATGGACGCGGCGGGTTTCGCGTCGCCGTCGATGACTTCCAGCAACTCCGTCGGCTTAATCGCAGTTTCCCCAGGTTCAGGCTTCCGCGCCGGGCCGACCTTGGCGATGTCGGCGCCTTCCGGAAACGAGATGGTGACCGGTTCGAGGGAGCTAAAGCTCAGGATGTTGTTCGGAGCCGCCTCTTTGCCTTTCACCTTTACTTCTGCGTGAAACGCCAGGCGCGGGGTCCCGGTTGGGGACTCGGCAGCCTGTTCCAACTGGGAGTTGTATCCGCCGGTGACAGACATCACAACGAAGAGGGGAACCGAAATCGCAAAGACCTTGGCCCAGTACTGGAAGGCCTGAACAACCGTGATGCCCTTCATTCCGCCAATCGCCACATTGAAGGTGATGACAGTGCCTACGATCAAGATGACAACCCAGTAGGGCCATCCCAAGATGGAACTCATGGTCACGCCAGCGCCCTTCATTTGCGGCATCGTGTAGAAGAAACCAATGAAGAGCACAAACGAAACGGCGATTCGTCGGAATTCGGGGCTGTCGAACCTGCCTTGAGCGAAGTCAGGAATCGTGTAGGCGCCGAACCGTCGTAACGGACCTGCGATAAAGAGCAGCAGGAACAGATAACCAGCCGCGTAGCCAACCGGGTACCAGAGGGCGTCGTAGCCGTTCTTCATGACGAGTCCTGCGATGCCCATGAAGCTGGCCGCACTCAGATACTCGCCGCTGATCGCGGATGCGTTCATCAAGACGCCTACCGTTCGTCCGGCGACAAAGAAGTCGGAAGCGCTCTTCGACTTCTTGGTAGCGACGATTCCGATAATCACCGTCGCCGCCGTCACAAGGACCACAAAGAAAAGCGGTATCCAGGTCACGACTTGGCACCCTCGGCAGATTTAGCAGTTGAGAGGTGTTCCCGCTCGGATCGCGCGATTTCTGCTTCTAGGGCGTCGGACCGAGTCACGAAAAAGGCTGAGAGTAGCCAAGTGATTGGAAAGAACACAACTCCCAGGAATAACCAGGCGAAAGTGAATCCAAACTCGGATGTGGCCGCCTTTTCGGGGGCATAGAGATTGAACAGGGGGATTCCGATGAGCAGGACAACAAAGACGGCGGCAACGCGCAGGCTTAGCCCCGCCTGTCTCTTCATCAATCTTTGGACCAACTCGGCCCTTGCTTGGGGCGTCAACGCCCCCGCAACATTAGCTTCTTCGCTCATGCACCCAGTTAACTGGAAATGTCTCTTCGTTACAAGGGGTCCAAAGCGTGGTCCGCTCAAATCGAAACCTTGAGAGACCAAATCGCTTCTTTGCTCCTTATGCGTGCGATTCTGAACCCAAGTACGAGAAAACTATCGTTGGCGTCGCATTTTCATTTGTACGGAGAACTAGCCGGAATGGATCAAGCGTCAGATAAGCATGACCACCCGTGGCATGAACCTCAACAAGGCTTTTACACTCATCGAACTGTTGGTGGTGATTGCCATTATCGCAATTCTCGCTGCGATCCTTTTCCCCGTTTTTGGGCAGGCAAAGGCAGCGGCTAAGAAGGCTGCCTGTATCTCCAACATCCGGCAAATCGGTATGGCCGCCCTGATGTACTCAAACGACTACGACGATGTCGGACCTGGCGCGGCAATTGGCGCGGCCGATGCCGGTTTGGTTGGTGGCTGGATCTATTACAACCGTTTCCCGGCTGACGATGGCGCTCTTCCGGCGGGATACGATGTCACCAAAGGAAGTCTCTACCCCTACATCAAGAACGGCGGAATCTTCGTTTGCCCGGTTGACAACTTCGCGAAAACGAGCGGCAATTCTTTCGCCATCAATGAGTGCGTCACGATCCCCAATAACGGGTTCGAAGAAGGCATGAGCCTCACCAGTCTCGAGGCGCCCAGCGATACCGCTTACTTCCTCGAAGAGTGGGAGAATGAGACAGCCAATACCGGCTCCACTGACGATGGATTCTACGTTCCGATCGCAAATGGAGTCAGTTCACGCCACAATCTGTTCTCAAACTTCGACTTCGCCGACGGACATGCAAAGTCGATGCGCCCCGATGCCTTCATCGGAAAGGGAATGTACTACCGAGACGCCGAAAGCAAGACCTGTCAGTAGACAGGTCAGACGCGGATCAACACTTTGCCAGTGAAGAATCGGTTCTCTGGCATTTTCGATGCAAACAGTAGATAGAAGAGGTCTTCCTGAGGGTCGAAGGTGATGACCTCTTCTTCAGACTCTAAGATTTCTTTCGACCACAATCCTCTGATTGCGGTCTCTGCCGCCGCTTGGCTGGCATCCAGCCCCACCCACGTACACACCATCTCAATCTGAGAATTGAGGTGGGACGTATAGTGAACTTTCTCGACGATAATTCCGGGGTCTGACTCAAGCGCCTTTACCAGTCGGGCACGGATCGGTTCAATCTGTTTCTGGACCAGAGGTTTCCGGGTGTCGGCTGCGGACTGCCAAAAGTGTTCAAAAGCGGCTCGCCGCACAAAACTCATGCCAAGAGTGTACTATCCCAGCCCAAGTTCCAACCCAGTTGAGTTAAGCCGGTAGCGTTCGAGTTGTCCCACTCGCTCGCAGCGAAGCGTACGCGGGAGAGGGAAGAGAGAGGGGCAAATCGAACCTGAATAAGTCCAGAAGAGAAAGTCACGCAGTCTCTAACTAGATTGTTTTGACCCAGGCTCTACGTTTCAAACCCCCAAGGCAGGGAGACAGTCTGGACAAATGCTGAGGAGATCACTCGGCTTGCTCCGGGTGCTGAAGCAAGCCAGTGGTCGCTCGGTCACACCGCAGCGGAAGCGGAAACGCGACGATTGACGGCGGCTGCCACAAGCCCAGTGAAGAGCGGATGGGGCCGATTCGGTCTTGACTTGAACTCAGGGTGCGCCTGGGTGGCGATGAAGAATGGGTGCGTCGCCACCTCGATCATCTCCACCAGTCGGTAGTCCGGTGAGACACCGGAGATGGTCATGCCATGCTCCTGCAGTTTTTCTCGGAAGTCGTTGTTGACTTCGTACCGATGCCGGTGTCGCTCGGTGATTCGGTTCGTCCCGTACAGATTGTGGGCAAGGGTTCCGTTGACCAGGTTGCAGTCGTAAGACCCCAGCCGCATCGTCGCGCCCTTTTCCTGAACGTGCTTCTGTTCGGGGAGCAGGTGAATCACCGGATAGGGTGGGTTTTCCATCATCTCTTCCGAGTTCGCGCCGACGAGTCCGCATACGTTTCGCGCGTATTCGATGACTGCCATTTGGAGGCCCAGACAGATGCCAAGGAAGGGAAGTCCCTTCTCACGGGCATAGGCGATTGCTTCAATCTTGCCTTCGATGCCCCGTCCGCCGAAGCCAGGAGCGACGACGAGAGCGTCGACGTCCTTCAAGAACTCTTCGGGGGGAATACCATGCTCAAGGCTGTCGCTCTCGATCCACTGAATTTGGACTCGGCAGTCGTTCGGAATCCCCGCGTGAATCAGAGACTCTTCGATCGACTTATAAGCGTCGCCATTGCTCGTGTATTTGCCCACAACCGCGATTCGGCACTCCTTGCGAGGGTTCTTGAGAGTCTCAACAAGGCTTCTCCACTCTCCAAGGCTGCCTTGGCGCGACTCAGTTCTCAGTCGTCCCATGATGTACTCGCCGAGGCCGGCTTCGTCGTACATGAGGGGAACTTCGTAGATCGTCGCTGCGTTTCGGGACTCGATCACCGCCTCGGGCGGTACGCCGCAAAACAGCGAAATCTTTCCGCGGACATCGCTGGGGAGTTCAACATCTGTTCGACAGACTAACACGTCGGGCGAAATGCCAATTTCTCGCAGCTTGATAACACTGTGCTGGGTTGGCTTCGTCTTGACCTCGCTCCAAGGACCGACAGTGGGAACGAGCGTAACGTGAACGTAGAGCGTATTGTCGGGACCGAGGTCGGTCCGCATCTGTCGGATCGCTTCAAGGAAGGGAAGCGACTCAATGTCTCCTACTGTTCCCCCAATTTCCGCGATCACGATATCCGCCTCTTGCTCTTTGGCAAGGCTCAGAATCCGATTCTTGATCTCGTTGGTAACGTGCGGGATGACCTGAACGGTCGCGCCAAGGTAGTCACCTTTTCTTTCCGCAGCGATGACTGACGAATAAACTTTACCGGTGGTCAGCGAAGATCCGGATGAACAGTTGACGTCCATGAACCGCTCGTAGTGACCAAGATCGAGGTCGGTCTCGGCGCCATCCTCGGTGACGAACACTTCGCCATGCTGGAACGGATTCATCGTTCCCGCGTCGACGTTGATGTACGGATCTAGCTTCATCGGGGCGACTGTGAATCCCCGGTTTCGGAGAAGCCGTCCGATGCTGGCCGCCGATATGCCCTTGCCAATCGAGCTGACCACGCCGCCGGTCACGAAAATGAACTTAGCCACGGTTTATTCTTGCCCCTCCTGAACCCACGGGCGGACCGTTCCGGCGGGCATAAAAACAGCCGGATTGGAAGCAGTGGGGTTTCTCAGAGTATACGAGAACCGGACCCCAGAACGCGCGGTTCCGTACCGATATCTCGCAAGATCGCCTACCCTCCGATGAGGACACGCTCGGCCAAAATCATCGCGACGTAGTCATCCACCGGATCGGGAGGGACCTGCAAGGTCGCCGGAAGAAACCTTCGCCAACCCTTGCGTTTGGTGTTTTCCCAGTACCGCTCTCGGGCTTGGAGCGTGGTGTCCTTTTCATCCACGACCAGGATGGCCATGCTGGGAAGGTGCTCCCGAATTCGTTGGACAACCTGTTTTGAATGCGTCCCGCCGCCGACGATGATCATCTGATACGGAGCATGGCTGTACGCCTCGTGGAGCTTGGGTACCACTGCGCCGATCGGCACGACGCCGTGCCACAGGAGTTGTACGCGATCTTCCTGAATCCTCTTAACTAGGGCCATGCCGCACTTGCTCGACCCCGGGTCGATCGCAAGGACTGTTTTTTCGATCATATCAGCGAATCCGGAGTTCGAGAAGCAACGGATCACCCGCTCGAGTGTTACTTCGAGCAACCGCTTGCAAACGAACCGTTCGTTCTGCAGATTGTACGTTTTTTACGATCTTGATGATTTGGCCCCCGTCGACGTTGCCAAAACTGTCATCGCTGCTCGGGAGCAAATGATCGGTCTTTACGCGGTCTCGGACCTTCTGGCGGAGAAACTCGGTGATCCGGGCCAGGATGATCTGTTCGCTGCTGGTCCCGTCGATACGGGTTTCCGCAACAACTTGACCACCCTTATAGATCAGCGGGTTCGGATAGGCGGTGAGATCGATCGATACCGGTTCGCCTTCGAAGGCGTTGTAGGTCGATGTGGCCACCAAAACCTGTTCCGAAGGTCGCCCGGCGACCCGACGAACCATGTTGCCGATGATGGCTTCTGGTGGAACCTCTTGTTGTGTCCTGGGGTCCTCTCGTTGAAAAATGGCTGCTGCCGGCATATCGACCCCTCGGCCCTTGGCCCCGCGGCTCTCGGCAAGCGTCCTTGCCGAGCGCAGCAGATTTGTGATCGCGTCTCTCACCTCGGAGGCGCCAATGTGCGCCGGCAGGCTGATGCGAGCCAGTTCCTCGTGGGCCGAGAAGGTAAGCGGATGTTCACGACTCCAGGCAACCGAGTTATCGAGCTTCAGTCGCTCCTCTTGGAAGAGTCGTAGCTCCGTCGCATTTTCCGTGAGCTGCGTTGTCTGAGCATCGATCTCGGAATTGAGCCGTACGAGCGAGTCGGCGACCTCCTTGTACTTTGTCTCAAGGTCGTCTCGCTTCGCCTGCAGTTCGGCATTGCTCGTGATCAGTGCAATGTTGTCTTTTGTAACCTTGGTGTTGTAGGCCTCGATGTCTTTGCTCTTGCTTGAGAGCTCGGCGTAGCTCGAGGTGAGTCCGTGGTAAAGGTTCTGGAGGCCGACGTACTGTTTGCGGATGTCGGCAAGTGCGTGCTCGGCCTGAGTTCGCTGCGCCTCCGTCGCGGTTAGGCTTGCCGTGCTTGCCAAGAACTGTGCCTGCACGGCGTCCAGTTTGCGTCGGAGCTTAAGGGCGGCTTCACGATTGGCGGCAATCTGCTTTTGGAGGTCGAGGGTCTTGGCATCAAGTTGCTTGAGAGTAGCCCGAGCCCGTCCGATCTCAAGTTTGCGCAGTGCGCTGTCTCGCTGAAGGCCCTTATTCTGACGATCAATCTGCTCTCGGTCTCGGTCCGCTGCTTCTCGCTGTGCCACTGCATCGTTCAACTTTCGGATCGCGATGCGACCTTCCTGTATCCACTGGCGAACATCGGAACTCGATGCGTACACGAGACCAATCGTGAAAACCGAGATCAGGAATCCTGAGGAGACCACGCCGAGAGCCGCCGTGTGCTTCGGGCGCAGTCGACCCAGGCGCAACCGCTTCTTGCCCAGTTTGCGACCGAGCCAGTCCGCGAAATACGCGATGCCACCGCTGACCAATGCGATCAGGGCCAAAAAGGCAAAAGTGACGAGATCCACAGAATTCTTTAATTAGCCGTTGCGTCTTCTCATGATGACGACCGTAGCGACTATTCCGATTGCAAGTGGTGAAAAACTTGCAACCCAAGCGGGGATTGCGCCGCCCAGTGCCCAGACGCTCATGAAACTGGCAAGCATGAAATACCCAAAGATGATGGCGACTGCGAGCGCGAAACCCGCCGCTGTTCCTGTTCGGTGATTCCGAATGCCCAACACCGCGCCCAGGCTACCGAACACAAGTGCCGCCAACGGAACCGCTATTTTGTTCCAATAACCGTACCAGAAATTCGCAATATCCTTGGGAGAGCGGTCGCCTCTCTTGGTGTGGGCTTCGATCTTTGCTCGAAGCTCATTCATGCTCAGTGCGTCGAAATTGTCGTCTTTGATCGTAATCAGTGCGCCAAACGTCATTCCGATCTCTGGAACTTGACCCGGCCAGACCTCCCCTTTCACGTCGGCATCTAAGCGAGGATCGACCAAAGAGGTGATGTGAGCCCCGAACGGGATCAAAAAACGTTTTGGATCACTGGTACCCGCCCATCGCACAACAGGCGCCGTCATCACTTCGCTGGCCTTCCCGTCTGGACCGAATGCGACAATGGCCACGTCGTGCAGTTCGCCGGTGCCTACGTTGACATGAACCGCGCTTATCGAAAGTGTGAGCTTGTTCTTGGTGTATAGCGGCAGAACTTGAGGATCGCCATCGCCCTTCGTCTGGATGTGCTGGATCTGATACTCGATCGAAACCGCTTTTCGAGCCGCGAAGGGAACCACGACCTCATCGAAGGCAAAGGTCAGGGCTGCGATCAAAATAGAGAACACCGCAACCGGAAGAATGATACGGAAGAGGCTTGCTCCACTCGCCCGCAGGGCCACAATCTCGCTGTCCGAACTGAGTCGTCCAAATGCGAGAAGCGCGGACAGGAGCATGGCCATCGAGAAAGTCTTGACG
Organism: uncultured Armatimonadota bacterium; assembly: GCA_903904815.1. Lineage (GTDB taxonomy): Bacteria > Armatimonadota > Fimbriimonadia > Fimbriimonadales > Fimbriimonadaceae > Fimbriimonas. The sequence continues at coordinate 112,549 of CAIVDU010000036.1, forward strand.
ACCATCGCCGGAAGGTACATCGCCGTCAATTCGAGGACGAGAGTCGCGGGAATGCCACCCACCAAGAATCCGGCTAGTCGCCCGAGATAGGTGGCGGCGACGAGGAGGGAAGCAAACATCCCTACTCCGAAAACCCAGGGCCCGATCAGCTCTTTAACGATCAGTCGATCGATTTGCGGAAGTCTAATCGGTCGTCTCCTCAGCGCCATCGTCGTTCGTCTCTTCGTCATGGACGATGGTCTCATCATCGTCGCCATCCGAATAGAGCTCAAACTGCTGGCCAAGGTAGTGTTTTCGAACCAGGAAGTTCGAAGCGATGTCGCTCGCCGTTCCTTGTTCCAGAATCTGACCGTCGATCAGGATGTAGTTGCGATCGGTAATCCTCAGAGTCGCCGCGACATTGTGGTCGGTGATTAGGATTCCGATCCCTCTTCTCTTCAACCGGAAGATGATCTCCTGGATCTCCTCGATCGTGACCGGGTCGATGCCCGTAAAGGGTTCGTCGAGGAGAATGAATTTAGGTTCGGTCGCCAGCGCGCGAGCGATCTCAACGCGGCGTCTTTCTCCGCCCGACAACACATTGCCCTGGCTCCGCAAGATATGGCCAATGTGCAACTCTTCGCACAGCGATTTGATCTTTGCGGCGATCTCATTTTCCGATCGCTTCTCCAGTTCAAGGACGAGGCGAAGATTATCTTCTACGCTCAACTTCCGGAAAACGCTGGCTTCTTGGGGCAGATATCCGACGCCCGCCCGGGCCCGCTTGTACATCGGCCAGAGCGTCACGTCTTCGTCGTCAAGAAACACTCGACCAGAAGTCGGTTTGACCAAGCCAGTGGTCATGTAGAACGTGGTGGTCTTGCCTGCGCCGTTCGGGCCGAGAAGACCAACGATTTCACCCTGGCTGACGTCGAAGGAGACTCCCTTGACGACTTCACGACCCTTATAGGCTTTGCATAGATCTTTGGCGGTGATGGTCATCGTTGCTTTACCTTGATCGGATAAGTTGTCTTAAACGGGGCCCCGAGTCCTTCCGCCTCAACCGGTTCAAGACTGGAGTCAAATCTGAACCGAACCTGCTTCCCACCGAGATGGAGCGTGCCCATATCGTCCGTGATGACGAAATCCACGTTGCCCTCGGCAAAGATCGTTTCTCCGGTAGCGTCCGTCACGATTCGCAGCCGATCGCAGTGTCCATTGAGCGTATATCTCGACTTGGACTTCTCTTCCTTGATCGTTTCAGTTCGAATCGAGCTAAACGTGACCGGCCCCTCGAATTCTCCGGATTTGATCGCATGAATACCTGCGTTGGGCCGAGGGTCCACCGTCATGCGACCGCTGGAGGCATGAAGGCTCAGGTCTTGGAGATAGCTCTGCGTCATCGGCAAGTTATTTTTTTGGATCGCGCGGGTTCCTTCTCCGTGGGACGTCAGCATTAATGCAGAAGGAATTTTGAGTTCACCCTCATTCGCGGAACCTTCGTAGTCGGTCCGGTCCGAGTCGAGTTCGAATCGATTGGTCTCCGTCTCCGTTGTAGTTGGCGCGACCGTTCTACTCTTCTCGCGGAAAGCTCGGGCGATCGCGGAATCCATGATGAACTGCGAAGTCTCCGCTGTTTGGGATCTCTTGAGAAAGTAAGTCTTCTTATCGAGTGGTTCGGCAGTGCCGGAAAGGCGGTTCGCACGAATCGTCAAGCCACTTGAATTCAGCTTAATGAGGGCAGGGGAACCAGAGCCGCTCGCAGTGATCGCTCCTTGGGGCCTGTACGAAAATTCATAGCCCTTTGACAAGCCAGAGATTTCGAGCGAGCCGTCGCTGGAGGTGTAGCCGAAGAGATCTTCCGGTGTCTGGAGCATCAATGCGATGGCGAGCGCAATCATTTGAAAGGGTCTCCGAGGTCGAAGTGAGTGAATTTGCCCTGATCATTGAGGAACAGGGTTAGCTTGGTGATGCCGGTCGCCATGCCAGCGTCGCTGTCACCTTCACCATGCATTTTGATCTTGCCGGTCATCACGATCGTCGCCGGACTCTGAGCGTGGTCCAAGACCAGGTGATCGCCCGTAGCAATGATGTGCCCCGTTTCCTTTCCAGATTGAAGAATGTCGATTTTGACGGAGCCGTCCAGAACCGCCTTTCGAAGCGCCTGCTGGACATTCTCTTTCCGCATGTCGAAGTCCACAATTCCGTGATCGCCAACGAGTCGGACATTCGACTTCTCTGTTCCGGTATCTGTGATCTCGACCGGACCGGCTATCTTGAGGTGCCCTATCTTTTCGTCCCCGTCAAACGTAAATCGGGAGCCGTTGATCGTGGTCACGTCCACCGATTTTCCGTGCTGGATGGTACGGATCACCGTCGTTCTTCCGGTGGTTTCGACGTGCCGCAACACCTGCTTACGAGATCCGTGGGTTGGGCCAAGTTCACCCCGAAGGGCGTCGGCAGAAAAGGAGAGTTGCTTGGACGAAGCCTTGGCATGGCCACGAAAGAGAAACTGCGTCACCTTCGTCAGAGGATTCGACGACACCCCGCCAATACCCGCATCGAAAACGAATCCACTCGTCGGTACTTCAACGTGAACTTCGGCAAAGCATGGAGCCGCCACGGCGACAAGAAGGGCAGAAAAAAGGACGACTCTCATAGTTTTTGCCCGAATAGCTCGGGCGAAGCGATCTGGTTCAAGTCCTCAGTCGCCCAAGCTTCGGGAAGGGAACCCGATGTTCCGTTGGCCGTGTTGTACCTCACGTTTCCAATCGCCTTAAACATGTGTTTATTCGCCTCGAATCGCAAACGATCGCAGTACAGATCAGCCCGGCGCGCCTTGTTGTGAACCACGACGTGTCCCGCTAAAGTGAGGACGTCGAGATCCTTCGATTTCGGTATCGAGCGGCTAGCGCGAGCGCTGTCGGCCGAAAAGGTGGTCTTTTGCCCATCCTTCGTGATTTCCCCCGTCACCTTGCCAGTAACCCCGTTTTGGAGGTCTGCGGTTCCAAACGACCCATCCGACTGGACCGTTAGGCCCACCGTCGCGATCACCCGGTCCGTATGGATCCTGTAATACAGATCTCGCTTTGGGAGCGGTCCCCGGACTTCGTACGTGACATCGGTGGCCGTCACCGTTTCTGGGGTGGTTGGGGGAACCGGAGGGGTCTTCACCTTAGTCGTCGTGTGGCCAGAAGTTCCGCACCCACCCACGCAGAGTCCGGCCCCAAGCACGGATACCATGACGAGAAACGGAAGTCGTGGCACGGCTCTAGGAATGCACCGGCAGGCTCGTGGCGCCCGTTCGCTTGGCAAATCGGCCCCCGTGTTGGCCAGCGAGCTGTCCGCAGGCAGCGGCGATGTCGTGGCCCCGCTCCACCCGCTCGGTCACGTTCACGCCTCTTCCTTCAAGAATCGATCTAAATGCTCTCACTCGTTCTCTTTCAGGACGAGCGAAACCCTGTTCCGTATCCACCCAGTTGAACGGAATGAGGTTGACCACACTGGGGACGCCCTTGACGAGCTGAGCGAGTTCGTGTGCTTGATCGGGGGTATCAGTGATTCCCTTGATCAGGAGGTACTCGATGGTGATCTTTCGCCCGGTCGACTTTTGGTAGTCCCGCATGGCGCCCATGACTTCCTTTACCGGCCATTTATGGTTGACCGGCATCAGACGGTCTCGAATGGAGTCAATCGGACTGTGAAGTGAAAGCGCCAAGTGAATCGGCATCTGCTCGTTCGCCAATTCCCGGATTTGTGGAACCAGACCGACCGTGCTGACGGTCAGGTGGCGATAGCTCAGTCCCACTTCATCATGTAGAAGTCGTAGCGATTTGACCACGTTCTCGAGGTTCAGCAGCGGCTCGCCCATCCCCATGAACACCACGTGGGAGATTCTTCGAGGGCTCAATCGCTGAAGCAGTAGATACTGGCCGACGATCTCACTTGCGTCGAGATTGCGATCGAAACCGCCCAAGCCGGTAGCGCAAAACTTGCAACCCATCGGACAGCCCACCTGGCTCGAGATACAGCAGGACACTCGGTCCGCGTAGGGCAACAAAACACATTCATAAACCGCGTTGTCGCCTCGGTGAACCAGGAGTTTCTCAACCCCATCCGTCGATTTTCTGTGAGTCGCAATGTGGAGAGGTTGGCTGACGAACCTTTGGGCCAGCTCTTCTCGCAGTCCCTGGGGAAGGTCGCCCATTTCGGCGAAGTCCTCCTCTGCGCGGGCATACAGCCTATGCGCCAACTGTTTGGCTCGAAGCTTGGCGTCAGGACGAGCTCCCAAGACCTCCATCAGTTCTTCGCGCCCTAACCCAACAAGGCTTGGCTTCAGCTCTTCCACCCAAGGATTGTACCGTCCGACATATTCGCGAATTGGTTTTCTGTCCCGAGACGTCTGAATCCCGTAATGAATGCAGTTCGACAAAAACAGACATGGTTAGCCACAGGTGCGGCGGTTTTGGCCGTGTCCTTCTTCCTCGCCTTCGAGCGAAGCTCCGCTCAGGTAGGCCGAGCAGACGCTCTTCGATCGACTGAGGCAGCCGTTCCGGTTGCCGTTAGCAAGCAGGCTGGCGCAGGAAGTTCGGGTTCGATCCTCATGGATGGCGATTGGCTGTACATCGTGCACGGAAATCATCTCTACAAGGTTCAGAAGTCCACGATGAGTGTCTTTCAGACCATCGATCTCAACTAAGCTTCTTCTTGGATTTTGCCTTCCGGCTCTCGTCTCGTTGGGCGAGGGCCTTCGCTACGTTACTGGCTCCGCCAGTGAGAATGTCCTTTATCGAATCGAGTGGAAGTTCACGAGCATGCTTGAACAACAGGCAGCTCTTACCGCTTAGAAACTTCTTTAGGGCGACTCCGTGCCGCTCGTGGTAAACCGCCGAACAGTAATAGGGCAACATGTGGAAGGTCGTTTTTCCGTTGGCACGGGGTCCCAATGCGTACACCGAATAGCCTTTTGGGTCGTTATAGACGAGCAGCCCCCCGTACCACTTGTCGGTGCAGACCTGCTCATCCAGGTCAGGTTCACATTGCAGGACCAGTGACCGGAGGATTTGAATCGACTCCGCCTGGTTTTCATCGACCTTGCCTAGATACTCAGAAATCTGCTCCGTTGACAGCGCCATGACTCCTATCTTAACCTCGGTTGAGCCGGTGCCTTATACTTAACCGATGCCCATCGGCCTGCTACTCGCTGCGGTTTGTCTGAAACAGACCGCCACCCAATACCCCGTCTTTGAAAAGGACAAACTTCCGCCCGCCTTGTACCGGCAAAGACGCGAAGCGATCAAGCAAACGATTGGTCCCGATGGCATCGGACTGCTTTTCACCAATCCCGAACGAAATCGCAACAATGACGACGACTTTCGGTTCCGGGGGGACTCCAATTTCCTTTACCTGACCGGCTTCGAAGAGCCCGACGCAGCCCTTCTCCTAGTGCCCGGTGGTGTTGAGGTTGATGGGAAAAGAGTCACCGAGGTCCTGTTCTGCAACGAGAGCAATCAAGAGTCGATCACCTGGAACGGATACCGCATGGGATCCAAAGAGGCGCCTGGGCTGACCGGCATTGAATTCGCCGTCACAAACTCTCGCTTTAACGACATCTTGAGTTCGGTCCATCCAGCGAAGCTGTGGGAAACCGCCCTTCCCACCGGGGCGACCGGAGAACTCGACCAGATGATCTCGATTGCTCAAGCTTGGGCAGGTCAACAGAAACTCGCTCCGACTCACATGGAAAGTGCGCTGTCGAAGTTGAGGGTCGTCAAGTCCGCCGAAGAACTGACGCTCATGAGGCATGCGGCGGAGGTCTCCGCTGAAGCCCACGTGGAGGCGATGCGGGCTTGCCGGCCCGGTTTGAGGGAGTACCAGTTGCAAGCGCTCCTGGAATACGTCTTTACGGCAAACGGATGCGAGTCGACGGCCTACAACTCCATCGTGGGTTCGGGGCCCAACTCGTGCATCCTTCACTATGAGGACGACCGGAGGCTCATGCAGGACGGTGATCTCGTGTGCATCGACGCTGCCGGAGAGTTTCATGGCTACGCCGCCGACGTCACGCGGACGTATCCGGTGAATGGTCACTTCACCGCGCCTCAGAAAGAGATCTACGAGATCGTCCGCAAAGCCCAGGAAGCCGGCATCAACGAGTGTCGATCCGGGAAGCCCTTCAATTCGACCCACGCTGCTGCTCGCAAAGTCTTGATAGAAGGGTTAAAGGGTCTCGGAATCATCACAAAAGATGCCGAATTGGGTCGGTATTTCATGCATGGCACTAGCCACTACGTCGGCCTCGACGTTCACGATGCTCACGGTTCGAATACCCTTCAGCCTGGCGCGGTCCTCACGGTGGAACCAGGAATCTACATCCGAGAGGGAAGCCCGTGTCCCTCGAAGTATTGGAACATCGGAATTCGTATCGAGGACGACATCCTCGTTACAACCGGAGAGCCGGTGATCCTTTCTAAAGCGGCTCCGCGATCAATCCCCGAGATCGAGAAGCTTATGAAGGACAAGAAGCTGGGCGCGCTCGCGCCCCTGCCTCTTGATCCCAAAGGTTAGCCCACTATTCGGCTTAGACGCAACTTGCGACGCTGGGAAAGTCGTACGATAAAACCGACATGAGTTGCTCTCATCAGAACCACATTCACGACGTGACGCCCAGCACTCTGGAAGGGTGCGAGGAGTGCTTGAAACTCGGCGACTCGTGGGTCCACCTTCGGATATGCCTCGAATGTGGTCACGTCGGTTGTTGTGATTCTTCCAAGAACAAACATGCCACGAAGCATTTTCACCAAACCGGCCATCCTATTGTCCAGAGTTTTCAACCCGGCGAAGATTGGCGGTGGTGCTACGTAGATCAAGATTACGTTTAAAGGCAAAACGAGAAGCAGCATCCCAAATGAAAAACGGTCCGCTTTAAAGCGAACCGTTTCATTCAAAACCATGGTGGAGGCGGGGGGAGTTGAACCCCCTTCCAAAACCGTCGGCCCTTCAATTAACCACGAGCGTCTCCTCTGTACTTTTTCTCGTCCCCACCCTCTGCCGAGGCCGCCTGGGCGGTGGACCAGTCTGATTTTTTTTAGCTCAGCTTGCTACAGACGGAAGCTCACCAAGCGATTCGGATTTTATTAGGCCCAGATCCGCTCTCTACCGACTCGCTAGCGGAGGACCACGCGGCTAATTAGGCTGCGTATGCGTAGTTGTTATTGGCAACTGTCTTTTTCTCGTTTTTTACGTGGCCAACGAGAATCCACGGCTCGCAACTGAAAGTCGAACCGGCCCTGTCGAGCCCGTTCGCCCCCATTTGTTCTATCAGTATAGAACGTTAGCGGCGCGCAGGATGTTCCTGATAGGCCATCTCGCCGCGTCGTCAGCCCACATCACGGCATTTATCAGAGACAACGACAACCCAACACCCAAAACCTCCAATCCCTCTTGCTAGAAATCGCAAACCCGCGTAAAACCGATGCATGGTAACCAATAGAGAGGTTTTGCTTGGCAGGCTTTGGATCTGGTTTACAATATTGGGCCTGGGTTTTCCGGCCCTGGTCCTCTTGCTAATCGGCATATTTGTTCCTGCATTGGCGACTGGCCGGGATTCATTGGCCGTTGGGGGAGTCCTGTTTGCTGTGGCCATGTTCCTAGGAATCCTTGCCATTCCCGGGATTGTGGTTGGCCGAGGTCTCGCGAAAGGAAAAACTTGGGCAAAGATCCCCGCGCTCGTACTCTCTGTATTGATCCTCGCCCATTTCCCGATAGGTACCGCTCTCGCCATCTTCACATTCATCGTGGTTTTCGAAGGCGGCCCCAACTTTCTTCCCTAACGCTTCACAAATTCCCAGCAACCCGGATGAGCTTCCCATTCACCTTTGCCTCTTTCTTTCGAAGGTAGGCGGGTCGCATACATGACATGTTGGTGATCGGGGCTCACTAAGAGATGTCCCGTGGCAGTCTCTCGGTAAAGCACGCCGGATAGGGCACGAGTAATTAGCGCATGGCTTCGGCAGGCGTCCGACTTAGCGTAAACCGAGCCCGCGACGAACTCGTGTCGAATCGGGGAAGAAGCCTCGGCCTTCAAGTAGTCTGCTGCCGTCACCAGAGCCGGACGGGCTTCCATCAGAGCTATTCTACGACCCTAGTCCCCTTTGCTCCAAGAAGACAATTGCCGGGGCCAAAGCCCGAATCGCATCCAAGCCATTTTTGACTGAAGGCGTACCGTTCTCGGTGTCGCGACCATGTGCGGCAAACTTGTTTCAGGATCCGATACGATTCTCCGTCACCGCCCAGGCAGCGCAACTATTCACGATCCTAAACGCTCATGCCTCATTTCCGCACTGCCAACACTACGAGTGCATTTTGGTCACGAGGGATACCGCGACCAGGAACAGCTCATCCACCGGATGGTCGGCAAATGACTGGAGGGCAGGGTGCGGATTGGAGTCGGCCAACTGCCGAAGGGCTTCTGCTTCGTCGCCGCTGCCGTAGAGATTGAGAGCCATTCGCAATGCCGGATCCCGACGACCGGATCCCCTGGCCAGTTCGAGTAGGGCGGTATCGCGGGCCATCTCGCCCAACAGCATCAGCCGATAGACTTCGCTTTGGACGTCTACGAGTCGTGCCACTCCTAGCAGCGCCCTGCGGCGAGTGATCACCGATACGCTTTGGGCGGCGACGTCAAGGATCATCGGGAGGTCTTCCAGGCTTCCCACCGCTCCAAGCGCGTAGGCAACCTCTGCGTTTGCCTCATCCCGATAGCGAGCCAAGGAAGCCCGAACGGCATCGTGGCATGATGCCAGCCCGATCTCGGAGCACGCCTCGGCCGCCGCAATTCGAACGCTGGGCAAGGGGTCCAGTAGCGAGGCGCCGATGACTCCTGCCGCCTTATGCCCTCCGATCCGACGAAGTCCCTGCAGGGCCGCTCGGCGCAGATCAGGGTCTTCAGACTGTTCTGCCGCGTGGATGAGTGCCTCCTCAACAATCGCCGAAGGGTGACCACCAGCCTTCTCCGCGATTTGCGTCAGAGCCCGCGCCGAAGCACGCCTGATGAGGCTTGTTGGGCTTGTGAGGGTCGTGATCAACGCTGGTATCGCCGAAGAATGGCCCAGACTGCCCAGAGCGTGAACGGCCTCCTCTTCCAGAAGGTCAGGGTGCTCTTGCAACTGATGAATCAATTCTCCGACCGCTCGGGGATCGCTCAGGCGGGCAAGTGCTTCCGCCGCTTGACGTCTCACGCTGGGAAGAGGATCGTGGAGCGCACGAATAATCTCGTCGCTCGCGAGAGTGACTCGTCCTTGCGCGACGTTGGCGATGGCCTCCTGCCGTTCCCCAATATCCGACGAGCGGGCGAGGGTTCTCACTGCTTTCATGCCTCGGGGAGTAATGCCGCCGAGGTCTCTCAGCGTTGTCTTGACTCCACTTGCCCCTTCTTCACGAACACGTAAAAGGAAGAACACCGCGATGAATCGTGCAGCGGCAGTAATGACGAACACCGTCTTATACGCACTCATCGCGTTGCCCAGGTCGTGTCGGAGCACGGCCATGATCGCCGCGCCAAGAATGGGCGAAAATCCTCCGACCAACGACATGACGGTCATGGCTGCCGCAAGGTAATTGGCTCGATCCTCCGGCTTTGCTGTCGCCAGCATCAAGTTGAACTGACAAAGGTTGAGGCCGCACCATACAAGTCCCATGAAGAAGTGCGTCGTGAGCAGCAGGACCGAGTCGTACATCGGGGCGCCCGGCTTAGTCATCACCCACGGGATCGCGTGGCATGCCAAGGCGAATCCAGTGATGGTCAGCAGGGGCTTGTTGCCGTATTTGTCGGCGAAGAAACCCCAGGTCGCAGCGGAGGCGATTGTTCCGATCGCGATCGCCATTTGGAGCCCTTGAATCACCTCGAAGTTGAGGTTCAACGATTCCCGAGCGAACGCCGTGAAAAGGTTGCCGGGAAAAGTCTGGCCGAACATCGACACGCCGAGGAAGAGCAGAACCTTGCGATAGGCACGATCCCCAAATGGGGCTCCGATGGCCCGGATTCCTGCCTTAAGGTCTTGGCGAATAGGGTGAACCCGCGGCAGGTCCGGCATGCGATTAAAGAACCACATGCTGATTCCTGCGCAGATCAGTCCCAGCGCAAAAACCGACGCGAAACCGATCTTGTCGCCCTGAGACCCTCGAATGAAATCAAGGCCCACCGCGCCAACAATGCCGACGGCCGCCCCCACCGCCGTCATGATTGCGTTACGTCGAGAGAAGTAGAAGCCACGTGACTGGGGAGGCACCATCTCCGCGATCCAGTCGTTGTAAATCGAACTTCCGACGTTCGTCAGACAACTCGCCAACGCCACGCAAAGCGTGAGAAGCAGAAGCTTAACCCCGTTGTTAATCGGAACGAGGGGGAGGATGATGAACGGCAAGTAGAACAAACGCCACATTGCCCCGAAGGGTTGGACGAACCGCTTGTAACTGTTGAACCCGCGCCCCCAAATCGCTCCCGGAATCTGCAGGAAGCCCGCAAGGGAAGGGATGGCGGAAAGGACGCCGATCCACATGTCGGAGCCGCCCAAGGACTGGACAAATCCAACAAGAAACGCCCCCGCGACCAAGGTCACAAACGCGGTCGCGAACGCCCCGTCCGCGTTCGCGGTCCGCAGCGACGAGATGGTTTCTATCCTTGAAACTGACCGCGTAGACATTCCGACCTAAAGCATGGTGCAAGGGAAGCAATCATCGCCGCCCTGTCTCAGAAAGCATGTTAAACCTTCTCATGAAATCTTGGGGCATTTGAACTCCGCCCGCCTTGGGCGTTCCCCGGTATTCTTTAGGGTCCATGAGGGTGCTGGTGATTGATGATGAGGAGGCGGTACTGAGATCGGTGCGCCGTCGACTCGAAAGGGAAGGGTACGCAGTCGAGACAGCCGGGGATGCGGTCGAGGGAACGAAGCGAATCCTGGAAGAATCCCAGCCTTTCGACGCCATCGTCACCGACATGAGCATGGATTCTCCCGACTCTGGCCTACGGGTGCTTCACGCCGCGTTCAGTCGAGACCTTTTCGCCGCGGTAATCGTGATGACCGCCTACGGAAACGTGACCAATGCGGTCGAGTGCATGCGAAGGGGCGCCTATGACTACATCGAGAAGAACGCTCCCGGCGTGGACGCTTACGAACTGCTCACTGAGAAACTCAACCAGGCTCTGGATCGTCGTCGACGAGACGCAAGAGCGGTGGCCATGTTTGACCGATTTTCCATCAAATCGGAAATCGAACCATCCGATTCCGACTAGTTAGGCGATCGTGTCGTAACCTGTCTGGAACGAGGAACATTGTCTTCCTCGTAGAATAGGTTCTTCATGATCTCCGCCATCGCCCTCCTTGTCCTACGTTCTCAAGTCGATAGCCGACTGAAGAACGACTACCGCGCTGACAAGGAGGGTTGGGTCTACGTCCACCTCGAAGGAGAGCCACAGGATGTCGGCTACGGATACGGAACGCTGCTCTCCTCCGAGATCGACGATGCTCAGAAGGCGCTCCACCTTTCACTCAAGCGAGAAACAGGAAAGGATTGGCCGTATTACCGAGAAACCGCCAAGAAGCTGTTCTGGAATCACGTGCCCAAGGAATATCAAGACGAGTTGTCCGGCCAGGCCGAGGGACTGCAGGGCAAAGGCCTCAAATACGACACCTGGGACGTACTCGCTTTCAACTCCTACATTGAGCTGTCTCAGTACTACCTCCCCTGGCTAGCCCATCATCCATCGAACAAAGAGTCTTGCAGTGCGTTCATTGCCACCGGCGCACAGACCAAAGACGGACAGATCGTGATGGGACACGAACTGTGGTGGGACTACCTGATGGGGCAACGCTTCAACGCCGTTCTCGATATCACCCCGACTCGCGGTAATCGAGTCGTGATGGATGCTCTCTGTGGCTTTATCCATAGCGGGTCCGATTTCGCCCTGAACTCTCAGGGAATGGTGCTTTGCGAAACCACCATTTCCGGCTTCTCCGGGTTCGACCCGAACGGGGTACCAGAGTTTGTTCGGATGCGCCAGTCCATTCAATACGCGAACAATCTCGATGATTTCGCCAAGCTCATGAAGGATGGAAACAACGGGGGCTATGCCAACACGTGGTTGGTAGGTGACACCAAGACGAATGAGATCGGCAAACTCGAGCTCGGTCTTAAGAACGTGACATTCGATCGCAAGAAGGACGGCGCCTACGTGGGATCCAACTTCCCTGAAAGCCCGAAACTGATCGCCGAGGAAGTCCCTGGAGGCTGGAACCCTGACCCCTCCACCAACGGCTGTGAACAAAGGCGCGTACGATTCACCCACCTCCTCGACCAAAACCTTGGAACCATCGATGAAGTCAAAGCCGAACAGTTCCTCGCCGACACGTTCAACGAAGTGAGCGGAAAAGACGAAATCGGGGGAGCGACCCTGTGCGGCAGTTTCCTCCCTGATCCAGGTGGCGCCGTCAACGCAAAGGTGGTTACTGCCGCATCCGCTCGAAAGATGCAGTTCTGGGGTCGAATGGGAATTCCAAACGGCAGCGTCTTCGATGCCAAGAAGCATTTCGAGCAGTTCCCAAGCGACCGTCCGCTAGACCCACTGCTACGCAGCATTCCAAAGCGTGAGTGGACTCAGTTCCCGGTCGACAAGAAGAATTAGCCAAAGGTTTTCCTAAACCCTTTGGCTTGAGTCGAAGCGGTCGGGGCTAGCCGACCCTCCGCCTAATTACCGCCATCCTCAGCCCACTGACCAGGGTGAGGTCGTACGCCTCCGGCGTAACAGGCGGCGACAGTTAGGGTCCAATCCGCTTACACCACGTATGGCACAGAAATCGAGCGGTCGATCTTGTCGCAAGTCATTAGGTCCGACTTGCGCAAGGATCCGTCCCTCGTCGGGATGACGGTTCGCCTTCCGGCGCTCCAAATCTACTCGCCGGGACGGAAGACGCTCAGAACGTTGGAGAAGTCATCCGTCCAGGCCGGCGTTGTCGGCTCGACCGAAATGGGACTGCCAAGATCCTCGAGGCCATTGAAGTCGTCGGTGTCCTTCGCCAGATAGACCCACTTCGATGGTTGCTTGCCCAGCGCCTTCTCGTCGTCGGTAGCGCCGTCGTCGTTCTCAACTGTTTTCAATCCAAGATCTCGGGCAATCGCCCCAAGGACGATGCTGAGGTCCAAATACCGATTCGAGATGTGTGCACAAATCACCCCGTGATGACCCAACTTCTGGAGATACATCTTGAAGGCCTCCTCGGTGAGGAGGTGAACGGGAATCGCGTCGGAACTAAACGCGTCCAGCACGATCATGCCGTACTTGTGGTCCGGCGCCTCCGCCAACGATAGCCGTGCGTCGCCCATGATGATCCGGACGTCAGCCTTGGAGTCCCGCACGAAGCTGAAATACTTAGGATCAGTCGCGATCGTCTTAACGACGGGATCGATCTCAAAGAAGTCCATGTGCTGTCCCTTTTCACCGTAGGCAGCTAGTGACCCGACGCCGAGTCCGACCAGCGCCACGTTCTCCTTTCTGTCTTCCCCACTAAACGTTTTGAATGCCTCGCCAATCGGACCGTTGGGATAGTAGTAGGTCAAAGGTGTGCGAGGGTTTTGCCGATCTTGAAGGCCATGGATCGTGTTGCCGTGGGTTAATCGGAAAAATCGATGCGTATCACTCTCGGTGACGCGGTGGACGCCGAAAAAGCTCCGCTCACTGGCGACGACGATGCCGTCGGTGGCTACGTGCATTGCGCCGGTGGACAGAAACAGTGCCCCGATCGCCAAACCAAATCGAATCGGGCGGTCCACCGCGAGGAAGCAGGCAATGGCGGGCAACCCGATGCAGCCCATCGTTCGCACTGGGCTAGGAACAATGCCTTCCAGCTTCACGAACACAATAATCATCAGCGTTACCAGGCCGATCACGACCGGGTAGATGGCGTCCAACCGGTTGAAGGTTTCGGAGGGGTATTTCTTCATCGCCTTCTCCTCTGCTTCCTCGGGAGAGAACCCTTTCTCGAGGTATCGCTCCCTGAACGCGGTAATCAACTCGGCACGGCGCGCCGCATCGATGGGCGTGGGGCGAACGAGACAGGCCGCGACAAGTCCAATCGGATACTCGGTGAGCGTCTTGAAGATCAGAGGTGCAATGAGTGCGTTGAAGATCCCACCCAAAACGCCTCCGAAGGCGATCCAGAAGTAGAACTCGGTGAGATGGTCTGCTGGAGGCTTCGAGTCGTTTAGCTTGGAGTGGCACATCCACCCCGCCGCAAAGAACCCTAGTAGGTGAATGATGGCAAGCGGTAGCAGGGGCTCGGACGACTCCAAAATAATCGCTAGCGCCAGAGGCGTCAGGATCAACGGCACGATGCGGGCGAGCCACTTGGTAGGGATTAGCGGTCTTCGAGCGAAGGCCAGAATGAATGTGAGCAGGTAGAGCGACAGCGGCACCACCCAAAGCAGCGGAATGGGCGCAATGTTGGTGCTGAGGTAGGTGGTCACCCCAAGCAAGAGGCTTGAAGGAATCGCCGCGAGGAGAGTCCATTGGAGGCGATCCTTTGTCACCGGTGGCGGGGTGGCCTGCGCAACCTCAACTTCGATTTCGCCTTTACCAGCAAAGGCCAACGCCGCCGCGCAAGCTCCCATCGCGACGATAAGTCCCACCAATCCGAACTGCCAAAGGCGCGTCTGAACGTGAATTCCGAACTTCGGCTCTAGCAGCAGCGGATACGCAAGAAGCGCCAACAGGCTTCCAATGTTGCTGGCGCTGTAAAGGAAATAGGGGTTGTGGGCATCCTTATCATTCGTTGAAGCGAACCAGCGCTGAAGGATCGACGAACCAGAAGAGACCACAAAAAAGGGCAGCCCGATGAGCGAAGCTAACAGACCAAGCAGCGGAAACGAAGGGTCCCCGGTGGAAACGGCGGTGGTGGGAGCCTTAAACCCTTGGAAAAACAGAAACGCCGCCGCGGCGACCATCAAAGGCAGGTGCAATCGCCATTGATGCCTGGGTCCGAGCCACTTTGTGCTGAGGTGGGCATATCCATACCCAAGAAGCAGGATGCCCTGGAAGAACACAAGGCACGAATTCCAGACTTGTGCGCTTCCTCCAAACACCGGCAGGATCATACGAGCCACCATGGGTTCGACAAGGAAGAGCAACGCTGCGCTCAGAAAAATGGTGAAGGTGTAGAGCGGGCGCACGGGTGTCGCTCAGAGTAGCAGAAATTCGCCGAATTGCTCATGACCCGCCCCCGCAACAGCCAGCCAAACCGGGCCTGTACCCGAACAACAATATTCAACATTAAATGAATTTCCTCTGAAAATGTGGCTGGGATGAGTTTGATATACTTGTAAATCAAATGGGTCAGCTATCCTAAGAGGCAGAAATGTCAACGCGTAGGCCCACCCGCAGAGACGTAGCACTGAAGGCGGGAGTGGCTCCCTCCACCGTCAGCCTGGTTTTGCAGAACAAAGGCGACGAGCTTCGAATCCCCGCATGCACTCAAGATCGCGTACGTGAAGCCGCGCGATCGCTGGGTTACTACCCAAACTGGCACATCGGTTCGGTTCTTAAGGGGCGGTCCGGCGTTCTTGGTCTGTACCTGCGGTGGGATCAGTGGTGTCGTCCTGACGGTTATTGGCCCACGTTACACTGGAACGTGCAATGTGCGGTTGCCGAGGCTGACGTTCGCCTCCTGGTTCACAACGCTCGTCGAGAATGCCCGACGGAAGAAGCGTTTGCCCGTCAGGCCGGAGGAATCGTAGACGGGGTGATCATTCTGAATTCCGGCAAAGATCCGATCGTGAACCGGATTGTCGAGGTTGGGCTTCCCGCCGTCGAGATTGGAGACCCCTACAGTCAACTCCCGTTCGTTGGAAACGATGGCGGAGAGGGAATTCGCCTCGCGATGGAGCATCTGAGCGAACGAGGATATAAGTGGCCCGCCTACATTGGCCACTACACGTCTTATGAAGAGGCGGCAAATGTTCGAAAACAGGCCTTTGCCTACGATGCCCGCAACCTCTTTGGACTCGATGGAGCGCAACGCACGCTCCTCACTCTGCACGTTTCGGAAGTGTTCGATGCGCTTCTCTCAATCAATCCTCGACCAGATTGCGTGATCTGCGAAAGCGATGAATACGCTTATCAGCTACTCCAACTGTGCGCCACCAGGGGCATTTCAGTTCCTGAGGAACTCGCAATCGTGGGGTCGGATGCTCTGCCCGCATTTGGAAGCCTTCGAGTGATGACGAGCATCGCCTCTCCGATGAAAGAAATGGCGACGTGGGGGATTCAAAAGCTGCTGGCGATCATTGAGGGGCGACCCATTGAGCATGGGACGATGCTTCCCTCAACACTGAGAATCGGCGATACGACCTAGACCGTTCGCATTTCAGGTCCTGGCCCTGATAGGGTCAAAACGATCAAAGCTCAACCTGATCTTTGTACACACAGGCTTCAGCTTCCTCGGTGACATCGCCCCAATCGGGCAGGGGACACCGCTTTCCAACGGTACCCTTAGGGCGTGCCGAGTGTTCTGTTCGTTTGTTTGGGAAACATTTGCCGAAGTCCTCTGGGCGAAGCGATCCTAAGACGCCAGGCGGCTGAAGCCGGTGTGGATCTTGTGATCGACTCGGCCGGGACCGGTGATTGGCACGTGGGGTCTCCTCCCGACAGCAGAGCGGTCAAGGTCGGCCGACTGCGAGGCTGCGACATGAACTTGAAAGCACGCCAAGTACGGTCCCGAGACTTCGAAGAGTTCGACCTCATCGTGGCGATGGACCACGCGAACTTGTCCACGCTCTATCGTTGGCCCGGAAGCCAGCCGGACAAGGTTCGCCTCGCTCGCTCGTTCGATCCAACTGCAGACGACACCGAGGTGCCTGACCCTTACTACGGTGAACTCGAGGACTTCCAGGAAGTCGCCGAAATGCTTGAGGCTGCATGCGCCGGAATTCTGCAGCACTTCGCCTCCCAAAAATCCGCCGAAACGGCAAGTAAATAATCGAGAATGAGCAACCTAAATAGACTTCAACAACTGCACCAAGACTTCAAAGAAAAGGGGCTCAAACTCGACCTCACGCGTGGGAAGCCGTCAGCGGCACAGGTTGACCTCAGCCTCGGGCTTTTGTCGCTCCCCGGACCCAATGACTATGTTGCCGAAGGTGGCATCGACATTCGAAACTACGGCGGACTCCTCGGCCTCACCGAGGCGCGGCGACTCTTCTCCGGAATCATGGGCGCGCCGATTGAGCAGGTCCTCGTCAGCGACAACTCCAGCCTCGCCCTTATGCACGATGCGGTTGCCTTCTCTCTGCTAAAGGGAACGGGCGACAGCGCGGAACCATGGATCAAGCAAGGCGAGATCTCATTTCTGTGTCCGACTCCGGGCTATGACCGGCACTTTACGATCTGCCAGGAACTCGGTGTTCGCATGATTCCAGTTGGCCTCACCGAGGATGGTCCCGACATGGACGAGGTCGAGCGACTCGTTGCCAACGATCCGTCGATCAAAGGGATGTGGTGCATGCCGAAGTACAGCAACCCCACCGGAACCGTGTATTCGGATGCGGTGATCGATCGACTCGCGGCAATGAAGACGGCCGCTCCGGACTTCCGGCTCATGTGGGACAACGCCTATTGCGTGCACCACCTTACCGAGGACCGCATCGAGATCGCGAATATCATCGACTGCTGTGCTGCTCATGGCCATCCGAATCGTCCATTTGTGTTCGCGTCGACGTCGAAGGTCACGATGCCCGGGGCCGGATTGGCAATGTTTGCCTCATCCAAGGAGAACGTTGCTTGGCTGGTAGCCCGAATGACGCCCAGAACGATTGGTCCTGACAAGGTCAACCACCTGCGACACGTACGCTTTCTGAGGGACGAAGAAGGCATCCATTCGCTGATGGTGCGTCACCGAAACCTGATCGCTCCCAAATTCCAATCCGTCCTCGACATCTTCGAGGAGAAACTGGCGGGAGTTCCCGGCGTCAGCTGGACGACGCCAAAGGGAGGCTATTTCATCACCCTCCAAGTCCCTGCGGGATGTGCAAAGCGAGTGATCAACCTAGCAAAGGAGGCCGGTGTCGCCCTCACTCCAGCCGGGGCCACCCACCCCTACGGACACGACCCCGAGGACCGAACCATCCGAATAGCCCCCACCTTCCCCGAATTGCCAGAAGTCATTCTGGCGGTCGAGGGAGTCACCATTTGCGTTCTGTTGGCGGCTGCCGAGCTTCAAACTTCGCACTAAACGAGGGTGGCCGCAGGTTCGTACCTGCGGTTTCCGGATATCGCGGAGTTGGCCATCAACGGCCATGAACAGCAGCCCATGGCTACGCCCAAAGTCAAATTCTGAGTAGAGGTTGCCGTGGTACAAAGCACGGTAACCAAAGCCGAAAGACTACAATCGGGTACGTTGCCTCCAATAGCGGCCAGTGTCGGCTAAAACGAATTGAGTGACCGCCGTGAACAATTCCCTGCTGACCTCCATCTTTGGATTCGACCGCAAACAGCTCAGAGGAATAACGTCGATCCGATGTGGATTGGGATTGACTCTCCCATTAGTAGGATTCTGGTGGATGGGACACTTGGCCTGGGGCATCCTCGCCGGCCTCGGCGCCATCTATGCGGGATTGGCGTCCTTCAATGGCGTCTATCAAGCGCGACTACGGTACATGGTGGCTACTACCGTTCTGATGACGCTCGTGACGATCCTCGGCACGCTGGTGAGTTCCAATGTGTGGCTTTCCATTGCTGCGGTCACCGTCGTAGGATTCCTGCTGAGCCTTTATGCCGCTATGCGGCCAGCGGCGAACCTATTGGCGACGCTCGCCACCGGAACGCTCGTGATTCTGTCGAAGGTCCTGCAGACTGCCGGTGAGCCTTTTCACCTAGCTCTTGGGAACGGTCTCCTTATCTTGAGTGGAGGCGCCAGCGAGATTCTGTTGCTCACACTTTTCTGGCCCTTCACACAGCACTACCCGGAGCGCCAAGCGATTGCTCGGGTTTACGAAAGCCTCTCCGAGTTCGCCACCCAACTCGCTAGGGGACACAAACTCCAGATGCTCGAGGGTGAAACTATCCAGGAGGCGAGAGATCTCATGGACGCCCTCGATCGTTACAAGCTTAAGCCCGAGCAAGTAGGTCTCCGTCGCGCATTGAGTACGGCAGAAGGCATCCGGGCCAGCCTCGTGGGACTCACTTCTACTCCCGCATCCGAACTTCCAAGGATCGCCGCCTACTTGTTTTATCTCAGCGCCCGACTTGGTGAAGTCGCCGACAGGATCCTTGCCAAGCAGATCCTTGAAATTCCCCCCAGTCCCGATGTGTCGTTTCCGGAAGGCATTTCGGATGAGACCGGCGGAAGCCTTACGGTGATCCACGCCCTCCTGGACCATCTCCAAGAGCCAATCTTGGAAGCGACCGGACCACGAAAGACGATGGCCGACTGGACTCACCATTTGTCCTTTCGCTTGATCGCCCTGGAGAGCAGTCCCTCCCTGAGATCCATCGCTTGTCGCCACGCGATTCGTTATGCGCTGGCCCTATGCATCGCCACGTCCCTTTCCCGCCTCGGAAGTTTTGGAAATGGTTACTGGATTCCTCTAACCGTGTGCATGGTCCTCAGAAGCGACTATGCGTCGACGCTTAAAACAGGAGTCGCGAGGGCGTTTGGAACGATTCTAGGTGTCCTCGTGGGTCTGGTTCTCGCCTATTTGGCGAAGGGCAGCGTGCCTGCTCACGTCGCAATCGTGCTCCTATCATCGTTCGGCTTTTACTTCTTCTTTCGCGCCAATTACGCGCTGTTTACGGCGATGGTCACCGTGTGGGTGATCTTCTCCATCACTGCATCCGGCTTGCCCGAGAAGCTTGTTGGTGGTCAACGCCTCGAAGCCACCCTGATTGGAATCGCAATGGCCGTCATTGCCTATCGGTTGCTTCCAAGTTGGCAGTCAACCAGGGTCAGGGAAGTTTTGAGAGATGCCGCCGAGTCCCAAATTGAGTTCTGCGAACGCGTGTTGCTTCAACCCCAGATGCCCTCAAGAGTTGCTTGGGAGCGAGAGCTCGATAAGGCACGCGCCCTTCGCTATGAGGCCGAGGCGGTGGTAGAGTCCGCCGTCAAGGAACCGGTTTGGCGCAAGAATTCCACGGCGCCTCTCGTCCATGAAATTCTCGTGGAACTCGAAATGAATGCCGCCCAGTTGCTTGGGCTGCTTGCGCAAAGACTCGCGTCTCCCGAACACAGTCCGACCATGGACGCTAAATCTCATCGCGTCTCGGAGCGCGCCAAGTCACTTATCTCCAGGCTGGGGCAAGACCCTCATCAATCCATTTCATCTACGTAGGGAGTCGCCATGAGCGCCTTTACGCGGGCAATCTTGTCGGAACTGACGGTAACTCTCGAATGAATCTCTTGGGAAAGTAGCGAAAGGATCCAGCGAAATTTAACCGCCGCTGCCGCTCCCGTCATATTCCCGGTGGGAATGGCCCCCGCCTGAATTGCTTTCACCCCAGGTTCGTAGGAGGAATCATCGGTTGAGTCGGCAGAGAACTGACTGGTGATGATCAGCGGAATGTTTCTCCGGAAAGCCTCTTCGATGAAGGGGAGAAAGGAGTACTCCTCAAAGTCTGGGACATTCCCTGCTCCGTAGCACTGGAGCACGATTCCGTGGAGCGATGAACTCTCCAGCAAAGGCGCCATTAAGGAAGGTTTGAGCCCTGGGATCAGGGTGACTTGGACGATGTCTGCATCGAACGACGGTCGGAAATCTAGCGGCCTCTGCTCAGGCGTGACCCGGTGGACGCTTGGATGCAGCAAGATCTTTTCGGAAATCGTCGCTACCGGCGGCACTGCCGGCGACTCAAATGCCCGGAACAATCTTCTATCGCACTTCTGGGCCCTTGATCCGCGATACACGTAGTCGCCGAACGCGATCACCACCTCGGCAATTGGCTCTAGGGCTACGCGTACCGCGCGTATCAGGTTGATGCGGGCATCGCCGTGAAGTACAGAGGCATCCGTCTGAGCCCCCGTGAACACGACCGGCACGTTCAAACCAGAGCCAAATGCGAAGGCCAGAGCGGATGCCGAATGGTGCATCGTGTCTGTGCCGTGGATAACCACGAAACCCCCGAAACCCAAATCGAGGCGGTCATGGATCGCATTTGCCATCGCCGACCAGTCCGAAGGGACCATGTTCGTGCTGTCCTTGTTGAGAAGCGTCACGAACTCGATTTCGGCCAGACCGTGAATCTCCGGGGCAATGCTCAGGAACGAACTGGGGTCCTGGGGAGGCCGAAGGACATCTTGCTCGCGACTCATCGCGATCGTTCCGCCCGTATAGATCACACAAACGCGCGGCAATCCTGACACGAGGGGATTGTATCGTTTAAGGAGTGTGCCGAACTACGGAGTGAGCGCCTTGTTTACCAACTTAGAAATCCCAGGTCGGCCCGTGGCAGGTGGGCCATTCCGGGGTCCATACCAAGGGATCAAAGAGTTCAGTGAAGGAGTGAACTGGTCGAAGCTCACCGGACCGGTCGTGAAGTTTGGTCTGGAAGCTCCTCCTAAAGCGGCCGTCCATAGTTTTGGGACTGAGGCGGCCGGCATCGCCTGGATCAAATTAGAACCTGCGCCCACACCGAGAACGATCGATATCTTGGCGCCATCGAAGTCGAAGCTAAAGGTGTTCGAGGTTACGAATCAGAAGTGGATGCCGGACGTGAAAGTGACGAGATTAGGAGACCGACTCCGAGTCGTGTTGAACCCAGGCGAGTCTGAATTCGCGTTGAACTGGGAACGGTAAGTACAATCTGTTGGAGCGCGCGCGTCAATCCCAGATTGAAGAGAAGAAGCCTCGCAATGGTTCATTCTCGACCGTCGGGTTCGAGTCTATCAACGAGATTGCTTCAGCGCTCACAGTATTTGCTTTTGAGATTTCGCCCGCTTGAACGTACGTCACGGTTGCGAAATACAGCACGAATAGGTCCTCATGTTTCGATAGGGCAAGCACCTTTTCTATCGTCAGGATTGCCAGATCGGTTGTTTCCGGCAGGGTCGCTAGCTGTCCGCACAACGCTCCCAAACGGTACCAGTGGTCTTTACCTTCTGTCGAAAGGATCGTATCGATCTTGAGAGAGAAGGCCATGGGATCTTCAGATGCCATCCACTTGAAACGTATCTCGTCCGTTTGGAAAGCAAATCCCGGGTTATCGGAATCAAATCTGTCGAGCTTGGCGTGCGCCTCTACGCCTTGCCCAGCGTCGAATTCGTTCTCGATGTCGCACAGCGCTTGAAAAGTGCGTCGCTGTTCCGCTGAGGGTTCGACGGGTTCAAACTCCTCCGTTGCCGTGTCTGCCTTCCAAAGAAAGAGTGTCTTTTCGGTCGCCATGTTAGCCCTACGTGATCGTACTCGCGCATGCAGACTTTTCCAAGTGAAATGGAAGACAGGTTCTTTGAACTTGATGAAAGGCGATGATGGCGGCATTTTAGTGCGTTAAGCTCAGCCGCCTTCGTCGTATGACAGCATCTTGGGCCAATCGTCTTTCAGGAGACGCGAGAGGCTCCGGTCAGCGAGCAACCGACCTTCGTTCTGACAGACCGCGCAGTAGTTCGTTTCCTTATCGGCATAAACGATGTGCTGAACAGGGGCGGAACATATGTGGCACGGCTGTCCAAACTTCCCGTGTACGTGGAACGCCGGGCGAAAAGCCGTGACGTCAGCTGGCCTGGGAAATCCCGGATACAGAACCTGAAGTTTCTGGGTCCACGCCTCAAGGACATTCCGAGAAGCCTCTGCAAGCCGGCGCAACTCCTGTTCTGTAAGTGACGTAGTCAATCGAAGCGGAGAGAGCCGGGCCTCAAACAGGATCTCGTCCGAATACGCGTTGCCAATACCATCGAACCAGGATGGGTCGGTAAGAGATCGTTTGAGGGTGCGACGTTCACTCGTGAGCCGTGCCGAAAACTCTTCGACGGATATTGAAGTCGGATCGATCCCGTCTCGGCGTTGAGCCTCGACTAGCTCGCGCCCATGAAATAGGGTGATCGAGGCACGCTTCTTGGTGGACTGCTCGACCAGAGTGAGTTGTCCCGACGAGAATCTCAGAATCGCCAATTGCGCCTTGCCCGACGGGCGCTTTGCCTCGGGTGCGGGGCTCACCCATTGGAGCCGGCCCGCGATCATCAAGTGAATCATGAGGAAAAATTCGTCCTCAAACTCCAAAACGACACGTTTGCCCAGTCGACTCACGCCCTGCACTCGCCGTCCCGCGAGTTCGATCGGCTTTGGAGACACCGATCGAAGCACAAACGGACTCCCAAGAACGATCGATTCCAGTTCAGAATCGAGAAGTCGTTCTTTCAATCGAGTGACGTAAAGCCGAATATCCGGGAGCTCTGGCATGCTTCAGATCCTTTCGTGCTCACCTTAACCTAACATAAGGGCAGACTGCTCGGTCGACAGCCGTATGGTAACGATATACTTCGGCCATGTCAGTGATTCCAGTCTCGGTTCAGCTTTATTCCGTTCGCGATGTCGCGGTTGACGACCTCAAGGGAGTGATCTCCAAGGTGGCGGAAATCGGCTACTCCGGTGTGGAATTCGCCGGGCTCCACGGTAACGACCCCCGAGAGATTCGAAAGGCACTCGATGAGTCTGGTCTCGAGTGCTCGGGAACTCACACCGCCATTGACGCTTTTTCCGACGAGCGCCTGCTGGAGACCGTCGACACTCATCACATTCTCGGAACCGGGTATGCGATCGTCCCTTGGATTCCCGAACACATGAGGGACACCGTTGAAGCAACCCTCGAGACCGCCAAGAAATTGACCGAACTCACCCACAAACTCGCGGAGCACGGACTTAAGACCGGGTTTCACGCCCACGCGGGAGACATGATTCCCCTCCCCTCCGGGCAGACGCCCTGGGGCATCCTCGCCGCGAACACTCCAGATTCCTTTGTGATGCAGTACGACACCGCAAATGGGCTATCGGGCGGTGCAGACCCCGTTCAACCGATCCTCGATTTCCCCGGTCGATCAGTTCTGGTCCACCTGAAAGAGTTCAAGACGGGCGGGCACGCCCTGATCGGAGAAGGAGAAGTTCCCTGGCAGAGAGTGTTCGAGGCCTGTGAGTCGGTCGGAGGAACAAAATGGTACGTCGTCGAGCACGAAGACGATCCTCGAATGACGTCGCTCGAAGCCATCGCCGGCGACTTTAAGGCACTGGTTGCTTTCGGCAAAGCCTAGTCCGATCGATTTGTTATGAAGACCGCCTTACTGCTGCTACTGGCGCTTGCCCTGACCACAGCCGGCTTGGCGACGTCAGACCTCAAACTCTGGTTTGCTCAACCGGCCATCCGGCCAATCGATGAGGGCCTGCCCATCGGAAATGGGGACATCGGTGGACTGATCTGCGGAGATCCGGTGCACGAACGGATCGTTTTGAATGAGCACAGCCTTTGGACGGGAGATACCAACCCGTCCGGGGAAGACGGGACGATGGGTTCCTACCAGTGCCTTTCTGATCTGCTCGTCGATTTTGAGGGTCAGGGGGCAGTCACTAACTACCGGCGGGAACTCGACCTCGGGGACGCAATCGCTCGAGTCAGTTTTAAATCGGGCGGCATTTCACACTATCGAGAATATTTCTGTGACCATCCGAGCAAGGTCATCGCGGGTCGATGGAGTGCCGACGGCAAAGGAAACCTTTCGGGAACGGTCCGATTCCACGATGCCCACGGGGCGACGGCGGCGGCGCATGGCGTTGAGCTGGCGGTTGCAGGAAAACTTGAGAACGGTCTGCAGTTCGACTACCGAGTTCGCTTAGAAAACCACGGGGGTTCAGTGGTCGCCAACGGGACGAGCCTAGTTTTCAAAGCCTGCGATTCGATCGAATTGTTCATCGTGGCGGGCACTAACTACCTCATGGATCCCAGCGTCCAGTTCAGGGGGCCAAACCCTGGACCCTCTCTGAACTCACTTCTCGACGCTGCTGCAAAAAAGGGATTCAATCGCCTTAATTTGGAGCACCAGCACGACTACAAAGCGCTCTTCGCAAGAGTCCACCTTGATTTAGGTCAGTCGAGTACAGCTCAGAAAAGCCTCGCAACCGACGTTCGTAAGATCGAAGCCGCGAAAGTGGTTGACCCTGAACTCGAGGCACTGCTTTTTCAGTACGGTCGATACCTGCTGATATCGAGCTCACGCCCCGGAGGACTGCCCGCAAACCTTCAGGGCCTCTGGAACGATTCCAACAATCCAGCTTGGCATAGCGACTATCACTCTAACATCAATGTGGAGATGAACTACTGGCCGGCCGAGGTGACGAATCTGGCCGAGTGTCACACGCCCTTCTTCGACCTGATCAAGAGTCAGATCCCGATATGGCGCGTAGCAACTGCCGCCTCTGACGAACTCAAAACCGCATCAGGTCAGTTCACCACCAGAGGCTTTGCGATTCGAACCTCCCATAACATTTATGGCGGCATGGGCTGGCGCTGGGATCACACCGCCAACGCATGGTACTGCCAGCATCTGTGGGAGCACTTTGCCTTTGGACGGGACAAGACGTACCTCGCCAATTTCGCCTATCCTATCATTAAAGAGACGACCCAGTTCTGGCAGGATCACCTCAAGCAGTTGCCCGACGGAACCTTGGTGGTTCCCGACGCCTGGTCCCCGGAGCACGGCCCGACTGAAGACGGAGTCAGCTACAGCCAGGAGATCGTTTGGGACCTCTTTACCAACTACATCGAAGCCTCGGAAGCACTGGGAGTCGACGCCGCGTATCGCGCGAAAGTCTCTGACATGCGAGCCCACTTGGCTACTCCAGGCATCGGCAGTTGGGGGCAACTCCTAGAATGGATGACCGAGAAGGGTGGAAAATACGCACCTGAACCGGACATCGACACTCCTCGAGATCACCATCGCCACACCTCACACCTGTTCGGCGTCTACCCGGGTCGACAAATCGGTATCGAGAAGACACCGAAGCTCGCTGCGGCCGCAAAAGTGTCGCTCGATGCCCGGGGAGAAACCGGCGACGTTCGGGAATGGTCCTTCGCCTGGAGGACGGCTCTCTACGGTCGCCTTCACGATCCGGAGAACGCTCACCGAATGTTGCAGCAGTTGTTCTCGAGCCGAAATACTTGCCCCAATCTATTTGGACTCCACCCGCCCATGCAGATGGATGGCAATTTCGGGGTAACTGCCTCAATCGCCGAGTTGCTCGTCCAGAGCCATGAGGGAGACATCAATCTCCTTCCTGCGCTTCCGAAAGCTTGGCCGACGGGCTCGGTTAAGGGCTTGCGGGCACGCGGGGGATTCGTCGTCGATGTGGACTGGCGAGACGGAAAGCTTTTGAGTGCGACCATTCGATCATCGGGGGAGACACTACTAAAGGTCCGTTCCGGAAATCGGGAGGTCTCGGTTCAGACGCATCCGAACCGGTTTGTGAGACTTGGCCCCGATCTGTCGAACCTATAGCTAAAAATTTGGTCCGGACTGGGATGAAATCCTGGCCGGACCAAACCAAAGAGTGAATGAGTGGCCTGAGTTAAGGCGTTGAGGAGATCGATCCGAACAGGCCGTGCGATTCGTGCTGCGAGCCGGCCGTGAAATAGAGAACGCTCGTCGACCCCGCAGACCCGCCGTTTCCGAAACTTAGGCCCCACAAGCCGTCAATCACAATGTAGTTGGCATTCTTGTCCGTTAGGGCACCCGTCAACTTTCCGGTTGTAATGTCATAAGCATTGATTTTGCCGTCCCCAAAGTTGCCAACCAGGAGCTGTCCCCCCACGTTTCCAAACCCTGAGGGAGCCAAAGCCAAGCCCCAAGGTGAGTTCAGCGAGCCGCGGGCGACCAAGTGCTGGGCAAGAGACCCGTCCGGATTAAACACATCGACGTAACCGTTGCCGGCGCCGGCCACATCGTCATGTTTGGCTGAGTCTTGGCGTGCGAAGGTGACGTAAAGGAGACCGTTGATGGTCGCTATGCCGAACGGCGCATAGCCGGTTGGCACGGAGGGGTCGGTAAAGGATTTCACGAAGGCGAAATTCTTGTCGAACACATCGACTGATCCGGAATTGAAGTTGGCCGCATAGAGAAAGTTAGCTCCCCCGCTAGCTGCCAGCGCAAGTCCCTTGTAGACTGCTCCGCTTCCCGAGCGATCTACGACCGCCACTGCTCCTGCTGCGCCATTCCACGCCGTGATAACGCCATCCTCGTTGTCAAAGATGAAAAGTGCTTTCGTAGAACTTGGTATCACGAAATCGCTCGTGGAGTTAAAGATCTGACCGCTCACCGGCCCATTGGATCCTCCGCCGGCGGCCGGGATCGGAACCACCAGTCCCTGGATCGCGCCGCTTCCGTTGTAGAGTGTGCTAAGCCCGGTGCCGTTGTCACTGATCCAGAATGGACCGCTGGGGCTAAATGAAATGCCCCAAGGATTGACTAGATTCGGGTCGGTTACGGCGGCTCTGCCAGCAACGTCGGAAACGAGATTCAGTTGGCTGAATTTGCCGGTGTTCGTGCCGGAAAACGCGGAAGTGGAACCACCCCCGCAACCTGAAATGCTGAGCGCAGTGAGCGCAATGAGGGACGGACTGATCCATTTCTTGATCTGATGCAAGACTCTCTCCTTTCCTTGGCTCAAATCTCTCGCGGGCTATGGAATAACTCGGCGGAGATGTGGGCCAGATTTGGGGTCGCGGATTTATCAAAGAAAGTTGGGCAATCAGAGAGTTTTTCTCATAAATGGATGAGCCTCGGGAAAGAGTGACAGCCGCATTGAGAAAGTCCCAACCATTATCGAAGAGTGAGCGACTCACTCTGTATGCGATTGGAAATGGCTCGCTCGGTAAGTCGTCCGCTAACACCTTTAAGGAGCGTTCGATATGGTGAGGGCGCGTAGTGCACATCACATTCTCTCGCAAAGGGCTGTTTGCTTTCCTCCAAGCCGCATTTGGCGCCTCACTCGTTCATGGGCGCTCCGAGAGTCGGCTAGTCCGGGCAGCGAGGGCTCGCAATCGCGATGCGTTTTCGGACCTGATGCGAGAATACACGCCGGCCCTCAAACGATTTGCGGCGAGAAGGCTCCCTGATCGTGACTGTGAGGACGTCCTCCAGGAGACGTGGCTTGCCGCCTGGGAGGCTATTCCGTCATTCGACGACAATAGTCAACTCAGAACATGGCTCTACTCGATCTGCTATCACAAGATTCAGGATCACTTTCGTCGCCAGCATCGCATTCCGTCTAGTTCCTACGCGATTGACACGGAAGCCCTTGGCTCTTACTTTCCCAGCGAGTTTGCAAACGTCGACTTGCGTGAGTCTCTTCGAGCCTTCTGGGAATCATGCACGCTCGACCAGCGAGAGCTCTTGCGGCTTTACTATGCAGACGGGCTGACGCTGAATGAGATCAGCTCCGTGCTCAACCGAAACCTGAACACGGTGAAGTACCAATTCTATCGAGCTCACGATCAAGCGAGTCAGACGCTTTCTTCGAGCATGGACGTATTGCTCTTTTCGGAGGAGAAATGAATCGAGACGAACGTCTCCTTCTGTTCGCGGTAGGAGCAGCTTCTCCCCTGGAGACGCTTGTCACGCGGGTGCACCTTGCTTGTTCTCCCCTCGCCAAGGCTCGCTATCGGCGATTCGTCGCCGTGTCTGAGATGTTTCAGGTAACTCTGGCCGATCCAGATGATCGGATTGAGATAGAGATCAAACGGCCGCGTGGAACCGGTCGGCAGCGTTTGGCGTCCTACTGGCTGCTTTCCCTGCTGGGGATCGTGCTTTTCATTGAGTGGCGGTCATTCACCATTCCCGTCATCATCGAGTCACTCAAGTCTCTGGCGCATAGGTGTGGAATTCAATGAGCCCAAAACCCTCGGCAGTTTCCTCCTCTCAGTTCAAAGCTTCCGGTCCTAAACGCGGATGGCAAGCATTCACGTTGATCGAGTTGCTCGTCGTGATCGCGATCATTGCGATCCTTACGGGGGTTCTGTTTCCCGTATTCGCGAGGGCCAAAGTTGCCGCCAAACAGTCCGCATCTCTCAGCAACCTTAAGCAAATCGTGCTCGGGTCTCTGATGTACTCCTCGGATTTCGACGATGGACTGGCTCTTTTTGCGAATGGGGATGCGTCTCAACTTGGGAACTGGTCGGTGAGAGTGGATACCTGGGTCTGGTCGACCCAGCCGTATATCAAGAATCTATCCGTGCTCATCGATCCGCTGATGGGGGATCCTCACGGCATCTATTCCGGAAAAGGGGATGAGTCCACGCCCCCCTATCAGAATCTGTTTCCCGACTATGGCGTGAACTATGTGTTCTTGTCTCCTTGGCTTCGAGACCCGGTCACTGGGTCATGCTCAAAGTCTGGTTCGGTAACCGCGTCGGGAGCAAGTCATCCGTCCTCGACGATCTTCTTCACGACCACGTATCGGCCTAACGAGGACTCTGCGTTGAATCCTGTCGGCGGGTATAGCGATTACGGCAGTTGGGTCGTGACCGCTCCCGGAATGCTCTCCATCTTGCAGTCCAATGCAACGACCTGCGTCATGTCGGGAATGGACTGGACGAAGCACCCCGTCGGATTCAACGCGGGAATGCCGTTTACCGCAGAAGCCTCCCAACGATACAACGACGGCGCCGTAAACGCGATGCTCGACGGCCACGCCAAGTATCTGAAGAGCGACCAACAAGCGGCGGGAACGGACTGGGCGACCAGTGGCTACAAGCACACGCAGATCATCCACTCCCGCGACTACATGTGGGACTACGACGGCACGTTCTACGGAGCGATTCCTTCTCAGTAATCGTGGTTAGCCGAACTTAGTGACTCGACCTGGCTAGGGCGGGATCCGGGACGCCAACTTCTTGAAATCCCTTTGCCCGGATCAAACAAGAGTCGCAGTGGCCGCATGGCTCCGCGTTCGGACCTGGATCGTAGCAGGAACTGGTCAAGCCATAATCGACTCCCAGATCGAGCCCCGCACGGATGATTTGAGCTTTGGTGAGATCGATGAGTGGCGCATGAATCTTGAGAGTTGCCCCCTCAACGGCTGATTTGGTCGCCAGGTTGGCCATTTGCTCGTACGCGGCAATGAACTCGGGGCGACAATCGGGATAGCCCGAGTAGTCAAGGGCATTGACGCCGATAAAAATGTCGCGCGCGCCGAGGACTTCCGCCCAAGCTAAGGCAAAAGAAAGAAAAACAGTGTTCCGGGCAGGAACATAAGTGATGGGAATGCCATGGGCCATTTCGGAGTCTGGGCGATCCTTTGGAACGTCGATCTCAGCGGTGAGTGCGGAGCCCCCAAACATTCGAAGGTCCACGTGAGCCACTGAGTGCTTGATTGCGCCGAGCGCGTCGGCCAGGCGGTCCGCCATCTGAAGCTCGACCCGGTGGCGCTGTCCATAGTCGAAACTCAGGGCGTAGCACTGGAAGCCTTGGGAACGGGCGATCGCTAGCACCGTTGCAGAGTCGAGGCCGCCACTGAGAAGGACCACTGCGGGAGAAGAGGACATGGCATAAGTTTAGACCCGGCAGCGTTTAAGCATGCCGGGCCTTGGATCCCCCCGCCGACGTCCCATTGCTAGCGGGGGCGACCCTTGATGCCTCGGGGGGTGTCAGCCGCGAACCCGGCCCTCGGCATCAAGCGTCGTAAATTAGGGTCGGATGACGAGAACCGGATAAGGCTCGGCCACGACCTGGTGGAGGGAAACGCTGCCAATGAACGTTCTCGCGATGAAGCCCTTGCCATGAGAGCCAACGATAAGCAGCCCTGCATTTGTCTCTTGCATTGCCTGGCGAATTCCATCATTCGGTGCTGCCCGCACGGCTCGTGAAGTCGTCTGGTAACCGGCGGCCCGAAGTTTGGCGCAGACTTCTTCGTTCTTTGTCTCAATCTGCTCCTCAAGCCAGCGATCCACATCGCCCCCGAGAGCCGGGAGGTTTCTCGCCAACACTTCCGCCTGGGTGTCGCTCAGCGAATAGACGCTGACCACATGGATCTCTTCGATACCTTTAGCCTTGAACGAGATGAACTTTTCGAGGCATCTCTCCGAGAACGGTGAGTGGTCGGTAGCAAAGACGACTCTGAATGGCTTCGTCCGCGGAGTATTTCCCTTGGCGACCAGTAAAGACGCTGGGCAACCGATTGCCAGCGCTCGGCTGACGCTTCCAAGAAAGCTTGAGCTCCAGGTTCCGTGGTGGGTTGCCGCCACCGCCACGATATCCGCATGCTGACCAATAACCTCCTCCATGATTCCGTTGGCCGGCGATCCGAAAACCAGTTTTGATCGTGCGTGAAGGTCGCGACTGCAGGCTTCATCGATCGCCTCATCAAGCGCTCGAAGTCCGGCGTTTTCGACGACTTTGAGGTAGTCGGCCTGGAGTTCGGCGTCGGATGCTTCCGGCGGAATGAACGGCATGACCGGGCTCACGACGTTGAGCAACGTCGCTGCAAGACTTGAGATTCCAAGGCGAGCCAGCAGGCACAAGGCCGGCTTGTACGCCTCGTGAGCGTCTACTCCTACGATAGCTTTCATTTGCTGTCCTCCGGGACCGCAGCCTCGGTCGTTTTTCGACTCGAGCAGTCTGGGCAGTTGCCGTCACAACTTTCTGAAATTGCTGGCTTCTGCGGAAGTGGAGATAAAACCACGAGGGGTTTTACGTCGATCAAGATTTCGCCTCCACCAGTTTTGGTAATCGAACCTTGAGCACTCCGCGCTTGTATTTCGCGGTGGCAAGATTGGCGTCCACTTGGCTGGGAAATTCGACACGCCCTACGAAGTTTCCGTATGGTCTCTTGATTTGAATAAAGTCTTCAGCGTCTTCGCCGTCGTGGTTAAACTCCCGAGAGCCAGAAAAGACGAGTGAGTTTTCCGTCCACGAGAACTCGATTGCGTCTTCCTCGACGCCGGGAAGATCTGCATACATGACAAATTCGGAAGCTGTTTCCTTGATGTCGATTGCTGGTTCGTAACCCTTTGCTTCCATTCTCACCCTTCTGCCTGCCGGAAGCGGCTCTCCGAAAGCCCTGGAAAGGACTTCTGCGATTCCAGAACTATTTGATCTAAGCGGCTCCATGACACTCCGACCGACCTCAGTTTGAGGCGGTAGTCTGATTCTTCGACTGAACGAGTGTCGAGAACAAGTCGCGATTCCCGCGTCATACCTATCGTGTCATGGGTTCCGATGACACGCGGTGAGCCGATTTGTCCGAACATTTCGACGGGATTCTTGGCCTCAATTCCTTTGCATCGCAATTCAAGCCATGAACATCCTCTTTACCGAAACCACCGACGGCGAACCGGCCTACTTTGCCGAGCAGCTTTCAGGGCACGTTGTCAAGTGCACTTCTCACTGCCTCCAGGACGTCAGCGAAGAGGGGCTTGGTGAAATCGATGTCCTTGAAGGAGAGGCAATGATGACGGAAGACTCCATTCTTGCCCGGTTAGGCGCACCCTACAGCGAAGACGTAGAGAGCATTGCCCTAAACCTGGCCCTCATGCGTCATCCGAACCTGATCGTGACCCCACACATGGCTTTCTACTCAT
The DNA here is from genome assembly GCA_903904815.1 of uncultured Armatimonadota bacterium. Lineage (GTDB taxonomy): Bacteria > Armatimonadota > Fimbriimonadia > Fimbriimonadales > Fimbriimonadaceae > Fimbriimonas. The sequence goes on from CAIVDU010000036.1 coordinate 145,121, forward strand.
CCGAAGCCTTGAACAGAATTCGAAAAACGACGGTCCTGAACCTGTCGGACGACACCGGTCTGAGCAAAGCGAATCTCGTGAATCGTCCCTCCTAATCGTTGCTTTAATCACTCTAGAAGGGTTTGGATTGCTCCCTTGCGCAAAGTGTTTGTCAATCATCCGCCTGAACCAAGGAATTAGGTGGTCCTAAGTCGTATCCTGTTAACAGAATGGATTCTAGACCGGCCCAAATGACCGCGACACTCTCAGATCGTGAGCGACAGCTTCTCGTTTTGGCTTCTCAAGGTTTTACGGACAATGCGATTGCTCATCGATTGGGAATCAGTCTGGCCACGGTGGGTACGTACTGGGGTCGGGTCCGGATAAAATTTGGACCGCTCAATCGCACGGAACTCGTCGCTGTTTGGTTGCGTGAGCAAGCGGCTACGACCGTCGCCGAGCTTCAGGCCGAGCATCGACGTCTTCTCGCAGAGTTGGACGAACATCGACGGGCGGAGTCCATGCTTCAAAGCAGTCTAGAAATGTTCCGGGGACTCGTCGAGACCGCTCCCGATGCGATCCTGCTGGTGAACGAGGCTGGAGCGATCCAGTTTGCCAATGCCCAGGCGGAAGACGTGTTTGGATTCGGTAAAGGCGAGTTAGTGGGGGCGCCGGTCGACTCACTTGTCCCAGAAAGATATCGGCCCAATCATCCTGAGAATCGAACCTCGTACCACACCAATCCCGTCAAGCGCAGGATGGGGGAGCATTCTTCAACTTTTGCCGTGAAGAAGGACGGAACCGAGTTCCCGATGGCGACCGCGTTGAGCGCAGTCGAAACGCCGAGCGGGTTGCTTATCACATGTATCGTTCGGGATCTTTCGACCCTTCTCGACGCTGAATTCGCTGAAGCATCCGCAGAAAAATCCTAAGGCAACCTTCATGATCGACCGAGTCTAGCGATGCAAACAGGTCAAGGCTATTCTCAGGACGACTTCACCCAACCTGCTTTCTGCCGGGTATGCGGAACCCATGTGCCAAAGAGCTTCTTGAGCTCCAGTGGCGGCTTGTGCATAAACTGCCTGAGAAGCGTTCAGCAGATGCAGCAGCCCGGAGCGAACCCGGCGATGCCGTACGCTCCCCAGTTTGCCCAACCCAGAAGATCGTTTTTTCGATCCACCGGTTGCGTAACCGCGATTGTGGGCCTGATCGCGCTAGGGCTGCTCGCCGCGGGGGCATCGCGCTACCTGAAGCTTCCGAGCTTTGGAAACACTCACCACGTGGTGGGTGTCTCCGATGAGATCGTCAAAGGATCTGGCCGTCTCGTCGAAGCCCCTGTCGATGACCTAGCCGCCGCCGATCTCAAAACGATGGCGGCAAAGGAGATTGGAGACGCGTTTGGGCAGGATGCGGTCAATCCCTACGGGATAGACACCGAAGGGGTTCGAGACAAGAACACCGATCAGACGACCTTTTATGCCGGAGGGAGTTTCGAATGCCTCATCCGGAAAGATCGAGAGCACGTCGTCTGGAAAGTGGGTTACCAGCGAGATGAGCAGGGCAAATGGTCCATGGTAAGCCACGAGGCCTACTATCAAACCGACGACGGCGTCGCCCAGTTCGACTGGGACGTGAAGAAGTTCATACATCTTGTCCGTTAATATCACGACGGCATCTGATGATCATCCAGGGTCAAAATTTGACCATGAGCCCAGGAAGAAGAGTCCAGGCAGAGAAGGCGCTTGAGTGCGTCAAGTCTGGAGATAGAGTTTTCGTCCATAGTGTTGCCGCCGCCCCTAGGGTCCTCATCGAGGCCCTCACGGCAAGGGCGCCAGAACTTCGCGGGGTCGAGGTCATGCACATGCATACCGAAGGTCCCGCACCCTATGCCGATCCCGCCTATGCCTCTAGTTTCCGGGTCAACTCGCTGTTCGTCGGGGCGAACGTTCGCCAGGCGGTAAATGAAGGTCGGGCTGATTACGTTCCCGTATTTTTGAGCGACGTCCCCGGACTGTTTCGGGGCGGGGTGCTACCGATCGACGTGGCCCTTATCACCGTCTCGCCTCCCGACAAGCATGGCTTTTGCTCACTTGGCGTCTCCGTTGATGTGTCCCGAGCGGCCGTTCAAATGGCCAAGATCGTGGTGGCCCAGGTCAACGAGAACATGCCTCGAACCCATGGCGATGGCCTCATCCACATTCGAGAAATCGACTACATGGTGGAAGGCAATATTCCACTTCCCGAAACGAAGCCGTCAGAGCTATCGGAAACCGATCTCAGAATCGGTCGGCACTGCGCCGGTCTCGTGGACGATGGCGCAACCATTCAGATGGGAATTGGATCGATTCCAAACGCTGTTTTGGCGTCCTTGACCGATCACAAGGACCTCGGCGTTCACACCGAGATGTTCTCGGATGGACTTATCGATCTCGTGGTCTCGGGAGTGGTCAACAATCGACTGAAAAAGACTCACCCGGGCCGGATCGTCTCCAGCTTTGCCTACGGAACCAAGCGACTGTACGACTTTGTCGACGATAACCCTGAGGTTGGATTCCTCGATATGGCCTATGTCAACGACACCAGCGTAATCCGAAAGAATCCGAAGGTCACTGCGATCAACAGTGCAATTGAAGTAGATCTCACCGGACAGGTTTGCGCCGACTCTATCGGCACAAGACAATATAGTGGCGTCGGCGGTCAGATGGACTTCGTTCGAGGCGCCGCGCTTTCGAAGGGAGGCAAGCCGATCATCGCACTCCCCTCGGTCACGAAGAGAGGCGAGAGTCGCATCGTCCCCGTCCTGAAGCCAGGAGCCGACGTCGTCACCACTCGGGCACACGTTTTCTACGTAGTCACCGAGTACGGAATCGCTGACCTCAGAGGCAAAAACCTCCGCCAACGAGCTGCCGCTCTGATCAATATCGCCCACCCCGACCACCGGGAGAACCTCGAAAAGCTAGCGCACGAACGCTGTCTGTACTGAGTCCATCGGCCGGCTTCGCATCACACCCTGCCCTCCGAACTGCAAACTGCCTCCTGCCGACTGCCGACTGCCGACTTCTTCAGATTCGTGTCGCCGGAGTCCACCGCGCTCATCCCGGGGTAGCACGCCAATTCGGTGGGTAAGCCAAACTGTACCGATGGTCGCGCTCAGAGGCGAATCAAATAAAGTGACGCGGGGAGCAAATTCCGCCATTTTGCCGTTCTGGAATGTCCAGGGACGCAACTCCAAGGTGCCGCGATAGAAGCGCGAGTTGCCCTCTTGCGCGGCATAAACGTGGGCGGTAAGAACAAGATCCCTATGACCGATTTGAGGGAAGTCGCGTCCGAATTGGGACTCAAAGAGGTCAAAACCGTGCTTCAGTCAGGAAACCTTGTATTCCGGGAAAGCGATCGGTCCAACGAGGAGTTGGAGAGACTTCTCGAAACAGAAGTGCATCGCCAACTGAATGTTCAGGCCGATTTTCATGTTAGGACGCAAAGCCAAATCGAGTCCCTCATCGGGCAAAATCCGTTCCCGATTGAAGCCCAGGAAGATCCAAGTCATCTGGTGGTGGTCTTTTTCAAGTCACAGATTCAGACGGTGGACTGCGAGGCGCTGAGAGCTGCAATCCGTGGCAGAGAGCGATTTCAGGCGCTTGGACGAGAAGCCTACTTCACCTACCCTGACGGCATCGGTGACTCCAAGCTGACGACCAACCTCATGGACTCCAAACTTCGGATGCGGGGAACCGGAAGAAACTGGAACACGCTCCTGAAGTTGTCCGAACTCGCAAAATCGCTCAACGTTTAGCCGATGGGGAACCGATTCGTTCTCCCTTTGAGCCAGGAGGGAAAACTACCGCCAGAGGATCGACCGGACGTATCGTCCCGTCATCGTTGAATTCCATGCGAGCTAGACATGTTTCCCGTTTGAAGCCACTCCCTCCGGGAATGGCGTGGCGGTGGTAGACCATGTACCAGCGATCGGTTCCGGGGATGTTGACGACGCTGTGGTGTCCCGTTCCCTTCACGAGGCCCCTCTTCTTCAGAACGATTTTCTGAGCAGGAATCTCCACGGGGCCGAATGGCGTTTTTGAGATGCCATAGGCGACGTGATAGTCGTCGCTGCGAGCATCGTCCTCCGACCACATGAAGTAGTAAAGCCCTTTGCGCTTGAAGACCACGATTCCTTCCCGGAATCCGTCAATGGGCACATAGCTCGGCGGGCCATCTGTAGTGACCATGTCTGGTTTGAGGCGGTAAACGGTGGGCATCCCATTTCCGAAGAACAGGTAAGCCTGACCATCGTCGTCAATGAATGGGTAGGGGTCAATGGGATAGGTCTTGACGCTCTTTGCCGGAATAAGTGGCTTGCCGAGGGCATCGTGAAACCTCGCAGTCGGGCTCTTGCTCGTTGCGACACCGATCTGGCCGTGCGCGCAGAAGTAGAAATAGAAGGTGTGGTTCCGTTCGACGCAGTCAGGAGCCCAGGCTTCAATGTTGGCCCATTTCAAATCGCGTGTGACGTCTAGGATCGGACCATGCTTCTTCCAGTGGATCAGGTCCTTCGAGGACCATGTGGAGAAGTCGGTCGTTTGCCAATTCGGTTTGTCAGAAGTCGGGAAAACGAAGAATGTGTCGCCGAAGAGACGAATTGCCGGGTCTGCCGTAAAGCCATCGAGAATCGGTTTGGGATACGGTGGCGCACTGGGTGTCTGACGCATTGCGAGCGAAAGGGCGAGCAACGTTCCACAAATCATCGCAACCAGTCTAATTCATCGCGACCCGATGTGGTTTGGCCTATGGCTCGCCACGGTCGCTGGAGGGTTACTCGCGTTCAAAGTTGTGTCGATTCGCCGTCCACTGCTCGGCCGTAAGTCTCCATCGGATCGTGTCAAAGCGACCACTGTTGTACTCGTCTTGAGTGACGGCCACGATTTCTGCGCCCGCCAACTCCTTTAGCCGATGGGACGCCAGATTTGGCGCCGCGTTATTTAGTCGCAACTCCTGCATCTCAAGCGGGCCGAACGCGAAGTCGTTGACGGCCAGGTTCGCTTCCTTCATGATTCCACGTCCCCAGAACTCCTCTCCTAGCCAGAAACCTCGATTGTCGTTGTCAGAGCTTGGGGTCAAGGCGATCACTCCCACAAGTCCTCGATCAGGCAGCGCCTTTTCGATAATCACCCAGTAGTACTGCTCCATCGCGCCAATTCGAGGCAAGATGCTCTCTATATAATCCTTGGCTCCGGTGACCGGAAAAGGCCACGGCACGGCCGTCGCCATAAACTTGAGCACATTCCAGCATCCAAACAGTTTTTGGATGCGGTCCGCATCGGCAAGTTCGACTGGCCGCAATATCAGCCGCTTGGTCTCCAGCGTGCCGATAGGGCAGGGTCTGTAGAAAGGCATTTGAGCCATTGAACCTGAACCGTCTTTCAGCTCTGGGACCAACGGGCATCGACCGAACCTTTCGAGGTTGCTTCCGTCGATCCAAGCATGGTCCTTTCACTTTTGGCAATTGCCCTTGGCCAGTCTCCGGATTTCGTAACGCTCGAAGTCGACCACGAAACCCGCCAAGCTCTCGTGTATCGCCCTACCAAGCCGTCGGCGCATCCACCGATCATCTTTGGATTTCATGGACACATGGGTACAAGCCGAAACGCCTCTCGAAGCTTTGACCTGCAGTCCGCCTGGCCGGAAGCGGTAGTGGTCTATCCCCAAGGTCTACCTACCAAAACGCACCTAGACCCCGAGGGCAGATTCAACGGATGGAGCGCCGAAGCGTCGGACGCGAATCGTGATATTCGATTCTTCGACCTGCTTTACAAGTCCGTCATGTCCTCGACTCACGCCGACCCAAGGCGTGTATTCGCCATGGGGCATTCAAACGGCGGACAGTTTGTTTATACGCTCTGGGCGATGCGCGGCGCCGAGATAGCCGGGATCGGGTCGTTTGAGGGCGCCGGTGGCCAGTCGGTACGTTTGACCCCTAAGCCATTTTTTATCACCATTGGGAGCCAGGACCGCACCGTTCCCCCCGCTCTCCAGAAGCGATCACTCGACGCGGTGTTCCGGATCGACCAATCCTCGACGAACGGGCAGCCGTATGGCGACAAGGGAATGCTTTACAGCGGAGACCAACCAGTGGTGCTTTGGTCATACGACGGAGGCCACCGGTTTCCAGCCGACGCCGTCCCGACCATGATTCGATTCTTTCAATCGGTCAAGAACTAAGGCTTAAACGAGTTAGTTGGGGGCCGATGTGATCCCTTAATAATTGCATAATCGTTTCTTCCAATTTGCCTAATAGTCGAGATTAACAATGACATTGGAGGACTTTTCCAATGAAGCGTTCCGCATTTACCCTGATCGAACTTCTAGTTGTGATCGCCATCATCGCGATCCTCGCTGCCATCCTTTTCCCTGTCTTTGCCCAAGCCAAGGTTGCCGCAAAGAAAACCGCCGACCTTTCGAACATGAAGCAGTTGGCCACTTCGACCTACATGTACTTTTCAGACTACGACGACACCCTGTTCAATTACCGGGTGAGCGGTGGTAACAACTACCAGTACAATCCGTTCTGGAACAATCCTAACGTAGGAACGGGCACGTGTGCTAACTCGTCGACTGCCAACAAGCAGTTCTGGGATGTACTGCTCTACCCTTACGTGAAGAGCTACGACATGTTCAAGGGACCTGGCGTTGGAAACGCTTGGGTTAACACGCAGCCAGACGGCGCTTCCACCGGCAACTGCTCCTACGGTGGTCAGAACAGCTACGGTATCAACCGAGTGCTGTTCAATGCGAACCAAGCTCCGTACAACTTTGGGACCGCCGCTGAGCCTTCGAACACTCTGGTCATTACCGACACGAGCTACTACGACATCATGCCCAAGCTGACGAAGCGAGACGCGACCGATGCTTATCCTAACGGCCAGTTCATCGGTGACCCAGGCGCTACCCAGTACGGAGTGACTGAGAAAGGGAACTGCGGCTATTTCTACTACTGGCAACAGCTGGGCCAAGGCACGTGTCAAGCGTCGAATCCGACTACGCCAGCGGCCGAGCAGTTGGTTCTGAATCAGGTCAAGCTTCGCAACGGTGGAACGCTCAACATCGCATTCCTTGACGGCCACGCCAAGGGATTCCCGACCGAGCGAGTCGTTTACGACCTGGTTGACAACAACGCTAAGAGCTTCTGGGATCCATGGAAGCAGGGCATGGAGTAAGAGGTTCGGTGTCTCGTTCCACTCTGGCCATGAAGATCTTTATTCTGTCGACGCTGCTACTTTCGGTGGCTTTCTCTCTCACCGGATGTGGAAGCGACAGTGCGGCGAAGACGGACCCCACGGTTGTCAAGCAGCGTAACACGAACGAGGAATCGCACTAGCGATCCTGTTCTCTCACTGATCTCTAGAAAGGGGAAGGCCCTTCCAACGCGAGTTGGATGGGCCTTCTATTCGTTTAGCCTCTCTCCCTGCCCTACCTGATTTGCGCTGCGCTAATCTTTCTCACTAATTGAATCAGCTGGTGAAAAGGGAATACGTTTAATCAAGATGAGGCAGAATCGAATTCATGCTAGAGCCGACCAGTCGTTTTTCTAACCGTGTCTCCGACTACGTTCTCTACAGACCCGAGTATCCAGCGTCCATTCTGTCGGCATTGAAGGAATGCACGGGTTTCAAGTCCGAATGGACGGTTGCCGACATCGGTTCGGGCACCGGCAAGCTTTCCGAGCTCTTTCTGAACCACGGTTGCAAAGTTTCAGGTGTCGAGCCGAACCGTGAAATGAGAGAAGCGGCGGAACGCCTCTTCGCTCAGCAGCCGAACTTCCATAGCATCGAAGGTACTGCGGAGCATACGGGTCTCCCCGAACGCTCATTCGACCTCGTCGCGGCCGGCCAAGCGTTTCACTGGTTTGAACCCGAGGCAACTAAGGTGGAATTTCGGCGGATCCTCTCCGAAAAAGGCTGGGTCGTCCTGATCTGGAACGATCGCCAAGTGCGGGGCGCCCCTTTTCTCGATGCCTACGAGAGCCTTCTCCAGACACTTCCCGAATATCGCCTCGTCGGACATAAGACGGAGGGCGCGATGAAGCTCAAAGGATTCTTCGCCGCCGATCCCATTACGTGGCGCACTCCCAATCGACAAGACTTCGACTGGCAAGGCCTGCGGGGTCGTGCGCTATCGTCATCGTACGTGCCACCAGAAGGCGACGGTGCGAGCGAGACGTTTATGCGGGAGCTGAGAGAGATCTTTGACAAACACTCGGAAGATGGAAAGGTCACATTCTTCTATGAAACACAATTATTCATGGGCAAGTTGTAGTTCAAACTCTCAGAGTTGTCACAATCCATCGGTGAGGTGGAAGCTTCCAAGAAGATGCTGAACTACGCGAAGCTGTTTCGATCTTCCCCGGCTTCGCTCGTAGTGGTGGACCGAGATCTCACGATCGTTGATGTGTCAGAGACCTACTTAGCGGCGACGTACACCAGGAGAGAAGATCTAATAGGTCTCAGTCTATTCGCTGCGTTCCCCGAGCGGCCAGGGGAAGCGGAAGCCACCGAACCAGCCACCGTACGAGCCAGCTTAACCAAAACATTTGCATCTCGCGAGCCTATTGAACCGGTAACGTATCGATACGATATCAAAAAACCGGACGGAGAGTTTGAAGAGCGGTACTGGCGAATGTGGAACACGCCGGTTTTCGACGACGCAGGATTAGTCGATTACGTCGTACACAATGTTGAGGATGTAACCGATACCGTCCGGTTGAAGCTTCGAGAGGAATTTGAACGCCAAAGGGCAGTCGCGGCCGAAGAGGCGATTGAATCCGAGCGAGAGCGTTTTTTGCGTCTGCTCGACGAGCTTCCTGCCCATATCGTAGTTCTGCGCGGGCGGGAATTCATTTTCGAATACGCGAATCGTGGGTTCTTGACCTTCATCAGACGAGAGTCGGTGGCGGGACTGCGCCACACCGAAGTCTGGCGAATTACCGAGCAGCAGACCGCCTTGCTGATTCGAGTTCTCGAATCGGGGCTACCTGCCGTTCGAATCGAGGAGCGGGTGGTTTCCCCTCATGACGAAGCAGTTTCTTACTTCGATATTCAGTTCCAGCCCATGCGGGACCACGACGGCTCAGTCAGCGGCATCTTCCTTTTCTCGGTCGATGTCACCCAGAGGGTCTTGGCAATGCGAGAGCGCGAAGCAAGTGATGATCGCCTGCAAATGGTCGCCAGAGCGACTCGCGATGCCGTTTGGGACTGGGATATTGAGATGGACACCGTCTGGTGGAACGAAGGCATCTCCGAGCTATTTGGTCACGATCGCGAATCGGTCCAGAACCTGACCACTTGGTGGTCAGGAAATATCCATCCCGAGGACCGAGAGCGAGTACTAAGCGGGATCAGGGCGGCTATCGACCAGCGTCGAACCAACTGGCGCGACGAGTATCGTTTTAAGCGAGCTGACGGTTCCTTTGCCATTGTCGACGACCGTGGCTATACGATCTCCAATTCAGAGGGCGTTCCGGTTCGGATGGTCGGAGCGATCTCCGACGTCACCGAACAGCGAAGCAAGACGAGAACATTGTCATTTCTTCGCGATCTCACGGTCGCAACTTCTGGCATGACCGATCCCCTGGAGATCATTTCGACCGCCGAGGCGCTCCTGGGTGAACTCTTCGGCTCAAATCGAGTCGCTTACGGGGAGATCGATGCGACGCACTTGACCATTTCCATCGTCCGGGACTGGTCTCCTTGTCTTTCGAGCGTAGTGGGACAGTTCTCTCTCGTTGATTTCGGGGTAGCGCTCGTAGAGGCGTTTAAGTCAGGGAATCCATACACGGTTGAGGATATCAGTGTAAGTGTTGAGCCAGAAGTCGTCGAAAGGTACCTGTCGCTTGGCGTCCGGTCTACTCTCGCCGTTCCACTGATTAAAGATGGGGTCCTCGTCGCCGCGCTGGGAATCCACCATGGCGAACCCCGACGATGGACCAACCACGATATTGACCTGGTTCGACAAGTAGTCGACCGACTCTTCTTCGAAATAGAGCGGGCTCGACTCGAGAGCGGGCTCCGGCATGCCAACGAAGAACTTGAAAACCGAGTTCAAGTCCGAACGGCCGACCTGCAGGCCAAAAACGCAGAACTTGAAGGTTTCACCTACTCGATCTCGCACGACATGCGCGCGCCTCTCCGTGCGCTTGTTTCGAACTCGAGAATTCTCTTAGAAGATGAGGGCCTCCATGTGTCGTCAGAGGGCCGTCAACGGCTCGATCGCCTGGTCACCGTTTCGATGCACATGGCCCAATTGGTGGACGATCTCCTTCAATATGCGCGACTGGGCACGATGAGTCTCCATCGAGAGACGATCGATCTCTCAGCGCTGGCCCGCCACACCGCCGAGCAAGTCTTGGCCGAACGGCCAACTTGTACCTTAGTGATCGATATCGAGCCTGGTCTCGCCGCGACGGGTGACTCGCGCCTCGTAGGCATGCTCCTTTTCAACCTGTTGGACAACGCTTGCAAGTACGCCCGCCCCACTGCCAAACCAAGGGCCACCCTGGGTTGCAAGTTAGTCGATGCAGAACGGGTGTTTTTCGTCACTGACAACGGAATCGGCTTCGAAATGGCTTTCGTTGGCAAACTGTTTAATGCTTTCGAGAGACTTCACGGAAGCGAATACCCCGGAACAGGGATCGGCCTGGCGAATGTCAAACGGATTGTTGAACGGCACGGGGGGCGAGTATGGGCAGAAGGCGAACCAGGTGTCGGGGCGACTTTTTGCTTCACGTTGCCATAACCCGCAAAGGAGAGATTCCTTTTCACTTCACGTAGTGAATGGCGCGAGTCCAGTATCACCCTTGGTGGCGGCAAGGCCTTTGGATAGTGACCAATTATAGGCGACTCACTTATAATGGATTTACCGTTCAATGTTGAAGTCTATGCTGTTCCTAAGTCTCGTCCTTGCTTCTGGAATTGGAGTCGCAAAAGAAGCGCCGATCACCCTGAAAGATTTGGCCAAGCGCCGAAAGCTAAACCTTGGTTCGGCCGCGCCGATAGGTATGTTGCGATCTGGGGGGGATGAAGGGAGATTCCCCGAATTTTTGAGCCGTGAGTTCAATCTCATGGAACCCGAGAACGACACAAAGCCTCCGGCCATTTGGCTGGGACCAGGCAAATACAATTGGGACGACGTTGACTGGCTCGTTGGCGGGCCGGGCAAGAAAGGTTGGGCTCAAGAGCACAAGGTGCGCGTCAGAGGCCACGTCCTCGTTTATGCACAAGACAACGGCTACACGCTTCCCGGATGGCTGCGTGCACAAGAAAAGTCCATCAATCCCCAACAGGCGGCTGACCTTCTCAAAGAATACATTCACACCGTCGTCGGCAGGTATCGGGGGAAAATCGCGATGTGGGATGTTGCCAATGAAGCGATCGACGACCGACCAAACAGTAATCCTTTTAATCTAAGAGACTCCTTCTGGTTTCGCAAGTTGGGACCCGAGTTCCTCGTGATGGCGTTCAAGTTTGCTCACGAGGCTGATCCTAGGGTCGAACTCTATTACAACGAGTACGGCATCGAAGGCGGAGGTAAGAAGGCTGAACACACCCTCGATCTCCTGAACTGGCTGAAGTCTAAAGGGGCTCCGATCACCGGTCTGGGGATGCAGTGGCACATCAACGTCGGACAATCCGTCGTGCCCGGCGACGGTCACTACCAGTTTGCCGACAAGATCCGAGACGCTGGCTTCGCCTTCATGGTAACCGAACTTGATGTCGCGATTCCCGTCGTACCACACGCTCCGCGGACACCGGAGTATGGCGTCGTTCCCAAGGATCCTCACGACCTCGAAGTCCAGGCGGATACGTTCGAAGCCGTGTTCAAATACGCCCTAAGCTATCGGAACTGCCACGGGATCAACTTGTGGGGATTCAACGACAACCATAGCTGGATTCCAGGGTTCTCCAGAGGAATGAATGGGGCGGCTACTATCACCGATCCGAATTACGGATTAAAGCGGGCCTACCACGCGATCTATCGTTCACTCGGAGGAAAGGAGTCCAAGGGCTAGGCAGCCATTCGACTGGCCGCTTCCGGGGTGAGCAGGTCCACGTAGAACGTCGTTCCGCGTGGACTTGACTCAAAGGTGATCTTGCCACCCATCTCCTCAACCAAGTGCTTTGATAGTGCGAGCCCGAGGCCGGTGCCCTCGATTTCTCCTTTCTCGGCTCCCAGACGATCGAATGGCGTAAAAATGTTGGAGACGCGGTCGGCGGCGATTCCTGGTCCGGTGTCGGCCACCTGAATGCGGCAAAAATCGGGTTCGGACACTCCGCCGCTAATTTTTACCGATCCTTCTACTCGGTTGTACTTGATCGCATTGGAAACCAGGTTGATCAGAACCTGAAGGGATCGTTGCTGATCAGCATAAACGGTATGCCTTTCCAAGGACCCGACGTCTACGTGAAGAGAGATCCTTCGGGCTTCGGCCAACGGTTGCAGCAAAGCCCGGACATCGCTTGCAACCTCGCTCAGCGTAACCGGCTCCATGCATAGGAGGAGAGCGCCCGACTCAATCCTCGACATATCAAGGACTTCATTGATCAGTTTAAGGAGGTGGGTTCCCGCGGTCCGGATATGGCTTACGGAGTCCGACTGGTCAAGGCTCAGTTCGTCCATCTCTAGAATCTGCGCAAATCCAAGAATCGCATTGAGAGGCGTACGCAATTCGTGACTCATCCGGGACAGGAATTCGCTCTTGGCGGCGTTGGCTCTCTCCGCTTCTCGGCGTGCGCGCTCGTTGGCATCCGCCCACAGGAGAGGCAACGTTAACAGCACCATGGCTCCGCAGATCACGAAGAACGCCACCACGGTGGCGTTTCCAGAGTTATAGAGTCGCTCGAAGACGGGAGCAAAGTCTTGGGGGTGAGCCTCGGTCACCACAACCCAATCCCAAGGTTTGTAGTAAGCCACCCGAGCAGTAATGTCTTGGATATGATCGCCTTCGCGAAGGCTATATCTAAGGATCGTCGACTCTCCGTCCCTTAGCTTGGAAGCGGCCCGCATGATCTGCCTCGCATAGGCTCTTCCATAGGCATCTTTTGCCTTGGTCAGGTCTTGGCCATTGCGGTCGTCCTTCGCGATAAGGCAGGTTCCAGCGCGGTCCCCACTCCCCGCAAGCACAAGGATTTTTCCTGATTTGCCAACTTGGGCATTCAGGATTGCGCCGCGTAGCCCGACGCCGTACTCCTCACGTTCACCGGTGTAAATCATTCCGACAACCGCTCCGCTCTGGTCCTTGATGGGTTCGTAACACGCGACATAGTAGTGGCCAACAATCCAGGCCACCCCTCGATACGCCTTTCCGGCAAGCACTGAGCGGATGACGGGGTTTACCGATCCATCACGGGCATAGCGGGGAATGTACGTGCCAATCGCCCTCTCGCCACTGTCCTTCTTAACATTCGTCGCAATCCGGATCATGTCCCCACGGGGGTTCATCCGCTGAAACAGGGTCATGGTTCCGCCCACCAGGTCGAATACGTCGTCGATGATCGAAGTTCGCACGCTCGTTTTCGCGTTCTGGCCCAGCCATTTGCTTCCGAAGCGCATCTTGGGTAGAACGACATCTGATTTCTTGCGCGTGAACTGATTGAGGGCTGTCCACTTCACGGTCTCCGGCCCAAATCTGACCGGTCCGGCCGCGCGTTGAGTACTGCGCGCCACATTGAGTTGGGCGTCAACCTCTTTCCTGAGTGTCTCATCCTGAGCCGCGATCAGTCTAAGGATGGCCGCGCTTGTGTCCACGGTAGAAGAATCGACGAGCTCGCGGATTTGCTGACGTGCCGACTCAGACTGTCTTTCGCTTTGCCAAGAAGCGACCAAAAGGTAGGCGCCCATGCTTAGCACTGCAATGGAGACCATGGCAAACACCAACTTCTTGTGAATCGTCATAGTCCCAGACCTTTATCGGGGTCTAGGAATGAGGAGGGCAGGTGAAGAACGCATCTATTTCGCGCAATTGCGCAGCAACGCCTGCCCTATCGACCTAATCTGCGTTGACTTTTGTAAACCCAGAGGGAATCGCGAACTCGAAGGGGTCGATGGCCACTGAACTCGTGGATTTGATGGAGCAACTGATCGTGGTCTGCCCGACTGTCACGTCGAGCGAGATGGGTGCGAGTTGGAACTGAGTGACTCGCGAGATCAGACTCGGCATTGGCCATTGAGCATGTAGTCAGAATCGCCGATAACAACATCGAAGTCGATTGAATGCGGAAGTTCATGGTGTCTACCTTCAGTCGGCCCCAGAGCTTTGCCTGGACGCCTGCCATCGGAGTTTTCGATTTCAACCTGAAGATGCGCTGAGGAGACTAAATCGTTAGACCGCGTCGTAGAATGCCGTAAAGATCGCCAGGTTTAAGAGTTGGTTCGGAGGATTTCCCGGTTTTCTGAAATCTTCAGACTCTTTTCAGATCTCAGAGGCAAAGTATCAGCTAACAAGGCGATAAGCCCCTGAAATGGAGATCAAACGATGAACATCTTATTGGTTGAGGACGAGCGGCCACTTGCGCTGACGGTCCTTAAAATTCTTCGACAAGCAGGATTCACGGTCACCTGGGCCGACGACGGCGAAAAGGGATATGAGGCTGGAAAGAACTCCCCTTGGGACCTCGTGATCCTAGACGTTTTGCTGCCGAAGAAGTCTGGCTGGGATATTCTCACTGGTCTGCGGTCGGCCAAAGTTAATACTCCAATCCTCATGTTGACTGCGATGGACGAAGTGGGCGACAAGGTCAAGGGACTGGACATGGGCGCCGACGACTATCTGCCAAAGCCGTTTGAGACCCCCGAATTGATTGCCCGAATCAATGCCCTACTTCGGCGAGACAAGGCGCACAAGGGACAGATCATCCAGATCGCCGATCTCGTCATCGACCGGAAGAGTCATCTCGTCACTCGAGGCGGCAAAGAGATCAGCTTGACCCGCCGAGAATACGATCTCTTGGAGGCTTTGGCGATCAATGAAGGAAGAGTCCTCAGCCGAGAAACGATCCAGGAGCGTGTTTGGAGTGATGATGAAGCATTCTCGAATACCGTGGAAGTCTTCGTTTCCACCCTTCGAAAGAAAATTGATGCGCCTTTCGACAAGAAGCTGATCCAAACTGTCGTCGGATTCGGATACACCGTTCGAGCCGGAGCCTAAATTGATCCGCATCGGTCCTCGTACGATTCGCGCGAAGCTCACACTCATCACGATGCTCGTGATGGGTGGGCTTCTGGGCGTGTTCGGCCTGAGCGTAGACGTCCTCGCCCGCAACGCCGTCGTCGGCAGCATCGATGCAGACCTTCATCACCGAGCCCAGATGTTCTCTCACCCTCCGGGCCCACCCTTGGGCATGGCTGGCGATCACGGTCCCGGCGATCATGGCCCCGGCGATCATGGCCCTGGAGGACTAGATGGGCCAGGATCTTTCTTTGGCGACGGCCTAGGTCATGGACCTGGCCCTGATCACGGTGACATGTTCTGGATGGACGATCCCGGTCACTCGCCAGACGGCGGGCAGCAAACTCGGACCGTGACTTCGGCCGATTTGGCCAAGTTCCGTGCCATGTGGATGGCTCGCGAACAGAAAGTGACCAAGATGATTGCCGAGGAACGCAAGAAGAACGCAGGAACCGCCAACGCGAATTCGGATCTGCCACCACAAAACTTTTGGGTCGGAGGCAAGAACAATCCACAGGACTCTTACGACTGGGAGGCGTACCGAGACGCGAAGATAACTCATCGGCCCATTCTCAAGACGATCACCTTGGCCAAGGATGGTAAGGAATACCGTCTCCTAACTACACCTGTCCTGGAGAAGGGAAAGCTCGTCAAGATCGTTGAGGTCGCCGATTCGCTGGATCAGTCGAACAAAGCACTCGCCGATCTGAGAAGAGTACTCGTGACCCTCATCATCCCCGTTGGGATGGTTCTGTCTGGTCTCGCAAGTCTCTATCTGATTGATCGACTCACGAAGCCCCTCCGGTCCATCACCCACAACGCGGCTTCTATCGGTTCACACAATGCCGCCGAAAGGCTCCCAGTGGTTGGCCGAGATGAGTTCGCCTCGGTCGCCACGACTCTCAACGGAATGCTCGATCGTTTGGAGGCTGGCTTAAGGCTCGAACAAATGACGAATCGGCGCCTGGAGCAGACCGTAGTCCAACAGCGCCGGTTTACCGAAGACGCGTCGCACGAATTGAAGACTCCGCTTGCCGTGATCAAGGCGAACACCGGACTGATGCTGCATTACGGCGGCACCGAGGAAGAAATGCGGGAATCGGTGGAAACCATTGAGGCCGCCGCCGACCGCATGAACCGACTTGTCCAGGACCTACTTGTTCTCGCAAGGGCCGAGGCAGGCCAGTTGGCGCCCCGATTTGAACCCGCCGACCTCGGCGCCATTGTTCAAGATTCCATCGGCCACTTAGCGTATGCGAAAGACCGGGTCAAGGTCAGTTTGCCGGCTGGCCCCTTGCCAGTGAGTGCCTCTTCAGATGACCTTTCACGGGTCTTTGTCAACCTGATCGATAACGCCCTCCGCCACTCGGGTTCCGCCTGCCCTGTTGAGGTGATCTTCCGACAAACCGAGACATACGCCGTCGCCGAAGTAAGGGACCGGGGAGAAGGAATTGCCGCCGAACACCTTCCAAGGCTCTTCGATCGATTCTATCGAATCGACCGGTCACGTTCCACCGATACCGGGGGAACTGGACTCGGACTGGCGATTTGTAAGGGCATTGTGGAAGCTCACAAAGGCTTGATCGAGGTAACCAGTGTTCTGGGGCAGGGAACCGTGTTCTCAATTTCGATTCCTAACGCGTAGGAGCGAAGCCTTGGACCATCCGTGTTAGGTGGCGGGAAGCGAGTAACCCAGTTTAATCAAGCTGCTAACGTCTGAATAGGCCCCCCTCGCGCGCAGCCGAGCGTTGTACAGACCGGTCACATACTTTACAACCGTTCGGAGACATGGTTTACACCCCATAGACTCTGGACGAGAAACGCAATCTATTGGATCTTCAGATCGTTTTCATCGCTGTTCCGTAAATTGAAACTAACGCGGACGACGGACCGGCTGATCCGAAAGACACCTATCCAAATTCGAAAGCGAGCCTCCCCTCGAACTGAGGGCGAGAATTCTTGGAGAGCCACGATGAAGATTCAAAGACTGATCGCGATCGCCGCGATCGCAACTCTCGCAGTGTGTTCCTTTGCTCAGGGAGATCCGAACGGTGGACCGGGCGGTCCCCCTCCTGGACAAGGCGGACCCGGTGGACCCGGTGGTCCTGGCGGACCTGGTGGTCCAGGACTTGGCAGGGTGGGACTTCAGCCTACCGAGTCACTCGTACGACGTTCCGATGTTCAGAACGATCTGAGCCTGACCGACGATCAAAAGGCGAAGCTGAACAAGCTATTCCAGGGCATGCGAGGAGGATTCGGCGGTCGAGGCGGTCCTGGCGGTCCTGGTGGAGGCCAGGGTGGCCCTGGTGGCGATGGTCCTGGCGGACCTCATCCGGACGGTGGCCAAGGAGGGCCACCACCCGATGGTGGCCCGGGTGGTCCTCCCCCTGATGGCGGGCAGGGCGGCGGACCCGGAGGTCCTGGCGGCGGGAACGATGCCTTCCGCGCTCAAATGGATGCAATGAGGAAGAAGATCTCGGACGGCATCAGCGCTATTCTCACTGACGACCAGAAGAAGCGGCTGAAGGAGATTCAGGTCCAACTAGCCGGCAATGCAGCCGCGGTCGACGCCACAATTCAAAAGGCTCTCAAACTTTCCGAAGACCAGAAGGCCAAGATCGCCAACTTGGTTCAGGGACAGGCAACCGCGAATCGGTCGGTATTTGAGAACATGAGAAGTGGGCTCATAGAACCCGATCAGGCGCAGGCTTCGCTTAAGAAGAACACGAAGATCCTGAACTCCGAAATTGGCAAGATCCTCACGGCCGATCAACTCGCCGCCCTAGCGGACATGGGAGGTAAGCCCTTTAAAGCGACCGAGCAAGATCGTGGTTTTGGGTTCGGCGGTCCCGGTGGGCCGGGTGGGCCGGGTGGTGGCGGTCCTGGCGGTCCTGGCGGTCCTGGCGGTCCTGGCGGACCTGGCGGACCTGGAGGCGGAGGCGATGGTGGTCTGATTTAGGCACATTGCATTTTCAGCATCGAGCTTTTCATCGGCCGCCTTAATCCTCGGGGCGGCCGATATGTTTTAGAAGGAACCATCCCAATCATGTGAACTTATAGGGACCCGCGCGCAATGGCTAAATGAGCCAAAGCGCTAGTTTGGTCTGGTTTCATGAGCCAAAGAATGCGAGCCGTCAGCCAAATTGTTGGGTGATTGGACCCTGATTGGGCGATACTAAAGGGACTGTCTCGCTCAGACCTCATGCAAATCGTTCCCCTATCTATTTCGAAGCGCCTCCTTTCTTGCCTGCTCCCCGCCGGCTTGGCCCTCACGGTAACCGGCGCTTACGCCAGCGGTCCGCGACCGGTTGATTACGTGAATCCGCTTGTCGGCACCGACGCGCATGGCCACACTTACCCCGGCGCTGCCTTGCCGTTTGGACTGGTCCAATTAAGCCCAGATACTCACACCGATGACTGGGATGGCTGCTCCGGCTATCACTACCGAGATACCACCATTCAAGGCTTTAGCCACACTCACCTCTCCGGGACCGGTTGTGGGTGCCTTGGCGACATTCTCCTGATGCCCACGGTGGGCGAAGTCCACTTGGAGGCGGGAACTCCGGGGAACGGGTACTCCTCCTCTTTCTCTCATGGCGACGAGGTCGCGAGGGCTGGCTACTACAAAGTCTTTCTCAAGGACCCGAAAGTGTTGGCCGAACTAACAGCGACGACGCGGGTAGGCCTGCATCGATACACATTCCCAGAGTCGGCTGAATCCCATGTCGTCATCGATCTCCTGCACGGAATTCAGAACGACGCTTACGACACCGAACTCAAGGTTGTCAACGAAACCACGCTGGTCGGTTACCGAAAGTCAAGTGGATGGGGCGGGCGTCGAGCCGTCTATTTCACGATCCAGTTTTCGAAGCCTTTCGAATCGATCGGCCTCGAGGAAAACGGTCATCGTCTTGCTTCCGGCGCAACTGAAGCCACCGGAAAGGTGAAGGCATTCGTCAACTACGCCACCCACGAAAATGAGGCGATCGAGGTCAAGGTCGCCATTTCCGCGACCGGCATCGACGGATCTCA
>CAIVDU010000037.1 GCA_903904815.1 uncultured Armatimonadota bacterium
CTAGAGCATTCTCCGAACTGACTGAGTCATTGGGGATTCCCAAATCAGCGGGGTTCTGATTCAAAATGCAGGCTGGTGATGGAGGCCGGCTTGCATGAGTAAAGCACTGTCGGTGGATTTACGGGACCGGGTTGTTGCGGCGGTCGAAGGTGGAATGTCCTGCCGTCAAGCGGCGGTTCGATTTGGCGTCAGCGCGTCTAGCGCGATTCGCTGGCGGATGTTGGCCCTCACCAAGGGTGATGTCCGCCCCGGCCCCCTCGGCGGCGACCGGCGATCTCAGCGGGTCGAAGCGCACGCGGAGATGATCCTGGCCCTGCTGGACAAGAAGCGTGACGCCACTTTGGAGGAGATCCGCTCGGGCCTTGCCGAGCACGGTGTCGTGGTGAGTATGGGGACACTTTGGAGGTTCCTGGATCGGCGGAAGATCACGCTAAAAAAAAATCGGCGCACGCGGACGAGCAATCCCGACCCGATATCTTGAGGCGGCGGCAAGCCTGGTTCGACGCACAGCTGGATCTTGATCCGAGCAAGTTGGTCTTCATCGACGAGACGGGCGCCACCACGAAAATGGCTCGTCGCCATGGGCGCGCGCGACGCGGCGAACGTCTGCGGATGAGCGTTCCTCACGGGCACTGGAAGACGACCACCTTCATCGGCGGACTACGGCTGACGGGGATGACGGCGCCGATGGTCCTGGATGGCCCGATGACCGGAGAATGGTTCAAAGCCTACGTGGAGCAGATCCTCGTCCCGACCCTGCGGCCTGGCGATATAGTCATCCTCGACAATCTGCCGGCCCACAACATCGTTGGCGCAAGGCTTGCTATCGAGGCCGTCGGAGCCAGTATGCGCTTCCTCCCGCCGTATAGCCCCGACTTCAACCCCATCGAAAACGCCTTCTCCAAGTTCAAGGCGTTCCTGCGAAAGGCTGCCGCCCGCACGGTCAACGAACTCTGGGTCGCCATCGCAGAAGCCATCGAAACCTACAGCCCCACCGAATGCGCTAACTACTTCGCCGCCGCCGGATACGATGCAGACTGAATGGAAAATGCTCTAGGTGAGTCTCAAAAATCGATTGCCGCGCTCCACACTGACGGCGAGCTTCGAGCCGTCGCGGAGAGAAAACTCAACAATCGCTTTGCGCCAGTGATCGAGTGGGATGCAGAGGACACCATCGAAGAAAATGCCAAGCCTCCATTTCGGGAGATCGTCTGGCGCGCCTTCAAAATCCTTTCTCACGTCGAGGAAGGCGCAACGATAGAGTCAGCGAATCGACAAGGTGATCCGGCTGAAGTCGTCGCACGTTGGGTGGAACAAGCCCGAGCTATCGCAGGTCGAAAATCTCGCAAACATTCCGAACGGCATATCTCCCAGGGACGAAAGCTTCGTCATGTTCATGATCGGCGAAGAGTTGAAATCCTTCTCCCCGCTCCCCCCAATCGCAAGGCGGACGAAAAAGACGTAGACCGGCTCCTGGACGCCTATGAGGTGTTCAAATCTGAGAACGAAAATCTTGCGGCAGACGCGTTGGAGTATTGCCTGAAGCACTTAGTCCAATCCAAAGCGGGTATCCGCTTCACATCGATTGAAAAACTTAGGGCAGTACTACAGGTCTTCGAAAATGCGACGGACTTGAAAAAGCGATGGTACTTGGAGATGTGCCTCGCGGACCCAAAAGAATCTCCGTCATGGCGCGCACTTTTTCCTGGAGACACGCGTCACGTCGAGAAGACCTACAGATCTCAAGCTTCTGTGCGCCCGAGTTGGGCCAAAGGCCACGTCTTTCTGCATTTTGAAAACGGGGGTTGGAAAAACAAGAAAGAGACCAAAGAAAGAGAGCCCCGAAGCTCACGCGCCCTTCGTTTCGCGATTCATATGCTCGGTATCGTTGAAGGCCCAGCAATCGATCCAAAAGGCAAACCGTCCCGAAGAGTTGTGCAGGCCCATGTTTCGCAATTGGCTCTCCAAGAGAGTGGGGACTGGAAATCGCCGGAATAGAAGTGTATATCCAAGTGGGATATGTTCGAGGTGGTCCATGACCGAAACATCCATCTTCCAGTCCAACAAGACCCAGGCGGTCAGGCTGCCAAAGGA
>CAIVDU010000038.1 GCA_903904815.1 uncultured Armatimonadota bacterium
CATATGGGAGGTTCGGTTTTGTTCGGCGCTCGTGGCACAGGTTAACCTGCGCCACGAGCGCCCTATCGTTCAGAGTCTATGGGGTGTAAACCATGTGTCCGAACGGTTGTAAAGTAAGTGTCCGGTCTGTACAGCGCTTCGCTGCAGGAGAGGGGGCAGTGAGACCACTTCTGGGGTTTTGAGATTGTCTCTACGGGGCAGCCATTATCAAGAGGTATCTCCTCTCCGATACCCCTAACCGCCAAGTGTCAGACCATTACTTCGCCTTCCAGGTAGAAGACGCAAGAGCCCTGCAGCTCCACTCGGTCTCCGATCAGTCGGCAAAAGACCTCGCCCCCTCGTGCCGAGGCTTGAAATGCTCGGAATGAAGTCTTCCCTAACACTTTTGCCCAATATGGAGCCAGCATGCAGTGAGCCGCGCCGGTCACCGGATCCTCGGGAATCCCTTTTGCGGGAGCGAAGTAGCGACTCATAAAGTCGTATTCTCCTTCGCCTCGAGCGGTGACGATGACACCAAGGCGGTCCAATTTGGCCACCGCCTCCATGTTGGGGGTGAGTTGGCGTAGGGTTTCGGGACTCTCAATCACCGCCATGTAGTTGAAGGCGTTTACGTACACCTCGGTTGGACAAACTCCGAGCGCCTCGGCGAGACCTTCTGGGGCTGCGGTCAATTCCGAAGGGCGCGAGGGGAAGTTCAGCACGTATCCCTTCCCTCTTCGCGTCACCTTCAGTGGCCCGCTGGCGGAATAAAAGGTCACCTCGGTTCGATTCGGATGTAGCCTTTCCATCACCACCGCCGCGCTGGCCAATGTCGCATGACCGCACAGGGGGACCTCCGGGCCCGGAGTGAACCAACGAATTTGAAAGTCTTCGCCCTGTGGGACCAGAAATGCGGTTTCGGCAAGGTTGTTCTCAGCGGCAATCGACTGCAGGACGTCGTCGCTCGGATAGCTCTCCATCGGCATCACGGCAGCCGGGTTCCCGGTGAAAAGTTCGGTCGCGAATGCGTCGACTTGAAAGAGTTTGATCCGCACGAATATAGATTGGCCGACTCAGACATGAGCCGAGTGGGGACAAGACCCTATCGTGCCGCTGGCCGGCTCTCATTCCTCACTCACTCGTTTGAAGTAGAAGCTGTTCGAGCTTGACGCTACGCAGTAGGAACTCGTCTCGACACGCGTTCTCTGGAGGTTCTCCAGAGAACGCGAGCCAACCCGACCGTAAATCTGCCTAAAGAGCTACAATGCCTGAATATGATTTGGCGAGAATTGAATGCGGCAGAAAAACTGCAACTCTGGGCCATCGCTGGAGAACTAACCCCCCTCCACCCGAAGATGCAGACTGTCCCCGTCCAGTTGGACCCCATTCACGGCAATCCGAACGGACCGACCCACACCACCATCTCTCGCCACGTCTACGGCTGCGCCGGCCGATGCCACCAGCGGATCTTTTTTGACGGAACCCAGTCGCTCCCCCTCAAAATCGAGAACGGGGTTTATATGATTCAGGTTAATTCGTAGACCTGGAGAATGATCGTGAAGGGTTAGCGGTTAGCGGTTGGCGGTTAACGGGTCCGGAGGAGAGACAGGTCCTCGCAGACGGGATCGCCGGCCGTTCCTTGGTTCGGCACCTTACCACTAACCACCAAGCACTAACCCTAAAAAGCCAGATTAACCATCGCGATCGCTCGGGAATTGCCCACGTATCCAGCCGACAGGACGGGCTCGATCGAACGTCCGTACGGCTTCAGCCCAGGAATCTTGCCCAGGCCATAGGCTACCGAGTAGTTCCAAGTGAACGTATCGTACTCACCCACGAGCTTCACGCGGGGGGTCAGTCCGTAACTGGCATTCCCAAACACGCCCTTTTTGAAGCGGAAGTCGCCCTTGCCAAGGCTGACGTATAGCCCTTTCGTGACTAGCGCCGTCCCGACCACAAAAAGGGATCGACTCTTCGTGTTCGAACCGGCGGGCGCTACGTTCTCGCCCAGGGCGCCACCGTGGGACTGGATGTCTTGAGCACCCACGCTCACGCCGTAGGTGCTACTTTGGAGCGGGAGTTCGTACTGAAAATTGATCGCATGGTCAAGGACAGTGCTGAGGAGTTCGTAACTCAGAGTTACCGCCCCCCAGTTCCCACCGTAACCGAAGATCGCGTCTGCTACGCCACCACTGTGAAAGTTGTTGCTGCGCTTGAAGATGTTGATGCCCGTGAACGATTTGGAGTAGCTCAAGCTGGAAGCTCCCAGGGATCCGTGCCAGTCCCGGAGGGAGAATCCGATTGGGGTGGAAATCGCCATTGCTCCATCCATGCCGGTAGAACCGTCTGGGCGAACTCCAAAACCGCCGCCTGCCAGACCCGACATACCTCGGTAGTGAGGATAGGTTTCAGGTCCGAAATCGACTTGGGAGTGGGCAAGCGCAACGATCGAGGTCAGAAGAAAGGGAGCGATTATTCGCCCGAGGCTGGAGAAAGACTGAGAGGACATTAAAGTTTCGAAACTCCGTAAAGTAGGACTGCGCCTGAAAGGACCTGTTGAATCTGGTCGACGGTTGTCTGAGCGCCCGCTTGCACCGTAACGATGTCTCCTGCCTCTATGAGCGGATTCCCTTCCTGGTCGCCATTCTTGAGGTAGCGATCGAGTCGGAACTCTTTCATCACGAGACGACCAGTCTTGTCGGGGTGTCCGACCACTACGTGCCTCGCTGTGCCGCGGTCCGCGATACCTCCGGCTCCGATGATCGCGTCAAGAAGGTGAATCGGCTGACCATCTGGGATGTAGACACGCCCCGGTGTCTTGACGATCCCGACCACAATCGCAAAACGAGTGTTCTGCCGAACCAGGATGACGTCGTGATCCTTAACCTTAAAGGTCCCCAGCCCCTCCGCACTAGTGGAGGACGCCACGTTGGCGTTCAGTGTCTGCCCGTCTCGAAGAATCGTGACGTCACGCCCAGTTCCCGATCCAGTGAGTCCACCGGCACCGGCGATCGCCTGCTCCAATACCGCGGTGGAACGCAATTCGACTCTGCCGGGAGCGCGTACTTCGCCGGACACCGTGACTGTGACCTTTTCGGAAGCGCTGACCACGATCGTGTCCCCAGATTCGAGGGTCGGCCCAGGTTGAGTTGTCAGCTCCCGAATCGGGAACGTCTTCGTACCCGGTCCCCTTCGAAGCATGATCTTCGAATCGTTGTCGGCTAGGGCAATGACGGTAGCCCCTCCGGCGGAAGCAATCGCCCGGTACAGGTCATCTCCCTTTCGGACCGTATATTGTCCCGGATGAGCGACCTCACCGGTGACCCAAACTCGAACAAATTCTAGAGGAAGAACTGCGATCACGTCGTTAGGCTTTAGAGGCGTAACCGCATACGGTGATGAACCGTTCAAGACATCCTGGACGTTCACTTTGAGTTCCGGTTGGCCCGGACGAAACAAATGAGCCTCCGAAAGATCTGCGTTTGAATCGGCTTCCGCACTCACCAAAAGTTGGCGGAGATCCATGTTGGGAACCCACTTCACCACGCCTGATGGGAGTCGCGTTCCCGAAACATAAACAAAAGTGGTCGCCTCGAGGTCGATCACCACACTCACAACCGGATCTTTCAGCTTCGCTTTCAGCCTCGATTGCAGCTTTGCCGCCGCCTCATCGGCCGAGAGCCCCTCGACCTTTACCGACCCGAAGGAATGCGACTCGACGGTTCCATCGGAAAGGACGACGAATTTGCCACTCAATGTATCGGAGCCGACGACATGAATCGAAAGGACATCGCCTGACTTGATTGGGATCCCAGGTCCACGGGCCACCGCCAAACCCACAAACCAGAAAACTCCAATTACGACGGAAAGCAAGTACCCTAGTGCGCGTGTTTTCGAAATCATGTCTTCAGTTTGGTATTGGTTATCGAATTTGGAGTGAGTAACTGCGTTATGATTGCAGGCGCAACTAATAAGGGTCGTGGAACCTATTTTGGATTCGAACCCACTAACACAAAGATACCGTCGAAATACCTGGCCATAGCGGAAACTCCGGGTTGATTCAACTAGGAATCTCGGTAAACGGGCTAGATCGACAAGTATATTACTGCAAGGTGCAGTGTCCGACGCAGATGTCGAACAGAGAGAGAGGGGGTCCGCGGTCGGCTGCCTTTTGAGTGGTTCGAAAAGGATCTTATGGTGGAACAAAACCTACTTAGCGGCGAACGGTCGATCAGTTCAACCTCCCGAGGCTACGACTCCGCCAAGAGAATATTCGACCTGCTTGCGGCTAGCCTCCTCATTCTCGCCCTGAGTCCCATCCTTCTGCTTGTCGCTGTTTGGGTTCGTCTTGACTCAAAAGGACCCGTATTTTTCCGGCAGCCTCGAGTCGGCAAGGATGGCAATACCTTTAAAATCATTAAGTTTAGGACGATGGTCATGAATGCAGAGTCGATCGGGCCTCTCGTCACTTCACGCAATGACCCTAGAATGACCCGATCAGGCAGCGTCTTGAGAGCATGGAAGTTGGACGAGCTTCCCCAACTCTTCAATGTTGTTCTGGGGGAAATGAGTCTAGTCGGACCGCGCCCACAGGTTTCGAAATACGTGGATCGATTCCCAGAGCCCCAAAGGACGAAGATTCTATCCGTGCGGCCGGGCATCACCGGACCGACCGCCATCAAATTCCGTCATGAGGAAGAGATGCTCCAGAATCGAGCGAACCGAGAGCAGTTCTACATTGACGTACTACTCCCGATCAAGTGCAATCTGGATGAGGATTACGTCGACCAGCGGGGCCCGGTCGCCGACCTGAGGGCTCTGAGTCAGACCGCGGCCATGCTGGTCAGAGGTGTCTTTTACCGACTTCGACGAATTCCGGTTGGTGACACCATCGAATACCCACTGCCGGACGAATCGGCAGGAACGAGTTCAGCCGCTACTCCCAGTTTCGCGGTTGCCGACTTCTCGAATCTGGTTCGCGCCGATGAGGACGATGGGATGGTCGGATCTGCGGTTCGGGACTAGGCATTATCGCCGGGTACGCTGAGGTCGACATTGTCTTGTCGGGCTCCAAAGCAGGTGCCCTAGCGTCGATTTGGTCTTATATGCAGTCGCAACTTCTCGAAACGTATGGCACGCCGAGCCCTTCGGGATCGCTTCGATGGAGAACTGAAATATGAGTTCGTTCTGGACTGAACGAAGGGTCTTCGTCACCGGAGCGACCGGGCTGGTGGGTTCCTGGCTTGTGCGTTCACTCGTCGAGAAGGGAGCGTATGTCCTAGCCCTCGTAAGGGATTGGGATCCCCAAAGTGAACTCATCCGTTCCGGCTTCATCAACCGTATTTCAGTGGTTTCCGGAGCGCTTGAGGATTATCCAACGCTAGAGCGAGCCGTCACCGAGCATGAGGTCGAGACGGTGTTCCATCTGGGAGCGCAAACCATCGTCGGAAGCGCACTCAAAAGTCCGCTGAACACATTTGAGGCCAACATTCGAGGGTCGTACAACTTGCTTGAGGCTTGCCGCGTCCAGTCTTCACTCGTGAAGCGTGTGGTGGTGGCGTCGAGCGACAAGGCTTATGGCGACGTCGACGTCTTGCCGTATGACGAAACGATGCCACCCCTCGGAAAACATCCTTACGACGTCAGCAAGTCCTGCACCGATCTGTTAGCGACGACCTACCATCACACCTATGGTCTCCCAGTTGTCGTGGCCCGTTGCGGCAATATTTACGGCGGGGGGGACCTCAATTGGAGTCGGATCGTTCCCGGCACCATCCGCAGCCTCCTCAACGGAACCGCTCCCGTGCTTCGAAGCGACGGAACATTCCTAAGGGATTATGTTTACGTGAAGGATGCCGCCGAGGCCTACCTCACCATGGCCCAAGCGCTCGATACTCCTGGAATCGCGGGTGAAGCGTTCAACTTCGGTCCGAGCCATCCGAAGACGGTGATCGAGATCGTGAATATCCTTCGTCGAATCATGGATCGTGAGGACATTGAGCCGGTAATCCTCAACCAGGCAAAAGCTGAGATCAGGGACCAATATTTGAATTCTGAAAAGGCGGCGAAAGTTTTGGGAATCGTTCCCAAGCAGGATCTTGAAGGCGGTCTCCGAGAGACGGCGGATTGGTACCGGCAGATGCTCGGTGGCGCACGATGATTGAAGAAGAGCAACTCCAAGCTCCGGGCGAGGTGAGGGACGAGATCCGAGCGCTCGCCAAGAAGTACTTCGCTCTCACCAACCGACCACGCTCATTTACACCCGATGTTGACGTTGTCCCGGTGAGCGGAAAGGTCCTTGATGAAGAAGATCTTGAGATGCTGATTGAGGCCAGCCTCGACATGTGGCTCACCGCCGGAAGGTTTCACCGCCAGTTCGAGCGAGAGTTTGCCCGTTGGTTTGGCGTTCGAAGCTCGCTTCTCGTGAACTCCGGCTCCAGCGCGAACCTGCTGGCCTTCACTTCCCTTACCGCCCCCGAATGGGAGGATCGGCGGATTCGACCCGGAGATGAAGTTATTTCGGTGGCAGCGGGATTTCCTACGACCCTCAATCCCGTTCTCCAAAACGGGTGTGTACCGGTATTTCTGGATGTAGAAGTCCCGACCTATAACATTGACACGACGCTTCTTGAGGAAGCGATTTCACCCAAGACGAAAGCGATCATGATCGCCCACACCTTGGGTAATCCGTTCAACTTGCGAGAAGTCACTCGAGTCGCGGAAAAGTATGGGCTGTGGCTGATCGAGGACACCTGCGACGCGGTAGGCGCATCCTACGACGGTCAGCGGGTTGGAACGTTTGGAGATCTTGCGACTGCCAGCTTCTACCCTGCTCACCACATCACGATGGGTGAAGGTGGCGCCGTACTCATTAATCGAGCCGGAATGAATCG
The DNA here is from genome assembly GCA_903904815.1 of uncultured Armatimonadota bacterium. GTDB lineage: Bacteria > Armatimonadota > Fimbriimonadia > Fimbriimonadales > Fimbriimonadaceae > Fimbriimonas. The sequence continues at coordinate 6,873 of CAIVDU010000038.1, forward strand.
CGTGGTGGAATCGTTCAGAGATTGGGGGCGTGATTGCTGGTGCGAACCGGGCAAGGACAACACTTGCAACCAGCGCTATGAGTGGCAGCTGGGAGACCTACCGGCTGGTTACGACCACAAGTACACCTACTCGCACATTGGGTTTAACCTGAAGGTGACTGACTGGCAGGCCGCCATCGGGCTGTCCCAACTCAAGAAGCTTGACGGCTTTATTGAACGTCGTAGAAAAAATTTCGACTATCTGAAGTTAGCGATGGGGGATCTTACCGACGCCTTGATTCTTCCCGAAGCGACTCCCAACTCGGAACCGAGTTGGTTCGGCTTCCCCATCGCGATCCGAGAGGGAGGAAGTGCCCGCCGTGATGCTCTCGTGCAGTTTCTGAACGAGCACAAGATTGGAACCCGATTGCTTTTCGGTGGCAACCTCTTGCGTCAGCCTGCCTATTCATCCATTGAGCATCGAGTCGTCGGCGATCTCCAGCGGACCGATTTCATCATGAATCACGTCTTCTGGGTCGGCGTCTATCCGGGTCTCACCGAAGCGATGCTGGATTTCACAGTCTCAAAGATTCGCGAGTTTTTCAGGAGGGTCTAGCGGGATGCCATCACTCTCCACCGATAGCCTCGAAATCGCTCAAACCAACCTCGAATGGTCGCTTCTCCAGGGATCGATCGTCATGGTCACCGGGGCGGGAGGCTTTATCGGATCGGCGCTCGTTGAAGCACTCTTGGCAAGACATGAACTTTCAGCCGGGAAAGAGCCGTTTAGGGTCATTGCGGTCGTTCGGGACGGGGTTCGCGCAAAGAAACGACTTTCTGACCACACCGGCCTGGAAGTTGTCGTGCAGGATCTTGGGCGTTATTCGCCCAGTCTTCCCTTCGCCGATTACGTGATCCACGCGGCAAGCCAGGCGAGTCCCCGGTTCTACGGAATCGACCCGGTGGGAACGATGCTTCCCAATGTTCTCGGCACCCAGCAACTTTTAGAATCCTGCCACCTCACCAACGCGAAGGGATTCTTGTTTGTCAGTTCGGGCGAGGTGTATGGTCAGGTTTCACCCAGCCAGGTCCCGACCCGGGAAAACGAGTATGGCTACCTCGACCCAACTCATGTTCGAAGCTGCTACGCCGAATCCAAACGGTGCGCGGAGACCCTTTGCGTTAGTTACGCAAAGCAGCATGGAGTAAATGCGCGTATTGCGCGGCCTTTCCACACCTACGGCCCCGGAATCGACCTCTTCGATGGTCGGGTTTACGCCGATTTCGTCAGTGACATCGTTGCTGGCCGGAACATTGTCATGAAGAGTGACGGTCTAGCGCGACGTGCGTTCTGCTACGTAACCGACGCGGTGAGGGGACTGCTTACCGTTCTGCTGGCTGGCGAACCCGGTGAAGCATACAACGTGGGAAATCCCCAGGCTGAAGTCTCCGTGATCGAATTGGCCCACCTGCTCGTCCAACTGTTTCCGGAGAGAGGGCTCACTGTCGAAGCCAAAGCCCACCGAACAGACTCTTACATGCCAAGCCCCATCGTGAGGAATTCTCCCAACATCGATAAGCTGGGGCGGCTGGGTTGGACACCGGTGGTGGATCTGAAAGAAGGGTTTACAAGAACAGTCCGAGGCGTAGAAGCGCGAGCAGTAGAGGAAAATGAACAGATGAAAGGAGCTTCATGCTCGTAAAGGTCAGTGATTACATCGCGGAGTGGCTCCATACAAAGGAGATCGGACACATCTTTGGAATCGTAGGCGCGGGTAACGCCCACCTATTCGACTCCATCGTGTCAGCGGATCACACGGAGATCGTCTGTGTGCATCATGAGCAAGCTGCGGTGATGGCGGCACAGACCTACTACCGAACCTCAGGAACGGTGACGGTGGCCCTGCTGACGACAGGCGCTGGTTCGACCAACGCGGTGACCGGAGTCGTGGGAGCGTGGGCCGATTCGATTCCTTGCATGATGATCTCGGGGAACGAGAGTTCCAAGCACACGAGCCCTGAAAATCCCTTAAGAATGTGGGGCGTGCAGGGATATGACAGCACGGAGATGGTGTCGCGAGTTTGCAAGCTCGTCCATCGTGTGATGGATCCCCTTGAAGTTGGCGCCGTGTTAGAGACGGCATACCGCGTCAGCAATTCGGGCAGGCCAGGACCGGTATGGATCGACATTCCCATGAATGTCCAGTCCACGATTGTCGAGAGAGAGGTCCTGGACGATCGACTCAAGTTCGCTCTCGCTGAGATCGAGGCACAAGCTGACGAGACCGCTTTCTCCCTGGATGAAGACGGCGACTACATTCTAGAACGACTTCGCCAGGCGAAGCGCCCAGTTTTTTGGCTCGGGCACGGGATCCGGTTGTCGGGCAGAACAGAACTCATTCGTTCGTTGATTGAGCTGTCTTCGGTGCCAAGTCTCGTAACCTGGGCAGGAATCGACATGGTCGATTCGGATCACCCGTTAGTATTCGGGCGGGCGGGTGTTTACGGCAATCGCCACGCCAACTTCGTGTTGCAAAACTCAGATCTTGTCGTTGCGATTGGCACGAGACTCGCAATCCCCCAGGTGGGGTACGACCTTTCCGAACTTGCCCGAGACGCGACGTTCATCGTAGTCGACATCGATGAAACTGAAACCCACAAGCTCGGCGAGAAGGTCCAAAAATCAATGGTGCGAGATGCTGGCCCGCTCTTGGACTCTCTGGTTCAGAAGCTGTGCGATGACCCGATACCGCCCAAGCCGGATTGGCTGGACCAGTGCCAAGTCTATCGTCGAGACTTCCCGATCACCGGTTCTCAAGATGCGGATGTCGAAGGGTACGTGAACTCCTATCGGTTCATGGATCGTCTCGTGGACCACTTCAAGCAAGACCAGATCGTGGTTACCGACATGGGCACTGCCCTTCTGAGTGGTCATCAGGTGCTTCGCTTCAAGAAGGGTCAAAGGCTGATGACCTCCACTGGCCTTGGTGAGATGGGGTTTGGTCTGCCGGGCGCCGTGGGGGCTTCGTTCGGATCTGACCGCGGTGAAGTTCTCTGTCTCAACTGCGACGGCGGCATGATGATGAATCTTCAGGAACTGCAAACCATCTCCCACCACCAGTTACCGATCAAGATCGTTGTTTTCAACAACGACGGCTATTTGATGATCAAGCACACCCAGAAGTCTCTGTTCAAAGGGCGATATTCGGGCACGAACGTGAAGTCCGGAGTCTCATGTCCTGATTTCGAGAAAGTGGCCGGCTGCTTCGGTTTTGGGTACAGCTCGGTGAGATCGTGGGCCGACTTTGACACGGCAGTGTCGGAGATGCAGAAGTCAGAAGGGCCGATCATCTGTGAAGTATTCATGCACCCGGAACAGCTTTTCTATCCGAAGCTCGCACTGGCGCTGAGAGACGATGGCTCGCTGGTCTCTCCGCCCCTCGAAGATCTTTCGCCGCTCGTCGCATTCGAGCAGCTTCAAGCAGCCATGATCGTCGGCGTCCATCCCAAATCGGTCGAACTCAACAGATAGGTATCTCATGACTCGCCCCCCTAAGCTATCAGTTGCGATCCTAGGAAGTGGCAATATCGGCACGGATCTCCTGATCAAGTGCTTGCGGTCGCCACTGCTCCGGCCGACTCTGTTCGTGGGCCGCAACTTGAACTCGGCGGGAATGGCAAAAGCAAATGGACTTGGGGTTCGTATTTCGGATCGGAGCATCCAAGCTTTCATCGACGAGCCTGATATCTGCGACCTTGTATTCGACGCCACTTCTGCGCAGGATCACCAGGTCCACGCGCCGATCCTCAGAGCCCTCGGCAAGGTTGTCATCGACATGACGCCAGCGAAGATCGGCACCATATGCGTACCCGCCGTCAACCTGGAGGAAGCCTCGAAAGCAGACAACATCAACATGGTCACTTGCGGCGGACAGGCCTCCATTCCGATCGCTCACATGATCGGAAAGTTCAGTTCTGACCTCGACTATATCGAGGTGGTCTCAAGCATCGCGTCTCGAAGCGCAGGCCCGGCCACTCGCCTGAACCTTGATGAGTACATCGCCACCACAGAAAGGGCCATCATGTCCTTTTCTGGCTGCCGCCGCGCGAAGGCAATCCTCATTCTCAACCCTGCCACGCCCTGCATTGATATGCAGACGACCGTGTTCGCAAACATCGTCGATCCAGACCTTCCGGCCCTACGCAAGAGGGCCGAAGAGGTTGTCGCCTCCATACAGCGGTACGTTCCTGGCTATGAGCTGCTCGTCCCCCCTCAGTACGAGCACGGACGTCTTGTGATCACGATCAAAACTCGGGGCCTTGGCGATTACCTTCCAAGTTATGCGGGCAACCTTGACATTATCAATTGCGCTGCCATAGCCGCCGCAGAGTCCGTCGCCAGGATCTCGCTTCTGAAGGAGGCGACCCACCTTGCCTGACATCCTTATCAGTGACCCGACGCTTCGAGACGGCAATCACGCAGTTCAGCACCAACTGAATGCCCACCAGATCGCTGCCTACTGCATGGCGGCCGACCGGGCGGGAATTCCCGTGGTGGAAGTTGGGCATGGAAATGGGTTGGGAGCATCCTCCATGCAGGTGGGTGAGTCGGCCATAGACGATGCCACGATGCTCCGAGCAGCACGTGAACACCTAGTTTCGTCCAAGTTGGCGGTTCACGTTATTCCAGGGTTTGCGACGATCAAGCGCGACTTGGCTCTCGCGATTGATCTAGGTGTCGACGTTTTTCGCATTGGATGCCATTGCACCGAGGCGGACATCACTCAGCGGCATATCTCGCACTGCCGGCAAATGGGAAAGGAGGTCTACGGCGTCCTCATGATGAGCCACATGGCGAGCCCTTCACTTCTCCGTGACGAAGCGTTGAAGATGCAGTCATACGGCGCCGAGGCCGTCGTCATCATGGATTCTGCGGGCACCTACCTTCCAGACCAGGTAACGGAGAGGATTTCCGAATTAGTGGATCGCTTGGGTGTGCCAATTGGGTTTCATGCTCACAACAACTTAGGAATGGCGATCGCGAATAGCCTTGCCGCAGTGAAAGCAGGCGCGCAAATCGTCGATGGTACGGCGCGGGGATTCGGAGCCGGCGCTGGCAATGCGCAGTTGGAAGTTCTCGTCGCGGTGCTCCACCGACTAGGGATCGACACCGGCATCGATCTGTATGGGGTGCTCGACGCCGCCGACCTGGCCGAACGCGAGATCATACCAAAGCTTCCCACGATCAACTCAGTAAGCGTCGTCAGCGGACTTGCCGGGGTGTTTTCGGGCTTTTCTACTCATGTTTCGCGGATCTCGACCGAATACCAAGTGGACCCCAGGGACCTTTTCTTTGAATTGGGCCGACGAGGTGTCGTGGCCGGGCAAGAGGACGTCATCATCGAAGTTGCGATCCAGCTCCAGAGGTCAAAGCGGTGAGACTTCCGAGCCAGAACGAGTCGATCACGAGCGACCTGAATTGTGCGATCGAACCGCACCTGAGCGCATTGGCGCCCTTGCGAAATTCAGAACTCCTTGTTACCGGAGGAACCGGCTTTGTGGGTTCTTGGGTTGCCGAGGCGGTCGCGTACCTTAATGATCACCATAGCTTCGAAACGCGCCTGACGCTCCAAAGTCCACGGGCGTCGCAGTTCGCCCGACGACATCCCCACCTCGGAAGGCGCCCAGAGTTTCAGCTACAAGATATCGATGTTCGAAATCTCTTAGAGCTACCTCGACAGGCAGCGTGGGTCATCCATGCGGCGGCAAGTCCCGACGCGAGACAACACGCTTCCGACCCAACGCGAATCATTGAGACGATCGTATCGGGGACAAGTGCGCTACTCAAGGCGGCAGTCCGATCATCCGACATTCGCAGGATCCTTAATGTTAGTTCGGGCTTGGTCTACGGTGCTCAGCCGCTACAGTTGGAGCGCGTCCCTGAAACCTATTTCGGGAGCCTCGATCCATCGTCTTTTACGGCCGCCTATGCCGAGTCGAAACGACTCGCGGAAACCCTCTGCGCGTCCTACGGCTCGCAATATCGATTGCCAATTTCCACAGCACGCATGTTTGCGTTCGTCGGCCCATATCAGATGCTGGATCGGCCTTGGGCCGTGAACAATTTTGTTCGAGATGCCATCCAAGGAAGCAACTTGCGCATTCATGGAGACGGACTCACAGTTCGGAGCTACATGTACCCGGCCGATATGGCGACCTGGTTACTGGTGATGCTCGTACGTGGCCAAGACGGCAGTGCTTACAACGTGGGACACCCCGACGGAGTGACCCTGCTTTCTCTCGCCGAAAAGATTGCGGGAATGCGCCCGAAGGAAATTAGGATTCAAACCGACGTACTGAGAGAGGCGAGATCAATTCGCTCCCGGTTCGTTCCAGACGTGGCAAAGGCAGGTCGTGAGTTGGGTTTATCGGCAAGATTCGATCTAGACACCTCCATTCGGCGGATGATGGACTGGGCGACCTCCGAGGCATGCTGACACCGGTTCGCCGATTCCTCGGAAGGCTCGGAGTCGATCGGGCAATTGGCACGACGGTGATCACTCGTGTGGGCCAGGCGGGGTCATCTCTCATTCTGATGTTGTTGGTTGCCAGCCGCCTGAGCGGGGTCAAACAAGGCTATTACGTTACGTTCAACAGCGTCGTAGCGCTACAGGTGTTCTTTGAACTAGGATTAACGTTTGTTCTTTTGCAGTTCTCCAGCCACGAAGTTGCCAGACTCATTCAACAGACGGACGGCACCTACCAAGGTGACTACAACTCCAAAGCCCGACTATCGAGTCTTCTGCACTTCGGAACCAAATGGTACGCGTTTGCCGCACTGCTTCTGTTGGTGGTCGTCCTTCCCACGGGTTACTGGTTCTTCCTGACTTCGTACAATAAGGGCCGAACGGAAGGCTGGCAAATTCCATGGACCATTCTCGTCTTTGCGACGGCAGGCACACTTCTGACGAACGCAGTAATCGCGATCTTTGAAGGATGTGGACATGTCGCGCAAGTCGCCTCGTTAAGACTTCGAGAGACGCTCGTCGGCACATTGGCCGCCGCTTTCATCCTCATTTCAGGCGCCGGACTGTATGCCGTAGCCTCGCTCGTCGTTTGCGACTTCCTTGTCGAAGCGCTTTGGCTCTATCGAAGGAGAAGCACTATTCTCGACCTGTGGAAGGCATACGATCGAACTGTTTTGGTCGATTGGAAGGTGGAAGTATGGCCCTTTCAGTGGAAGATCGCCGTTTCGTGGCTGAGTGGTTACTTCATTTTTCAGATATTCAATCCCATCCTGTTCAGGATGGTAAACCCAGTGGAAGCAGGACGCATGGGGTTGACCACCTTGGCCTGTAGCGGACTCACTGCGCTAGCCATGGCGTGGATCACAACGAAGGCGCCTAAGATGGGCTCCCTTATCGCCCTTCGCAAGCGGGAAGAGCTCGACTCGATGTTTTTCCGTGCAGCAAAGTCGGCGATCGGAGTTGCTTTGGTGATGGCCATCGGGTTTTGGTCGCTCGTGGTTTTTGCCCAAGCTCAAGGGGTAAGTCTGGCCCTAAGGTTCCTCGGACCTTTGGCTTTAGGTTTGATGCTGATCTCCTCCACTGTTAATTGCATCACCTTCGCGCAGGCGCAATACCTCCGCGCTCACAAAGTCGAACCCTTTTTACTCCAGTCGGTCGTTGCCGCTCTGTCGAACGTGGGGCTCGCGCTCCTGCTGGTGGGTCAATACGGCGCGACTGGCGTTGCCGCGGGATATGCGTTCACCACGATCGTCGTCGGCGTAGGTGGGGGGACCTACATATTCACCAGAAGCAGGAAGCAATGGGCGGCCAAGATAGCCGATAGCCGCCCAGATTCAGGCCCGGACGGCTACTTTAGCTAGCCCTTCGGATGCGCAAGTCTCCACAGCAAATTGATGTAACATCGCGTGGTCTTTCGGTCGGCCGTCAGACACGAGATCGCGGAAGATAGAGCATGCTCGCCATACCAGCCTGCATACCGATATTCGTCGCGTTCCAGGCCACTAGGCACGTTTGGAAACAATGCTAACGATCGCGATTCCAACTTACAACCGACCAGCGGAGCTCAAGTCTTGCCTTGAAGCGCTTGCTCCACAGTTATGCCCCGACATACCAGTTCTGATTCTCGACAACGCCTCGGATATTCCTGCCAAAACGGTTCTTGCCGAGACCCTGGCTAGTTACCCAAACCTCAACATTCGGATCGAGAGAAACGCCTACAACATCGGGGGTAACGCCAACATCCTAAGGTGCATCGAATTCACCGATACAGAATGGATCTGGTTGTTAGGCGATGACGACGTGCCACGTTCCGGAGCTTTGGAGATGGCGCTTGCGCAAATCGAGGCGAACCCTGGGGCCATATGCATCAACTTCAACTCCGCATTTGGTCCGCCTCACCAAGACCTTCGCACTCGTGGCCGATTCGACTTCCTAAATCGATGTTCCGGGCTTGGGAACGTCATCTTCATTTCCGCCAATCTCTACAGAGCATGCTCCATGCGACGAAATCTGTACCTGGGCCACCGTTACGCATACGCCATGGCCCCCCACTTCGCAATGCTCTTGTCATCGATGGAAGATTTCGATGAAGTTGTATTCTTGAACGACGAGTTAGTAGATGCCGGAGTTTGCGATGGAGCAAATCATTGGTCCTCGATCAGCCAGGCCCTTTCGTGGCCAACCCTGTTGGAATTGACGGTCACCCCACAAGAACGTCGGCTGCTCGCCAAGAAACTTCAAGTACCCAGCATCGCAAGCATCGTCATTCAGTTGCTGGGAACCGGTCTTAAGGACAATGAATTTGAGACCGCTCGATTCTTCTACCGTCAAGTGACCGCTCGGTACGCGACATACGCGTCTCCAGCGCGACGAGCGCTCATTCTGGGTGGACGATTGATGCTTGCCTTCCCAAGGGTCAGCGTGCCCATCGTCAATTTTCTGCTCGGCAAGGCAAAAGGTGCGTCGATTTCCAAGCGCCTACGAAGGCCGCTAGATGATCCTCACGGATAACAGGTCAGTACCGGCAACGCCGGTCGCTGGTAGCATAGGGTTCGTATTGTCTTGGGTCAGATAAAAGTTTCAGGCCGACTTTCGATGACCTTCTTACACGGCGCCTGCTGACGCTCAAAACACCCACTCGCTCTTCGGAAACCAGAAGCTTGCTGTTCAGTATCGTCATCATCAACTTCAACTACGTTCTGTATCTCGCGGAGGCGATAGACAGCGCTTTATCCCAGACCTACTCTGATGTGGAAGTCATCGTCGTTGACGATGGCTCAACCGACGAGAGCCGGTCCGTGATTGAGAGATATGGACGCAAGATAATCCCTGTCTTTAAGCCAAATGGCGGACAGGGTTCCGCCTACAACGCAGGATTTGAACGAGTTCAGGGCGACATGGTCCTGTTCTTAGATGCGGACGACCTGCTTCGGCCAGACGCTTGCCAGAAAGTGGTTCATGCTCTGAAGGATGACACTGTAAAGGTCCAGTTTCCTTTGAGCATCATTGGACCGAAATCGGAGTCTCTTGGAGCACGCATTCCAACATTGAGAATGATGGACGGGGACGTAAAACACACCTTGATGCGATTCGGAACCCACGGTGGTCCACCCGCCAGCGGGAACGCCTTCCGTCGCACGTTCCTTGACAAGGTGCTCCCCCTTCCTGCGGAGAAATGGCGAATGGGGTCTGACAATTTTCTAACGCTTCAGGCGCCGTTCCATGGAAACGTTATCACGATTGCCGAAGAGCTAGGAATGTATCGTCAGCACCGAAAACACGGAAGCGGAGGATCTGGGGACTTCCAACTTGGCATTGGTAATGCGTCTGGACTCAACAAGGTGCTTGAACTGGTGTCTCAAGACGACCAGTTTCTAGGCGAAGTCGCCAGAATGCACGGATTCAAGTTCAAGTCCGGGATGCGTAGTCGCAACCCGGCCTTTAACAAGAATCTTCTCTGCGCGGCACTTTTAGACAGGGCTCCTACCGGGAGTCCGAAGCGATTCCAACTTGGATTTGTGGGAGGATGGTATTGTCTCTGGTTCCCCCTCTATTCGCCAAAACGACGAGTCCTCGGAGCGCTATGGTTCCTGGTTGCCGGGTTGGCTCCTCGAGGACTAGCGAGAAAGACCGTTCGGTTTGCCTTGGACCCTACCTCTCGGAAAGAGTCGCCTGCGAACACTTTGAAGAGCGGCGGAGGTTCTCTTTGAGAATCGGGATTGACGCCCGAATCGCGTCGACTCATCGTGGCATGGGCCGCTTCCTAAGGTACATCCTCGAACCGCTTCTCGCGTTAGCGTCAGACGACGAGTTCTATCTCTACATGGGGTCTGACACTCCTGGTTGGCTCCCTCAGCGAGGGAACATTCACGTTCGGAATATTAAGGGCCGGCAGATCCCGGTTTACGAACAGATCTATCTTCCTCACGCTGTCGCAAAAGATGACCCCGATGTCTTGTGGTGTCCAGCAAACACCGGGCCTGTCCGATTACGTACCCCTGTAGTCGTGACCGTTCACGACGTCATCTTTCGGCACCGAGGGACGCTGTTGCCCCACAGTAGCTCCCTTTATCAACGGATCGGAAGGGCCTACACCGATTGGTCAGCCACGCGCCTCTGCTCACGTGCTGCCCATGTCATCACCGACAGTGAGTTCTCTGCCCGAGAAATCCAGGATCTCCTTCACGTACCCCAAGACCGGCTCTCCGTCATCTCCTTGGGACTCACGTTGGCGCCAACCCGCAGTCGGCCGAACGAGACCGCTTTGATCAGCATGGGAATCGATCGCCCATTCTTCTTCTTTCTCGGCGCCATCGACCCGCGCAAGAACACCGACTTCACGGTTGAATCATTCTTGGACACCGCTTTTGCCGGAGAAACGCTCCTCGTAGTCGCTGGCCTTGGATTGCCGGAGCGAGCCGCTCTACGAACCAAAATCGCTTCCCATCCCAAAGCCAATTCCATCGTGCTTCTTGAGTTTGTGAGCGACGAACAATTGACCGAACTCTATGGTTCGTGTCTTGGGTTTGTGTTTTCGTCACTGTATGAAGGATTCGGGTTGCCGGTGCTCGAGGCCATGCATTTCGGCGCCCCAGTCCTAGCCTCTAACCAATCTTCTGTTCCGGAAGTTGGCGGCGATGCTATCCTTTACTTTGATCCGCGATCGAAGGAAGCCCTTATGCAAGGCTTATCCAGACTGCATGGTGATTCTGAGCTACGATCTCGGCTCTCAAAGTCCGGGAAAGCTAGGTCAGAGCAGTTCTCCTGGCGAGCGAGTGCCGGAAAACTGATTGATACGCTTCGATCCGCTGCCAAATGAAGATTTTGTTCGTGTGTCCCCGATACCCTTTCCCTCTGCTGTCGGGTGATAGAGTTCGAGCTTTCCATCAGCTCGATACGCTGGCAAAGTCACATGAGGTGTTTCTTCTGTGCCCGCCGGCGCCCTCTGTAGAAGCCGAGCAAGGGCTCAAAGACTGGCTAGGTCACCGAATTCACGTTCCTCAGAATCGCCTCAAAGCCCTTGGCCGAGTCGCAACCGGCGTGTTCGGGCGTACCCCTTTTCAAACACTTGCCTACGCGGATGGCGCCTACCGGAGAGAAGCGCTTTCTCTTGTTCGTCGGTTTGACATCGAGGTGGCCCACGTTCAGCTTGTTCGACTAGCCCCCGTGCTTGAAAGCGCCCCACTCCCCCGCTTCATGGATTTCGTCGACTCGCTGTCCGTCAACATGAGTCAATTGGCCGAACGAAGCCGAGGACCGAAGCAGCTTGCCGCTAGAATAGAATCGCGACGGCTGAAGAATTACGAACGTGCGATGGTCCGAGAGTACGACGCTGGCGGAATCACTTCGGCGCGAGACCGAACTGCCTTCGGTGACCCCAAAAATATGTTCGTGGTTCCCCAAGGCGCACCGCTCCACGACGGGACTCCCGAAGAAATGAAACGCCCTCCTTCCCGAATCATCTTCACCGGAAGAATGTCCTATTTTCCGAATGAAGACGCTGTCCTATGGTTCGCTAAAAGGGCCTTTCCCCTCGTCAAGGCGGCCATCGCTGACGCCGAGTTTGTCGTAGCTGGCGCGGATCCAGGCCCGACCATTTTGGCATTGAACTCCATTCCAGGGGTCAAGGTTCTTGGATTCGTGGAGAGCATCGCAGACGAACTGCTGAACTCAACTGTGGCGATCGTACCCATGCAATCGGGCACCGGAATGCAGACCAAGATCGTGGAGGCTATGGCGGTGGGGACTCCAATTGTGATTACCCCACAGGGACTTGGAAGTCTCCCTCTCGTCGACGGTGCTCAAATCTCGCTCGCGGATGGGGTTGAACCCTTTGCCAAAGCGGTCATCCGATTGCTGGCCAACCGGTCCATCGCCGTCGAGCAAGCTCGACAAGCAAGAATTGAAGTCGAGCAAAAGTATTCTTGGGCCGCGTCCACCCACGAGCTTCTCAAAGGATACGAGTACGCCATAAACGCTTTTCTGAGTAAGGGCAAGCCAGCGTGAACTCGATCGAAATCCAAGATTGGTTATGTCTAATCGTGCAGTTCGCCTGTCTACTCTTCATGGTCATCCGCGAACTGCGAAAGTCAGAAGCTAAGAACCTCCTACTGATCCTAGTGACTACCACGATCCTGGCCTTGGTTCAGATGCAGACGCTTTGGATGTTCTTGAAGTTTGAGACCGTGTCGGGCCGAATCACTCACATCAATCAAACGATTAGCCTCGCAGCAGCCAAGAACGCCAACGTATTCGTAATGCTCTTCGTGATAGCTTATTGCGCCGTTGCGTATCGCGTTGACTGTTTGTCCAACTTCAAACGCAACGACGTAGCGATCGAAGGGCCAGTGGAAGCTCAGCTTACGTACGCTGCCATTGCCGTCTGGGTGCTAGTTGGAGGATTCCTATTGACTGCTCTCGCCGGCGGCATCGTGGCCGCAATCAGCAATCCTGGCCAATCAATCGCGGGGCAGACATTCCTTTTGATTCTCGTATCCATTGGCAAAGTTCCTCTTGCCCGGAAGATCGCGCTTCGCCGAGCCATCACGGTTCCAGATGTCGTCCTCTACGGAACGACCTTTTCCCTACTCCTGATCAATTCTCGATTCCTCGCCGCCTACAGCGTGGTTCAACTCGCGCTCGTTTTTCACTATCGAAGAAAGGAGGCGTCTCCCAAGATTATCCTGGGACTCGGCGCCGCCCTCGTCACAATCTTCATCGTCTTTGGCCTCTACCGCGAAACCGCTTATGCCCGGTCCATTGCCCCAGGATTCGATACAACTTCCTACATTCAGAAGTCAGTCTCCTCTGGTGATGCCTTCGACTGGTTTTATGCCAAGAACGTGGAGGGCTTTGCTGGCTTGGCAGGAATCATGACTTTTGAGTCGGACACCGGCGGCATAAATCACGACTATGGATATTCCAACCTGCAACTCGTGAACCAACTGATCCCTAACAATCTCCGCACGGATCCCGATCTACCCTTCCAGGCGTTCTCGGAGGAGCTTCGAAAGGCTTATCCTTATCACGGATCCGTAGTCCCGTCTGGACTTGAGGCGAGTTACGCCCACTTTGGAGTGGTTGGGATCATTGCCCTCGGACTGCTGCTCGGCTACTTAGTCATGCAAATTCATCGACTCCTGCTGGCAGCCAACGAATCGGCGGTTACCGCCTCTCTGGTTTCAGTCCATGTTCTGTCCCTGGTTCGCGAAATGTTCGTTACCGCGACCTTCTTCGCGCTTGGAGAGATCTTCATCGTCGTCTGCTACCACAAGGTGCTTGAGTGCACCGCAAATCAATCCGTTTTTGCGCCTGAATCGGCCGGCTTGCCTCCACTAAATTGAACGGTCCTAACCATGCGTGATGAGGCGCCGCCTAACCGCGATCGGCCGTTCTACGAGCCACAGCATAGCCGTTGAGTAAGCGATGGACAAGGCAAACGAAACGGCTGCGCAGAGTACATGCGAATGAATCGCTGACCCGATAGACATCAGCACGAATACGTGAATAAGATAAAACGTGTACGAAATGGACCCCATGAAAAGCATCACCGGCGACTCGAAGAAACGAAGCCAACCGGTTCGACTTTGAAGGATAAGCACCGTAAAGAGCGGAATGAACGCCGCCCCAAGAAGTACATAGCCGATCGACTCTTGGATGTAATGAGCCGAGATACCGGCAACTAGCAGAATCATTCCTATGATCGCATTCGGAATCGAGTTAAGTTTCTTGGTGAAACGGGACCCTCGAACTGGATTTGCAAGAAGGGCAAAGAGGCAGCCATAAATGATCGAATCAATCCGAGTATGGGTAGCAATATCGAGCACTTTGTAGATCGTTCTTTCAGCGACCGCGTCGTGCCAATAAGGCCTGAGTTGCCAGACCTCCCAGCATCTGAAAGAAGCGACGGCAATGGCAGCAATACCCAGAACAAGAGTCAACGCCTTGACGTTTGCCTTGCGGTACATGAGGGCAAACACGAAGGGATAGACAAAGTAAAAGTGCTCTTCTACGGAGAGCGACCACATGGGTTGCATGTTGGGAATACCATGGCTGTAGTGCCGAAAAATGATGTAGTAGTTCGTGAAGCTAAAAGCCTGAATAAAATACGCTTGGGCACTCGGACTGGTCATACCGCGTAACAAGCTGATGGCCGACACGATGGAAATCGTGATCAGCATCGGAGGAACAATCCGCAGAAAACGCCTCTTGTAAAAGTCGCTTACGGAGATACTTCCGAACTTGTCGAATTCACGTTGCAGCAGTGTCGTGATCAGAAAGCCGCTTAGGAAGAAAAAGATAGTGACCCCGAAGGGACCGAAGCGACCAGGGACCCCAAGCTGGGCATGACTCAAAAACACGAGTGCGACAGCCAAGCCTCGCAAACCATCCAGGCCCGGAATATGGGCATTTGACGATTCTAGCGGCTCTCCAGGACAAATCGCATTATCGGAGTAATGAATTATCACGTCTGATGAGACAGTGATTAATTAGCTGGGTTCCAAGAATTAAGATTTGCGCGCATTAGCGCCGTACCGATCTATCCCTTTACACCTTTAAACTGCGAATTCTGTCCACCCTTCGGCAGCACCAGTTGCGCAGCAAGAATAATCACGAATACGAGAAGCGCGAGCATCGAGCGTTTCGGAAACGCCACTTCCCCTGTCAAATCCGGCGTATCGAGAACCTGGAAACGATCAGGGTTTCTTGCCTCTGCAATGAGCGCCGTTTCCAGTTCTCCTTCTAGCATCGTGACCCGCGTTTGGGCCGAACCAAAATCGCGATGGGCCGATTCAATCGTTGCTGCATCGTAGGCCGCACTTCCGTACTCGGCGTTCAGTTTCGACATGAGCGACGCGAACGCAGAGGTGGCTTGATCCAAAGACGCGAGCGTGGCTTGCGCCGTTGCCAACGACGGCGCCGCTCCGTTCGCAACGTCCCGTTTCTCCTCTTCCACCAGCGAGTTGATAACCCGATCCGCATTCGCTTGGTTCTGTTCGACCGCCCTGAGTTCGGGGTCATTGGGCTGGTACAACGCCGCTGCATCGACAAGCGCAAGACGGCGCTTTTGAAGGTCTTCGGTGAGGTAACTGAGATTCTCAAAAATGGAGTTCAGGACGATAACCTTTCCGGAAAAGCTCTTGGAGCCGGAAAGAATTTTGTTGAGCGCAAGCTTGCTTGCCCGAATCTCGGCGTGCGCACTCACCGACTTATTCTTAGCCTCTTCGTATTCCTTTCGAAAATCCAAGAGGTTTTCCTGCAAGAGTTCCGGATTAGCCGAGGGGCTTCTACCCATGTCTTTTGCCAACGCATTCTGTCGAGCAACAAGGTCCTTCTTTGCCTGAGCGAGTCGTCGCTCAATGAATTCGCGATTCTTCTTGCTTGCATTCAGTGAGAGTTTCTCACTCATCTGGCTCAGGTAGTTCTGAGCTTCTTGGAGAACGAGCTTCGCGGTGTCCTTGTCCTCATCTTCAAAATCGATCCTCAAGAAGCCATTCTTGTCGGAATCGGTTCGGAGCCGCTGCTTCACCAAACCAATGGCTTTCTCTTCCGGTAAGCCGTAATGATCGGCCAGATGGGCGTGTTGAGCAAGATACTGCGCACAGCTCTTGCTCTCGAGAATTCCAATCGCCGTCTGAATCCGCGCGCCAACTAGTGGAGAAGTCAGTGCTCCATTGAGGCTGGACACCCCGCCGTCCTGAAGGGTCGGTTTCATTCCCAGAGCACCAGCCGAGTCCTGATTCATCAGGAAGTACAGCGATTCAGTGGCTGCAAATCTCGGCCTAAAAAGAAATGTGGCGAAATAGGTCAGGACCGCACACCCAAGCGCGATCAAGAAGGTTCGAATTCCGAACGAGGTCCTCATTTATTGTTGCTCAACCGTGAAACTATCATATATTCACTCCTCTGAGGCGCCTTACGACCAAACGTTCCATGGAGCTTGGCCCGAACGCCAGAGTTCGTTGAGGGCTAGGTAGTCGCGATAGGTGTCCATGGCGTAAAAGAAGCCATTGTGCCGATAGGCCATCAATTCCGACTCTGACGCAATCCGTTCCAGCGGCTCTCGCTCCAAAATCGTTTCGTCGCCCTCCAAGTAATCGAAGACCCGACGGTTGAGCACCATAAACCCGGCATTTATCCAACTGTCTCCCTTCGGTTTTTCCTCGAACTGCCTGATTGAGCCGTTTGCATCGATATCGAGAACGCCAAACCGTGAATGTGGCTGCACCGCGGTGATCGTTGCCAACCGACCATGGGCTCGGTGAAAAGCCACCAGCGCTGTGAGGTCCACGTCACTAACACCGTCACCATAAGTGACGAGGAATTCTTCGTCACTCACAAACTTCTCGACGCGCTTGATTCGACCGCCAGTCATCGTGTCGAGTCCCGTGTCCGCTAGCGTTACGCGGTACTCCTGCTCGGTGTGCGCACCGTGATACTCGATACGGCTCTTGGCCCCAAGGCACACCGTGAAATCGTTGTTCATCGCCTCGTAGTTCAAGAAGTAGTCCTTGATCATCTGAGCGCGATATCCCAAACAGCAGATGAAGTCATCAAACCCGTGATGGGCATAGAGCTTCATGATGTGCCACAAAATTGGTCGTCCACCGACGTCAACGAGCGGCTTCGGGCGGTATTCAGTCTCCTCTCGGAGCCGGGTGCCCTGCCCTCCGCATAGAATGATCGTCTTCATCTATTCGTCCCATCCGCATTGTTCAAGCAAGGAGCAGTCGGGACGAGGAGAATCGGTCTCATATGCTTCGACACGGCTGTGGAGTTTCCAAACACGCTACTCATGGCCCAAAGATTCGAGCCAACCCGGACCGTAGAAATCATTCAATCCACACTCCGTCGACCGTGAAAGTACCAGGAGAGATCATACCAGTGAACGTGTTCGCAAGGGACCCCAGATGCCAACTGACTTCCCAGTCGTCCCCTCCCCCCAGAACAAGATCTCCTCTATTAGGCGCGACTCAGACTTCACCGTCTCGTCCATAAGCTCGGCATAAAGGGCAATAAATGAGATTAGCCGTCCCTGGAATTTCCTCCCGTGACCAAGTGCTGACTGCGAACTGCAAAACTACCGGTAAGGGGTCACCGGGCACCGTGGACCACGTTTGTTAGTAAGGTTACAGGGTCCAAATCGAGCCTGCTACAGGTAGACTATCTAGAACATGTTTTTGGACGAAGCGGTTGTCGAATTTTCATCCGGCCGCGGTGGGTCCGGCGCGGTTTCATTTCACACGGAGAAGCACGTCCCCCGCGGAGGCCCAAACGGCGCCGATGGCGGTCGTGGCGGAGACATTATTCTCTTAGCGGAGCGCGGTAAGCGAACTCTGTACGATTTTAAGCTTCTGGACCACTTTGAAGCGTCAGACGGCGTGCACGGCCTCGGAAACAAGCGTGGTTCGAACGGACGTAATATTGAAATCAAGGTTCCGGTCGGAACCGTGGTTACCGACTACCACACCGGAGAAGTCATCGTGGATATGTCCACGAATGGCATGAAGTACGTTCTCTGCCAAGGTGGAAAAGGCGGCTTCGGCAATCAACACTACGTCAGCAGTGTTCGACAGGCGCCTAACTTTGCTCAGAAAGGAGAACCCGGAGAAAAGCTCAAAGTTAAACTTGAGTTGAAGCTGATTGCCGACGTTGGTCTGGTGGGTCTCCCAAATGCGGGTAAGAGTACGCTGATCGCTCGTGTAAGTTCGGCCCGACCCAAGATCGCTGATTACCCGTTCACAACCATTGTTCCGAATCTGGGAGTGGTTCGTTGGCGAGACACATCGTTTGTGGTGGCAGACATGCCAGGTCTCATCGAGGGAGCCAGCGAAGGTGTGGGACTGGGGCACCAGTTTTTGCGTCACGTCGAGCGAAATCGATTGCTCGTTCACGTCGTCGACTGTTACCCGGTAGACCAGTCCGATCCGTTCACCAACTTTCATCTGATTGAGAATGAATTAAAGCTCTACTCTGAAGAAATTTGGAGCCGCCCGAGAATCATCGCTCTTAACAAGATCGACATCATTCCTTCCGGGGAGTTCAATGCGCTTCGTGAACAGTTTGAATCGCTCGAGATTCCGCTGTATCCCATCTCGGCAGTAACCGGTCAGGGCATAGAGCCCATGCTGCAGGAGATCTCCGAAATGTTGGATGCGGCAATGGCCGAACCCGAAGTTCCGATCATCATGCCTCCCCTACGAGCCAAGGATGACTTGACGTTTGACGTCATCCCGGTGGACGACGGCTTCGAGGTCACCGGTAAGCGCGTGGAGCGCATGGTTTCAATGACGGACCTAGAAAACTCTGATGGCGTCAGGTACCTTCATCGTCGCCTCCATCGGATAGGCGTCATCGATCGCCTCCGAGAACTGGGAGCACAGGAGGGCGATAACGTCTACATTGGAGAGACGGTCTTCGCATACACGGACGAACAATGAGGATTGGAATTCTAGGCGGCACCTTCGACCCGCCTCACTCGGGACACCTGGCATTGGCGCAAGCCGCTTTGGAGCAGTTGCATCTCGATGAGGTTCTCTTTCTGCCAGCTAACAAGAACCCGTTCAAGACTGGGACAAACCCAGTGGCTGGAAAGCACCGAGTCGCGATGATCCAGAGGATGGTCGCCCAAGAGCCAAACATGGCGGTCAGCGACATGGAAATCACTCGGGGAGGCGTGAGCTACACCGTGGACACGCTCGGAGAACTTCAGATGGTGCGGCCAGCCGAGTATTGGTTCATCCTCGGGGCTGATGCCGTAAAAGGCCTTACCGAATGGAGAAATCCGCAAAGGCTCATGCGCCTCTGCCGATTGGCACTCGCAATCCGGCCACCTGACTCAGAAGCCGGAATACTGACAAAAGTTCCAGAAGAATACAGAGACAAAGTGGATATGGTTAACATGAAGCCATTGGACGTTTCTTCCACAGACATTAGGAATCGACTTGAACGCGGTGTGAACGTGACTCCTTGGATCACTCCCACCGTATTGAAATACATCCAGGAAAACAAACTTTACCGAGGTTAAATGACGGCACAAGAAAAGGTTGATTTAATTGTAGAAGCGGCAGACGAACTGAAGGCCGAAGCCATTGAAGTTCTCGATGTCAGACAGAAGACATCCATTGCGGATTTCTTTGTGGTTTGTAGTGGAACGAGTGATCGCCACGTTCAATCCATCGCTGATAAGGTCGAAGAAAAGATGGCAACTGTGAAGTCAAAGCCCCTGCGCACCGACGGAAATCGCAGTGGATGGGTGCTCCAAGATTACGGTGAAGTGCTTCTTCACGTTATGCGAGACGAACAGCGCCAGTTTTACGATCTCGAAGCCCTCTGGAAGTCGATGCAAGAAGACCCCAACCTCAAGCCCTGACCGAGTGGTTCGAGACTCGCGTCGATTGGGGTCCAGCCCTCAAACAGGTGCTGATCCTCGACTATAACGGTTAGATGGGCCCACTATGAATACTGGGCCCAATCGTTTAGGAATTGGTAACATTCTTCGCCAAATCCGGTGTAATATTGTTTGGTAACTCCCCGCCTGCGCGACGGGGACGGCCATTGGAGGCCATGATGAGCGCGATCCTGATTCCCCCAACCAAGACTTTCGGTGCGCGACCGCCACACAAACCCCCAACGCGAACCACGTTTGATGGAGGGCCGGACGACCATCGTGATCCACGACACCGTGTCATTGCGGATAGTGTTGAACGCCTTATTCAGTCAGTTGCCACTTGGCCCGATGAGGATCTTCCGTTGCTGTTGAGACTTCTTGAACAGAGAATGTTCATGATTGAAAAGGAGTTGGGTGTCGAGCGTATGCTCAATTCCGACGAACTTCCGCCAACGGTTCTTGGCGATGCTTACTCGCTGGACTACCTGTTTGTTTCCGAGACGGATGCCGTGAGCACCTACGTAACGCTGCTTGACAAGCTTTACGACTCGATTCTTTTCGTTCGGCGAAAGATAGGGCTGCTAAAAGACCTTCTTCCTTCGTCTGAAGGTTGATGAATCCTGAATCGGCGTCAACGCCGGCAGAAGAGCTGCAGGCCGAGATTGCTCGTTTACGCGAAAAGCTCTCCAATGTCAAAGACACTGACATGTATGAGGCGCTTGAGTGGAAGATCGGGCGACTTGTGGAACAACTCGCCGCCCTTTCGCAGCCCGAGCCAGAGCCAGAGCCCGAGACAACCAGCGCCCCTCCAACTCCGCAGCAACTTCAGGCTGCTGATGGACTTGTAAGGCAAGCACGTGTTGAAAAGATGCGTGGCAACGCGAAGGGCTCCACGGATTTCCTTCGCCAAGCCGCAAGCGTTGCGCCAACGTCGCCGACTGTACTTGAGGCGCTGGCCGATGATTTGCTTGATCAGCGCCAAAGAAGTGAGGCTCTGATGGTCTATAAAAGAGCCGTCAAGCTCGATCCTAAGAACGTGGGCCTCGAAAGGAAGTATGCGATGCTCGTGTTAGGCTCGACGCCAACCCTGAGCTTTGAAGATGCCATGCGGGCGGACTGGAGCGAATCCCCGTTTCTTTCAACGAACGATCACGTCGCCAGTCCTCTCGCCGCAAGTTTCCTGACCGTTCTCCTGCCTGGCGCGGGCCATCTCGTGCTAGGCAAGACGTCCACGGGGTTCATGATTCTCGGCGGTTGGGGCGCCTGTTGCCTTTGGCTTGCATTCATGGCAAAGGACTTTGCCGCCCTCGCCGCAAAAGTGTCCGGAAAGAATGCTGGACACGCAAACATGGTGGTTCTTGTCCCCTTGATCATCCTGGCGATCATCTACATCGGAGCAATCAATAGCCTAAGAGTGCCGAAAAAGGTGGCGGGACGAGGAAAAATAGATCGACCTAGGCCGCCGGTCAACCTCCCCTTCGACTAGCTAGTTGCCGATTCGCTCACGCACTGCACGAAGCTCCTTGATCAACTCGTGCTGGCTCGTTGTCGCCGTGAGGTCGCTTCGTGTGCGCTCAATCACCGCACGAAGAGCATCGCAAGTGCGTCGTAGCCCGCTTGTTAATGAGTCGGCGTAGTCGAAAGTGATGAGATCTTCGTAGATCGTCTCCATCTGCTTGAGGATTCGCTCAGCCTCTTCCACCCGACCGGCTCTCATTTCGTCAAGCGCGAACCGTCTCACCTCGCTGGCCGCCTCACCCATGCCGTTTAGGTAACTCATCACTTGGGCGCCGAGTTCCTTCGGACTCGGGTAAGGACGGTTGTGAACAATTGCCAACACTGCCGCCGCCTCAACCATCTCCTTCTCAGTGTCGTGAAGATAGGAAGGGTTCAGCTCTGGAAAGGGCCTGAGAATCTCTCTCGCGGCCGCTGCGACGGTCTTCGCTTCTTCAAGCAAACGCTCGGCTTCCTCAAATTGGTGACGGTGGACGTGACGGATCGACTTTGCCGCCAGCTGCCCAAGTTTCCTAGTCTGCGTTAGCACTGCTTCCCTTGCTTCGTGCATCTGCTGTGCTCGGTCCTTTAAACCACCTACAATCTCGTCCCAACTATCCTGCAACTTGACCTCTCGCTTGCAGACTTACGGATCTGCGCTCGCCGATGATGACATGATCTAAGACCGGGATATCGAGCATTCGCCCAATCTCCACGAGTTGCCTCGTGACTTCAAGGTCTTCCGGACTCGGTTCTGGATTGCCACTCGGGTGATTATGGGCAACGATGATCGCCGAAGCTCCGTCCCGAATCGCCTCGCGAAACACTTCCCTTGCCCCAACAAGGCTGCTCGTGAGCGTTCCGATGTGGATTGTGGCCAGCCTGAGAATCGCATTTTTGGCGTCCAGCAGAATCGCCACGAAATGCTCCTTCTTCTCGAACCTGAGGTAGTCCAGCGCAATTTCAACATCAGCCAGCGATTCGATATGAGTGACCTCGCCTCGGCTAGAAAGTGCGATTCTGCGACCCAATTCTGTCAGCGCTTGGACTCTCAAGAGTTCGAACTCTTCAAGACCGGTAAGCTCCGCCAGGTCAACCGAAGATGCGTCCCCAAGCGCCTGTAGCCTCTGGAACCTCTGAAGAACCGCTCGGGCCATTTCGCTACCCACATTCGCGTCGGCCTCACGGCGAGCGAATCCAATCGCGAGAAGGTCTGCGATGCCAGCGCTCCGCACACCGGAAGCACGGACGCGATCCACAAGGTTCGCCATTTCAGCTATTCAGAACGGTGAGTCCCACCAGTTCCTTCGCTTTGACCGGTCCTTCCGGGGGATCTTGCCAAAGTCCGTCCTCCTTGAGCAACTCTATCAGTTCGACCACGCCTCTCTCCTGAGGAATTCCAGTCTTAACCACGTTTCTCTTGCGATAAAGCGTGATCTTGCCTCCCGCAGCTCCTACATATCCGTAGTCCGCGTCGGCCATTTCTCCTGGACCGTTGACGATGCAGCCCATAACCGCAATATCGAGATTGACCAAGTGCTTGGTGGCGTCCCGGACCTGGTTCAGCACCGTTGGGAGATTAAATTTGGTTCGGCCGCACGAAGGGCAGGCAATGTATTCAACTTTGGTCTTGCGAAGACCCAAGCCCTGCAAGATGTCGTAACAAACAGGAATCTCGTGGATGGGGTCCTCCGAGAGGGACACGCGGATCGTGTCGCCGATCCCTTCCATGAGCAGCGTAGCAATTCCAGCAGTGGACTTGATCCGCGCATACTCGCCGTCCCCTGCCTCGGTTACACCAAGGTGCAGCGGATAGGCCATTCCGGCTTCGTTCATGCGGATCACCATCAACCGGTTTGCCGCGACCATAACCGGCACTCGCGAGGCTTTCGCGGAAATATTCACGTTCTGGTAGCCGTGCTTCTCGCAGATTCGCAAATACTCCATGGCACTTTGAACCATTCCCTCCGGCGTGTCTCCGTAGGTCACGAGCATTCTCTCGGAGAGCGATCCGTGATTGACACCGACTCGCATCGCACGGTCGTGCTTCTTGCAAGCTTCAATGACTGGGACAAAGCTATCTTCGATCGCCAGTCTTTCGGCTTCGTGTTCTGCTTCCGAATACTCGATCTGGTTCGTGTGTTTGTGAAAAACGAAGAGACCAGGGTTAATCCGAACCTCATCCACGTACTTGGCGGCCTCCACCGCAATGGCCGTGCCTTGATGATGGACATCCGCGGTGAGGGGAACGTAGCCATGACGTTCGGTAACCTTTGCCCTAATTTCCTCTAGAGCTTGAGCCTCTCCGAGGCTTGGAGTCGTCACTCGGACCAGTTCACACCCGGCTTCGTGGAGTTGAATGATCTGTTCCACGCAAGCGTCGATGTTTCGAGTTTCCTCGGTGATCATCGACTGGACGACAACCGGGTGCCCGCCTCCGATTGTCAATGGACCCACTCGGCAAGGAGTGGTCTTCCGTCGAGGGTACGTCATGTCGAGGTTCATTAGGTTCCTTTTCCTACGTTGGGCCACGCCGCCTTTGCGCACTTCTATTTTGGCACCGATTGGCCTCAGAGCTTCTGCGACAGTGACCAAACGACTTTCTGGATGGTCACCTCGTGGGTCTGGAGGTTCGCGAGCGGGCCAAGTTGCTCCAGTTCTACATACGCGTTCGGGTCGCTACTGAGGTACACCTGCTGGGCTGAGTTTCGGTCCGGATACAGCGCGGAAAGCGAGTTTGATTGCACCACGTGAATGACCGTCGAATGCTTAACGGCCTGCAATTCCCCAGTAACACCTGTCGCCCCAAATTTACGACTTTGGCTTGGGTCGCGCTTTAACCACAGAGAATCGACCCGTAAGTCCTGCAATTGGGTCAGAGAACTGTTGCCGTAATCGTAGTAGCCATGCGGCTGATAGCCGGTGCTTCGAATGGGAAGAATGACAAGTTCCGGATTGTCGATCTGGGTGACTTGCCAAGGACAAAGTTTTCTAGGAGGTCCAAGATTCTGAAGCCGGTTCGTGAACGACACCTTGGAACCGTAGTCGGCGAGAACGATATCGCGTGAAATCCTGACTTGGAATTTTGAATCAGGTGGATTGGTTAGTCGCAATCCATTCGCGAGCCTTTCGACCGAGTACGGACCTGGATCAACTTTTCGATCAGGCGGCCAGGTGTCATTCGATTGCGGCGCGACCCAAACCTTATCCCCGCCGTAATTGGTCCAATCGGCTCCTTGGGGTTTTGATCCTGGAACGATGGAAGCGTTTTCCCAAAGCAAATTGTCCCCGTTTAAGTAGGCATACCGCATGACCCGACCCAATTGGGGGACGATCACGATCTCGACGGTGTCATTCCAAACGCGATAGGCGCTCTTCCATCCGTGGTAATCCTTTTGTTCGATGTGAACGTGAGACTCCGTCTTCGGAGGGGGAATGAAGGGGCTTGCCTGCTTTGCGTGAAGCCCAATCGAGATAAGCCACAGGAACATATTGGGAGTATCCCCTAGTTGGCGGTCGGAGGCACATACCTCCGACCACCATGGTCTCAGCGGTACATCGTGTACTTGATTCCGCCGCCACCACCGCCACCGCGAAACATTCGCGAGATGAGCCAGAAGATGAAGACGATGATCAAGATACCGACGATGAAGCGCGTGAAACTAAACCCGCCTGGATAGTAAGCGCCATCGGAATAGTAGGGAGCGTTGTAGTAAAACGCCGGATGGAAAGGCATCCAGTAATACCAAGCCGGGTGGTACCAGTAATCTCCGTATCCGCCCCCGTAATAGCCGTAATATCGACCGCCGCCATAGTAAACCGGCGAGCGAGAGATGAAGTTTCCTCGCGGTGTCGAGATACTCGTCGAGTTAATGCGACCAGAGTTGCCAAACGATCCACTTCGACTAAATGAGCCGCTTCCCGACCGTGTGAATGAGCCCGATCCCGAAGGAACTGTGGTTGACCGGGATCCAAATCCACCAGAACGTGACCCGAATGAGCCGCTGCCACCGGAACTGCTGAAGCCCCGACTGAAGCCACCCCCGCTGAAACCACCACCTCTAAACCCGCCACCGCCGCCGAAAGATCCACGACGTTGGGCCATGGCGGATGTGAGTCCACCTAAAACGAGAACTGAGACGGCCAAGACCGTCATAAACAGGAGTCGAAAGTTATGTTTCATCCGATCAGATTGAAGCTGGCGACCTCGTCCGCTCCCAAGAGGTGAGGCCGATACAGTGAAAGATACGCTGTGGCGCGGTCCTCGACTGCGTCAATATCGACTTGTAGGTCTACTATCCTATCGGTAATATCCTCGTTATCCATCGTCACGCGAGTGAATTCAATCGCAAATTGTGGCGAAGGATTCTCAATTGTAACCTTATGGAGTGGGAACTCCAGGTCGATTCTTCCCGGAAACATTGCGTATTGGCCTTGCGTGTCGTCCTGAGGCAGAACGTAAGCCGACATATCACCTCCGTTTCGCAGTCCTCCGCGACAAGGGTCGCCGAATTCGTTGCGTCCCGTGGCAAGTTCAATGAAAAGACGTGCGGCTGGAAACTCCTGTCCGTTTAAGAACAGGGTCGTCGAATCCCAATCGCCACCGGTGTTAAAGATGAAATAGGTCATCTGTGTCGCCCGAGGATACCGAACCCGAGCCGGAGATTTCGCTTAGGGGCCTAGGACCGGCTGTCGCGACTTGTTACCACACACTCCCGGCGTCACTCTTTTATGTACACGCCTTAATTTATCTTCGCTGATATAGTTACTGTGTCTAGAGTTCTAGTCTAGCATGGTTATGTTCAGCCACTTATGGTTCCATTGTCCTTATATTAGTGCCGGTAAATATGTTGCTTCCAGGTAACCCGCAATTCAAACAACCGCCAGCAAATATGGATGCAGGCTCGTCGGTCACGCAATATCGTGTGTTCTCGTCCCTAAAAACAGTCGTCACCCCTACCCTATCGGCGACGCTGCGGACCCGAGTGCATTTGGGCATAAGAGCCGACCAAACGCCCCAATCCCTTTTACAAATCACGATTCAGAATCGTTCGAATCGGGTCCTTGCCTTTCCGGTTAAGGGAGCCATTCGCATTCAACTTCAACGCTATAGAGACGGCGCCGTAACGGGATCCTACTCCCGCGACGCGTCTCGACAAGTTCCCTCTCTCACGCCACCCTTGGCCCACGGGGGGATATTCACGTTTGAACGGACCGGCTCTGTCTGGTCCGATCAAAATCTCGGCATCTGTCTATCGCTGATTGAAGAGTCAGGAGGGGTTACCACCTACTCCCGACTTCCCAAGGGGCGATATTTTTTCACGGCAATTTACGACGCAGGTGTTGTAAATGACAAACGGCTGATCCTGCACTTGACAGGCACGTCGTTTTTGCTTCCGTAAATTGTTCGTTTCAACGAGGAGAAGAATATGACACTAAGACTAATGAGGACCTGGGCTCTACCCCTCGTCTTCGCCACGATCACGTTCCAGACGGCTGGGGCCGTAACGCTGAACCTAAACGGCTTCAGCGGACAGACAATCCAGAATGCCAACTGGTCGATGACGTCTTACACGCCAGTTGCGATCGCGCCAATCAGTGCGGATTTTACTGCTGCATTTAATTCATGGAATGCCGATATGGGCGCTAGAGGCGGTGCAGGAGGCTGGACGATAGTGAATGCCGGAGGACTCAACGGCACATTCAAAGTCAACGATTACACTCCTACGCTTGTAGGAGCTACCGGCGATCTCAGTTTCAATATGAGCTACACCGCCGGCTTGGGCGATCCCTCTGCCACTGCCGCCAACACGGTGTGGGCCCAGAGCATTAGGACAACCGACAAGTTGGCCGGCTCTCTGGCTGGGAATCCCTATCTAGACAACCCCGCTGGGCTTGGGGGAGGAACCTACAATCCCCCCGCCTACCCATTCCAGTACGCGGATGGTCACTTCTACGATGATCCGAGTCGAACTGGAAACCCAACGCGGAAAGTCCAGTGGATCGGAGATCTCTACCTCTGCACGATCAACTACGGCACCAAAACACTCAACGTGTACGATGGCGTCGAGTGGGGATTCGAGATTAATCCCAAGCCAGCCGCCACCCCAGAACCAGGCTCGATGGCGGCACTTGGGCTAGGAATCGTCGGTCTGGCGGTTCGACGGCGAAAGCGAATTCTGTAGAGATTTTCGCGGACATGATACTCGGCAGGTTATTTTCTACCTGCCGAGGTCGTTTTGGCCGTAGGATAGAAGTGACGCCGCCGCAGACCGGGCGCTCTTTTGCAAATCTGCGTTCTGCGACGACGCCGAGTTCCCAAGGGAGGGAAAACAGGTGAAAGCGTATCGCGCCGAAAATATTCGTAATGTGGCCATTGTAGGCCACGGCGGTTCTGGCAAGACCATGCTGGTCGAGCACATGCTCTACACCGCCGGGGCAACCGACCGGGTGGGCAACGTAGATGCCGGAAACACCCAATCAGACTTCGATCCTCTTGAAATCAGAAAGAAGATTTCTCTTGGAGCCAGCGTCCTACCTATCGAGTGGCATGGCTGCAAAGTAAATCTTATCGACGTTCCGGGATATCCGGACTTTATCGGCGAGCTCCACAGCATCGCCCGAGTCGTGGAATCGATGATCCTCGTTTGCGAGGCAAAACGAGACCTCGACGTAGGTTTCGAGTTGGCTTGGGACATCGCCGAAGAACACGGACTGGCCCGGTGCATCTTCGTCAACAAACTTGAGCGTGACAATGCCGATTTCGAGGGCCTCATGGAGACCCTTCACGCCCGCTACGGCAGAAAGGTGGTCAGCACCCAGATTCCAATCGGCCATCAAGCCGCCTTCTCCGGCGTCCTCGACCTTCTGAATATGAATGTCTACAAAGGCAAGGATCGAGGCGTCGAGATCGAGGAGGTTCCTACTGGCTATTCTGCGGAAGCCGCCGAACGGCGCGAAAAGATGATGGACGCCGCCGCCGAGGGCGATGACGATCTCGCGCTGAAGTACCTCGAGGGCAGCGAACTCAGCCCCGAAGAAATTGAGCATGGGCTACTCGTCGGAGTCGAGACCGGACGTGTCGTGCCAGTTTTGCTGGGCTCGGCTCTCACCGGAGTCGGTGTGGCTCCGTTGCTAGATCGAATCTGCGGCGAGCTGCCTTCACCGGTCGATGTACCGAAAGTGTATGACCGAATGTCCGCCCACGCGGAGGACGGACACCTCCTTAGCCCAGATCCGGACGGACCGCTTGCTGCCTTTGTATTCAAGACCACTGCGGACCCCTTCGTGGGCAAGATCAACTATGTGCGGGTCTTTAGTGGGACGCTTCGAGTTGACGACCACGTCCTCAACGTGAACCGAGAATCCGAAGAAAGAGTCCATAACCTCTTCGTGCCTCACGGCAAAGTTCAGGAGGTCGCCGCCATGCTTGTGGCTGGCGACATCGGAGCCATTGCAAAGCTGGCGAACACCCATACCGGAGACACCCTCAGTTCCAACCGCGAGCGCATCATGCTGCCTCCGATCGACTATCCGCAGCCGATCTATCGAATCGCCATCAGCCCTGCCACAAAGGTAGATGAGGACAAACTCGGAAATGCCCTCTCCCGTTTACTTGAGGAGGACTCAACCCTCCACCATTATCGAGAACCCGCCACTCACCAGGAGATCCTGGCTGGCATGGGAGACATCCATCTCGACACGGTCATCGAAAAGCTAAAGGCAAAGTTCGGTGTGACCGTGAGAGTGGAAGAGGCCAAAGTTCCCTATCGCGAAACGGTGAAGTCCCAGAGCAAGGCTCAAGGCCGTCATAAACGTCAAACCGGTGGAAAAGGACAGTTCGGCGACTGTTGGATCGAATTGGAGCCACTTGAACGAGGAGGTGGTTTCCAATTTGAGAACCGGGTCGTGGGAGGCGCGATCCCCAAGAACTTCATTCCCGCGATCGAGAAGGGTATCCGTGAAGCCATGGACCACGGGCTGGTGGCCGGATTCCCGGCAACCGACCTGAAGATCTCCGTCTACGACGGCAGCTACCACGACGTCGACTCCAACGAAATGGCCTTCAAAACCGCGGGCGCCCTCGCACTGCGCGCCGCAGCCGAGCTAGCCCAGCCGGTGATTCTGGAACCCATTCTCAACGTCGAGGTCGATGTGCCAGACGATTGCGTGGGTGATGTGGTTGGGGACCTGAATGGACGACGTGGACGCCTTCAGGGCATGGAACCGAGTTCGATCGGTCGCACCACGATCTTCGCCACGGTTCCGATGGCGACGATGACCCGATATGCGCTGGACCTCCGCTCCTTAACCAAGGGGCGTGGGCGTTTCTCGCAGACCGAGAGCCACTACGATGAGGTTCCGTACCAGGAACAGCAAGAATTGGTCGTCGAGTTCGCCAGGCACCGCACATCCGGTGACTAGCCTAGAGACTCCAATATCGGTGATCCCGCGATTTTGCCCTTGGGCGTCGCGGGGTCACGGTAGCATCACCGGATTTGGAAAGCCTGCTCGGCCTTGGCCACTTCGGCGACGACAACTCCGCCGATAGCGTCGTACTGCTCGGCTGGCACCCCAACCTCTTCAAGAACGGTCTCGTCAAAACCACGGTCTTGGTAGTTCGAGCTATTCGAAAAGTGGGATCGGAAAGCGATACAATTTGCCGCCGCTACGATGCAGGTGGTCTTGGTATGTTCTGTATCGGCCAGCGGGTCGTGGAGGTTCCGGATCGAACAATTGATCATCGGTGAAAGCCCCCATTTTTTGGCCAATAGTGATCCCACGTCTGAACCGTCAAACCCCGCTACCTGTTGAAGCGCAAGGTGGAGAGGCATCTGCTCCTTCTTAGCCGTTTCGATACCACGGTCCAGCACGTCAGGGCAGAACTTGTCCATTGCGAGAATGCCCACGTCGTGGAGCATGCCGGCCGCGTGCAATTCTTCCGCGCGGAGCGGCATGGTCAACTTTGCCAGAATTCGGGCGGCGGTGGCCACCGCCACGCTGTGCCGCCAGAACTCCAACTTGTCGAATTTCATCGCCTGCTCTTTGCTTCCAATGGCTTGTTGATACGCCACCGCAATCACCAGACTTTTCATCGTGTTCAGTCCCAGAACACTGATCGCACGGCCAATACTTGGCACTGAGGCAAGCCCATAGGCTGCCGAGTTGGCAACCCGGAGGATTTTTGCCGTGATCGCGGGATCACGCTGAACGATCTGTTCAATCGTCTTGGGTGACGCGTTGGGATCGTCGGCCATTTTGAGAACAGTGCTCACCACTTGGGGAAGCACCGATAGATTCTCGCTCCTAGCTATCTTGAGTTCGAGAGTCTGCAGTTCCACTTCATAGTTTTCGGTATCTCTTGAGGCAAAGATTACTGAGAGGAACGCATAATCCCGACTTGAGCGTTATATACTCATGGAGTTGAGTGAACCAACAACATGCCGAAGGACTATTACGATCTACTAGGCGTTAGCAAGTCTGCTGACGAGAAAGATATCAAAACGGCTTATCGCCGGTTGGCCCGCAAATTCCATCCCGACGTAAACCCAAACGATAAGGGCGCTGAAGCCAGGTTTAAGGAGATCAGCGAGGCTTACGAAGTAATCGGCGATTCCGACAAGCGCAAGCTATACGACCAATACGGCGCGAACTGGGAGCATGTCCAGAACGGCGCCGGTGGGCACATGGGCAGCCCAGAGGACTTCGGCAACTTCAAATTTGGAGGCGCAGGAACGGAGGGTTTCGGCGGGTTCTTTGATCAATTTTTCGGTGGACACGCGGGGGGCTTCGGCGGACATCCAGGCGGACAGGCCGGCGGGGTGAGCTATCAGGACATGGAGACCATGCAGCCTCGAGATGTCGAAAAGGTCATCGAGGTACCCCTCCATGAAATTGACACCGGTTCGAAGCGGACGCTCACCTATCAAACCCTGGAT
Organism: uncultured Armatimonadota bacterium; assembly: GCA_903904815.1. GTDB lineage: Bacteria > Armatimonadota > Fimbriimonadia > Fimbriimonadales > Fimbriimonadaceae > Fimbriimonas. The sequence goes on from CAIVDU010000038.1 coordinate 38,201, forward strand.
TCGCAGCGCCTTCGCGACGGGTTCACGACTGTGCCAACCACGAAGAAGGTTGAAATCAAGATTCCCGCTGGTATTCAAGACGGGAAGAAGCTACGGGTAGCTGGGAAAGGAGCTGCAGGGGCTAATGGGCGTGCAGGCGACTTGTACGTCGTTATAAAGTGGGCTCCTCATGCGATGTTCAAGTCGGTAGGAGACAACCTCGAAGTCGAGGTGACCGTCCCGTTTACAACCGCCGCCCTCGGGGGTCAGATCAAAGTTCCGACGCTTCGGTCATCCGTTTCCATGAAGATTCCCGAAGGGACCCAGAGTGGACAGGCCTTCCGCCTTGGTGGTCAAGGAATTGCCAAGTTGTCGGGCGGACGTGGAGACTTGATGGCTCGAATAAAGATAGCCGTCCCAAAGAAACTCACCGAAGAACAGCGCCAGTTGCTTCAAAAACTGGAGGACCTTGAGCAGGTGACCGTTTGAGAAGCGAAAACCAACCTGTCTACATGATCGGAGTGGCCGCTTCGCTTTGCAACGTCCACCCTCAGACACTCCGGCAGTATGAGCGTCTCGGACTGGTAGTACCGTCTCGTGCAGGGGCGAAGAACCGACTTTACAGCGAGGTCGACATTCGCCGAGTTCAGCGGATCCAGCGACTGACCCAAGAGATGGGCGTAAATTTGGCCGGAGTCGAACTGATCCTACGGTTGCTCGACGACATGGAAGAGTCCAGGCGAGATATTGAGTTACAGATGGAAGAATGGAGGCAAGAAGTCGAACGACGTGTTTCTCAGCTACTAATCCATCCTACGGTTCCCATTCGCAAAGACGACACGTTACTGCCGGCCGTTCCGAGATTCAGGCACCGAAGGAAAGTTGATCTGTAGTCGACTAACCCAGCAACTTCTTAAGACCGTGGTTGTATCGATGCAGGAAGCTCAGAATCTGCTCCGTTCTACGACCTACGTGCACCTTACTAACGTTGCTTAAGAGCAACGTGGCCAAACCGTCGGGTTCGCCTTGGGAACCGATTCGGTTAATCACCACATAGTCCTCCCCCAGATCCTTGACGAATCCGCTCGGACCGTAGTCGTTCCCGTCTACCAGATGAACGATGTGATTGTTCTCCTGCGCCTGACTGAGAATCGCGTGAAGCCCCAACTTCCCTCCCCGAGGCCGTTCGGTAAAGTCCTTATCGAACAAGGAGTCGCGGTACTCGTATAGCAGTTCCAATTTCTTGATGTAAGCGTTCGCTACATCAACCCGCATGACGTCTTCCATGCGCAGCACTCGTCGACCATCGGGTTCACCTTTCGGCGTCAAGCAAAGGAGAACGATTTCATTGGGATCTGCGTGCTCAACGAAGCCAACTTCGTAAGCCTGGTAATCCTCTGCGTCTGCATAGACTGCGACGGCATTGGAGGCCGTTTGTGCCTCGTGGAGCGTCTGAAGGAAACGAGCGATGCCGTTGCTGCTGGCCACGTAATATGCTGACATGCAGACAACAACGATGTCTGCGGGGAGGCAGCCACAAGGCCCAAATCTTAGGGCAAAAAGTGGAAGACCCGCGGTGAGACCTGCCTAGACAAATCCTAAAGGAAAGTCACTTTCCGAATCACATTCTGTTTCGGGAGCGGCCTCGACATCGGATGGTTCGAAAGCTTGAACAAACCAAGATGGAGCGAGATAGACCGTCAATGAATTCAAATCCACGAAGAACTATTACGGGAATTCGAGGGGTCTAGAGTTCCCTAAAAAAAGAAAGAGGCGAGGGAAACAATCCCTCGCCTCGATTCTTAACGCGTGAACCTACAACTAAACGTCGAGATTCAGATCGTCCTCTTCCGCAGCCATATCGGCAAGCGACGGGAACGCCAGAGTGCTGAGTGCATCTTCCAGTTCTCGATCGTCCGCCTCTACCAACGCAGTAAGCGACTGCTCAGCCCATGACGGGCCTCGCTGAACGTCTACAGCCACGTCTCGGTACTGCTTTACACCGGTACCTGCCGGGATGAGTCGTCCTATGATGACGTTCTCCTTCAGACCGATCAGCTGGTCCTTCTTTCCTCGGACCGCCGCTTCCGTCAAGACTCGAGTCGTCTTTTGGAACGACGCGGCCGAGAGGAAGGAGTCGGTGGCAAGAGACGCTTCGGTGATACCGAGCAAGATCCACGTTGCCGTGGCCTCCTTCGGATCTCTCTCAACGTTCTCTCCGGTGATCGGATCGACGTACTTGATCTTTCTACCGCTTGCTTGTGCCTGACGCACCAGATCGTTCGCTCGCTGATAGGTGAAGCGGTCCACGATCTGGCCCGGGAGGAATGGGGTGTCACCCGGTTCCTTGACCTGTCGCTTTCGCAGCATCTGTCGGATGATGACTTCGATGTGCTTGTCGTTAATGTCGACGCCTTGGCTCTTGTAAACGCTCTGCAGGTTCTCGACAAAGTAGTCGTAAACCGCGTTTGCGCCAGCAAGTTCCAGAACCTCGTGCGGATCTCGAGGACCTTCGGTGAGCGGGTCTCCCTTGATGACCTTACTGCCTCGTGAGACAGGCAGCTTTCCAAGAGGTGGCACCAGGATCGGATAGAAAATGTTGACCTTCTCGACTTCCGCCTTTCGGAGGATAGCCAGAGTTGCCGTGATCATCTTCTGTCCAACGACCTTCTGGAGACCGTTCTCGTACTCGCCATTGGCGTTCTGAGACCAGTGCTGTACGTCTCCGATGTAGGCGTCCTTGATAGGTCCCGTAACCGGAACGGTGGCTTCCACAATAACCCATCGACCGAAGCTTGATTCGCGAATGTCGCGAACCACGCCGGTGACCGGACAAATGATCGCCTTACCACGTGGCTGTCGTCGTGCTTCGAAGATTTCTTCGACGCGGACGATACCACTGGATTCACCCGTCCAAGAGTAGAAGAAGGTCTTTCGAGATCTCTCCCACAGCTTCTTGGAATCGCTATCTGCCTTATCGGCGGCCTTTTGGGCAGCCTTGGTCTGTCGCTCCGTTCGTCGCTTGACCTTCGGATCAGCCGAGTCGACTTCTGCAACCGGCTGAATCGTGAGTGGCGCCGAGTCCTTGTTCTGGAAGAACGACTTGACGATTCCTTCCTGAGTCTCAAGAAGCTTCGTCGGGTCGAACGCCTTCATGTCGGTGTCCGTCGCCGTTGCGAAGTCCTCCATGAACTGTCGGATGAACTTACCGGTCTTATACTGGTTCGTTCGAGCGATGGTCGCAGATCCAGCAACACCTCCCGTATGGAAGGTACGCATCGTAAGCTGCGTTCCAGGCTCACCGATGGACTGGGCAGCGATGATGCCGACCGCAACTCCCACTTCTACGAGCTTGCTCGTAGAAAGGTCAGTTCCGTAGCATCGAGAGCAGATACCCTGGACCAGTTCGCAAGTCAGCGGAGATCGAATGACCACGCTGAGATAGCCGTGCTCATCGGCCTCAAAACCGTAACCTCGATAACGATCAGCAATCGCCTGTCGCTCATCTTCGGTCGTGGCGGCCCCATACTCGGCAACGAATCGGTTCTCAACAGCGGCAATCTTCTTGGCGTTGTCTCGAGTGATCGTCTCCTGATAGGTAGCAAGAATCTCTCCGGTTTCGGGATCGCTGATCGTAGCCAACGATACTCGTCCAAAGATTCGGTCGGTGATCGGCTCAATCGCCTCACCCTGTTCGACGATTCGGTGGGCGAGGATGCCTTCCGAGGTACCGCAGTCGAGCGCCTTGACGATCACGTCCTGAGCAACGTCGCAAAGACGTCGAGTCAGGTAGCCGGCGTCTGCAGTTCGCAGAGCGGTGTCTGCAAGACCCTTACGAGCTCCGTGAGTCGTTACGAAGTACTCCAACATGTTCAGTCCCTTGTGGAAGGAACTCTTAACCGGAAGCTCGTAGATAACTTCGTTGAACTGGTTGAACATGAGTCCGCGCATTCCAGCAAGCTGAGCAAGCTGTTTGATCGAACCACGAGCGCCAGAGACCGTAACGATGCTGAGCGGGTTGAGCTGTTTAAGACCGGCGACGATCTCGTTTCCGATCTCGTTGTACGTATCCGTCCAGAGCTTAACCAGCGTCTGCGTCATCTCGTTATAGGTAAGCATTCCTCGACGGAACTGCTGAGTGATTTTTGTGGAGCGATCGTCCGCTTCCTTGATCATCTCCTCACGTCGAGCAGGCGGGTCCATGTCGGTAATCGCAACCGAGAGACCGTATCGCGTAGCCCACTTGAAGCCCATATCCTTCATGTCGTCGAGGAGCTTGATCGTTGCTCCCACGCCGGCACGTCGGTGCACGGTGAGAATCATTTCAGACAGCTGTTTCTTGTTGAGTTCAACATGAAGGAACTCGTCTGAATTCTTCAACGGATAAGGAAGGATCGTGTTCAATACGAGCTGGCCAGGAGTGGCCTTCGTGATGAACGTCTCGAATTCCTGATCAAGCTGGACGAGCTCTTCGAACTCGTCGCCTTCCTCGCCAACCGTGATCTGCTTCTTGTACTCGACCCCAGTAAGCTGGTCGCGATAGTCGATCTCGGAATCAGGGCGGAAGACAGGACGCGTCAAACGAACGCGAACCGGGTCGTTGACGATAATTCTCTGCTGCTTAATAGGGGTATCGAGAGCTGCGATGACTTCATCAGGGTTGGCATACAGCTTTGGAGCCGGATTGTTAGCCGGATCTTCCGCATGCAGTCGCTCCTGCTCGTTCAGTCGATCTCGAGCTTCGACGGCCACGAACGTAAGCGCGTAATTGCCGAGAATGATGTCCTGTACAGGTGCACAGGTCGGTCGTCCGTCAGCCGGGGAGAACAGATTCTGCGTGGACAGCATCAAGACTCGGGCTTCAGCCTGAGCTTGGGTACTGAGCGGAATGTGCACAGCCATCTGGTCGCCGTCGAAGTCCGCGTTATAAGCGTTACAAACGAGCGGGTGGACCTGAATCGCCTTACCGTCCACAAGGATCGGCTCGAAAGCCTGGATACCGAGTCGGTGCAGGGTAGGCGCACGGTTCAGGAGGATCGGGTGCTCTTTGATCACCTCTTCCAGTCCGTCCCATACCGCCGGGTGCATCCGGTCGATCATCCGCTTAGCTGTCTTGATGTTCTGGGTGATCTTCTTCTCAACCAGAGACTTCATGACGAACGGTTTGAACAACTCAAGAGCCATTTCCTTCGGCAAACCTGCTTGGTGGAGCTTGAGGTGCGGGCCAACGACGATAACCGATCGTCCAGAGTAGTCAACACGCTTTCCGAGCAGGTTCTTTCGGAAGCGCCCCTCTTTACCCTTGAGCATGTCGCTGAGCGACTTCAGAGGTCGAGAGTTCGAGCCAACGACCGGGCGGGCGCGGCGGCCGTTATCGATAAGCGCGTCTACTGCTTCCTGAAGAAGTCGCTTTTCGTGGTTGATGATCGATTCCGGCGCGTGAATCTCGATGATCTTCTTCAACCGGTTATTTCGGTTGATGATGCGTCGGTACAGATCGTTCAAGTCGGATGTGGCGAATCGACCACCATCCAGCTGAACCATCGGTCGAAGTTCGGGCGAGATGACCGGAACGATATCCAGGATCATCCACTCAGGTCGACTTCTGGACGAGATCAGAGCTTCGGTGACTTCCAGTCGCTTAATCGCTCGAGCGCGACGCTGACTGGTCGTCATGATGATTTCTTGTCTCATCTCTCGAGCAAGTCGCTCAAGGTCGACTCGAATTAGAAGCTCCTTGATCGCTTCGGCGCCGATGTTGGCGCGCACGAGCGAACGAAGGTCTCGACCCAGTCGGTTTCCGACGCTGTCAAGCAGCTTGGATACTGCGCGGTACTTGTCTTCGTCGATGAGCTGGTTTCGCTCAAGCTTGCCAAGAATGTCCACGGCAAGATCGAGGTCCTTCAGTCGATCGTCGGCATCGCGATACTCTGCCTTGATACGATCGTTGACGGCCTTAGCCCGCTCTCGAGCGTAAATCTCGTCGTATTCTTCTCGGTTGCTATTGAGGTCGTTGGCAAATCGAGTCAGCGACTCTTCTTCCAACTCGCGCATCTGCATCTGCAGACCGGCTTTCTCAGTCTCGACAGCCACTCGAATAGCGGGAAGTGCCTCGGCAATCTTCTCGGTCTCGATATCGATAATGATGAAGCTCGCGAAGTAAATTACCTTCTCAAGCAGTCGAGGGGAGATGTCCAGGATCAGAGAAAGCGGGGACGGAACACCCTTGAGGTACCAAATGTGGCAGACCGGAGCGGCCAACTCAACGTGACCCATCCTTTCTCGCCGAACCTTGCTTCGGGTGACTTCTACGCCGCATCGTTCGCAAACGATGCCCTTGTATTTGATCTTCTTATAACGACCGCAAGAGCACTCCCAGTCCTTTACAGGACCGAAAATTCGCTCGCAAAAAAGACCGTCGCGTTCTGGTTTGAACGTACGGTAATTGATGGTCTCGGGCTTTTTAACTTCGCCGTGAGACCAGCTCATGATATCGTCGCTGGACGCGATCCCGATTCTGATCTTGTCGAACAAGCTGACGTCTGCCATATAGCTCTTTCTTATCTCCTAAAACCCCAGGGGCACTTCCTGGAGCCGTTACCAAGGCTGAAAATGATGTAGCGTGGTGGATGGCTTAGGGCCTTGAATCTGATACCAAGATTCAAAGCCCTAAGACCGAACACCTTACCCGTTAGTTGAAGAATCCGACCGAGCGTGCGAGGCGCATATCATCGCCTCCGCTGAGCTCATCCAGATCCTTAAGTGGCAGTTCCTTGTTGGCGGCGTCTTCGACGGCGACCTTAAGGCAGAGAGACCGAAGCTCATTCACGAGAATCTTGAACGACTCTGGAATACCGGGCTCGGCAAGAGTTTCGCCCTTGACGATGCTCTCGTAAGCCTTGACACGACCCATGACGTCGTCCGATTTGATCGTAAGGAGTTCCTGGAGGGTGTACGCCGCACCGTAAGCTTCAAGCGCCCACACTTCCATTTCTCCAAATCGCTGTCCACCGAACTGAGCTTTACCTCCGAGAGGCTGCTGCGTCACGAGCGAGTATGGTCCGATCGATCTCGCGTGGATCTTCTCGTCCGCCAAGTGCTCGAGTTTAAGCATGTAGATCATGCCAACCGTGATCGGGTTTGGAACCGTTTCTCCCGTCAGACCGTCTCGAATCTCGCTCTTACAGGAGTGAGGCTCGATGCCAGCTCGCGTAAACACGTTCTTCTCGATCTGCGAGATGATCGCCTTGTAGATTGAATCGTCTGCCGCAAACGGCTCTTCTCCAATCTCGTCCTCGATGATCTCAGGCTCCCAAGTCTCAAAGTTCACTTCTGCGAGTTCGCCAAGCGACTTCACAGGAGGAGCTCCGACAATTCGGGAAACTCGCTCAAGCCCATTCACTCCCAACAGTCGAAGCCGGGCTTCTACCGTATTGAGCAGCTCATCGAACAAGTCGGTCTTTGAGAACCGAATGTCGAGGTTCAGCTCGGTGTTCATGTACGCTTGCAGCGCTTGACTTCGCATATGGTTCGCCAGGCGATCCATCTCGAAGAGAATCTCAGTCTCAGTCGCGCCTTCGAACGCTGGGCACTTGTATTCGATTCCAAGGTGCTTTCCAACGTAGCCAAGGTGGGTCTCAAGAATCTGACCGATGTTCATTCGGCTCGGAACACCAAGTGGGTTCAGAACGATGTCCACCGGAGTACCGTCGGCCAGGAACGGCATGTCTTCCGCGGCGAGAACCTTGGAGATAACACCCTTGTTACCGTGGCGTCCGGCCATCTTGTCACCGACCATCAGCTTTCGCTTCTGGGCTACGTAGACCTGAACCGTCATGTTGGTGCCGGCCGGCAACTCGTCTCCAGGAATCTGAAGCAGAGGCTCATCGGTGCGGTCGCACACGAGTCGCTCGCGCTTCTTGCTCTCCTTGTAGACGTAGTTGATGCTCGGGCTGAGGTACTTGTATCGACTGAAGACTTTGACGTCTACGATCGTTCCCTTTTCACCGTGTGGCAGTCGAAGTGAGACGTCTCGGGTTTCTTCTGCCTTCTTACCGAAGATCGCAATGATCAGTCGCTCTTCAGCGGTCATTTCAACCTGACCCTTAGGAGCAACCTTTCCGACCAGAATGTCTTCCGGTCGAACTTCGGCGCCGATGCGAATGATTCCGTTCTCGTCGAGGTCCTTCAGGGCCTCTTCGCCAACGTTCGGGATGTCGCGGGTGATTTCTTCAGGTCCAAGCTTCGTGTCCACCGCTTCACTCTCGTGTCGCTCGATGTGGATCGACGTATAAACATCGTCCTTGACCATTCGCTCAGAAATGAGGATCGCGTCTTCGTAGTTGTAACCGTTCCACGGCATAAACGCGACGAGCACGTTCTTTCCGAGAGCCAATTCGCCGCCGTCGGTGCAGGCGCCGTCTGCAAGGGCATCGCCCTTGAGTACGCGCTGGCCCAGGCCGACGACTGGTCGGTGGGTGAAACAGGTCGACTTATTGCTCTGCACCATGTGCATAAGCTCATATTTGTCGAGCGTTCCTTCATCGGTTCGGACACGAATCTCAAGACTCGTGACGTACTCGACGAAACCAGCCCGGTGAGCGATGACCGCAGCGCCGGAGTCGACAGCTGCAACTCGCTCGTAGCCGGTACCAACCAACGGCTTTTCAGACCGTAGGCAAGGAACCGCCTGGCGTTGCATGTTGGCGCCCATAAGAGCACGGTTCGCGTCGTCGTTCTCAAGGAACGGAATCAACGCAGTGGCTACCGAGATGATCTGGACCGGAGAAACGTCCATGAAGTCGATGCGATCGCGAGTAACCGTCGGATAGCTTGCGCCACCCACGTCTCCACCAGCGCAACGGACCTGAACGCGCTCGTTCACGATCATGCCAGTGCTATCCGTCTCAACGTCAGCGGGAGCAACGAGCTGACCCGTCTCTTCCTGAGCCGTCATGTACAGAATTTCTTCGGTAACGACACCCTTGGTGACCCGACGGTACGGCGTCATGATGAAGCCGAATTCGTCCACGCGGGCGTGTGCCGTGAGCTGTGAGATAAGACCGATGTTCGGACCTTCTGGCGTTTCAATCGGACAGATTCGACCGTAGTGAGATCGGTGAACGTCGCGAACTTCGAGCTTGGCACTCGTTCGCTGAAGTCCACCAGGTCCAAGAGACGAAAGACGTCGCTTGTTCGTGATCTCGGACAATGGGTTCGTCTGATCCATGAACGTCGACAGCTGGTTCGAGCTGAAGAAGCTCTTGATGGAAGCACTTACCGGCTTGACCGACAAGATGATTCCCGGCAGGAGGTTCTCTTGATCCGTGGAAGTCATTCGCTCTCGAGCGACCTTCTCCATTCGGACGAAACCGAGTCGGAGCTGGCTCTGGAGAAGCTCTCCGACGCTGCGGACGCGCTTGTTCTTCAAGTCGTCAATGTCGTCTCGTTCCGCTTCGCGCTGAACGTACGGCAACATTGCTTGCAGAATCGCGGCAAGATCCACGGAGGTCAAGTTTCGAGTATCGAGAGGAACGTCTATTCGCAGCTTCTGGTTTAGGAAGCGGCGACCAACCTTTCCGAGATCGTATCGCTTGACATCGAAGAATAGACCGTAAACCAGTTGCTTTGCGGCCTCTTCATTCGCGGCTTCACCTGGGCGAAGTCGCTTGTAAATGTCGAGAAGAGCCTCGCGAGCATTGGTTGTGGGATCTGCGTCAAGAGTCGACTCGACCAACCCAAGAATATCGAGAACCTTGATTGAGGCCAGATTGAGCGACTCAATCTTTTTGGCTGTTTCTCGCTCAATTTTCTCGCCGCTTCGGATGATCAACTCTTCGCCGTCGAGCACGTCCTGAAGGACTCGCTTACCGGTCAGGGCATCGGCATCTGGCGCCTCAAGGACGACCTCGTTGCTGAACGCCTTCAAAATATCTTCGTTGGTTCCGAGCGGAGTCTCCACCAGGGATGTCCTGAGCTTGACTTCGTCTGACAGGCCAGCGATATCGTCCGCCGTCAAAACCTTGCCGGCTTCGAGGAGAACCTCACCGGTTTCGGTATCAACGATCGATTCAATGATTCGCTTGCCAATCGCGTTGCCGAGTTGGAACTTCTGGCGACCGCGACCCTTTTCAAAGTAGTAAAGCGCCTTCATCAACTGAGTGAGAGGCAACTTTTTGGTCTGGCTGATCTGGGTACGAACCACCAGGTTCGCATCAGACTCAACTTCAAGCCAAGGTCCTTCGCTGGGAATCACTCGAGCCGAGACGACGACCTGCATCGAACTGTCCACACCCTCTTCAAAGTAGAGGCCTGGGGATCGACTGAGCTGACTGACGATGACTCGCTCTCGACCGTTAATGATGAAGGTGCCCTTATCCGTCATTAACGGAAGGTCACCTAGATACACCTCGGATTCGATGACTTCGCGATCACGACCACCAAAGCGAACAATCGCCTTGATAGGCGCCTCGAACGTCATGTCGCGATCACGACACTCTTGGATGGAGTACTTGGGTTCACCAAGCGTGAAGCTGACGAGCTCTATGTAGTTAGTTTGGGTGAAATCCCAAATGGGGCTAAAGGTTGTGAAAAGTTCTGGGAGCCCCTCTTCCAGAAACCACTTGTATGAGTTAAGCTGAAGTTCAATTAGGTTGGGGACCTCTAAGAAGCGGCCAATTCGCTTCGAGGTCGGCTGTATTACTCTCATCCAAGCCTCCGGACGTGTTTGCGCGAACATGCATCGTACCCCGGGCAGTTATTGAAGTCAAGGCCCAGGAAGGCAGCTCGCGCAATCATTTAGCTTGTCGCAAGTAATTAACGCTCTTTATACACTTAATCGGGTCTGAACGGAATCAACTGGAGGCGTACTCGCCTTTTCATTGCGCAAATTTTCAATCGCGAGTGACTGATGGACGATCAGTTGCCTCAACTCAGCGATTTCTCGAAGGACGCGTTCGTCAGTCGGTTGGTTCACTTGCCCTTCGCGATAGATCTTGGCCATCTTCTGCTGATGCGAAACGAGGATTGCAATGATTGGAATCAGCAACGTCATTCCAACGATAATTACTGCAACCAAATTGTCTTGGGTTCCTGGGGGCATCAGTTCACGTTCTCCAGTCGACGGCTAATCTCCGAATTGACATTGACCTTGTCGGTTAAATTATCCATCGCAATCGCCTGCTGATGCATCAGAGTCTTGAGATCCGCCAATTCTCTTTTGATCGATTCCAACTCGTAGGTCTGTCGCTGATTGTCTCCCTGAGGATTTTCACGCATGATCAGCGCCATCTTTTGTTGATGCTTCACCAGGATCGACACGATCGGAATCATCATGATGATGCCCGTCACAAGCACGGGAGCCAAGTCCTCACTGATGCTGCCAATCAGGTTTGCCGAAATCGCACGGAGAAAATCAGTCAACTCCCCACGTTCTCCAGCCTTTGGTTGATATCGGCTGGCGGCGAAAGCCGAGGCGCCAGGTTGTCGATCGCAATCGCCTGTTGGTGCAGCAAGGTCTTTACTTCGGCAAGCTCCCGGCGCATAGTCTCTATTTCGTAACCCAGGCGTTGGTCGATCTGCCCTCCCGTTGGTCTCATCAACTCAGCCATTTTTCGCTGATGGCTTGTCAAGATCGCGACAATCGGGATCATGAAGATAACGATCGGCACGAGGACACCTAACGTTTCGGGTCCTGGAAACTGAGCGAATGGAGGGTGAAACATTGTTTTGAGACGCCTCTTAGCGTCTTGCCAACAGTATACGAATAGATTTCGTGGGATGCACCCGAATGACCTAGAGCCCGACTCGATCCCCGTATCTTAAGATAGGTTCTGAGCCCAAGGGTTTTCCGGTGTTTTCCAACCTAATTCCCAGGCTGATTCCGCCTCATCGTCTCCTGATTCCATCTCGCGGAAGACAACGTGCCGAAGGGCGAGATATTCTTCTGTGGTAAGCCGTCCAAGGTTTTCCGCAATGAAAGAATCCCGCTCGTTCGGGGCCAGCAGCAGGTGATACACGGACATGGGCCTCGAATGCGGTTGAGCCCGGCGGCGATACTCATTAAGCACGTAGGCCGGAATGTAGTAGCGAAATGCTTCCGGGGTTAGCAGCCAGATCGGATCCAAAACCTGCTTCAATTCGACCACCTCCTCCCATGTTCGACCTTTAAGGCGGTCGCCACTCGGGTTCGCATAGCGCCCCACCGCATCGGCACGGTAGAGATTTCCCTCAGGCGGCACAGGTGTAAATTTAAAAGCGGTCCGAATGGCCTGCTCGATCTCGATCTCAGTCATGGGTGCTCCAGTGTGCGACGCGGGGAACTCTTGAAGGTTGAGCGTGCCTAGGCACAGATCAATGGGCGATTGAAGCCGCTTCCCTTACATTGAGCTTGTGCTCGTAAATGGCTCTTCCGATAATCACGCCTTCAGCCACGCCATGCGCCACGATTTCGCGAATGTGATCGAGATTTCCCACCCCGCCGCTCTGAATCACGGGAATCTCTAGGGCGGAGGAAACTTCGGTGAGCAACGCCAGATTGGGGCCAGACAACATTCCGTCGCGCGCGATGTCCGTAAGAATGATCCGACGACATCCTTTCTCCTGCATCGCCAGAGCCAATTCCACCGCAGTCAGGTCGGACTGATCCAGCCAACCGGCAACCGCTGCCTTGCCGTCCCGAGCATCGATTCCGGCAACAACCCGATCCCCATAGTGTTCGAAAAGTGCCTGGGCCAGCCCGGGCTCCTTCACGAGTGCGGTGCCGCAAATCACGCGGGCGGCGCCCGTTCTAAGAACCGCTTCCGCAGACTCTAGGCTCCGGATGCCTCCGCCAACTTCAACTGGAATCTTGACCGCGCTCACGATCTCCCGAACGATCTCGAGGTTCGTAAGGACCCCGGACTTAGCCGCGTCCAAGTCCACGACGTGAATGACGTCGCCGCCTTCTTCCGCAAATTGCTGGGCAATGGATGCCGCATCCTCGCCGTAGATGGTCTCCCGACCGTAGTCACCCTGGATAAGGCGGACGCACTTACCGGCCCTCAAGTCGATCGCCGGAAGGATTAGCAGCTCAAAAACCTCTTCAAGATTCGCATTCCTACCAGAGAGCTCTTCTCCGGGTGGAATTGCGTCCCCCACACATTGTCCCTTTGTACAGCAGCCGGGAACTCGATCCCATAGGTTGCGGTAGCTGCAATATGAGAGTCGTCAGCGCAATGGGTGTAGAGGGAGTGAACGAAATAGACCTCTTCGCCCTCGGTTGAGCCCTCCTGAATCCACGAGCCTTCACGGTAGTGAAGCGGACTCCAACCCATGTGAGGAACTTTCAGGCCGACATCGGTCGGAAGATACTTCACCCAGCCTGGGATCAGGGCGAGTCCATCGTTCTTGCCATGCTCGTCACTGCCTTCAAACAGCAGTTGTTGCCCGAGACAGATGCCAAGGACAGGCCTGCCTGTAGCGGCAAAGGCACGAATTTCGTCGGCCAACGGACCGATCTTTTCCATCGCCGCGCCGAAGGCGCCGACACCCGGAATAATCAGCTTCGAGGCCTCATTCAAATTCGTTTGGACGCAACAGTCGAACCCAACGGCCTGAATCGCCTTCTCGACCGAGCGAAGATTGCCCATTCCGTAGTCGAGAACGACGATCAATCCCGTTTGCCCTTTGTCGATGTGACGCCCCGACGCTCGGTCTTGGCTACCGCCTCGTGCAGCGCTCGACCAAAAGCCTTGAAGATTGCTTCGCAGACATGGTGATCATTCTCGCCGTGGATCTTCTTGATGTGCAAAGTAAGCCGTGCATGAGCCGACAGGGCTCTAAAGAACTCTCGCACGCACTCGGTACTCAGATCGCCAATTTTCTCCCGCTTCCAGTCGACGTCGAAGTGAAGAATCGACCGACCGCTGAAATCAAGCGCCACGAGCACGAGCGCTTCGTCCATCGGAGTGTGGTTGGATGCGTACCGGACAATCGGATCGCTTTGATCAAGCGCTTGATAGAGGGCCTGGCCCAGCACGATCCCGCAATCCTCGACAGTATGGTGATCGTCAATCTCCAGATCACCTTCCGCGCTTAGGCCGATGTCCACCTGCCCGTGAAATGCGAGCTGCTGCAACATGTGGTTGAAGAAAGGGATCCCGGTCGTGATGTCTTGGCGAGTGCCACCGTCAAGATCAAGAACGATTTGGACTCGGGTCTCAGAGGTCTCCCGATACAGCTCCGCAAACCTCACACCTGGCGTTCCCTTGCTCATGGGACGAGAGTTTACTCACAAGCCGGTGACTCTGTTAAGGTGAGTCACCGTGAGTAAAGGCTCCTTTCAGCCGAATTGGCCAAGTTAAGTCAATCTTAGACTCAGCTCTCCCGTAAAGGAAGCGGCCCCCGGTGACCCGGGGGAACCACTTAACAGGAGGTGCTGACCCGGAAACTCACTGTTGCCCTTCACGGTTGACACTGCTTCATTGCAGCCAGAGACCATCGTGGCTCCATGCGAGATTTCCTCGACAACATAGGCAATCGTCTTCCCGCCCTGGCTAAGACATCTTCGTCCCGCCTTCTCCTCCGATGAAATCACCGGCGTCGTGCGTGCGTATCCGACTCGTGCTACGCCTACGGAGTTAGCTGTCGGGTTCGGGCCAAGAGTTACCCTTGGAGGCCATCAGGCTTCCTTACACCCCTAAGTTACGGTTCCCCCGTTCTCCCGTTGGAGATTCGGCGCTTTGACTATGCTGACCTCTTTAGTGTATCACGACCCAAGTTTCATCCAGCAGACGGTTTTGACTTTCTGCTGCCCTGCGGAGATTCTTCTCCTCGGGGCGGTACGATTAGGGCATGGCAATCCTGGTTGACAAGAACACCCGAGTTCTCGTGTGCGGCATGACTGGTAAGGAAGGCGGCTTCCACACTGGCCAAATGATCGATTACGGTACGAGCGTTGTGGGCGGCGTCACTCCAGGAAAGGGAGGGACCGAATACCTTGGCAAGCCAGTGTTCAATTCGGTTCAGGAAGCGGTAGACGTCACGAATCCCAATGCGGCCATCGTTTTCGTCCCTGGGCCGTTCGCGGTTGACTCCGTGCTGGAGTGCGAGGCGGCTGGAATCCCGTTCGTAACTTTGATCAGCGACTGGATCCCAATTCACGACGAACTCCGCATGGTCAGCCGAATCCGAGCAAACGGAACAACCCGTCTTTTGGGCGGCAACTGCGCCGGAATCATCACCCCTGGCGAATGCAAGATGGGGATCATGCCTGGAAACATTTTCAAGCCGGGCGATGTAGGCCTCGTGAGCCGCAGCGGCACCTTGACCTACGAAATCGTCTGGGAAATGACTCGAGCCGGCATTGGACAGACCACCTGCGTCGGAATTGGTGGCGACCCTCTTCCCGGAACCCGTTTCATCGAGGTTATGGAGATGTTTGAAGCTGACCCGAAGACCAAGGCGGTTGTTTTGATCGGTGAGATCGGTGGATCGGACGAAGAGCAGGCTGCAGAATTCATCCGCACCATGTCGAAGCCGGTCGTAACCTTCATTTCCGGACGCACTGCCCCTCCAGGAAAGCGAATGGGACATGCGGGCGCCATCATCTCCGGTAATACAGGAACCCCACAGTCGAAGGTGGACTCCATGCTAAGCGCAGGAGCTAAAGTGGCTGACCGAACGAGCGACGTACCACGACTGGTTCTTGAATCTCTCGCGGCACTCGTCTAAGCAGACGAAGTCAATGCACTCAAAAGACCCGATGGAGACCAACTCCATCGGGTCTTTTGAGTTGTTCGGACACCTACTTGAGCGCCGTCAAGAGTTTCCGAGGATTTCCCGTTCGAGCGGCCTGTAACAACCTATCGTACGAATCGTGCTCCGCTCGGTTTCCACCTGCCCCCTGAAACATCGATTTTGACCGAGCCTTGGCTGCCGCAAATGCAGACGACTCCTCTGTTGGACTCATTTCGAATCGACCCACCTCGCTGACCGTGTTGATAGCGTCGTCTTGCGAGAGATCGGCGGCGTACAGTTTTGGTCCCAACTCTGCGCTGGAAAGATAAGCGGCCCCAGGCATGACGAGTCGTTCGTGAAGCGGATCGAACGCTAGATTCTCGTCCCTTAAATTCGATGTGGCCAGAACCACCCGCGTTCGTCGATCGGGCGCCCATCGGCCCAAGGCTGAGTCAATCGCAACCCATCCCTTCCCTTGCTGCCAATACTCGGCCAACCAGTGCTCGTACAGCGCCTCGGTGCACCAGGTGGGCATATGGGATACGGTTCGCGCCGGAATCCCGTGTGCCCGCAGTAGCGCCGCCGTCAGGTTTGCCTTGTTGGTACACGAACCACCACATTGCAGCGCCGCGAGGGCGTCCAGAGCTTTAAAGGGACCTCCCTTTCCCATGTCATTCTTCACGAAATCGAAAACCGCACGAGCGTATTCCTCGGTTGTTTGCCCGGGCTTTGAGAGTCTTCGCTCGATCTGAGCGATCTCCGGCGCGGTCGACTGAACGCACGCGCTCCCCTCCAGCCATTCATGCGCCTCCCGATCCTCTGCGGGACTAGGCGTCGCTTTCCGAACCAACACGAGGGAATCGTATTGCACCCACGCGCCGACGGTTCCTGGTTTCACGACAACTTCGCAGATGCGATTACGCCCGTCCTTTCGCATCCGAGACTTGAACGAGATGATTCGTCCGGGTGGCTGGCTCGATACCTGGAAGGCCAAAGGCGCCTGGTCAGCAGATAGAGTCGGAATTGGAAAAGTCACCACGTCGACTTCCCCAATCTTTTTGGTGCAAACGGGCGCTCTCACGTGCAGGTGAGCGACGACGTCGCCCGGTTGCGCAGCTAAGTCATCAGCTTTTCGTTGAAAGGGTGAAGCGGTCGGATGCTTTAATTCACTCGAGACTGTCGCCGCCTCCTTTTCTGCCATAGCAACAGCTGCTAAGTCAGGGCTGCCTGCCTCCCCCACATTGAGGTGTGGTAGTCGCATCTCGATCGCGCCCGCGTTTGGGTTGTGCATAACTACTTTTAAGTAGTTCGCCGAATCCGGCAAACAAAGGTCGTACGCGACACGAGTCCAACCTGAGGGGCTCAGATGTCCAGATTTTTCCCACTCCGCCACCAGAGGAAAGGCGGCCTTCGATTTTGTGTTGATTCCTGCCGCGACGACCGCGTAAGTCTGATCTTTGGACGTCCCCTTGAGTTCGACGATCAAAGTAAGTTTGTGCTCGGTAGGCGGACGCGCGATCGTGAAGGACTCAATAACTCCCTCCATTCCGTAAGGACCGCCTGCCACCGAATAGGTAGGCGAAGCACCCCGGGACGTTGGGGCCATCGGTTTGCCATCGAAGTGATTCCAGTGACAGATACCATTCGTGTGGCCCGGCGGAGACACAAGATCGGATCCGATGGCTTGGGTCAATCTTCCAAGAGCTAAGACGCCGAGACAAGCGAGAGTATTCATGTTTTCTACTGCGCAGAGCGCTTCCTTACCGGACAATTTCCATTCTTCGTCCGCGAACTCGAAAACGGGACTTTGGCCCTAGATGGCTCCCTTTGATTGCCCAAAACCGTGTGCAAACACCAAGAACCTGACGTTCGACATTCGAATACACTCAGGGATGTGGACCCCTCCCGCTATTTCGACAACGCGGCCACAACCCCCGTGGATCCCTTGGTGGTCCGGGAAATGGTTCCGTTCCTAAGCGAGCACTATGGCAACGCAAACTCGGTCCACTCGGCCGGTCGCAGAGCTATGGCGGCGGTCGAATTGGCGCGAGAACGAGTCGCTTTGCTGCTCGCAGCCGAAGATCCCTCCCAGGTCGTGTTTACCAGCGGGGCGACCGAGGCCAACAACTGGATACTCCAAGCATTCCCGAATGCAGTGGTGAGCCCCTTCGAACATAGTTCCATCCGCGAACCAGCAACTCAAATGGGGTTGCGCACCCTAGCCAATGAGGAAGAACACCTATTGCCGCTGGCGGAAGACGCAAGTCTGCTAAGCGTGATGGGCGTGAATAACGAAACGGGAACGCTTTGGAATCCACAGGACCTCAAGGGCAAGGCAAGAAGGGTCCACGCGGATCTGACTCAAGCGGCAGGAAAGTTAAATAGCGACGTAAAAGACTTAGATTTCGCAACCATTAGCGCCCACAAGTTCTACGGACCCAAGGGCGTGGGGGCGATTTACATTCGAGACGGTTACCTGCCACCGATGATCATTGGTGGTGGACAGGAACAAGGATTGCGGTCTGGCACTCTAAACGTCCCTGGCATCGTAGGAATGGGAGTTGCGGCAGAAATCGCGATGGAACGACGAGAGGCAGACTTTTCCCACGCGGAGAATTTGCGGCAAGTCGTGATGGAAACCTTGGAGAAAGTCACAGACGTGCAGGTAAACGGAGGATCGAGAAGGTCTCCGTTCATCCTAAGCGTCAGCTTTCTAGGCGTTTATGGAGAGACTTTGGTTTTAGAAGCCGATCTTAAGGGATATG
Source organism: uncultured Armatimonadota bacterium (assembly GCA_903904815.1). GTDB lineage: Bacteria > Armatimonadota > Fimbriimonadia > Fimbriimonadales > Fimbriimonadaceae > Fimbriimonas. Next base: position 56,662 of record CAIVDU010000038.1, read on the forward strand.
CAATGAGCAGTGGAGCCGCTTGCAGCACCGGATCGACCGAGCCGAGTCCGGTACTTCAAGCAATGGGTATTGAGGAGAGTTGGAATAGAGGAACCGTAAGAATTAGCTTCGGACGGGCAAATATGCCTGAGTCGGCCGCTGGTCTCGCCGCTTCCTTGCAGTATTCCGTGAAAAAACTCCGTACAATGACATAGTTGTCAAGGTTTGTGCAACGTATACCCCCCTTCCTCACGTCTTAAAGCTTCGGTTGGCATGTTTTCTGTTCGCCTGGGCAGGACTGAGGGGTCCGGTCCGGGGGTTAGAAGGAAGGTTCATCCTTGACAACGAACGCGAATGTGCCGTATAGATGGAGCCTTGTGTGCGAATCCGCAAACAAGCCTCATAGCAATTTTGACATATAGGCAATATCGATCAGATTTCAGTGTTGAATAAGTGATCGCGGCCATGACACAGAAGTTCCCCGGAACTTCGGAGGTTACAGACACAACATGCCAGCAGATAACGGGTTAGCCACACAACCAAGACGCGGTCGAGCCATTACGGTTCGAACGCCAGGCCGCCATACGTACGTAGAGGCGGGTGGTGCCCCGGTGATGGACGATCCTTCTGCGGAACCGGCTGACGACGATCTTCTCGAACTTGATGCGGCGGAGGAAGAGGTTGATGAAGCCTCTGAGGAACGCCCAGTTCACGACGACTCGGAAGAGCTTGAAATGTGGATGCGGCAGACGCGCCGTGCCCAGCTCCTTACGCCAGAACAGGAAGTCGACCTTGCCCGAAAGGTGCAGGCCGGCGATATGTACGCCAAAAAGGTGCTCATTGAGTCGAACCTTCGACTTGTTGTCAGCATCGCTAAGAAGTACAACGCCCGTGGAATTCCCCTTGCCGACCTGATCCAGGAAGGCAACCTTGGTTTGATTCGCGCAGTCGAAAAGTTCGACTGGCGCAAAGGCTTCCGATTCAGCACGTACGCCACGTGGTGGATTCGCCGAGCTATTGCCCGCGCCATCATCAACCAGGGACGCACGATCCGAATCCCGGTCTACGTTGCCGAACTGATCAATAAGGTTGTCAAAACCGCTTCCCGACTCCAACAGGAGCTCCAGCGGGAACCAACGGAAGAAGAGATTAGCCGAGAAGTCGGTCTCTCTATTGACCGCGTGCGTGAAATGATGCGCGTGGCCGTCGAGCCGATTTCGCTCGAAACTCCCGTCGGTGAGAAAGACAACTCAAGCATCGGAGACTTCGTACAGTCACAAAACATGCCGACCCCCGGCGATGTGACATGGACGTTGATTCGACGCGAAGAGATCGACGGCATCTTGGGCCGATTGACCAGCCGCGAGCGCGACGTTGTTCGCCTGCGATTTGGTCTGGACGACGGTCGAAGCCGCACGCTCGAAGAAGTGGGTAGTGAACTGAACGTAACGCGGGAACGCGTTCGCCAGATCGAACTCCGCGCTATGAAGAAGCTTCGCCACATTGGCCAAGAGCTTACAGCGCAGGGCTTCACCATTACTCCAACGCCTCAAGCGTAATCGTTCGCTTACCGATACGCCACAAGGGCCGAGTTCCATCCGGAACTCGGCCCTTCCCGTTTGAGGCCTAACCTTAATGACGAAACAACCAGCCGGCGATGGAACGAGGTGCAACGGCCCGTAGAGACAATCTCAAAACCCCAGACGTAGTCTCACTGCCCCCTCTCCTGCAGCGAAGCGCACGCGGGAGAGGATGGGGAGAGGGTCAATTTGAACCTGCGTCGCGAAGCGACACCCCGAAATCAAATTGTTTGGCGCCGTATTTGGTCGCTTGCTCTGGGTTTTAAGATTGTCTGCGTGGGCGAAGGATGACTCGTATCTCCGCAGTCCCCGACGACCTCAGAATAACCCCCGGCGACCCTTCTGGACTGCAAACTGCGAACCGCGAACTGCTAGCCTCTGCAGAATGATTCGCGTCTCCGCAGTCCGTGAACCTCGTGAACCCTCCAAATCTTCCGGACTGCAAACTGTGAACTGCGAACTGCTAGGTTCTGCAGAACATGAAAGTTGAACGCCGACAAGCTTCCGAAGTATCCCCAGGCCCGCGCCATCGTGTACCGTGAAGTCAAGAGATGCGAATTCATATTGAAACGGTGATCCCGGCCCCTCCAGAAGTCGTCTTCGACCTCGCTAGAAATCTTGAAGCCCACACCGAATCGACCGGCGATACCGACGAGAAAGTGATTTCGGGTCCAGAGTCAGGCATGATGGAGCTCGGCGACGAGGTCACCTTCGAAGCCCGTCATTTCGGAATTCGGCAGCGACTCACGTCCAAGATCGTCGCGTACGAACGCCCCGTGCACTTTACAGACCGCATGCTAAAGGGGGCATTTGCCCATCTTGAACATCAGCATCTGTTCGTTGCCGAGGGTCTGGGGACCCGGATGATCGATATCATGGACGTAGAAGCGCCTCTGGGGGCCCTCGGCAAGGTCTTTGAAGCGGTGATCTTGAGAAACTACATGACCGCGTTCATCGAAAAGCGCGCAGACTCTCTGAAGCTCATGGCCGAAGAACTCTTAGAGGAGCAGTCTCGGAAGAAGGGGTGACACACGAGTGACCACTTCGTAGTTGATAGTCCCGAGCCGGGCTGCGAGTTCCTCCGCGGTGATCCTGTCCGAACCCTGGTCCCCAAGGAGCACGACTTCGTCTTCGGCTTTCGCTTCGGGCGCGTGGGTTAGATCCACGGCAAACATGTTCATCGCGATGCGCCCAACGATGGGACATCGCTTTCCATGGATCAAAACTTCCCCCGCATTGGAGAGCCCCCGGTCATAGCCGTCGCTGTAACCCTGGGGAACGATCCCAATGAGCGTAGGTCGCCAAGTCACAAAAGTCAGACCATAACCAACTGGATGACCCGCTGGTAAGAACTTCACCTGAGCCAGGTGAGACGTCCATCGCATCACCGGCTCTAACTCGAGTCGCGCTTGGGTTCGGGCGAGCGAAGCGGATGGATAGAGGCCGTAGAGCCCAACGCCGACGCGGACAAGGTTATTCCCGCGCACACTGGGCTCGTACACCATGAGTCCAGAAGTTGCCGACAGGTGCCGGGAAAGCTGCGACAGACCCGCCGAAACCAGAGAACTGTGAACCTTGTTGAAGATATCCACCTGAGCGTTAGCGTGGGTGAGATCCGTCGTGTCTTCGATATTGGCGAAATGGCCGTATAGCGCGATCACGTCTAAGCCCGGGAACTCAGCAAGGCGATGCAGGAATGCAGGGACATCGTCCGGAAGCAAACCTTGTCGCCCTAAGAGCGCATCCAATTTAAGGTGGAGCTTTGGGCGAACTCCAAGATCTTCGGCGATTCTTTGCAACTCGGGGAGTCGCTGAACATCGTATATCGCCAACTCTCCGCCAAGACGGACCGCCTCTTCCAGCGCCGAACACGGGACATATCCGAGAACTAATGCTCGTTTGGAAGTGTGCTTTCGAAGTTCCTGAAGTTCTTCGACGTCATCGATTTGGAACCCGTCCACCACTGGTTCCAGAACCTCAACAATCGGTGCGAGTCCGTGACCGTAAGCGTTCCCTTTCACCACCGCGATGAAGTCAGCTTCATCAGGGCAAATCGCCTTGAGAGCGCGCACATTCTTGAGAAGACTTTCTATGCTGATTTGAATCTCGGAAAGATGCTTCATAGGTTGACCCGCTCTAGCCTAATCGTCTCACCCGCCATCGCGCACGCGAGGTCGGCGTAGCCAGGGGCTAAGTCCGTCACCTGATAGTCCCGTCTGGCGCCCTTCCCCAGCTTCCCTTCAATTTCCGGGTGACGAACGAGATAGTTGGCAAGCTTCTCGGGAACGATCTCATCCTGGGACAATACGGGTACTGAAACTCGGCGACGAATCTCCACTTTAACCAATGAATAGTGGGTGCAACCAAGAATCAAGCGATCAACGCCGGCATCGATGAGGGGAGCCAGGTAGTCGTCCAAAATGGGCCCCAAATACTTCTGCCCGGCGTTTTCGATCAAGGGGACCAGCAGCGGTGCCGGCTGCGCAAAAACGGTTGCCGTCTGATTCAGACGCGAAGCCTCCCTGCTGTAAGCTCCGGACTGAACCGTGCTGGTCGTAGCGAGTAGGCCAATTCGCTCGACCGACCCAGATTCGAATGCCGCTTCAACCGTTGGAATCAACACCCCCAGCACCCGCCGATCCGGATAATAAGCCGGAAGGTACTCCTGCTGACTCCGCCTAAGGGCTTCCGCCGAGGCGGTGTTACAAGCAAGGATGACAATCTGGCAATCCTGGGCGAAGAGGTAGGTCAGCGCCTCGGACACGAACTCGTGAATCGTTTCTTGCGAGCGGTTTCCGTAGGGCACGCGCTTCGTGTCTCCGAGATAGAGGTAGTCGTACTCGGGAAGTCTGCGGATGATCGCCTGGGTCACGGCGAGCCCACCTAATCCCGAGTCGAACACACCGATCCGCATCTCATAGATTGTGATCGGTTTCCATGTTCGCTTGCGCTTCTAAACTCGGTTCTCAGCCTGATCGGGAAGGTAGTGCTCAAGATGAGACACCAATTCTTGAAACCCAGATATTGAGCTTTCAACTCCCAAACGTTCCCCTTGCCGAAAGTACAGGATGGTGTGATAGGAAGCCGGTCCCTCAGAACCAGCGTCGCTAGAAATCCTGGTGAGGTCGCCGAGGTCATAGGTCTGCCGACTACCGTTCGGTCGGGTGTGGACGAGTGCTTGCCCACTCACCCCGACCGTTTCACGGAGAACTCGACGCAGCTGAAATAGGAACCCAAAGGCGATCGCGAATCCCAAAACAATCAGAAAAGAAACGCCGAATATGAAGCCCGTCACGGCAAGACAGACCGCCAAACCGGCGGTGATGACTGCGAACGCGATCGGCATGAACGTCCGGTAGTGGTGAACACTTGCGCTGCTTTCTAGTTGCACTCGGGAGTTCATTTTTGGATCCGACTTTGAACCGGAGGTTACCGAAGGTTGGTTCAGCTGCCTTGGGTCCTTCCCCGGTTACAGGGTCAGCGCGAACCGAAGCGATTCGGCAAGAAGGTCATGTCGCCACGGCGTGAGGTCGATCGGCACTGCGCCTTGAATCACTTCCTGAATCGGAAGGAGAGACTCTCGGTAGGGGATCGAAGCTTGGAGGAGAGCGGCTCGATCGGTCACTCGAAGGGCGCACCCACACACCTTCGACCCGGTTACGTCGTCCACAACATCATTCGGAGAGGAGAAAGCGAAACAGTCGGCACTGACGAGCCCTTTGTTTGCGTGCTTCGTCTCCTCGGCAAGATGGGCAGTCAGACCACACTGGCGGAGTGCCAACGCGAGAGGCCTTACCAGCGTTCGATATACTTCCCTGACCGACCTCGATGCCCCGCCCCGCAGATTGTGCGGAATCGCAATCCCTACCGTCATATCATGTCCATGGAGAACCGCGCGACCACCCGTCGGCCGGACAATAGAGGGAACATCCTGCAGCAATGCCTCCTCAGCCGTTTGAAACCGCCCCAGTGTCACCCAGATCTCCGACCACGTGTACACCCGTGCCCCCGCCTGACCACCTTCCGCCAACCGCAATAGCTCGACGTCTCGAGCCATGTTCACATGGCCATCTGCTGGTGGGTCGACGGTGAATGTCATCGGTACCTTTATGAATGAGAGAACCCATCTGGAGTGCTCCTGCTTGATCCACGTGGAAGCAGGGCCGGAAATCCGTTCATGCTTCCACAAACCACAGACTATGCGGCCCATGGGACTGCTGGGACCATTTGCAAATGCAGCTTGACGCACGCATCAACTCGACCAGAATTGCGTGTTCGCCACACGCGCGTCAGGCCGTGGTGATCACAGCGGCGTCAAGCCGCCGCACTCCACTGAATTCATATCCTAGACCCCGACCCCGACGGTGACCTTGGCAGGCCACCACCGCACGTCCAGGTTCTTCACTGCCAACGTCTCATCCAGACGACCCACGATCTGGGTCTGGGGAGCGTTGTGCAGAAGATCCGGGTTCTCCACTGCTTCCTTGCAGATCGCGATCAGTGCGTCGCAGAACTCGTCCAGAGTCTCCTTCGCTTCCGTCTCAGTTGGCTCAATCATGAGGCACTCGGGAACGATCAGCGGGAAGTAGTTAGTAGGCGGGTGGAATCCGTAGTCGATCAGTCGCTTGCTGATGTCGAGTGCGCGGATACCGTTCTCCTTCTTGTACTTCTCGGCCGTCAGAATGCACTCGTGCATGCACGGTCGGTCGTGGGCGGGAGGCAGCACGTCCTTCAACCGGGCTCGAACGTAGTTGGCGTTAAGCACCGCATGCCGTGAGATATCGGCCATATGCTGCTTGCCAAACGCCCGAAGGTACGTATAGGCACGGACCTCCATCAGGAACTGTCCGTAATAGGCGCTCACACGACCGATAGAAAGTGGTCGATTGTAATCGGCGATGATGCTCTCGGATCGATCCGCTCGGCGAAGTACGGGAACGGGCAGGAACGGCTCCAGGTGGTGCTGAAGGCCGATAGCGCCGCAACCAGGGCCGCCACCGCCATGAGGCGTGCTGAAGGTCTTGTGCAGGTTGAGGTGCATGCAGTCGAAGCCATGATCGCCCGGTCGGGTGGTGCCTACCATCGCGTTCATGTTGGCTCCATCGCAGAAAACCTGGCCGCCGACCGCGTGAACCATCCCACAGATCTGTTCGATGTTCGGCTCAAACAGCCCCAATGTCGAAGGGTTCGTCAGCATCAACGCGGCGACGCCCGAATTGAGCTTGCTCGCCAGATCTACGAGGTCGGTATTGCCTTCCGGAGTCGTGCCAACCGAAACCACGTCGTAGCCACAACGAGCGGCGGACGCTGGATTCGTTCCGTGAGCGGAGTCGGGGACCAGAACTACACTGCGCTGCACGCCTTCCCCACGTGACTCGTGGTAGGCCTTGATCAACATCAGACAGGTCATCTCACCATGAGCGCCAGCCAGCGGCTGCAGAGTGATCTCACTGAAGCCCGTGATCTCGCACAGCATGTCCTGAACTCCGTAAAGCAGTTCTAGAGCGCCAGGAATGGTCTCCACCGGTTGCATCGGGTGGATCTGAGCGAACCCGGGAAGAGCGGCCGTACGCTCGTTGATCTTCGGGTTGTACTTCATCGTGCAGCTACCGAGCGGGTAGAAGCCGGTTTCGATGCCGTAGTTGATGTGGCTCAGGTTGGTGAAATGGCGGAGCAGGTCAAGTTCGCCGATCTCCGGAAGGTGCAGTTCTGTCCGTAGCTCGCCGAGGACTGCCTCTAGGTCAACCTCCGGCGTATCACACACCGGCACGTTGCAGCCGATGCGGCCGGGATGAGACCGATCAAAGATGAGCTGCGGCTCAGGCATACGCTTGCTCGGCCGATCAAGACCGTCGCGATTGGAATCGATTCTTCCCATTAGGCCACCACCTCTCGAAGCGAAGTCACGTAAGTGTCGATTTGGGATTTATCCCTCAACTCGGTCACCGCCACCAGAAGGCTATTGTCCATCTTTGCGTAGTAGGAACCCAAAGGCAATCCAGCCAAGATTCCTTTCTCCAGCATCGCATCGCGCACCGAGGCCGCATCCTTTGGCAGTTCGAGCACGAACTCGCCGAAAACCCGCCCTGCGTGCACGGTGAACCCAGCCGACCGTAGCTCAGAGATCATGTACTGCGTGTTTCGAACGCTCGCATCCGCAACCGCCTTCATGCCGTTCTTCCCGAGGGTCGTCATGTAAACAGTTGCCGCCAATGCCATCAGCGCTTCGTTCGTACAGATATTCGAAGTCGCCTTCTCTCGCCGGATGTCCTGCTCTCGTGTGCGAAGCGTCATGACGTAGCCGCCGCGGTCCCCGTGAGCTTCCTTTGTTCGCCCAACGATGCGGCCTGGAATCTGGCGAATCAAGTCTTTCTTACAAGCGAACAGTCCCACGAGTGGACCTCCTAGACCCATCGCGACGCCCATCGGCTGGCCTTCACCAACCACCACGTCGGCTCCGTACTCTCCGGGAGGCTTCAGCAGCGCGCAGGCCACCGGATCAGCAACAACGATTAGAAGGGCGCCTGCCTCATCCGCCGCCTTTCGTGCGGACGCCAGGTCTTCGATGGTCCCGAAGAAATTCGGATATCCCACCACGATGCACGCAGCACCATCGGCCAGGCCGTAGTCAGTCGTTTCGAGGTTGGGCGTGGGGAGGGTCACCACTTCAATTCCCATCGACCAGCAATAGGTGTCGAGAATTTGGCGGAAATGAGGATGGATCGCCTGGCTCACCGCGACTTTGTTCCGTCGCTTAATGCCCGTTGCCATAATCGCGGCTTCGGCCATCGCGGTCCCGCCATCGTACATCGAGGCGTTTGCCAGGTCTGAGCCGAACAGTTCGGCGACCATCGACTGGAATTCGTAGATCGTCTGCAGATAACCCTGTGAGGCTTCTGGCTGGTACGGGGTGTACGCCGTCAAGAACTCGCCTCGGGAGATGACTGCGCCTACGGTCGCCGGAATATAGCGATCATAGATCCCGGCTCCCAAGAAGCAAGTAACGTCGGCGAGGTTTACATTCTTCTTGCTAAGAGCGGTCAGATGGGCCATCAGCCTCGGCTCATCGAGAGCCGGAGGAAGGTTGAGAGCCCCAGGAGCGACGCGAAGGTTTTCAGGAATTTCGCGGAACAACTCTTCGATTGTTTCCGCTCCGATCGTCGCCAGCATGGCCTGACGATCGGCTTCGGTATGTGGAATGTAAGGCATTTAAAATAGTGGAATCGAGAACGGAGCGACGGGACATCGACGAGACGAGGCCATGGGCCTGGGTGAAGTAGCGCGTGGTCGCTCTACTCTACGAGGGCTTTGTAGGCGTCGGCGTCAAGCAAGCTGTCCAACGACGAAGCGTCGCTGATCTTCAACTTCAGCAGGAATCCGGCCCCGTATGGGTCCGTATTCACGAGTTCCGACTGAGCGCCGAGCGCCGGGTTCACTTCGACGACCGTTCCGGCGACCGGGGCGTAAATGTCGCTGACCGTCTTGACCGATTCCACGCTACCGAACGTATCTCCGGCCTGCAGGGCACGTCCTACTTCAGGAAGTTCCACATAGACGACGTCACCGAGTTCGGACTGTGCGAAGTCGGTGATGCCAATGATGGCTACGTCGCCTTCGAGCAGGATCCACTCGTGGCTCTTTGCGTATCGGAGATTGGCCGGGTAGGTAGACATGAACAAAAGGATACCTTTGGAAGATCCTTCAAGCGCCTAAGCAAGAGGCCGTCATGCCCCCTAAAACTGGCACAATCGTTGGCCCACCGCGAGCCGCCATCACGCCCCACACGAATGTTCAGAAATCGACTGGCCGCAGGTAGTACTCACCGATCGCCGTAGAACTCAGCATGGCAACCGTTGGGAGTCTTCGCTTCCAGTGCGTACCGGCCACCCGCTTCTTGACCAGATCCACGTCGGCCGACGGAAATCCCATCTCAACGAGCTTGTCCCGAGAGTATCCCATGGTCATGTAGTGGAGAAGTCGGTCGGCCTTCGCGTAGGTGATGCCGAAGTCCGACTCGTCCGTTTGCCCCTTCACCAAGTCGGCGGATGCGGGCTTGTCCACAATTTCGTTCGGAACTCCCAAGGCGCGCGCCAGCTCCCAAACTTGAGTCTTGAAGAGGTCTCCGATCGGGTTAATCGGCGGGGAGTCGTCGGCGTGCCACGTGTAGTAGCCAAACAACCGCTCGCTCTTGTTGCCGGTGCCGATAGGGAGTCCACCCACCTTTGCACTCTGGTCGAAGATCGTGATCATCCGACATCGGGCGCACACGTTCCCAAGCCGCGACGGCGTAATGTCCTCCTCGTGAGTCAGGATGTAACCATCGACCATCGGAGTGATTTCGATGGTTCGGCAATTGATACCAAGGTCATCGATCACAAGCTGCGCGTGATCCAAGCTGTCCTGCGACGAAATCTTGTACGGCATTCGGAAAGCAAAAACGTTTTCGGGTCCGAACGCCTTTGCGCATAGGTACGCTACCACCGCCGAGTCGACTCCACCAGAAAGGCCGAGGACGGCCCTCTTTACTCCACGCCGACGAATGCATTCGTCCTGAAGAAACCGGATCAGCCACTGGGCAACCAATGGGGCATTGATCGAAATCACGTCTTCTGCCAGAGGATCGATTTTCGGGGCTCTCAGGACGGGCAGTGCCATTTCTGATTGTAGAACGAAATTCGAAGTAACCACTGGACCTGTTAGATCGTTTGACTGATGCCTGTTTATCCAGTAAGGGCTCATTGGATTTGGATTCTTCAAAAATTCCAAGCTTTCCCACGTAAATCAATGGCTGGATTAAGATTCGCAAATGGTCCTTTGATTATTTGAGCCAGAATCACCTTCTAGCTTAGATTATTCAATTGTCGCTTTAATCCAGTTTCCGACAATAGGCTGTTTCGAACCGGAAATTGCGGTTTGGAGGCCTTATTTGAGCTTGGGCCGAAGGTCCCTACCGAGAATCATCTCCCTTTTTGGGGACGTGTCTTGAAGTACAGTAGGCCAATGAGGGCTTCTGGGACTGGTCCCGGGACTCTTTTGGCCGGGAGCTAACAACAAGATGTCCGGAAGCGCACGCTTAATGATCACGATTCTAGCTGGAGTTTTCTTCGGCTACTTTGCAATAAAAATCGTGATGACTTTGATTTCCGGAGTGGTGCACGCGCTTCTAACTCTCATCGTTCCCCTGGCGATCGTCGGAGTAGTCGCATTGGCACTCTATACCGTCATCAATCGACGTGCCCTCGGTGGTGGTCGTCGTACTCTGCCCTAAGGGGCGAGGCATTGAGGCAGAATTAGCCCAACGGCCATGACCTGCCTCCTTCTTACTCTCGCCGTCTTTGCTCCCCGCAGTACCGTTACGCGCGATGCCTACGGAGTTCCCAGGATCCAGGCCGCCACGGTCCGCGAGGCATGGGCTTCGCAGGGATTTGCAGCAGCCGAGGACCGCATATGGCAGATGGAAACAAGTCGCCATCTCGCAAGAGGAACTCTCGCGTCGATTCTCGGCCGCTCCGCTCTCAACTCCGACATCGAGGTTGCGAAGAGTGGCTACACGTCCGAAGAACTCCAACGCCAGGTCGACCGCCTGACTCCCTTCGCCAAGAACGCACTGGAGGCATATACAGAAGGAGTCAATCGGTTCCTGAGCACGAGATCGCTCCCACCCGAGTTCAGACAAAACGAAGACAAGCCGGATCCATGGACCGCCCTGGATTCAGTCGCTATCTGTGTTCGACTCTTCCAAGAGTTCGGCAAAGGTGGCGCGGGTGAGCTTCGAAACCTTGCCTTCCTGCAATACGCGAAGTCGCAGCCGAGGCTGAAGGACCATCTTCTCGACGCCTTGGACGATTTCGCATGGCAGAACGACTCGGCGGCGGTGACCACGGTCTCCCCGCAAGACGACCCACAGTCAAACAAACCACCCGTGATCTTCCCCCCTTTTGATCGGGCGATCACAGAGGCTCGACTCAAGGAACTTCCCTTGCCTGGTCTGTTCGAGCTCTTGCCCGCTGCTCGCCTAGCGGAGCGAGACACTTCTCACCGCCTCGCCGAATCGCTCTCCCTCCCTTTTCGGACTGGGAGTTACTGTGTCGTCGTGTCCCCAAGTCGGTCGGCCACGGGAAACGCCTTGCTTTTGAGTGGCCCCCAGATGGGTTTCACGACGCCAAGCGTGCTCCATGAGGTCTCCGTCAACGCTCCGGGCCTCCACATCACCGGAGCCGATGTCCCTGGAGTGCCCGGCGTAGTGGTCGGAGAGACCCAGTCCTTCGCCTGGGGCGTTACGAGCGGCGTCGCCGATACCGAAGACATCGTTTGGTCCCACACGGTCTCGAAGGGTTACCTCCATGACGGCCGACCCACCGCTTTCATTGTCCGGCACACAAACATCGCCGTGAAGGGCGATAGCCCACAGTCCGTGACGCGGAAGTGGACGGCAAGCGGCCCAGTGGTGCTGGAAAGCCCAGGCAACCACCTCGTTTTCAGTCGCCACAGCGCCTATCGCGGAGTGGAACTGCAGTCGTTCGATTCCCTGTTAGCCACCTATCGTCAATCGCGCGGAGACGGAATCGATCGTGCGATCTCGTCGGCGACCATGAACTTTAACTACTTCTATGCGACGACGGCGGGTGACATCGGCTACCGTTACGTGGGCCGGATTCCCGTGAGGGCGCCCGGACTTGACCCTCGACTGCCGACTCCCGACGAAGCCCAGTTCCAATGGCAAGGCTTCTTACGCACTTCCCGCATGCCTCACCTCATGAATCCTGCCAGCGGGATCCTCGCGAACTGGAACAACAAACCGACTACATGGTGGCCGAACGGTGACACTCCCACGTGGGGCCGCATCCACGAGGCTAACATCTTGTTCTCTGAGTTGAAGCCAGCTCGATTCTCGATCAACAGCCTCTCAACCATCGTCGAGGCCATCGCCAAAAGGGACGAAACTTGGCCCTTCTTCCAGGAGCAATCCCCACCCTTCGACGGACTGCTCCTGGATGGATCGGGCGCCGCATCAAATTATGTTCGCTGGTTCGAGGCCCTTCGCGACAACCTCATCAAACCCACCACCGAAGGCTTCCTTGATCCGGCCGCATTCAGAATCGTGGCCCAACCCACGTTGGTTTGGAACGCCCTGCACGGTCGTACCAAACTCGATTTCTTGCGAGGACGATCCCCGGCTTCGATTGTCCCGATGGAACCGAACCCCCCAATCACTCTCCCCTACTTCCCCAGCACTCGCACGTTCGATTCACTAGGTACGATGCGCTACGCAAACCGCGGCACCTATATCCAACTCGTCGAGCTCACGAAATCCGGCCCCCAAGGCCAAAGCTGCCTCCCCCCGGGCGAAACCACCGCCGACCCGCACGCCGGCGACCAACTGGAGCTGGCAAACCACTGGACTTACAAACCGATGCACGGATAGCCTTGCGAGACAGAAATCCCGCGGGTATAATCTACGCTCTGACGTGCTCCGGTCGTCTAGCGGTTTAGGACATCGCCCTCTCACGGCGAAGATCGCGGGTTCGAATCCCGTTCGGAGTACCACCTCACTTTCCCCCCAGGTGTCTATGGATCAAGTCGTTCGCGAACAGATTCGAGCTTGGAAGTCGGGCATGGAGTTGCACAATCAACTAGTGCTTGAGGAAAAGCGCAATCAGACTCCGGCAGAGCGTATGAAGGGCCTAATGGCGTTCTTGAAAAGTCACGCCTACATCGGCATTGAAAGGGAGAAACCCGATTGGAGAGTGCACCGGATGCCCTACAGCGAAGTACAGGAGCGCCTCCGTGACCGACACCCCGAACGTATCTGCCGCGACTGACGCGGCTTTAGCCGCCCTAACCGAGGGTGGATTCGACTACGCACTCATCGGCGGCTTAGCCGTCATCCTACGTGGGCATGATCGATACACAAGCGATGTCGATGCTCTCGTTTGGGACTTGGACGATCGCCTTGATGAGTTAGCCTCGCTGCTGCCCAAGCACGGGTTCCGGCCACCGTCAACGGAGGAACTTCGTCTCTCCAAATCGACGCGCCTGCTCCACACCCTATGGCAAGAGGAGGTCTTCGTCGATTTCATGCTCGGCCTCGTTCCTTTCGAACGCGAGACCCTCGACAATGCGACGCCAATGGACCTCGGACGTGGTGGTGTCGCCAAGGTTGCCACGCCCGAGGACCTCGTTATCATGAAGCTTACGGCTTCAAGGGAGAGGGACATTCAGGACGTGATCGCTCTCAAAGAGCTTTATCCTGACTTGGATCGACGCCGGATCCGGACAATCGTGAGTGACTACGCAGAGGCGCTGGAGCGATTAGAAATCACAGAGAACCTGGATCGGTGGTTTCCGTAGTTCGCTAGGCGCAGACTGGCGGCCAAGTCTAGCGGTTTAGGGCATAGCGACAGGGTGAGAACTCGTGTCCGCAGGCCGAGCCTAGGGCGAGGGTTTATCCCGCCGACCGAAGGGAGCTAAATGTGGCCCTAGGGCCGAATCGGGAAATCCCGTTCGGAGTCTTTCGGACAACCTTCATAGTGTTTGGTTTAGTGTCAGTTCCTAACATTTCGAACGAATTTGCACCCGGCCGCCGAGCATAATGTTTGACGAAATGAATAGCGAGAGCGAGGAACCACAGGCCGAAAAGAACCCGGATTTCGACCAGCTTAAAGATGAGCTAGAGGTCTTCGAGCTCATGATCGTCGGATACATCGGTAGCTTGGTTCGGACCGCCCGCTCGATTCCCGACGACAAGTGGAATTGGAGTTTCTCCGAACGAACCCCTACTGCAAGAGAGATCTGTGAGCACACTTTCGTTTGGCTGTGGTGTGACCGGCAGCAAATGACCGTCCTCGATCGCACCCAGCATCGACCTACGCCAGACCTCCCGATAGACCGGATGGCGATGATCCAACTATTGGAACAGGAGGCGGGCGAGTGGCGGCGTCTGGTACGGTCACTCGATCAGGAATCGCTTTCAGCGGAACGGGAACCCTGGCCCGGCGAAACACGAGTCGTGCGGTCCTTCCTGTTTCACATGGGTCAAAACGTCATCTACAAGGTCGGACAAGTCTCAGTGCTCTATTACGAGCTTGGCCTCGATGGTGGAGAACCCTACGATGCACCTTTCCCCAACCGCAGTTATGGATTTACAGATTCCGCACCCTGGCCGTCGCCTCGAACGTGATCTCAGACTTGCTTCATGGCTCAACTTCTGGGCTGCGGAATCTCCAGACGAGTACAGCGACTACCACCATTGCGATCGTCCCAAGCACATATTCGGTCGCATGAGTGATTGCCACCGACATTAAGCGCCGATTGAAATCAAATTCCGGGCCCCGCTTGATCGGCGCCAGTCCGATGAGGGCGTAGGCGCCCGCCAGGATCAACATCATCGTCGCCCAAAGTAAGACGCAAGCTCGCGCCATGAGCGGCCTGATCGCGGCCGCCGCCAACGGAGCAGTTCTTCGCGCATTGACCAGCGCAAGTACTCCGCCTGCAATTGCCCCAAACCACCAGGCCGCTCCTACTCCCCAAACGAGGGCCATGACGATGGGAGAAGTGGATTCGACTACTTTGGGATGGTAAACGGTGAAGTACTCCACCGCCACATGGGCCGTCACCATGTCCAGTGCGATCCCCAGAACACATGCGAGCAGAATGCACTCTACAACTATCTGCGCGGCCGTCCGAAGCTTCCCCACTTTTCCCATCTTTTGATGTCCGCTACCAATCCTTTTTGATCCCAAAACGCTCTCTTGTGAGCCTAAGAGGGCGCGCCCGTGTCGTCTTGCCCAGATAGACGATAGCCCGATACCACTTTCCCGGACGATCGTTTCGGTAAGAGCCCTGAGGGTCTTTCGGATCGAACCCTGAGCCACAGGTTCTTGTAGGATGTGGCAGATCGAGCCACGCTCGCTCGTCGCGAGGAGCTTGATCGAACGTGGCGATGAACAGACTTCCGGCCTTGCCAAGCGTTTCGTCGAGGCTACCTGCCGCAGGGGCGCCGACCTCGAAAGATTGGAGTTGCGACACCGCCCCCGTGGAGTCCATCAAGCGCGACTGAAACGAACCTTGGCCAAAACTAAAACCAACCGGGAAATAGGCGCGCCCGAATCGCCTCGCCGAGTATCGTCCCATCGTTTCAACCGAATTGTCTTCCGGAACGCTGGACCCGATATGGTAGTTGTGGGCCCAGAGCATGGCCTTCGACTGTGGATACAGCTTCTCAACGATCCACGCAGCGTTTTCGGCCATGCAATGATCTCGCCACCCAGAATACGTATCGAGGATGGTGAACTGACTTACGATCTCGTTCAATTGCCGCAACGTGTCAGCAAAAAGGCCCTCGGTGCTCGGCGGAGCCGTCCGGTAGTCGGCTTGTATAGTTGCGAACGATTTGCGGGTGGCACTTTCACCGACGGTTCCATCATTGAGCCCCTTGAGCAGTTCGTCCAGAGCTTTCGAACTCCATCCCGCAGTCTTGAGAGCTTTGGCGTCTTCCTGTGCCTTCGTCAGGGCTTTCGTGAGAGCCTGGTAGGTTTCGTCGATGTGGTTCTGCTCGATCTTGGATGCCTGAGCGGCTACAACCGCACACTGACACGCTGTCTCGTAGGCTTCAACGCCAGACTTCTTGACCAACTCATTCCGGGTCTTACTCAATCGTGAAAGAGTGGAAATCAGGGATTGGGGAGTAGGATTGGCCGGGAATTCGGGCTCGTTTGCGGGCCGCCACATCTTCCAATACTCGGCGGCTCGCGCGTAGGCGGGCGCCTTGGCTTGCATGTCGAACCCGACGAAGTGAACGCGATCGGTGTGGGATTGGTTGTAGGATCGCATCCACTGAACCAATCCGAGAGCCTCCTCGGTATCCCAGGTCCAAAACCCTTGCCCATGGACCACCGCTTCGGCGTCGCCTTCGCCCGTCTGGATGTACTTTTCGATCGGCAAGCAGTCTGGGAAGCTTGCCTCCATGGCAAAGACTCTGTAGCCCTTGCGCTCTACCAGGTACTCCAACATTCGGTGCTTGAAAAGGGAGGCTTCACGCGTGCCGTGGGTAGGCTCTCCCATACCGACGATCTTAACCCGACCAAGCCGCTTCCCGAAGGCTTCTAAGTCGTCAAAACCATTCCCGGCCTGAACGGTCTTGATGGGCATCGCGCTCAACTTAAGCCACTTAACGACGGCTGCGTCATCGACTTGAGCGTGTATCTGCATGAGCGCAAGCGCGGTCAACATGCAGCGATTATGCAGCCATGCCGCACCTGTACTCACTGTAGGGCAGTTGGCAGTTGGCAGTTCGGAGAAGTACCAGCGGTACACCGCCGCGTGTGGCTACGCCTTGCCGGTGAGTGAGAGTTGGACCGTCGTTCCTGAGACCGTCGTGCCCATCGAGCCGTCTTTCTGGCTGTCTCGATGCTTGGCGTTGCCGGTGATCGTGAGTTCAGATTCCCTATGCTGGGTCCCCGCAGTCAACTCGAACGGAAGTTTGCCTTCGAAGCTGCCATCTCCGACAGAAACAAAGCTCTCACCGGCGAGCGATGGACCCGATTTTCCGACGCTTGAGAAAGTGATTTTCAGGGTTGAATCTTTGAACTGGAGAGAGCCATTGCCGTAGACAATTCTTGTCCCGGGCGCCGGAGTCGGCAATGCAGGCCGATCGGTGGGAAGAGTGATGTACTTGAAGCCGGTAGAGACGACGACGGGCTTAGTCAGCTTGAAGGTGAATGAGCCGCTCTTAGAATTAAACCCGTCAGCAGCCGAGATCCTCTCTTCAATGAATTGCTTTCCGATCTTTAATGAGACCGTTCCATCTTGTCCCAACTGCGCCCATTCGTTAGAGGAGAAAGGGATCGTGGCTTCAAATTTCCATTGGCTCTGAAAAGACGTGTTCTCCTCGGTAATCGAGGATGAGATTTGTTGAATCACGGTTTTTGTAGTGCTGGAGCGAGTCGATTCAGACAGGCTGAATCTCGTTACGGGGTCAGTCCCAGAACTTGTCGATAACGCCGAAATGAAAAGAATCGTCTGCAGCATCTTGATCTCATTCTACGATGATTCTCAATAAACGCCTGGGCTGTTTCTAGTGGAGCCGCACCCTTCTGTCCGGTTCGGAGTATGACTTCCCTTTCCGACATTGATCTCCCATGTCTCTGGTCTTGAGTTCCTCTAGTCGCTTGGAATTGAAAAAAATCACCCCCGTAGGCGCAACTAAACTCTCGACTCACGTAGTTCGTGCCATTTTCAAACGGCCTCTTCGGTTCCTACATGATCGGTTAACCTATAGGGATGCACCCAACCTTCAGCCTGCTTGTTTCGTGCGTGCTCGCGAACTCGACATCCACGGTTGTCAACGGCCGGAGGGTGCAAGTAGACCCTTGCCTGGTCCTCACGGCCCGAACGGCAAAACAGGCGTTGCCGTTGTTGGTCGTCGACTTCGAATCGACTCCCGTCGGTGAAATCCCGGAAGGATTTACCAAGCAGGGGAACTGCGAGGTGACCAGTAAGGAGGCCCATTGGGGAAAGAAGTGTCTTCAAATGAATCCCGCCGAACGCGGCCCGCGCAGGATCGTCCTCAAGGGAGACCCGATGAAACGGATAGGGCCGAGCCATTGGGGGCGACTCTACTTAAAGGTGCAAATCCCAACCCCTGTTCCGGCCGTGCCGCCCGGGCAGAAGTTCGCGGTCATTCACAGCACGATCGTTGAGGGCGCGGGGACGAGTCCTCTGCATAACGATCCCATTTGGGTGCGACTCGCCGATACGTGTACCGGGCCAGATGGAGGACTGCAGTGGTTGTATAACGTTTGGGTAACTCCTCGTCCCGAGTTCGGCAAAGGCAGTCCCTTCAAATACAGATTTACCGGCGATTGGATGCTGGTCGAGTGGCACGTCGATAGCGCAACCCAAAGTTACGAACTGTTTATCGATGGTAAGGAGATCCCCGAGGTCAGGCTCCACAATGGAGCAGGCAACTACAACGGCACCGAGATCCCACCATTTTTCGACAGCTTGGCGTTCGGTTGGAACAACTACCAGTCAGCAGGAGCGGGCTTTACGGCATGGATCGACGATATTGCGATCGCCCATGAACGCATCGGGGACAAGATTATCTCCAAGTCCTAGGTTCGGTGAGTCTTTGTGTCAAGGACCGAATCGATTCGGCTTAATCACCAGTGGTCTACGCTCAGCGTTCCCTACGCTGCTGGGACCATTTGTCAAATCGTTCGGTGACCCACGCATAACTAATCAAAATCGAGAGCCCTAGGATCACCGAAACAACTGCCCCGACTAACCCACCGATCACGAAGAGTCCCGTCGTTACGTGATGCCCCCTCGAGGCCCTGACCATTGCCATCCCGAAGATGAATCCAACCACCGCGACCATCAAGGCCGAGATTCACTCAACCGCCAACAGCTAACCGCAACCCGCAAACCTTGTCCAAAGTTAATTTAAGGGTAAATTACGCCAACGCGGGTCGTCTTGCCGCCGAGCCGGAATAGCTCGGCTCGAATTGGAGACCGGAACCCGCCAACGGATATCTGAGAGCCAATGATGTCAATTTCCAGAATTCTCGTCCTATTCGTCTCTGCGATCTCGGCGATCGCCACCGCCCAGAACGACAAGATGACCCCGATCTCGACCCCAAACCAACCGAACGCCATTGTCCTCGGCACCGGTCAACTTCCTGAAGCGACCGCTGACGAAGCCTGGCACTCGCAGTATGGAAGCACGTTCGCCAGGAACGTGAAGATCGCCACCCTCACACCCTTTCTCCCAGCCAAGGGCAAAGCCACCGGAGCCGCCGTGATCGTCGCTCCCGGCGGCGGATTCCTAACGCTTTCCATGGAGAATGAGGGTTGGAACGTCGCAAAAGCCCTCGCCAAGAAAGGGGTGGCCGCATTTGTTCTGAAGTACCGCCTTCGTCCCACTCCGCCAGACATGGCCGGGTTCGAAGACTCCATGAAACGCATGTTCTCCGGCACTGCGAGGCGACCAGCCGGTACCCAGGACCCGGCGACTGAGCTCGCCCCGCAAATAGCCGATGCCGTCGCCGCATTTCAGCTCATTCGCACGCGCTCCCAAGAATGGAATGTCGATCCTAACAAGATCGGCATGATCGGCTTCTCCGCCGGCGCCATGCTCACGATGTCGACCGCCCTGTACGGAAAGGATGCCAATCTTGCCTTCCTCGGCAACATCTACGGTCCTCTCAATTCCGTAGTGGTGCCCACCAACGCCCCACCCCTTTTCATCGCCCTCGCAGCGGACGACCCTTTCTTCGGAAACGCGGGCTTCGGACTGATCGAAAGCTGGAAAGCCGCCAAGCACCCCGTCGAGTTCCACCTCTACGAACAAGGCGGCCACGGCTTCGGTATGTATCCGAAGGAAACCACGAGCACGGGTTGGTTCGAAGCCTTCGCGTCCTGGCTCCGCATGCACGGGTACATCAAGAAATAGGGGCTGCCTGGCATCAGCGGAGCCTAGGATACAAGACTGTCAGGTCGACGTTTGACCACGACGACCAAGACCTGACTCGAAGGATCGAGGGTTCTTAGGGGAAATAGATTCTTACGGCAAAGCCTACAACGATAGCAAGCACGGAGAGATACAGCAGTAAGCGCTGTTGCCAAAGGTGGGATCTCACTGACTTTCTAAAAAAAGGTGAAACTTTCCGTCCGAACCGCAGGAATAAGCCGGACATCTTTTGCTCCTTCCATGTAGCGCAAAATGGTGCCTTGGACGATAGAGCCAGCCACGGTTGACCCGAGGGCCAACAAAATCGAACCGAAGGCAAAAAAAGCACATCTCCCGTCGGATCGAGTCCATGTAGCCGTTTCGAGCTTGGCCAACTCCAACCTTAGTAGGACCAAGCTCAGGCCAACCACTATGCTCGACAAAGTCGCCAGCCATTTGGCCTGGTCGCTCGCCATCTTCGCGATCTCCGTGCACGTCGACCTTGCCTCTCCGAACGGCGTCTTTGTTCCGTTAGAGTCAGGATGCTTCGTCTGCTCTACGGACGCCGAGGCTTCCAGGACTTGACCTGCCATAGCAACATTATAATTACAGAGGTCGACGATTGGTGCTTCAAATTGATACAAGTGTTGCGAACCGTAGACTTAGATGAGTCTTAGGTCCAAGGCTTCGTAGGTTTCCAGGTACCACTTATCGAGATCTCACCGCGATAGTTCGGATCATCCCAACTCTGGATTTGGACCTCGCCATTTGCAGTCGACGTTTGTCCCACCGCGACGAACCAAGACTCAAGGACCGAATCGGTGGGTCCTGCTCGGAGGAATATCGTGTAAAGTTGGTATACTGCATGGTTACCGCTTTTGAAGTTTGTCAGGACTACGCGTTAATTGCGTGCCTAAATGGCAAACGGATGACGTTCCTGATTCGGAACAAATATCGGCTTATTGAGGAGATTGAAAACCCTGGAGGCTCTCACCAACCCGAATTCTCACCCCTTGAAGTCGGCAAACTCACATAGATCCGGTTCTGATTTGGAGAGTTCTCACGGGAACGTCCAACAGGCGGACGGCTCAGGGACGGACTTGTGGATTGGCAACCCACTGCTAATCCGACGGTTTCTGGAAGAACGATCAGGTTACGAACAGTTATCATCAGAAGTGGCGTATACGGCCTCAAAGCGAGCACTTAGTGACGGTATTCCGATTGCGAGCACTTCATGGAGGGCGAAAGAGCTAGTCAGTTTCTTAGCGAAGATCCAAAGGAGAAGACCACGAGATCCCTTTACGGAGTTTACCGACTTCGCAGGAGCTCGTCTCGTGTGCTATTACGCCGAGGACCTGCCCAGGCTTTCCGATATTGTGAAGGAATCGTTCGAAGTGCTTGAGGAAGATGACAAAACTGAATCTCAAGGGATCGATAGGTTTGGTTACGGCGGGATTCACTTTCTAGTCAAATTGGGAAACAATTCCTCCGGGGCCCGTTACGACGATCTTAAGGCGAAGGTCTGCGAGGTCCAACTCCGCACTGTTATGCAGGACGCCTGGGCAGTCGTTTCCCATCACCTTCTGTATAAGAGAGAAGAAGATGTGCCAACTCAGCTGAAGCGCAATGTAAATGCGCTCGCTGGTGCCCTTGATGCGGCAGACATCGCCTTCCAAGCTATTAAAAGAGATCGCGACTCCTACCTCGAGCAGGTTTCAACTTTTGTCGTGGAGCGCGAAATCGACAAGATTGCTATCAATTCTGATAGCCTAATGGAATACCTAAAGCAGCGGTTCCCGAATGTAGATGTTGAGGAATCGGGCACCACTGTCGATGGATCGGTCAAGACCCTGTTAGGTCTTAAATATAGGTTCCTTGGCCAGGTCGACAAGCTACTAGAACAGACCGAGAAAGGACGCCAATGGTTTCGTTCCCAAGTCGACGGATCGTTCGTCACAAGTTCCACCTCGGAGGTACAAATGGCAATCTACATCGCGAATCCAGCATTTCGCGTGGCGAACTGCACACCGAAATTCGCTGAGCTGTACGGCCGAGCTTCGCAGATCGTTTAGCTTGTGATTACCCGATCGCGATTTCGAAATCTACTTTTGGTGAGTCTAAGCAATCACCTAATCAGGTCCGGCAAGCTTTCCGCGCACAAGAGCCTATATTCCGGATCGTTACCTCACGCTGGCCAGCGGGGAGATCGAGGACTTCGTGCTTGGAGAGGTACACCTGATCAATGTTGACATCGTTGCGTGACATCCTCGCACTGGACTCCGTCGCATCGACTTTGTTGACCACCCCGTCATTTTCGCCGAGACTACGCTCGACGCTTCCCTGTTCGTGAAGGCGTTCATCTTCCAGGGACAACGGTCCGTCCAGAAACGCGTGGTGAAAACTTCCCTACGAGCAACCCATCGGCTACCCTCCGCGACAGACCAACGATTGCGACAGGTTATCTATTCGACGAGTCAGCCACGCAGATGCCTATTCGTTCCTTTATCATCTCCTGCATCCTGGTTCTCCTGGGTTCCACCCAAGCCGCTCAACCGATGACCTATTTCATCGACCCTGCAAACGGTGACGACACCAACTCTGGCATCACCCAGGACCACGCGTGGAAGACCTTAAATTGGCTCAACAAGCAGTCGCTTGGCCCAGGCGATTCGGTGACCGTCGCTCCCGGAGTTCTGCAGGGCTCGCTAGCTCCGAAAGCCATCGGCACAAAAAGCAGACCGGTGGTTATTCAGTTCGTCTCCGGGTGGCATGAATTTCGAGCGAGTGGAGCTATCGCTCTGCCCTATTTTGTGTCGAACTCCGCAGACGCGCCTCTTGAGCCCCGGCCAATAGGAATTCTCGTCAAGAACGCCCAGCATTTGAAGATTGTCGGCGCCAAGGGGTGCGAAATCTGGTTTGGCGATCGAATGACCCAACTGGTCAATGATCACTCGGAAGATGTGACCTATGAAGGGCTTAACTTCGATCTGGTGAGACCGACGGTGTCTGAGTTTCGCGTTACTGCAGTAGGTCCAGATTCCGCTGATATCCAGGTTGCCGAAGGTTCGACCTACACCGTCAAAGAGGGGCGATTCGCGTGGACAGGCGATCTTGGACCGGGCTGGACGATGGTGCAAGAGGCAGATCCAGCAACTGGCAAATGCTGGCGCCGAGGCCAATGGGACCCGTTCAGTTCTGCGAATGCAAAGATATTGGGTCGAGACAAATTGCGCCTCACCTACAAAAGCGGCAATCTCGGCATGATCGCGGGCCACCAGTTCCAGTTCCGGAACGTCATCCGAGACACCACAAGTGGCCTCAACAGTCGCTGCAAGGACATCGTCTTCCGCGACTGCAATTTCTATTCGCTGCCAGGCATGGCGATCGTCAGCCAATTTACCGAGAACATCACCTTTCAACGCGTGAATGTGATTCCTCGGCCAGGGACGATTCGTACCTGCCCAGCGTGGGCAGACTGCTTCCACTTTTCGGGCTGCAGAGGCAAGGTCCTCGTGGACTCATGTCAGTTCTCGGGCGCCCAAGATGATCCCATCAATGTTCACGGCACGTATCTTCGGCTGATTGAGAAGGTCGGAAGCAATCAGGTGATCGTGCGGTTCATGCACCCACAGACCTATGGTTTCGCGGCCTTCCAGCCGGGTGACAACATCGAATTTGTCAGTCACACGAGCCTAAGGCCGTACAGCTCGGCTGTCGTTACCGCCATCCAGCGCAAGACAGACACCGATTGGCTCCTCAGCCTAGATCGTGACATCCCCGAATTCGCTCCGAACGACGTCGTCGATAACAACTCCTGGTACCCTGACCTCACGATCCGAAATTGCACTGTGACGATGGACTCATGCCGAGGTTTCCTCATCTCAACGAGAGGCAAAGTTCTCGTCACCGGAAACACATTTTCGAACACGTCCATGAGCGCCATCCTCATAGCCGATGACGCCAACTCGTGGTTTGAGAGTGGCTGCGTGAGAGACGTGACTATCCGCGGGAACCGTTTTCTTGACTGCGGAGATCCCGTGATATCAATCAACCCGGAGAACCGGGATGCGAAGCCCGACGAGCCCGTGCACGAAGGCATACGCATTCTAGACAATGTGTTCGAGCGTGGAGGAATCTCGGCACGAAGCGTAAAAGGTCTTTTGATCCGGAGTAACACCTTCCGGACGAACCCGGCTCCGATTCATATCGAATCCTGTAGCAAGTCCACCATCGCTGGGAATCGAGCACAGGCATTAACTGGAACGTGAAATGAAAGTCTTGCTTCTCGTCGCCATTCTATTCGTCGCTGCCCTTGCGCGCTGTGATGTGATCAACTTCCCTCTCCAACCCGCAGCCACCGACCCACAGATCAAGACATTCACAGAACCTCACTTCGTGTACATCGATCGGGACATCGTGGTAGAGCACCGGCAAAGCCTTCCGGCCGATCGCCACGAACTGCTTCTCTTCCTGACCGGCACCGGCGGCAAAGGCAAAGGACCGGTAGGATTTCTCAGTCTCGCGGCAAGCCTCGGTTACCACGTTCTCAACCTCATGTACCCCGATGATGTGCCTGCCGCCGCCTGTGAGATGGATCGCGATCCGACTCAATTCGAGAAGTTCAGGATGGCGATCATCCAGGGAGGGAGCGCCTCAGTAAAGAACGACCGATCAACCTTTACGGTCCAGCCAACCGAGAGTATTCAGAACCGTCTCGTCAAAGCACTCGCTCGTCTTCAGCAATTACGACCACGGGAGAACTGGGGCCAGTTCCTCGATGGGGACGGCGCAGTCCATTGGCAGTCGATCGCCGTTGCCGGACAGTCGCAGGGAGGCGGACATGCCGCATTGATTGGGATAAAGCACTCCGTCGAGAGAGTCCTCTGCTTTGGCTCACCCAAAGACTTCAGCGTCCGCAACAACGCGCCTGCCGCCTGGTACAGCGATCCTTCGGCTACGGCTAAAACCCGATTCTTCGCCTTCAACCACCGCCAAGATCCGAAAGGCTGCACCCCCGCGCAATTGCTACAAAACCTGGTCGCTCTCGGTCTCGACGCCTTCGGCCCCATCGGAGAGGTCGACAACGACCAATATCCTTACCACCACGCTCGAGTTCTCTACACCGCCTATCCGTCGGTCTATGTTCAGGGGCAAGACAGCGAGGGTGCCAAAACGGCTCACAACTCTGCCATCGGCACTCAAAATGCGGAGCGCTGGAAACAGGTGTGGACCTACATGCTCACGGAGCAAGGTCGATAGACAGGACCGTAAATGAAGCTCGAATAGGCAGCATCTACCGGCTTAACAGAGCCAGCCCGAAGAAATTGCTCCACGGATTGTCGATTTCAGACTCGGCCGTTCGACAAAGTACCGATGATGAGCAAAGCGCAATATTCCGAAAAGGCCACTGAGGCGGACGAGTTTTTCAGCGATCACCATAAGGCGGCTCATACCGGGGTCCCAGCGTGAGTCACGCAGCCCGCCCGCGATGGCCCCGCTATACTGCCCACATGTCGCGGCAACTTTCCGTCCTCCTCTTGCCCCTCTTCGCCGCCCTGGCATCCGCACAAACCCGAATCCAGGATGTGATCTACATGAAAGCAGGTGGGACCGCGTTCACCTTGGACGTACTCAAACCGGCAAATCCCAACAAGGCAGCGGTGGTCTTCATGGTCAGCGGCGGATGGATTTCCGATCACACAATGTTCCAGAGCTTCATGCCTGGCATCGAAAAAGTGTTTGCCGACGGTGGCTTCACCGTATTCGAAGTCGTGCATGGTGCCCAACCCCGGTACAAGGTCAGCGAGATCGTGGACCAGGTTCGCGCCGCCGTACGATTCGTGCATGCTCACGCCGCCGACTACGGCATCGATACGAACCGAGTCGGAGTTTCCGGAATCAGCTCCGGAGGGCATCTCTCTCTCATGATTGCCGGTTCACCGGATTTGCCTGTGGCTGCGGTTGCCGCCATTTCGCCACCTACCGATCTTGCCAACTGGGGCAAGCCAGGTTTCATCCTCACGGACAATCCTCAGTTGGCCATGTTCGTGCCGGCGCTCGGCTTTGACCCCAAAGCGCCTCGAACAGACATCGAAGCCATCCTCAAGCAGGTCTCGCCTATCACCCTCGTCAACCCCAAGTTCCCGCCGACTCTGATTGTTCACGGCGACGCAGATCAGGTCGTCCCTTTGCAGCAAGCCCAAACCATGGATCAAGCCCTGACCAAGGCAGGCATCGACCACAAACTCGAAGTCATTCGCGGAGGCGGTCACGATGAAAAAACCTTCGTTCCTGGTCTCACCAAGGCACTCCAATGGTTTAAGGACAAACTTCTGAAATAGGAATCGAAAATGGGTTTCTTGGAGTGCCACAGTCCACGAGGCTCACTCGACGTAAATTGGCCCAAATGACACACAACGGCGCATAATGGCCCTGCGGTCGCTTACCCGCAAGGTGTGTTTTGTGCCTCGCATTGACTTCATCTCCAGGATCTTCATCACTGCGTGTGCCGTGGCCATGCTCGTTTCGCCAGCAGTTGACGCCAAGCCACAAACAACAAAACCGCCGAGTCCACAGGCCGCCTCCCGCACCCAACATCGC
This sequence comes from uncultured Armatimonadota bacterium, assembly GCA_903904815.1. Taxonomy (GTDB): domain Bacteria; phylum Armatimonadota; class Fimbriimonadia; order Fimbriimonadales; family Fimbriimonadaceae; genus Fimbriimonas. The sequence goes on from CAIVDU010000038.1 coordinate 83,272, forward strand.
TGGCTGTTTTTCACGAGCGATCTGACCGACCCGAAGCAGGTCGACCAGATGATTGCCCGCTTCCCGGCCGCCCAAACCGCCGGCTATAACGGTGTGGTCTGCTCCGCCGTCGTCTCTGCCGATAAGGCGCCCGCCCTTAGGTCGGCCGCCAAGCAGTATGGCCTCGACATCATCTGCACCGTCATGGGCGGCGCCCACGATCGCAACTATGTCGAGGGTGTTCCGGTCAAAGACACCACGTACGTGGTGCACGGCGGAACCGCGATCCACCAGCCAGAAACTCCAAACCTAGTTCAAAACGGGGATTTCGAGGCCACTGCCGACAATAAATTCCTCGGTTGGGCGTGGCAAGACGACATCGGGGTGACGACCTTCGCCGACCACGACTTCGCTCACGGCGGGAAGACCTCGCTTCGCATGGAAAGCATCGGCAAGAACGCAAACGGCCTTTGCCGCATCGTTCAGCCGATCAAACTCCAACCTCATCGCCAGTACCACATCTCCGTTTGGGTCAAAACAGAGAATCTAAGCCCGGCGGTGCCCGAGATCAAGGTTCTCACGAATACGCCCCAGAACTGCGTGAGTTGGCAGACGTTCCACGTGGACGCGACCCAGGGGTGGAAGCAAGTAGACCTTGTCTTCAACAGCTTCGACGAAACGGCAGCCAACGTCTATCTCGGATTCTGGGGCGGCAAGAGCGGCAAAATCTGGTGGGACGACTTTAAGATCGAAGAAATCGGGCTTGTGAACGTCCTACGACGGCCAGGGTGCCCAGTAACCGTTCGCGCAGAAGATGGCACGCTCTACCGAGAAGGCCACGATTACGAGAAGATCTTCGACCCTCAGTTTCATCCGTGGATCCCGTGGAGAGGCGCGTCTCCCACCATCAAGCTGACATCCGATTCCCGCATCAAAGATGGCGATCGGTTGCGGGTCAGCTACTACCACCCGATCACCATTTACGAGGACCGGATCAACTTCTGCCTCTCAGAACCGAAGATCTTCGATGACTGGAGAGAAGACGTTAAGCGAGCCAATGAACTGCTCCACCCGGCCGGCTTCTTCATGTCCCACGACGAGCTGCGCTGCCTAAACCAGTGTGCTCAATGTCGCAGCATGAACATGACCGCTGGCGAATTGCTCGCCTGGAACGTTCGAAAGGCTGCTGCCATCATCCGGGATGTGCGACCAGACGCAAGCATCTGGGTCTGGAACGACATGTTCGACCCGATGCACAATGCAGTCGACCATTACTATGCGGTCAACGGCACCCTTGTCGGATCCTGGAAAGGCTTGGATAAGGACGTCGGCATCGTCAACTGGAACGGCGGCTTGATGGGCAAGAACTGCCAGTTCTTCGCCGACTTGGGCCTCAAGCAGATCCTCTCCGGTTACTACGACAGCGACGAAAACGGCGACGCCATTCGTCAATGGATGGATGGCGCCAAATCTGTTCCCGGCATCACCGGCGCCATGTACACGACGTGGGAGTCGAAATACGGCGCCATGGCCCCCTGGGCCCGTCAGGCATGGGGATCCACTAAACAGTAGCCGGCCCGTGTCATGCAGCGACGAGCCCTTACCAACTCGGTTGCGCGTCGAGCTTCATTTGTCTTGTTTCTGAGCCATTGATATGCACCGAGAGCCCCGCGAGGTGACTCTTCCCTCTCCCGCAGCGACGTAGGAGCGCTCGCGGGGGAGGGCAGGGAGGGGGAAAGAGCCTGCTCTGTGGTCGCGAAGCGACTCCTTATAAATATGACAACTGAAGCTTGGCAAAGCACTCAGGATGACGGGGGCACATAAATGGGGTCACCAAACCTACTGACTCCAACGAGCACGCAAAGGAAATACGACAAACAAAGCTTGAAACGCTACTCTGCGTACACTCAAATCACCCCACGTAAATCTTCTGATCGTCCCAACATGTCTGCAAGTAGTCGATCTGTCCGGCGTGGAGCGTCGCATGCCAACCTGGTAAGCCCATTAGCTGCGTCATTGGCATGGACCATCCTTGACCGGAATCCAGTGAAGACTCTACTTCCTCTGGCCCCAAAGTATCGAGCGCGGCAATGACCTCAGCAGTTCCTTCTCGGAAAACCCTCTCCATCTCGGAGCGACAGGTGAGAGCAACTTCCTCCGCCTCTCCCTTCGCTATCCATTCGGATAGGTTATCGGGAGACGGAAGCTGACGTGTTCGAATCATGTTCGCGAAGCGCCCGGCAAACAGCGCAGTGTGTGCCGCGATTCGGATGGGCGTTTTCGATGTCGGTGTTGGCGTCCACTCTAACCTATCGTCCGGTACATACGCGAAGTTCCTAAGGAAGAACTCCATGCTGCTCACTGCCCTTTGCTTCGATGACTCGATCATGTCCATTGTGCGATTCTACACAGCGAGCAGAATTCAGGCGAGCGACTCAGTCGAGTTAACTTGAACAAATCTTAACGTATCTCCACATACGAAACCCAACTACGTCGTTAGGCATAGGTCAGACCTTCGCAATGGTCCTCCGATTCGTAGGCGGTACCCTCACTGGCCGCGAAGTCTCCGGAACTAGCCGATTTGTCCGTCTCAGCCCAAAGTGCGAAGGAGAAACTTAGTACGGCTAATTGGGACTGCGCGATGGCGCGGGTCCGGTGTAATTCTGTTTGGTTTAGGCGGTGCTTCCCGCCCAGTCCCCTCGCCCGCAGCGAAGCGGTGCGCGGGAGAGGGGCACAGGGGAGAGGGTCAAAAAGATCCTAAAAAGTCCATCAAATTAAGTCCCGCGGCCTTTAGCTAAACCGTTTTGGGTAAGAGAGGAAGAGAATTTAACTCGTGAGCGAAGCAAATGCCGCTCATTTCCGAGCTTCTGAAAAAACGCGGACCTTTGCCATCGTCTGAGCTACTCGTGCTCCCTCAAGACCGCTTCGGCAGCTTGTCCAGCGTCACGATCAGCGGATTGTTAGCCACCTGCTTCACCCAATCGGGCGGATTGTATTTCCCGGGAGCCCACCAAGGCAGGCAGTACAACCACCGTGGACCTTTTGTCGCCATGACTTCGGGGCTGGGAACCGCGTCGCACTCGCAAAGAGCCAGCATCTTTCCCGGGGCGACCTCACTCATCGTGTCGTAGTAGTTCTGGTAGGCGTCCGTTCGGTAATCCTGTCCGGCCTGGTTGCTGTAGATGTCGACGCCCGCGACGTCCACATACTCGGAACCCGGATAGAACCGCTTACGCATCGCCACCGAATCCTTCTGGACTCCCGCACTGTAAACCCAGATCAGGTTGTGGAACCCCCGCTTGTTCACAAGGTAGTTGAAGATGAGGCGGTAGAGCGCAGCCGTGTTCTCCGGCTTCTCCCGATCTGTCCACCAAAACCATCCGCCGTCGATCTCATGCAACGGTCGGAACAGGATGGGGACATGGGCGTCGGCCAGAGGTTGCATGGCGTCCGCTGTACGACGCAAGTCCTCCAAGGCCGCTCGATTCTCATTCGTGCCGGGCGTTACGAGCGTGCCGACGTTCACGTGGGGCGCTCCCTTTGGCTGGTCCACCCAAGCCGATCCATCGGGAATCAGCGGATTACCCCAGTGATACTGCATCGTCACGAGTCCATGCCGGTCGAGCCACCACCGCCCCGCATCCTTCACGTAACTGGCGACCACCGAACGGTACGAATCACCCCAATGAGGCGGATTCCACCCGTAAAGATCGATGCTAAGCAGCGCCGGGTACTTCCCCGCTGTACGGTTCATCGCCTCCGCGTTCGGCCAATCGCCGATCCCGAACCCGGTGTTGGTGCTCTGTCCGTAAATCACCTTCTTCCCGTAGATCGAATGAAGGTACGCCAGCACGCCGCGCGCTTCCCCTTGCAATAGAGGATCCGCGCTCTTCACGGGCGAATGGGACAGCATGACGAGACCCAAAAGTCCGACCAACATATCGCGATTATGCTCCCTTTGATAAAATCGGTCGATGGGGTTGACTCGACCGAGCCTTGATGATATCGAAGACCTTCGCCAAAAATATCGCTGCGCGGCAAACTGTCAGATCGTTCGATTCACCAATTTAACTCGGGACTTTGCGTACCCGTTCACGTTCGAACTGAACCTAAGCCCCTATGAGCCCTCTTTTTCCGCCATATACTGACGCCAAGGTGCTTCACCGAACAAGAACTCGAAGGTTATCTGCATTCGCGTTTGCTTTCTGCGTGTTCGCGACGGCCTATCTATTTTGGCCTTTGGCCGGTCGGACTTCGCATGTGGCACCGCGAACTTCGCCACCCTTCGAAGACCGGCCGAGAAACGACGAACTCGTCAGCGCATGCAGCAGAGGTGACGTCCCAACCGTGAGAAAGCTCTTGGGTGCCGGCGTGAGCCCAAACTCGAATGGCGGCGACAAGGAAGGTGGCGTCAGTGCGCTCTCTGCAGCTGCATCAAGCGGTCATTTCGCGCTCGTCAAACTCTTGCTTGAGCGAGGAGCAGACGTGAATGCAGAAGACGCTTGGGGAGCCAACGCCCTCGTCGGCGCGAGTGACTCTGGAAATGTCGACACAGTGAAACTACTCCTTGCTCGTGGCGCCGATCCCAACATCGATGACGATGGATTAACCGCCCTGGACAAGGCTTTGCACGAAATTCTTGATCACGAAACAGATGCTCCGATTAGTAACTATCGCATTATTGTCGACATGCTGGTGTCGCGTGGGGCGAGAGCTTGTATATTCACTTCACCTCTGGTGCGCCTCCTGCACGTGTTTCCTTAGGTCGGAAGGGTTTCTATCTGATACCGAGATGAATCTGACCAGAGGTCACGCCGCAAAGTTGCTATTTATCCGTTTCCCACAGGGATTTAGCTCTCAACCAGCGCCAACAAACTGATCGGTAGTCGGCTTCCACGCCCCATGCGAATACCGATACAAAGGTATCCCGCGACGATGCGCGCCAGTGCCGTCGACGAAGAACGAGGCCCCGGTTCCAAACCGATATCTTGATAGATCGTAGTTTGGTGATATGACGTTCCTTGAACCCCTGGCCAAGCCGTCGACAAGCACGGGATGCGACTGGCCAACGCACTCGATCTGATTGCTAAACAGCTGCGCCGATGTCATTGGCGAACTGATCTGGACCACCGGCGACACAAACGGCGTGACGATATCGTTATGGATGAGATAGATCGTGCCGTCCCGCTTTCCTTGCTCAATTCCAAAGTGGATCACCGTCCGGTTACCCTTTGCAGCCTTGCTCTTGCGGATCACGTTGCCGATCAACACCACGTTGGAGTAAGGGCGCTCCGTGTCCCAAGCATCCACGAAGTCCATTTCGCGGTTCGCGGAATCGTGGATGGAGCAGTACTGGACCAGCGTGTAATGTGCCCTGCTCTTCAGGTTGTGTCCAGTCAACGCGTCATGAATGTCACAGAACTGGACCGTCGCGCTGGTTCCACCCAAGTAGAGGTTGTGGTTGTATCCAGGATCGCCAAAATCTCCATTTTCATAGATTTCGCAGTGATCGATCAGTTGATCGGAGGCGGCCAGGTTATCCCCGACTGAGCCGGCGGACATGACACCCATGTTGTTTCCGTGCACACTGCAATTTCTCATCGTACAGTGGTTCGCCGCGTTGATCCTCAGACCCGCTCCATTGTGCGAGGCATTGCTGGCGCCAACCAATTCGAAGTTGTCGATCTCAACCCCGTCTGCCCCGGGTTCCACCTGAAAAATGGCGCGCGGTACGCTGCCCGCCCCGCTGTATTCGAACCCCGAACCATCGATCTTGACCCTTCCCTGTCCGACAATCTTCAGCCCTGGTGTTCGAATGAGCACCGCGGATCGAACGTAACCAACCGCTTTCGGAAACACGCGAATTTCGTCACCAGGATGTGACGCCCTCACCGCGTCCTCGATACGAGCGAACGCTTTACCATCCCCGACATCGAGCACGGTCGGAATGAGCACCATGAACAGGGCAATGATCATGCGAATCCTTACTCTCCTTAGTCCAATTTCCCAGCCTAGCCAGCGTCACCAGCACGAAAACTCTTCGCAGTATTTCTGCCAAAGATCGCCTTCTGGCGGTGGTGGAGTCGATGTCGGCGTAAGAATCGCTCGTTGAAGCTGAATCTGACCGGCGTGGTATTGGTCATGGTTCATGACGGTGGCGATCAGTTTCCAAGCAGGAACCATTGCACCGTTAAACCGTGGTCGCTCGGCCTCCAGATCCTCGACTGATGCCCATGAATCCATCCAGTAAGCATGCGCCTCGTGAAGCCAATCGACCACCGCATCGAGATTGGGCCAAAGCGAATCGATCTTCGGCGACAACTCCCGCCAACGTACCTCCGTCTCACGAAACCCCACACTGCCGTAGATGATTTTCCCGTTCGCGACGTGGGCGATCTGGCTCAGAATCGACCCTTCCGTGTGCAAGTACTCGCCAGGTTGCAGTTCAATTGTGGCCCATGCCAGTTCTTGGGTTAGCCCCGTAATAGACTCAAGCAGGTCCTCCCAAGATAGGTTTGATAGTTTGATGAGCAACTCCCTGTCCGTCATGGACTCAAGCTACCTCCTCGTCACAAAAAAAGCTTCAAAAAAGTACCGAGGCATCTTACGACTCAGCAGCCCCGGATGGGTACAAACCAAGGCATTTTTGGTTCTTGTTCGGGCACCAAATCAACGAACAACTGTTTTGCCTAAGGACGATCACGTCGACCTATAGATACAGAACTCAGCACAGTAAAGCCATTTGACGGCCCTGACCAAACGAGCCGGGCTACTGAAGCGACTTCAGATACTCGATCAGATCCCGCTTTTTAGGTTCCGACAAAGACCAGCCATACGTATGCCCTTTGTTTGAGTTACCGGGCAAAGACGCGTCAAACTTGACCCCACGGACTGGGTCCGAAATGTAACCGAGGACTGAGGGGTCGTAAACGTGAGATCCAACGTAAAATATATCCTCCCTCCTTTGTAACCCCAGGAGCTCGTACATGTTGGGCACGGAACCATTGTGGAGATATGGTGCAGCTGCCCATATCCCGTTGAGAGATCTTGACTCATAACCGGCCACGTACGGATTGAACGTAGTTGAGTTAGTCTTCTCGCCTGAGCTTAGTAGGCTGACGCTGGTGTCCGCATTAAGCGATTCAGGGAGCGGGGACACCGTATTTTGCTCTACATTGGCCCTTTGATCGGCAGTCGCTAAACTTGGATCGTCCAAGTTATAAAACTGTTTGTACTTATATCGTTTGTAGGCCGCTCCAACTTCCTTTGCGTCGAAAACGAGCGCTCCTAACACGAGTCTGTCTAAAACCCCAATTGCCGCTACCGGATTTCCTTTACGAAGTGTCAAAAGGTTGGTGTTGGAGGTGGCAGTGTTCGCCAACAGCGTATTGTTGGGGTCAGTGCTTAGGTTAGGCAACCGCAGCGGGTTGTCGCCTGGGCGCATTTGCAGTGGTGTTGGTTTCACCGTCCATACTTCCCCTGGGGGCGCTACTCCCTGATGGCATCCTCCGGTTTGGCAGGTTGATGTGAACCAAGTCCGACCGCGGGCCGCCGCGACCGTATCGTAGGGGGGAAATATGTCGTTCCACCGGGGCGGCTTCAAGCCGCTGATCCAACTGTCAAGTTTTGCCAACCCAGATATGTTTACGCTCGACCGGTAGATCGGCAACCAGTTGACATCATACTGTGCAAACACTCCCGTTACCTCGCCGGCATTTCGACTCAGTCGCTCAATCCAAGTGCTGTTAGGAACTCCGCCAAACCACTGGATCTTGCTCTGCCGGTCCGAATACCAAAGGAACGGGAATTTGACCGGCGCGTTAAGTTGAGCGGGGGGATTCTGTTGGCTGTGGATATCGTAGACGCAGACACGGTTGAAGATTGCGCCTACGCAGTCGAGACGCCCAGGCCCACCTAATCGTGATGGGATGTACAGACCGAGCATCTTCTTCATGATCGGGGCCCACTTTTTGAACTTGATCTTAATGTCGTGAACCGAGCCGTCCACTCCCTCACGACCCACACTCTGGGCAAAGGCATTCAGTCGGTCGGGGTCGTCATAGGTTTTCTGAATGGCCGATTGAAGCTTGACTAAAATGGCTCCGAAATTGATTGTGCCCGGCGCACCATCGATCAGATAGGTTCTTTGCGGACCTGCACTTACTTCACTCTTGGGAGTGATCGCTCCCGTGTGACAGGCAGCGCATGTAAGACCTAACCAGTGCTTTTCGGAAATGCTGTCTGGGAACGTGTGCAACTCGTCCTGTTTGGTGAAGCCAATCGGTAACTGGTCTGGGTTAACCAGTGAGTTGTCAGGTGTTGAATCATCGTAAAGCACCCCGCAAGATCTGAGATCATCCTTAAGAAGCGTTCCGTCGGGCTCTTCTAGGTGCAAGAACCAATAATAGGGGATCAATTCGGACCCTTGAGCCTCGTAATGAAAAGCCTGACTTACTTGAGGTGACCAACCTTGATATACGAACGACGCCTTTGTATCTTCAAGTTGCTTCCCATTACTCGCTGGATAACCAACCATCGCTAAACCTAATGGCGTACTAGAAAAAAGCAAGACGACCGCTCTTTGAGTTCCACGTATCTTCATACCGAAACAGTATCAGATATTTGATAACTAATGTCAACAGTTGTTTGTTGCCTTAAAGAGATCGTTATTCAAATTTGTGGGGTTCATCTCTCGGCCTTTGCAGCTAGTTACCAGGGGCCTTGTCCTGCGTTCGAACAATGAGCCATTTTCCTTCGAACTTCTTCCAACTGTCGATGCCAATCTCGTGGGAACGGATGATCTTGTTGTCCTTACCCGTGAATGTCCAGTTGGATTCAAAAGTGACCTCAATCACGTCTCCCCGCTTGGTGACCCCGACAATTTTCTCCCCACCGACAATCTTCTTCATCTCAAACAACGGTGTGAATTCGAGGAGAGCTTCAGCCCGCTTCTTCGTTTCACCGTCGGCCAGAACCCAGATGTACTCAGCTGCGATGTAGCTCTCGAACTTTGGAAGGTTCTTGGCTCGAACAACTCGGGAAATCTCCTCATATCGGGATTTCCACTGGGCCGCAAGCTTGTCAGAGTCGGCAATAGTTAACGTAGCTGCGATGACTGCGATAAAAGTGACGATCGCGCGAAACATCGCCCAAGTTACCTAGCTGAACGCTCCCTTAATCCTCTAAGGCGACCGGACAGCAAAACGCCTTACTCGCCATTCCTGACCGGTCGAAGCAACACACTCGCCGCTTGCCCTTTGAAAGCATGTCCATCATCTTTTCAAGGCGGATCAGGCGGGTCTCCGCCTTCCGGCCTTGCGTCATCCAGGTGATCCAATCTCGTCTCGCGATGGCCGTCGTGTCGTTCCACACTGACAGGGCCGCCGGAGTTTGCTCCAGCGCGTCAAGAAGATCTTTCGGGACCTCAGGTTCTGGTTCAACTCTAGCCGGGGCGATCTCGAACTGAACCGTATCGCCTGACCCTGCGTTCGCCCCCTCACTCCAAGCCCGTTCAACTTTGAGCCAATGCCCGCCTTCACTATCTGGCTGAAGAGTTGCCGCGAAGGCGAAGCCGTTCATGGTCCCTTCCACCGACGCCATGTTTCGGGTAGGAATCTGGTCGCTCGCGTCCTGAGGGAGCCTGATAAAAGTCCAATCTCCTCCCTCCATGGGAGAAAGGAGCTTTGCCTTAAAATCGATTCGAGTTGCCGTCTTCGCCATTCGTCCAAATTATCGTCGATTCAGACTTACCTTTTTCGGGGCAGCTTACAGAGCCTTTCCATAAAGTGCCAGCAGTCGTGCCCACGCCTTCTCAGCCTGAGGTTCGTTGTATACCGACGAGTCGGGTGGGCACCATCCATGGGCAGCCCCTTCGTAAACCTCAATCTCCGCAGGCCGGTTTGATTTTGTGAAAACGTCCTTCAGCGCGGTCTTGTCGTTAGGGGATCGGCTGTCGTCATTGGCGGCAATGGCAACCAGAAACTGGGCCTTGCTATTGGCCGCCTCCAGGTGGGGGCTATTCGGTTGATCCGTCACAAGCCCGCCACCGTGGAAAGTGGCGACAGCCCCCACTCGCCCGGAGACTGCCGCAGCGGTCCGAAACGCCATCGGGCCGCCCATGCAGTAGCCTTGCGTGCCAATCAGCCGATTCTTTGCGACGGAGGACTGAGCATCTAACCACGCGATGAACGCTTTTGCGTCCGTAAACTCAGTGGTCTCGTTAAGACTCTTGGCAAGAGGCATCAGACTCTGGATCGGAGTCGCCGTCCCCGCTTCAGCCGTGGGCGCCTTGTGCAATCGATAGAATGGATTCACAACCAAAACGGCGTATCCCGACTCGGCTAGCCGCTTGCCCATCTGGCGAAACGCGGGCCGGAGTCCGAAGATGTCCGGCCAAATAAGAACGCCCGGCGCAGTTCCCGACGCGGGACGCACGAAATAGCAGTCTGCCGTGCCATCTGGTGTCGTGATGTTGACCTCTGACTCCACGACCGTGGCCGCGTTCGCCACTGCTGGAAGCATCATGGCCATGCCGGCACCCAACAGGATTCCAAACTGCCTTCGCGTCACGAGCCCGCGTTTCTCGAAATCCTGCCGATCCTTATCGAAGCTTTCCTGCTCACACATCGTGCAACCATTATCCAACAGGTCGAGGTTATCACTCGTTCAGAAAATCCAAACCTAACATATACTTTTTTCATGGTTGCGACTCGAGCTCAAGTGGGGTCGATTTCTCCGTTCTTTATCGTGAGGAATCTCCAAGACACAATCTCCTTTTATCGGGACAAGCTGGGTTTCGAGATCACGTTCGCTGCTCCAGAAGGAGAGCCCTTCTTTGCCATCTTGAGGCGAGATGGAGTCCAAGTGTTTGTCAAAGAGATCGGTGAACATGTGCCTCCGATTCCAAATCATCAGCGACACGAATGGGCCCGGTGGGATGCCTTCGCATTCACCGAGGACCCGGATGGTTTAGGGGCTGAGTTCAACCGACGAAGCGAAGACCTGATCGGCTCGGTCGCCGATACAGACGACGGACTTCGGGGATTCGAAGTGGTCGACCCTAATGGTTACGTCCTTTTCTTCGGAAGGCCTCAAACCTAGAGTTGGCTAGGTTCGACCAGTGTGAGATATGGGGTTCTCAATTAGCTCTTCACCGAGGTGGCCGTAATATCTAGCCGTGTCCGACTTTACTGGCTCAAACCATAGCTTCAAAGCGCGAATCACGTTCCTGGGTCCCGCTGAAAATGGCAGAAAGTATCCTGCTGTCCAAGGCTACCGACCTGATTTCTTCTACGCGGATGATCGTAGACATGGGTGGGTAATTTGGCCGAGATTTCTTGATGAGCACGGCAATCAGCTACCTGATGGCGCGACCGTGCCACTGGAGTGTGATGCGTTCATGTACGTCCTGGACGACACCCTTCGGAGAACCGTTCATCAACAACGTCTCAAGGTAGGAGCGACCTTCCTTGTCTCTGAAGGTGTGCACGTCGTGGCAAACGGCGTCGTCCTGGAAATCACCGGACTCTTCGATTCCTAAAAGTTATCGCCCCAAGTCTTAGCCCAATCCGGAGTGACCACCGGTTCAAAAAGGAGACGCTGTCAGTCGAGAAAAGGAAATCCGTCGGCAAGAATTTGCGAGCCACGAACCGTAATCATTCTTCCCTTAGGATCCTTTCCCACCCAGCATAGAAAGGCCCGAGTCCTCACTCGCCTAAAGTCCGTGTCCTCCAGGATTTCTGAACACCGGTCGGCGGATATCTCGCTCTCAGCCAGATGGCTCTCCTCATCCATTTCAACGAAGGTAAAAGGGGATTGGTCGGCAAGGCGTTCTTCTTCGCAAAGAGATTGACCTGAATGGACTGATGTTCGTAAGCCCAATCGAATTCGTTTAGGTCCGAAGGACTTCCAGAACCCGTCCTCTCAACTCCGGCAGAAGATCGGTAGTAAACCAAGGATTTTTGGATAGCCACCGGTTGTTTCTCGGGCTCGGATGCGGAAGGGGCACGATCGACGGCCAATGCGATCGCCACTCAGACACGGTTTGGGTCAGAGATTGGGTCGCGGACGGCAGGTGATAATCAAGGGCATATTTCCCGATCACCAGCGTCAAGCTTACGTTGGGTAACTGCGCCAGTAAGCTCGACCTCCACTTTGGCGCACACTCGGGGCGAGGTGGCATGTCTCCGGAGTTTCCCGTACCGGGATAACAGAACCCCATCGGGAGGATCGCCACCTTTGTCTCGTCGTAAAAATCCTTCCGATCCAATCCTAGCCAGTCACGCAGCCGATCCCCGCTTGGGTCATCGAAAGGGATGCCTGTCCGATGCACCTTCGACCCCGGGGCCTGACCAGCGATCAGAATCTTCGCGTCCCCATGGACCTGAACGATCGGACGCGGGCCTAAGGGCAGTGAGCTCTCGCAGATCCGGCAGTTCCGGACCTCCTCTAACAGATTCTCTAGACGCACACTCCTAACTAGCACATCCAGAGGTGGGAGCGACCGATATTTCCTTACCAATAAAATTGTGCGGTCACGAGTGCGGGTGAATTATCCGCGAATGAGGCGAAAGGTCAGGTTGCTTGCGGGCACGCCACCGAGACTTCCCGTACCGGTCACCGTTCCGTTTTCGATCGCCCTATGATCTCCACTCTTTTCAATCCGACCAGCGAAACATAACCAAGATCGATCCGAAAGCCCACAATCTGGTCGATCGAAGTTAATGAACAGGGATGATTCGTCTCCTGCAGATCATTTATGTCTAGAGGCCGGAACCCTTCTTGGCAGCGATCGCTTCCGGCGGCGTGTGATCCGAACCCTTGAATTGTGCGCTCGCCGCAGAAGTCTGAACAGCCTTAACCAGGCCGTCAGACTTGCGACACGCCCGCACATTGCTCCCGGAACAGCGGTTGTCCTACTTAGCTCCGAATTCCCGAAGGACCGCTTTGACGTCCTCTCGTTGGCCAGCCTGGGCAAGCATCGGAGTTCCTCCAGAATTTGCCGCGGCATGAGGGTCGGCCCCTGCCAACAAAAGTGCCCTTACGACTCCAACGTAATCTCCAGAAGGGTTACGACACCACTGCGACCCGTGAGCAGCCCAACCGAGTGGCGGACTTCCGTGAGTTGAGTCCAGCATGTCGAGCGGTACGCGCCCTATCAGGAGTTTGACGATTTCCAAATGCCCGAACCAACAGGCCAGATGCAGAGCGCTGCCACCGTACATACCAGGAGAGCGCGGATCTACCCCCGCTTCCAACAGGAGACGGACAGTCGCTGCCTTACCCGCCTGAGCGGCATGGGTGATCGAGCGACTATCGTCACCAAGGTGACTCCCAAGTCCCGGATTCGCCTTCAAAATCTCGGCGACCAAGCTGGCGTCCTCGGCCCAGGCAGCGACAACTAAACGTCTCGAAGGTGGCTGATCACGTTGAAGTTCCTCGAGGACCGCCTTGCTTCCCCTCTCGATGGCCATCTGAAAAGGCGTCTTGGACGGTCCGATCGTGTAGGCGTAGATGTGCCCACCGTTGGAATTTGTCGTCACAAATGGCGCGCGCCCAACATGGGCTTCGGCGGCCCGAGGATCCTCGTCCAAGAGTCGGCGAAGCAGTCCAGCGTCGTCCAGCGCGACCGCCGCAAATACGTCGGGTTTCGCGCCATGACGGACGAGCGCTCGTAGAACCGGGAGATTGTTGACCTGATACTGCACCGGCGTCCCCTCGTGGTCGATGTCGCGCACCTCTAAGTCGGCTCCCATCTCAATCAGCAGTTCGGCGGTCTCCGCTGTCGCTGCCACGTGCAGTGGACGTTGACCATCGCCACCGGGGGCATTAACGCTCGTCGGATCCTCTTCGAGGAGCCTCCTGAGGTCTTCGATCCGGCCGTGCTTGGCGGCCGACCAAACGTCCAGCCGAGCCCCTACTCCGATCAAAACGTCAACGGCTTCTCCCTTGGCGAAATCGAGTGCGCTAAATCCCCCCGCCCACCACTTGGATCGCACGTTTGGATCAGCCCCGTACTGCACGAGTATGGGGATGACCTTCTCGGCTTCCGGTCGAGAACTTGCCTGCAAGATCGGCTGGGCGTCGAAACCGAATATCGGCTCATTGATGCGGCTGCGAATAGCCGCCTTCGTTCTGAGCAGCCTCTCTATCTCCGCCGCGTTACCGAATTGGATAGCTTCTTTGAACTGCTCAACCAGGACCGGGGTCTCAATTTGGTCCACGAGCTTCGGCCAACTGCTAAAGCCGTATTTTCGGGCGATGAGACGCTGTGCGTCTGAGAGCTTGGCGTCCGCCATTACTTGTCCATCGGCAAGCGGCTCTCCTTGATGAAGCGCGCGAAGGAGTTCCTTCGCTTGAGTACGGAGCTGCCGGATATCGGCGCGCTCAGGAATGGGTTCTGACAAATCAACCTCCGTTGCGAGTGGCCTGTGGTCCGCGAACAGGCAGCAACAAAGGTCGGCGTAGCATACGACGATCAATGATCAGATGGACTCAGTCCTTCCCGCGGACCCGGGGGCGCTCCGAAAGCCAACCGGATCATATCACAGTTTTGACCGTGAGGTTAACCCGGTTCAACCAATCGCGATCTCTAACCTGATCGCCACGATGTCGCCAACCTTAACTGCCTCCGCCTTCTGGACTACCGTCTTGATCGGAACTAAGTAGCCGCCGTCTTTGGGAAAGAGCGAGGTCGTGTACGAGGTCCTTCCAATGCCAACGGTCGCCGGAATGCAACCCCACCCATACGTAACTCGATTCGAAACAGCCTTGATGTCACCCGCTTCGGCTTCGGGCACTCGAACAAACACGAACGGCGCAGGACCACGCCACCAAATCGCTTCGCCAGCAAACTCCAAAACCATCGAGAAAGTATAGCGATGAGTCACTGCCGCAGGCTCGGCAATGCGACGCTTCAGTCGCTAGAAAAGGGCCGAAGCAACCCCGAACAGCATCGGCCCGTGGTCGGAAAATGATTCGTGTTTCCGCATTCCGTCCACTGACGTGGAGTCACACATCGCCCAGCCCGCCAGACTCTAACTGCTCTATGCACACGGACTACCCATCCGAAAGAATCCGTGTATCCGCCGTTCGCCCACGAATCCGAGATCGGGCAACCCCTAAAGGACTCCGCTGCCCCTCGGCGGCGAGTAGCATAGACCGCATGTCGGGATTCGAGGTGAAACCACTAGGCGAAACAAGCTGGCCCGATTTCGAGCGATTAGTTCAGAAGCACAATGGCGTTTGGGGTGGCTGTTGGTGCATCGCCTTTCATCAAAAGCCGACCGGGAACAATCGCGAAGAAAAGCAGTGTCGCGTTCGCGAGGGCCGGACACACGCCGCTCTTGTTTACGACGGCGCAGAAGCGGTCGGTTGGTGCCAGTTCGGCCCAACGGCGGAACTCCCTCGCATCAAACACAAGCGCCAATACGAACAGGATCTCGTGAGTCTGCCTGACTGGCGGATCACCTGCTTTTTCGTAGACCGCGACTATCGGGGAAAGGGTGTTACGTCGGCTGCCCTAGCCGGCGCCTTGAGTGAGATCGCACGACTGGGTGGCGGCATCGTTGAGAGCTACCCCGAAGATGTCGGAGGAAGAACCACCTCCGGCTCGTTCCTTTACAACGCAACCGTTTCGATCTTTGAACGCCAAGGGTTTGAACGGACTCGTCGTCTGGGCAAGAACCATTGGGTCGTGACGAAACGTGTCGAAGCTTTGGATAGTCCGGATCTCACCCAGACAAGCTGAAGCAAGAGAAGGTGCTTGCTTCAAATGTCTACTATATGAGAGACTAGGAGGATGGCAAGTCTCGAATTGATGATTGCGGCATGGGAAGAGGGTCATCGAGAGTTCTCAATTGCACTTGAAGGATTGGCCGATGACGCGGTTTGGCTTCGACCGCACCCAAATCTCCTCAGCCTTGGCGAATTGGCTGGGCACGTCGCCTACTATGAGGCGGTGATGATTACGGGCCCCGGACCTGATAATCAGCCAGACCTTGATCGCGTTCCCATCAAGAGTCCACTGGTCGACAAAGCCTTCGCCTACTACACCGACACGCTCGGCAAGCCGGTCGTTCTAGGCCTAGGCGCAGCCGAGTTAGTCGCCGAATTCGGCCGAGTTCACGCCGAGGCCAAGGTAGCCCTTCTGCGCTTTGAGCGTGATAGTGACGACCCTATTCCCGGATACGCAAAGGCCACTTGGGGTGGCAATCTGCAGTATCTCGTGTTTCACGTGGCATACCATGCGGGGCAGGCATACTCCGTGCGACACTTGCTGGGCCACGAAACCCCAGATAACTGACCCGATTCCTTTCCCCTAAGTAAGATGAACATCGTGGTCAGCCCCATGCGCCTTTCAAAGCAAGACGCCAAGAAGATGCTCGTTAGGCATCACTTCTCGCCGGCTCCTGACCAGCGGGCGGTATTTGATCGCCTGAGAAGCATCCAGTTTGATCCCCTGGCGCCGGTTGGGTGCAATCACGATCTTGTCTTGCAGGCGAGGCTCCCCGACTACCGGGTAGGGAACTGGAACAAGACCGCCTACGACGATCGGCTCATTTACGACGGATGGGACAAGATGGCGTCGCTCATCCC
>CAIVDU010000039.1 GCA_903904815.1 uncultured Armatimonadota bacterium
CCCGACATCCAAAGAATCTGGGCCTTACCCCGGTCCGGTTCAAAGAACGCTTGAGGCTGGTCCATGTAGCCAATGAACCCTTCTCGACTTGCAAGCCCGCACGGGGCTTGAGCGTGGGCAAAGGTGTACATGCCGATGGGCATGGAGACTTCGACGATGGAGTCGAGCGCGGCCGGCGGAGTGGCAAAACTAAGAGTGAGCCCCGAATGCTTCAGCCGACACCGCTTCTGAAGGCCTTGTTGGCCGGGCAGGCATTCACTCTCGATCAACCCAGCCTGCTCCAGTTGCTGGATGTGGCGACTGACTGCCGGTTGGCTAAGTTCCAACGCCTGACAGATCTCGTTGATGTTCCGGCTTCCACGAGCCACCAGGAACAGAATCGCCAGCCGCGCCTCGTGCCCGATCGCTCGGCACACGTCAATCGCGTCATCACTTCCCAAGACTCGGTAGTCAGTGCCTTCGCTCATTGCCTTCGACTAGCGAATATTATCATATCGATTTCGAGAACCGCATGCGGTTATCGTTATCTTGTCTAGTCAAAACCCAAAATTAAACCAAATCGTGCCATATTCACAAACGATAATATTCAGAATTTGACATATTAACCGAGATCGCTACCGTCCTTTAAACCAAGCAAAAGTTTTGCGACCCTCTTCGCCCGTGGAGAGAATCGAACCGAACTGGCAAAAGTCCATTTAAGCCCGGTTTGCAACCCCAAGCCGACCTCGGCAGAGGTTGCGGTCCTAACCGAATCCGTGAAAGTCCAATTGAAACAAACTGCCCTGAACCAGACCGCATGGAGAAAGGGCCTGTCCGAACCTATAAAAAACCCTCCCCTCAAAGATTGAGAAGGAGGGCGAATTGAAGCAAGCGATCTGGTTAGTTCGTAACCGGTCTTGCCTCGAGCGCTCGATGAACCTGGCTGAGACAGTCCAGGAGATGTGCTTTCTGCATCGGATCGGTGCGCTTTGCCATCGCCGCGTTGAGGGACGGCTCCAACTCATGAAGCTGCGCGTTGGCCAACGCCACGGCATCGCCAGGGGCGGGCTGCTTGCCGAGCGCAATTGAGATCAGCGTCCTGAGGTGGTCTCGCTGCAAATTTCGGCGAGAAGGAGAGATCGCGTGGCCATCGCCCAGTTCCGACCAAACACTGTCTTTCACTTCACCAAAGAGAGTTGCGATCGACAGAGTATCCGTGGATCGATACTCGTTGTTCACGATCAGTCGTAGCTTCTGGGCGTCGAACAGGAAGAGCAGCGCAGTGCGCTGAGTCGCCGACACCGTATCCAAAACCGGGAACAACCGCTGGGAGGCCAACGGCTCATTTCCGGGGGAGTTTGGATTTGCTGCGAGCAGAGCCGCCGTCTTCGGCGAGATGCCGGGCGATGTTTCTTTCAGGACCAGTGAGCAAATGAAATCCAGCGCTTCCTTTTGCTTCGCCTTGGGTAAGGGGCGGACAGCCGGTTTTTGCCCGGCGTCGCCTCGGTAGTTGCTGCTCACTGCAGTACCGCCGATGAATGTCTGGGCGAACGAAAGCGGACGGTTAACCCCGAGACTTCGGAGAAGGTTGAACCGGCGAGTGAACTCGAAGAAGCTCTCACCGGGCTTGGGATGCCGCTTGTCGAGATCCTTGAGAGTCGCCGTGGCGAGTGCGCTCGATCGCTCGCACCACTCTAGCGGGTCGCTCGACATGTCGAATCGCCGAACCTCGGGGTCCCAGCCGTCTGCGATGCCATCGGTTTGGAACGCTAATCCAGGCTCGTTTGTCCGCGAAGCCCAGGCGCGAAGCTTGTACAGTTCTCCCTTGGGCGTTTCGCTGTCGATCGGCATGTACCCGTACTCGATGGCCCAAATGTCGTAACGGCCGACTGTTCCCGAGTAGTAGGACACGCCCGGATGGGTCACCGCCTCGATGTTTTCCGCGTTGTAGTCCATCACCGATGCCGTGATGCCCTCTCGCAGGACCGTCTCCTTGTCGCCAAGCTGCTTGTTCGAAAGGAACGTGCTCGCAATGAAGTTGTGCCTCAAGCCAAGGCAGTGCCCCATCTCGTGGGCGGCGACTTCTCGAATATATTCGTAAACAAGCCGCTGCTTCTCATCGCTCGCTTGCGGCTGGTAAATCTCCAAAGCCTCCCGGGCGAATCCCACGTTTCGACCTGCCGCCGAAGGATAGGCGCAGGCAAACGAAGCCGGATGCTTCATACCTGGGAAGGTGGGTTCGGCCGGCTCCGCTCCGTCTTGGAGAGTGTCGCTGTAAAAAGCGCCTTCCGAGGCAAAGCCGGAGTCAAAGTTGATCGAAGCATTGAGGATCTCGCCGGTAAGCGGATTCGCTCGAGTCAAAGCGATCGCGAACGGCACATTGACGGTCCAGCGAACGACGTTGTATCGAACGTCGGCGATGTCCCAGTCAGCGTCGTCTGGCATCTGCCTGACGACCACTGCATCCTTGATTCCAACCTTTTCAAAGGCCTTGTTCCAGGAGAGCAACCCATCCATAGTCGCCTTGCGATACGGCTTTGGCATGGCATTATCGATGTAGAAAACGATCGGTTTCTTAGGTGGGCTAAGCGGTGCCGTGGGATCCTGCTTCTCCAGCCGCCAGCGGTAAATGAAGTTGACAGTTGGATCCACGTTCTGCGAATCGCTGTGGTCGAGGAAGCTAGTGGTAAAGTAACCAATCCGCTGATCCCCGAGGCGAGGCTTGTACCCATCCACGGGCAAAGCCGAGATGTTATAACTCACCGCGAACGGAACACTCTTCGGCGCTCCGATACTCGGACCTTGCCAACTCAGACGGTGAACCGTGCGAATCACCGCATTCTCTGGCATCACTTTAATGCCGTCCAAGTAGCTGTTTGAGACGTCGAGACCGTATCCGAAGCCGAGGCCTCTGAAATTCTCCGAGATCTGTGCCACGTCTGTCTTGAAGAGGGAACTCACGTCGAGCAGGATCGACTTCCGAGTCTTGTCCCTCGCTTTGATTTCAAGGTTGTAAAGGATCTCGTCGCTGAATTCGCGATTAAGTGCCCGCTGGGCTTCCGGGCTATTGGGCGCTCGATTCTGAAAATCGTTCGTCACGATCTGAACACGCCCCTCGTCAACGATCCGGAACTGGAATGGAAGGTCGTTCAGCGGCTGCCCTTGGAACACCGGCGTCGGAGTGTTCATGATTCCAGTGCTTGCCGTGGCCTGGAGAAGCAACCAATGCCCGAGCATTGCCTCGGGAATCTCGATATAGAGAGAATCAGCAGTGCCCTTCTTCTGACGGTAGAAGGTGAATATCCCCGGAAGCTTGGTGTAATCCTTGACGATGTCGTCGATCGCCGGCTCTTTGGCGGCCGGAGTTGCAGTTGCAGTTGCGGGAGGCGGAGCGGGAGGGGCAGTCTTGTTCTGAGGGGATGCCTGGCCGTTTGCCAGAGCGGACGCCAATATCCCGGTCAGTACCAAACCTGAGGCGGAGATGTTAAATATGCGGGGCATGAGTGAACGGAGAATAGCCGCATCGCGCTCAGAACCTCAAGCGTCGAATTCAATTCCTTGCAATTCTCGACCAAAAAGATGGCTAATGCCTGACCAATGGAACCGTGCTAACTTTGCGATCTTTAAGCAAATATACGGGGTATTTGGCGATCTCACACGAATCTTAAAGTTAAATCCTTCTGAGCGAAGTTTCATTTCGCTCTCTTCATGAAATCAGACTTGTTCTGACCCCGCTGCCCAGAATCGTTCGGCCGCGGGGTTTTTCTTTTAGCCGTCCACATGAGCGGATTACTCACATCCAGGAGTGAAATTCGGCGTTCCCGGAGTCCATTCCGACCTCTGTCTGCGATCTGCAAACCGCGAACTTTCCTCTCAGTTCCCGACACAATACTCTTCGAGTTAAGCGCTTGAAGATTCCAATCACCATCTCCTCCGAGTTCGTTCTTTACGCAGCCAGCCTGCTTGGCGTCATGGTGAGCGCGATCAGCGGTTCTCTCGTGGCCGGGCGCAAGCGATTTGACTGGCTCGGCGTCGTTGTCATCGCCATGGTGACCGCGCTTGGCGGGGGAACCTTGAGAGACGTGTTGCTCGCCCGGCACCCGATCTTCTGGATTCGCGATCCGAACTTCATTTGGACCAGCCTTGCGGCGGCGGGCTTAACTCTTGTGTTCGTGCGGTACGTCGCGCCGCCGAAGCATCTCCTGCTTGGCGCTGATGCCCTGGGGCTAGCGTTCTTCACGATCAGCGGCGCCCAACTCAGTGCCCAAACCGGAGCACCCGCACTGGTCGTGGTCCTGATGGCAACCACGACCGGCGCGGCAGGAGGAGTCCTGAGAGATCTGCTCACCGGCGAAGTTCCATTGCTCTTCCGTCAAGGCGAGCTCTATGCAACCGCTTCGGTCGTTGGGGCCGCACTGTACCTTTGGCTGATGAACGCGGGGTCCGAAAAGAGCGTGGCCGCTCTCACCGGGATGGCCACGATCGCGATCCTCCGATTCGCCGCCATCCTGTGGAGAATTCGCCTCCCCGTTTTCGAGCTTGCCGAAAACAACCGACCACCTAGCGACTGAATCGAATCGGCGTGAATTTGTCCGGCATATGGGTGTCGTAGACACCGTGGGGTGTCCAACACCAGGCCGCCTGGACTTCGGATTCGCCGATCGGGATTTTCTGAAACCGGCCAAAGAAGAGATTCCAGATGTCTCCATCGGTCGGCGGGAGCGAGCGCCCATTTGCGAGATCTTTCATCCCGGCCCACGGGAACACCAGTTCAGCCGTCCAACCTCGGCTTATTTGGGACTTATCGTTCAACACCCCGTCGACGTACACCCGGCTCTCTAGTCCCGGAAAGTCCCAGTCTAGGAACGCCCAACGGGCGCCCCGGGGATGGGTGCCTCGCCAGAAATGCTCCTCGGTTCGGTCAAAGTTGCCGCCGAACGTCAACGCATCTCGCTCGATGACGTCGAACTCGGCCGTGTCGAATCGACTTCCTCGCCGATAGGCGTCCCGCCAAATGAAGAAAACTTCGTAAACCGTATTTCGAGCGTTGATTTCGAATTCGTAGTAGGCATCGCCTCCGTCAATGAACACCTCGACGTCGTTCTCCTTGAAAATCAGCGAGTCCCGTTCGGTCAATTGAGCCGTAGGGAAGGGTTCTTCGACCCAGAATCCCACGTAGAGATTCGTCTCATCCCAGAGCACGGCTGCTTGAGTGTTGAACGGCGCAGGATCGCCCGTCGCCATGTCAACAAATCGAGGAGATTTGGCCGCCGACTTCCAGCGCGGGTCGGATAAACGACCGTCCAGCAGGAGTGGCGATTCGATGTACTGAGCGGTATAGATGGCCGACGGTTCAGAACTCACTCTGATAGCTTGACCGCTCCTCCATGGACTTCGCCAAGCAGGAGGAAGATATACTAAGGACGAAGTGATCGAAGTCGTAACGAACCACCCTATCATTCGGGCTCACCTTGCGTGTGCACCGTCGATTCAGGTCGTCGTTATTATTGTTGCGCCCCCAAGCTAATACCACCGGGACGTACCCGCTCACTCGTCAAACAAAGGCTCTCCCGGTTCCCCGGGAGGGCCTTTTTGTTTTTGTCCAGGAACGTACTTCATGAATCAATCCGCTCCCCTTCACCCTCAATGCACGATTCACGTGCTCGTGACTCACGACTTTGCTGCCTTTGAGCGAGTCATTTGCTGCGTTCGTCGACGGGGCGAAGGTGTCTGCGGCGTCCATTTCGGCCAGACAACGGAACCAGGACTTCACTCAATCTCTCTCGAAATGAACGGCGAAGCGTCCTTAGTCGACCGCCTTTGCCGGCATCTTCGCAATCTAGTGGACGTGGTTCAAGTCACGGTTTTGGCGAATCCGACTTTGGAGACTTTCCAGTTCGAGGTCTGCGCCTTGCGTTCGCCGGGAGGCGAGCTGTCGGAGAAAGGCGCGCAGAGCATGGAGAGTTTTGCATTGGCCTGATCCAATGACTTCCAAGGGTTGTGCTACTTGCACTTCACCGGATAAAGCCAATGGACCACTCGCCAAGACGCGGCACTCCAAACGGAATGGGCGGAGCCCAGAGTCCCAACACAACCCTCAAGTAAAAACAAAACCGGCTCTCCGAAATCGGAGAGCCGGTTTCTAAGTCCGATGGACTTACTGGGATCTTACCAGCGAGATCCGCCGCTTCGACCGCCGCCGTAGCCGCCGCCGCTGCCGCCGCGTCCACCGCCGCCGCCGCCGCCGCTTCTACCGCCGCCGCCGCCGCCGCCGTAACCGCCGCCGCCGCCGCCGCTGCTTCGACCGCCGCCGCCGCCGCCACCGCTATAGCCGCCTCGATCTTCTCGAGGAGCTCGAGGACGAGCCTCGTTCACGGTAAGGGTTCGACCATCCAACTGCGAACCGTTCTTGTCGCCGATGGCAGCCTCAAGCTGATCAGCGTCAACGTCGACGAACGCGAAACCGCGGCCCTCGATGATGCGAACGTTTGTAGCTCCGTACTGTGCAAATGCAGCGGAGATGGATTGCTCTGTGCTCGAGTAGGAAATGTTTCCTACGTAAAGTGTCTTGTTTGCCAAAATGGCCTCCTGTTTGCGGGATTCTATCCCGCCGAGTTCTGCACGTACTTCGTTCTATTCCTACAAAACTCGCCGAGGCTAATTTGACTGGAGAAATGGTCGACAAGGCCGTTGCGTAACCATTATAACGTATCGGCGTATTCCCCGGTTTCATCACTGGGAAGAAGATCCCAAAATCCCTCGCAAATAAACCAGGAAAACGCGAATCACCCTAAGAATGACGTGATCGTTTGAGCCTAGAGGCCGACTTGGACACCATAGGTGACCAATGATGTCAAAACGCAAACCTTCTTCCCGCCGCCCAATGGCACTCCCTTTGTCCGTTCCGTGGAACATAAAACGCGGCCGAGCTGACGCAGTTGAGCTTGAGAACGCCGAGGTAGCCGCCCAGACGTTTCTGCTTTCCTATCGAGTAGGGTTCGCGTCGTTCGACCTGTTCAATCCTTCGCGACTGGTCCGAGTGGGTCAGAATCCTGCGTCAGGACTGGGTTAGCCGGGAATTCAACCGCTTTCGCGCAGAATCCTGGCATCACTGATGGGATAGGCCAAGAACCTTCTCGGTGGTTTGGGGCACAATGGTGGAGATATGCGTCGAGCCATCGGATTGCTCATTGTTTCTGCGCTTGCCTTGGCCGTAGGGTGTGGACCCGCGAACCAACAGCTCGGTGGTCGTCCCCGTCAGAAGGTTTATCGGTCCATCGTCACGCTCAGTCCGAGCACGACTGAACTCCTGTCGGTGACTCAGCAGTTGAACGCTCAGCGAGTTCGTGGACGAACCGCTGCCGATAACTATCCGAAAGCAACTGTCGACCAGATCCCGATCGTCGCATCGGTGAAGCCGGACTACGAGAAGATTGCCGCCATAAAGCCGGACCTCGTGCTGTACGACAAGGACCTCTTCAACGCGAACGACGTTGAGAAGATCAAGAAGCTTGGCGCCGACACCTTCGTTCTCGACGCCGTGACCGTGGACGATCTCGTCAAAGAGCTGTACGCCCTCGGCAGCATGGTGGGCGGAGAGACGAACGTCTCCGACTATGTAGACAAGATCTACGCCGCTCGCGCCGCAAGCGCATCGATCACGGTTCACCCGAAAGTCGCCATCATCATGCCCGGAGACGGCGGCACCCACATGATCGCCGGCACTGACTCCTTTGATGCTGATGTGGTGAAATCCGCCGGTGGCCAACTGGTCGGCCCGAAGGGTTCTATTTTCGTGCCTCTCGATCCCGAGTTTCTACTGACTCAGAATCCCGACTGGATCATATCGGTCGGCGCACCCACCGCTTTGCTGACAGATCCGAAGCTCAAGGCGCTCAAGGCCGTCTCCCAAGGAAAGATCTTTGGGATCAGCGCAGACATTCTTCTTCGGCGGGGCGCCCGAGTCGATAGCCTCATCACCGCGATCTTCGACAAGATCGCCAAATAGGATTCCTGAGACAATGCAGCAAGCAGAGATTGGTGTTTTCGGCGGTTCCGGCTTCTACAGCCTTCTGGAAAATGTTCGCGAAGTAAAGGTGGACACCCCCTACGGTGCGCCGAGCGACTCCGTGTTTCTAGCCACCGTGGCCGGAAGAAAGGTCGCGTTCCTTCCTCGACATGGTCGCCATCACACGCTTCCTCCTCACATGGTCAACTATCGGGCCAACGTTTGGGCGATGCGAAGTCTCGGATGCCAAGCGATCATCAGCCCTTGCGCCGCCGGTTCGCTCCAAAAGCACGTTGAGCCAGGCAGCTTCGTGGTTTGCGACCAGTTCGTCGACCGAACGTCGGGTCGCAAAGACACCTTCTACGATGGCCCCATCGTGACCCACGTCTCCCCGGCCGACATGTACTCGCCGGTCCTTCGAGAGCTCGCCATCGCGACGATCAAAGACCATGGGATTCCTGTTCACGCAACCGGAACCGTCGTCGTGATCCAGGGCCCTCGCTTCAGCACGAAGGCGGAGAGCAAGTGGTTTCACGATCAGGGCTGGGAAGTCATCAACATGACCCAGTATCCCGAGGCCTACCTTTGCCATGAGCTCGGAATGGGCGTCGTGAACATTTCCCTCATCACCGACTACGATAGCGGTGTTCACGCGGGCGCTGAGGCGGTTACCGCCCATGACGTTCTCGCCGTGTTCGCATCGAACTCGGAAAAGATCAAAAAGGTCGTTCTCGACCTGATTAGCCGTATCCCCGCCGACCTTTCGACCGTCAGTAGTGTCGGTGGGCTGGAGTTTACGAGAGGCGACGGTCATGCCGCGACTCCCGAGGACATCCGCCTGTTCAAACTGCTGAGCTGAAATGATCGTTGCGTCCGCCATCCTGGCACTCCTTCTCAATCGCCAGGTACCTGCTTCCACTCAGGACCTCAAATCGTTTCAGATCGGTCCTGAGCGGGTCACTCTTCGCTTTCCCGAACCGAGCAAAGACGCAGCGGTTAGCCCGGACATAGCTAATTGGACGGGGTGGACCTCCCTTGCCGGACCGAAACCGGCCTTCGATTTGCCCTTTCTGGGTACCGGATCTTGGTCAGGCGTCGAGAAGGGATTTCTCGCTGCCTCCGGCGCATCGTCTTCCGAGTGGCGCATCAAGATCGTGCTCCTCGTGAGCGCGGATGCTCTGTTCACGCGTGACGACGGCCTGATCGAAGACCGCCGGACATCGATCATTGGCGGACGCCTGCAAGAGGCGCTGGATGCCGTCCCCCAGTTCATCGCGCTCGTTTCGGCCGCTACCGAGGGCAAACTCAAGATCGTTCCCGACGTCATGATCGACGTCGAACCGATTCGGGATGCCGCCAGCGCATCCAAACCGGGGTTCGATCACGCCTACCTCACGCACTACCTCGGGAGTCGAATCAACGGAGGATTGTACGATGCCGAAGACAAGCTCTATCGAGGGCCATTCAACAGTGTCCTATTCATCGACCCTTGCGCGCGCTATTCGCCTCAGCTAGAGGATCCCGGCGTGCGGACGTCGCCGCCTCTTTTCCGTGTCGATGACACTCCCGCCTCGGAGGTCTCTTTCGATGCTTCGGTGGCCGGCGCAGCGCCGGGCAACTTAGCCATCTCGATCTTCGACGCCTGGTTGACCACGGTTACCGACCGGGCGATTTCCAAGGGGCTTCCCACGCCGATCGCGCCGCTGTCTTCAACCGACTGGGCCGCCATTTCGAGTCGGGATGAAGTCCCGACCGATACTCTGTTGACTCGGCTAGCCTCCCACCCTAGCCGCCAGACCGGCCCGACGCCCATTCCTTCCGAACTCCTTCAACACACGTATAAGACCGCCAACATTAAGTTGTCGATCCTCAAGGACTCGGCCAAGGGGGACGTCTTGGAGTATGACGAAGCTCGGACAAGCCGCTCGGGTGGCTTTTGCCTCCCCCACGGGCCGAGTCCGGCGGACCCGGGCAAGACGCCCACATTCAGCCTTTCCTATCGGACAACCTCGGACCGACCGGTCGCTTTGGCGTTTCACGATGTCAAAGGCAAAGTCCACTGGGTTTCTCTGGGACGCGACCCAAAGCCGATGGACGCTGCCATGCCGGTTGCCCATTCGCTCCCGACTCAGCCCGACGGAGCTTGGCACGCGGTTTCGGTGGATCTCCATGCTTTCGGCCCCGAGCTCATCGATCAGATCCGAATCGGAGCCTCTCCCAGTGCGCAACTGCTATCCACCGAGTCGCCCACGCCCGTGAGCTATGAGTTCGCCGACTTCCGGCTTGGTTCAGATGCGGCTACCCCCGCATTGTCCGCGCCTTCGGCCGATCTTGCCTCATCAGACCCTGATTCCCGTAGCCTTGCCGCCCTCGAAGCAGGAAAGAAGGACCAGCCAAGTCCTGACCTCGTCCAGCTCCTCAAGGATAGCGATGACCGCGTCGTTTTGAATGCGCTGCACGCCTACAACACGGTCAAGGACCCGTTTGTGGAGCCAAAGCTCATCGAGCTTTCGCTCAGCCCGGTCCCCCGGATCGCCGAGTTCGCCCTTCGGGCACTTGATCACCTCGACACTCCGAATGCTCGCTCGACCATTCAAAGGTCCCTGCGATCTGGCTTCGAATATTCCCGAGAGATCTCCGCCGGTCTGATTGGAGCGAAACGGGATCCCGCCTCTGCCGAAGATCTCGTCGTCCTACTCGCCGGTAAGTCGTGGCATACCCGACTCGCTTCTGTGGACTCGCTCGCGCTCATCCCCAGCAAGACGGCGGGGATTATGCGCCTCGCCATGCTCCAGCAGGACGACCCCATCATCAAACTTGCGGTGATTCGCAACACCGACCCTGCGGATGAGAATGCGATGCGAAAGCTCCAGTGGACCGCGGTCAACGAACCCAGCGATGAGGTTCGCGCGGCCAGCGACATCCAACTCATCCAATCGACGGTGCCGGGCATGCAGGCTGAGGGACTCAAGGGTGTTCGCGACGACAGCAGTTGGACGCGAATTCTCGTGCTTCACTACTTACAAGAGCATCCGATCGAGCCCGCCCGAGGGGCGATTAAGTTGGCCCTTTCCGACCGATCCGCCCGAGTCCGCGCGGCCGCGATCGATGCGCTCTCGTCGTTGAAATCGGTGACGTTAGACGACATTCAGAATTGCCTTGCTGACGCCAATCCGACTGTCGATCTCGCCCTCGTTCGGCTGAGTAAGAAGACGGGCCTCACCCTCCCGACCGCCACCCTCACGATCTTGAAGCAGAGTCCAGATCCGGCTGTGGTAAGCGCAATTCAGGCATAAGAGCCCTTAATTCGGTCGTTCTGGACCACTTTGGGAACAACATATGGTGCGCAAGCCGCCTGAATCGCGTACGGAGAGAAAGAAACCACCGTATCATAGGGTTCTAGGTCGTAACGTGCCGATGATGCTTAAGGGTTTCTGGTCTATCGTCGATTGACGGTCGTTTTCGAACTAGGAGAGATTCGCCACCTGATATGAGTGAAGTTAAGAAGTCGTTGCTGGCCGCCACCGGTGTTGTCATTGCCGTCGTGGCCGCCTATGGGGGAGCTCTTTCGAGAGACAAAGTCGATGGGATCGCTCTCAAAAAGGGGCCCCATGAGGTCCAAGAAATGGTGGCGTCCCGAGACGACTCCGAAATCCCGGAAGGGGACTATTTCTACAACCTGACGCTTCTTCTTCAGAGAGAGTTTGTCGAGCCCGTGAACGACGAGCAGAAGCTCGCTTCCGGCGCCGTCCGTGGGATGATCGCCAGCCTGGGCGATCCCAAGTCCCTCTACATGGACAGCAAGGAATTCAAAGTCTTCCTTGCCGAGCGTCAGGGTCGATACGAAGGCATTGGAGCGGAACTGGAACTCGTGATGCCCGGCAAACCCGGCAAAGACGCGCAGGCCGCGATCGAGCCGACCGATGGAGATCCTGAGATCGCCGTCGGCGCTCCTCGCATCCCCAAACTGACGGTCACTGCGGTCACCCCGGGCGGACCCGCCGATAAAGCGGGCGTCAAAGTGGGAGACACTGTAACCTCAGTGGATGGCCACTGGGTCGTGAGCGGAGATCTTCTTCAGAAGTTCCGACTCGCCGAAAAGAATTTTATCGCCAAGAAGATCGATGCGAGTCAATTGAACGCGATCCGAAAAGACATTCACGCGAAGACAGAGCGCGCGCTGCTTCCTTTGCGCGCTTGGGACCGCTTAAGTGAGGGCGCCTCCGGACCCATCCAAGTCGTTTGGGACCGAGCCGGAGTGTCGCATGAGACCGAACTTCAAAAGGCTTCGAGTTCAATGAACTCGTTTGCCGCTCAGGGCGACCACATCGTTTTGCCATTCACTTCGGGAACTGCCGAGCAACTCAAACGGGCGATCTCCGGGAAGTCTTCGGTGACTCTCGACCTCCGAAACAATGTCTTGGGCGATTTCAATTCGATGAAGAGCTGTTTGTCCGTGCTCGCCCCCAAGGGCGAATATGGTCGCATCTTTTCGGTCCACTCGCCTCGAGGAGTGCCGCTTACCGTCAAGACGGGCAATTCGACCCCGCCTGGCATCACCCTCCTCGTGGACAACACGACGAGAGGCTCGGCTGAGATCTTTGCTCTCGCTTTGAGCTCTCACCATTTGGCCAAGCTCAGTGGGTCCGAAATGGGGGGCGATCACTCGGTGGAGCAGATCGTCGAACTCCCCGACGGCTCCGGCTACACGCTGAGAACCGGAATCTATAAGCCGATCGTCCTCGCAACGGCCGGACTCGTGAAGAAAAAGGCAGGAGCCTAACATGCGCAAACTGAATCAAGTATTTCTCTTCGCCATCCTCCTGCTGGTCTGCTTCGTGCTCGGTTTCACCTGGCGAGACGTCCAGTCCGGTCAAGCGCCCTCGCTTCATGCCGTCAATCTCCTATTCGGGGTGAAGGCAGACGCCAAAGCCAGTCCTCAGGACGTATTCAAGCAAACCTATAACCGCATCCTCACGCAGTACACCGAGAAGGTGAAGGCGAAAGAGCTGAAGTACGCCGGCATGGAAGGTCTCATGGCCTCGCTCGGCGATCCTCACACGATGTTCCTCGCCCCGGTTGAGGCGAAAGAGTTCTCAGAGCAAACGCGAGCGAACTTCTTCGGCATTGGAGCGCGACTTCAGGCGGACCCCGCCGGCGCCCAGGTAGCCACCGTTTTCCAGGATGGCCCTGCTTTTGCCGCCGGTCTTCGAGCCGGAAACATCATCACGTCCGTGAATGGCGTTTCGGTCTCGGGCAAGGACATCAACGACATCGTCGACACGATCAAGGGCAAAGAAGGCACCGTGGTCAATCTGGGTGTGATCCAGGCGGATAAGCCGCGACCGGTTACTCTGGCAATTCGCCGAGCCAAGATCATTGCTCCCACCGTCGATCAAAAGTATCTTGCCGATTCCCAGATGGGCTATTTGTCGGTGTCCCAGTTCTCGGAACCAACCGCCAAGCAGTTCGACGATGCGCTTGCGACGCTCGAGCAGCACACCCTGAAGGGATTGGTCATTGACTTGCGAGGCAATCCGGGCGGTCTGCTCAGCACCGCTCAAGACATGCTTAGCCGGTTTGTCGAGGACAAGGTTGTCGTCCGCATGAAGTTCCGAAACGGAGACGAAGAGGTCGCCAAGACCTACTCCGGTTCGAAGCACGATTTCGAGTACCCAATCGCGATCCTCATCAACCAGGACTCCGCCAGTGCGGCTGAGATCTTCTCCGGCTGCCTCCGCGACTACGGAAAGGCGACTCTGATCGGCGAGCACAGCTACGGTAAGGCTTCCGTCCAGAACGTCTTCCCGCTCATCGACGAAGCCAGCGCCAAGATCACGATCGCCAAGTACTTCCTCCCCGAGAAAGAGTTCATTGGCCGAAAGGTGGATGCCGACGGCGTATTCATCAGTGGCGGCCTAGACCCCGCCATCAAGGTCAGTCTAGACCTCGACCACGCCATCACCATCGGCGACCCCAAGACCGACAACCAGCTAGCCCGAGCCATCGCCTACCTCCGCGATAAGGCCTGAGAGGGGTTGGCGGTTGGCGGTTAGCGGTACCGGAGAAACACGAATCAATTCCTCGCCCTAGGCGGAGAATGATTCGTGTCTCCGCAGCCTCTGACCAACTCGAAAAAACAGGCAAACCATCCCTTCCGGACTGCAAACTGCCGACTTCATCCGACTGATTCGTGTCTCCGCAGCCTCTGACCCAACTCGAAAACACAGGCAAACCCTCCCTTCCGGACTGCAAACTGCTCGCTACAAACTGCCGACTGCATCCGACTGATTCGTGTCTCGGCAGCCTCTGACCAACTCAAAACACTGTCAAACCATCCCTTCCGGACTGCAAACTGCTCACTGCTATCGGCACACTTTCGAGAATGATTTGTGCGGCCGCAGTCTGCCTTAAATCTCGGAATCACTGGATTCCGCTCCGGAACCATCACTCCAATACTCCGTTGCTCCACTACTCCATGGCCGCAGGCCGTCAGCCAGACCCCGGTGGGATCTCAGAAGGGAGCCGGTGGGTCGACTGCGGTCGACCACCGGAACGCCGTCCCAAAGAACATGAGCCCATCATGGCTTGATTGAGCCTGGGTTCCCGCCAATGCGCTCGATGGACTTGCAACGAGACATACGAAAAAGGTCAACAATAGGCCATTACTTTTCATCTTGGGGCACTCAGGGAGATTTGAGACGCCAGGAGATTCCTAGGGGCCCGACGCTTGTCATGGCGAAAGATACGACTGCGTCATCTTCTGGCGCGCATTCATAAAGAACTTCCAATATTTCATTCAGCGGTTGGGAATGCCTTGTCGTAAATAAGTCTTTCATGCAGAACGAGAAAACACCGTTGCGCTTCCTGATCCGCCAGGCAATGTCATCGGGCACTTCAAGGATGGCGTAATAAACTTCCTCTACCAGCTGAGCAATTTGCTCACCAGAGGCATTATCCGAGAGAGCGTGCCGGAATCGAATCATAAGAGCATCAAAGTCGCCAGGATCTGGCTCCTCCCGCATGACTGATAAAAAGTCGTCTACCAGCTCTTGGTAAGGATCCGCACCGCTGGAGCTCAAGGATTGACTTGGCAAAAGTCCCGTTCTGTCCTTTTCAGTGATCCGGTAGAACTGTAATCTTCCTAAGGTCAAGGTTCGGCGCGTGGGGAAGGGGGGCTTGAGGCCCTGCAATATCTGGCTCAAAGGTTCTATCTGCGGGCAGTCCAACAGCCGAGAATTGCCATAGCTGACCACCGCGTGGCGCTTCCGATTCGTCCACTTATCGCGCTTTGGCGATTGGAAGATCCTGTTGCAGATTTCCTCAACAACTTCGGCCACCCATCTGCCATCAGGTTCACCCGCCAAGTTCGCTCGCAACTTAAGCAGGAATTTCTCGACCTGAGCTTTCCTGCAAGGCTGGGCCATCAGACTCGCAAACTCGTCTACCAATTCCTTGTGGGGGGAACCAACTATGTTCATCGATAACGTCCATCACAAACTGATGCGATGCGCCACAGCCAACTGGCTCGCGTAGCTACGACGGTCCACCCGCGAGCCAAAGTTCACAATCCATTACGATACTGCCCAACGACGCTGTCGCTAAATATATTGCGCTTCTGACAGCAATATTGCGAGATTCGGTGATTTTATGTAGACATAAGTCTATTATTTATCATTTATCGTGGTGAATTGCGACCAAATCATGACGCCAAACTCAGAAACTCCCACACTCTCTCGTCGCGCCATTGCCAGTCGTAACAACGGGGCAAAGAGCCGTGGTCCGAAAACAGCCGAGGGAAAGGCACGCAGTAGCCGGAACGCTCTCAAACATGGCCTGCGTTCAAACGAGCGACTCTCTGTCCCTCCCCATCAGCAAGAGGAATTCGATGCCTACTGGGAAAGGTGTGTGGAATGCCTCAAACCCGCAAACAGCCGGGAAAAGGTTCTGGTCGACATCCTCGCAACCAGGGCTTGGCAACTGAGACAGCTCGCATCTCTAGAGGCCGACCTCCTCAGTCGCCGGGTTCAGTCAGGCATGAGCATGGCCGATGCTTTCTTTTGTGAGAACGACGGACCGCAAATCGTCACCCTCGCTCGTTACACGGCTTACGCGATGAACAGCATGCATCGAGCCTTGATAGCTTTCGCAACCGAACAGCGCCGTCGCGAATTGCACGATCAAACCCAAGACTTTCCGAAGCCAAGTCTCCCAACGCCTAGAGTGTCGGCAGAGAACCTACGTCGCGGCCCACAAATGGTCAGCGGTTCGGATGAAACGCCGGAAAAATACACGATCGAACCCACCGTCGCCCCAAACAGAAGAATCACGATCAAACCCAAGCGCCTTGCCGACGCACCCTATAGCAAGCCGTCAAGAAGAACTCGGCTGCCCCAGAGGAATCACCATCGACAATTGATTCCCATAAGGCACTTTCGAACAGTAAGCGACTCCCAAATCCGCACAAACGAACCCAAGTGCCAGAACCTACCCGGACCCGATCCACCTTGAGCACCCGGATGTCGCAATTCGCACAAACAAACCTAACCCCCGGCTGAACCGCACCTTGACAACCGAATAGAGGAACATAGTCTTGCCACGCGCAACCTCAACAAGCGGGTGGCTCAGGGCGAGGGCTAACTCGAGAGCAGAACTCGGTCTGCGCTATCCACAGCCATAAGGCAAACGCATTCTCGCTTAGGTGGGTCTACGTGATACGATTTGCTCGACAAGCTAAGTCGGAAGTTCAAGTGAAGTATTTGCTCATTGCCGAGGCACACGACTAACTCCAGTGAGGGGAAATCTTTTACCGTCTGGGCACGAATATGGTGACGTGAAGCGGCGACATAGTCGGAAGCCAGAGCATCGATTGAAGCTTCCCCTGAACCATAAATCCGACATTGACTTCGCAACCGCCGCTTGACACAAAGCCAGAACAATCCGGAATCGGAGGCGTAAAAAAACCTCTATGCCTCAGTTCAGCCGTCACCAAGTCGCGATTGCGGTTAGAGTTCCCGGAAGTGAAGTCGTATTCGCTCACCTCCAAAGCCGCTCCATAGAAGGGCTGAACGTGATGGGAAACGCGCCGACATTTCCTCAAAAAGCTGAACTTCACATCATCACTCTTGTCGAATGGACCATGCGCAGATGCCATCGACGCAAACAACCAGAGAATTGGGGTCGCGAGCTGAACCAGTCTGATAAATATGCCTCTATATCTGCGAGTAGCCATATGACAACCAGCATCCTACGAAACAACCTCGCTGTTACGCAAGGAGGAAATGCGATGGCGGAAGAATTAGTTCGGCGACCAGCGTGATGGGAAAGTTTGCAGTTGGCAGTCCGGAAGGGTGGGTCAGTAATTCTCCTATACTAACCCTATGGCTCAACGACCGGTCAGCAGCCCTGACGACATCTCCGCGAAGTGCGACCAACCGGGCCAATTCGGGATCTTCGACCAAGCGTTCCGTCAAGTGATCGTGTTTCCCGCCGACGCCGTTCCATCCTCCAAGGACATGCCAAAGGTTCCTGCCGAAAATGGAAGACCGAAGCGGGCCGCGGGAGGGGGTGTAGGGTGAAATTAAACGTCCGCGCGCTCAAGTTGTCAGCCGGGTGTGTAGTCGGGTTCGTAGGATATACCTGTCTGAGACTACTCTTCTTTCCGCAACCAAATTACGACTATGCAGAGCACACCTTAGTCAGTCTCGTGTCTGCCTCGTTACTGTACGTCACAATTGCGGTAATCGACCGAAAGCGCACCTAACAAAAACCAACAGACCGACGGCAAGCTTTGGAGATGGCTGGTGATTGGTGCGGCATATGGTTGCTTTTGCAGCTTGATGTCCTTAAAGTGGGCGTGAGCTTGTTCCCTCATTAGTCGGAGGCTGCGGAAACACGAATCATTTTCCGCCTCGTGTAGGCGGGCCCTTGGAGTCGCCCAATCAGGGCCTTGCTTTGCGTCGGCCTTGGATCAGTAGCACGATCCCGTACGTTATACCGGTTGCCATGAAGGTTGGCACCGTCCACATCAAGACCACTTCGAGCAACATTTGGTTGCGTCGGTCCAAGATTGTGCCTTCAGAGAACCGTGTTTGGTCCATCACGGTTGCGACAGGGTCCGTGTAAATCTCGTAGGCGAGACGACCGTCGATAAGCGCAGCTATGCAGGAATAGGTGAGTAAGAAGAGCTTTATCCGCCTCATCTGCTCAGGCGTCCAAGGTTTAGTATTCACACGTTTCCTTCATTCGTCTGGCAATTGCCGATCCTCGCGCGCAGTGGCTCAATGATAGCGACAAGCGTGGGAACGACTATTGACAAAACGAGACCTATCCATCTACCGTGAAATTCTAGCGGTGGGCAGAACCGAACTTCATTTAGCCACTGACCATTCATGCTAGAACACATCATTACGCGGCTGAAGCGGGAGTGAACGCAGTAATACATTCCGATACTCTGGCGTCGAATTCATCGTCTTGCACGTCTGGGGCATGGCCCGCCGCCTGATTCGCCGTTCTGGCCGGAGCTGTCCGACGCTTCGCTTGGTCCGGTTAGCCCGTACACACAGTAGACGATAAATGCCATTGACTTGAAGATGTCGGTCAGTAAGACAATGCCCGTGAATATGTAGTGGCCGCCGTAAGAAGGGAAAGATCTGGGACTCGACGAGAAAGCGTATGCACTGGTAACCTTTGATAATGGCCGAACCTACTAAGTGGGAATACAAGATTCTGGATCGCCTTAGGACTGAAGCGTTCCAGGCTGAGTTGCACAGACTGGGTAAGGAAGGTTGGGAGGCTTGCAACGCCGTGTCGACATTTGGGTTTGCCGCTCTGTGGAGCGCACTTATGAAGCGCCCAATCACCGAAGCTACCTAGCCTCTCGAGAGACCGGAGCTTGACGCCTACGGCTCTACGGCTTACGATAAAAAGGAGTTCGCAGGTCGTGCTCTCAGACAGGTTCCAAGAGCGCTTAGACCGGGCTTCGTGCTCAAGCCCTTCAAGAACGTCGGTCTCGCCGCCCTCCCGCTTCACGGGCCTCCACCTGCCGTCCATGGCACCCCGGAAACGTCCTCGCGACACCCGTCCATGGTCCACCGTACAGTTTCGATTGAGCACGCCCGCGCGTCCTGGAGCCTAAGGAACGGTCGCGTTTTCGTTTCCGGGACGCTTCTCGCGAACGCCCTCCTTGGCGTTCACACGCGCTGACCGGGTTGCGGCTGCCAGCACGCTCAGGGAACGTGCCCTGAAACCTTCGAACACTCCGGCAGGGCGCAATTTCATAGCTAGTTCTCGTCGTACACTCACCTCATGATCGCGGTTCTCGCCATCCTAACTTGCGCAACGCGATTCGATGTGCGCCCACCTGCTCCCGAGACTCTTGACCAATTTCGATTTCTTCGGACCATTCCTCAAAGCCAACCAACCCGCTATGGGCCGGATACCGGGCTAATTGCCCTCACGATCCCACCTAGTCCCTCTACCACCCAACATTCTTGGTTCTACAGTTTGCACGTGAAACCGGACCTAGTCCTATGCGAGGTCAGGGCCGCACTGAAACGAAACCACGGATGGACAATGGACGAGCGGGCCAGAGATTTCCCGAAACTTCCCTCTACAGACTCTCACGTCGTCGCTGTCCTGACCTGTCGCAGTAAGCACAAGCTTATTGACTGGGTGGTGCTGGTTCTTGCGAACAATCCTGGCAGCAGGAATCCCGGAGGACCTACTTGGATGGCTTTCCGTGACTTTAGAAGCCTAATGCCGCGAAGTATTGCCCGATGGCAACTGGGCGTTCAACAAGCGCGTCACGCCGATCCAGTCAAAGCCGAGTCCCGCCCCCAACGCTTCGACAACGGATGATCGCCTCATCCTCCTCTGTTCCCGGTTCGACAACTCCGCTCGGCCACGGTCCCCCCAACCTGCTCCCCAGGACCGCACTTAACGCCTCGCCACCTATCCAAGGCACATCATCAGGGCAGGTTAGGGTCGCGTTCGCTTCTGATTCTTTGGATCTGATAACGCCCTTTAGATAGATCGCGCCCTACGGGACGGTTGGGAAGCAGGGATCCAGCGTGCCGGACAAAATATCGGCGGGGCACTGCACTCGCGGGGCGGCGATCCCACAACGCTCAGTATGGCTGACACAAAAGTTTGACAATTGTGGTTCAGTACGTTGTATTTTTTCCCTTGCCACGGACCAGGCACGTCTCCCAGGTGCTCTGCCAATTGAGACATTTGAGAGACCATGCCGCTCGGCTTCCTAACTATCGGCAGGATCTACCCATGGTCAAGTTCCACGTCCGACACATAACAAAGCCCATCACCCTGAACGACCTCATGCTGGATTGTTACGCCTCTCCGGACGGTCAAAAAGGTCCGGGTCGGAATACCAAACGGGCCCTGACTGATGAAATCAATCTTGTAAGACTTAACAGGGCCAAATCGTTGCCTCCAGGCCGCTAACTGTGCTACGGCTTGATGATCAATTAGTGTCGGCTGTCCGATTGGCCTTCCGTCCGCTGCATAGATCACCCGGACCAGGTGCTCTGCCGCGAGAGCACTGACTCTACGAACGCCCCACAATCCCCCGCAGACAAAACCCATGCAGGCGACAAGAACGAATGACAAGCCGAATCCCCACGCCTTAGAAGGCGACAACTTCGACATCCTATCCTATCCAGGGCGGCATCGGCGGATCATGTCGAGGAAGCTGAAGGCCTTTGATCCCCAGGCCGAGGTCTTCCAAGCAGCCTTCAATGTCCCACTTGAAAACCCAACATACATGCAACCCTAGAATATAGTTGGGCGGATCGCTCTTAAACTGCGCGATACATGCGCAAACGCCGGCGGCGGTGGCACAATCCGCGCTGATTGTTTGGCAGACAGTCGGAAATCCCCCCCGGTTATTGCTAGCACAGGACTTAATCTCATCACCGAGCTTCGGCGAGAAGTTTTGGGGAGCGATGACAGGGTACATGTCGAGTTCCGGTTTGACTGAACCCCCGCGCCATCGATGCAGAGTGTTTGCGGTGGGCACGGTAGCGTGGTTCTGGACAACCCACTCAATTCCGTGCTTGTTTACAAGCTTCGACCCAATCGTCGGTAATCCAACTCTGCCAGCGATCCAGTTCGCCCGCTCATCTTGGCAAGCCCTTTCCATTGCCATCTCGGGATCGTCAAATCGGATCGGCACTTTGGACCCTGAAACTTGAAGGGGTTTCATGGGTTCATCATAAGCCCGACTCGTTCAAAATGCGGTAGGCACGCACAATTAGGACCAAAAAGGACAACTGCAAGCGAAGCGAAGCCCATCCTATTTCCAGCATTTCAAGTGATCGCAGACTTTTGCGATTCTCTGTGATTCTTGCCTCCTTAGCCTAAATTGGAAAGGCTCATTTCTACGTCCCTTGATCGTTGACTGGGCGGGACGCTCGCTCGCGTATTTCGTTGACCATGTCTTGATAGTTCTCCAGCCCAGAGTCTAGGCGGATGTTCGACCCATCTGAAATCTCCATCACGTAGCAATTTGTGATGCCGCCGCCGCCCGTGTAAGAGCCACGAATCGCCTTTATCTCCTTCCACTTGATCTGTTGGCTGGTGTTTCCGTTATTTACGAGAACGGCATCTTCCGTGATCTGAACGTACGAGTTTCGACGCTTTAGAAGGTAGATCGCCATTGGAATCGCGAACACGCCGAACATGGCAAAGTTCAAAATAGCACGCCCAAGAGGTTTATCACCAGACGTGGCGAGCGTGGCCATGGTCAGAATACAGGCTACGACCGCCCACCCTTTAACGAGAGCTTTCTGGGAGTAAGCGTAGGTGGATTCAGTTGTGCCACTCATAATTGAAATTCCGCTAATTGCCTTGCCGAGGAGCCAGCAGATTGGTCCCAATTCACCGCGAAGCAAATCTCTCGTGTCAGTTCTGAACCTTGTCGCTATCCTACTCTGGCATGGATTTCGCGGACTTGGTGCGGTCAACGCGCTCGCTGAGTTCGTTCTTCAATTGTTGGAATTGTTCGATGCCGGGTCAATGAGGACCGTTGAGCCACCACGTAGCTCAATGACTGCGGGCCGATCTAGACTGCTACTGCCTACGTAGCTATCACGAATTTCTTTGATCGAGTCGTATTTAACGAACACCGGGCCGCTGCGTCGACAGACCTCCACTCCGTCGTCGCGCAATTGGACGTACCAGGGCTTCTTCGTTACCAGAGGGCGTCCGAGAAAC
Organism: uncultured Armatimonadota bacterium; assembly: GCA_903904815.1. Lineage (GTDB taxonomy): Bacteria > Armatimonadota > Fimbriimonadia > Fimbriimonadales > Fimbriimonadaceae > Fimbriimonas. The sequence goes on from CAIVDU010000039.1 coordinate 22,220, forward strand.
GCCGCGCCCGGCACGACAATAAGAAGCAAAACGAGGAAACCGCGCGGCACAGCGAAAACGACCAGATCGACGAACTCTTGCGGGCCCATGAACCAAGCCGGGACGACGAACCCGCCCAAGGACGCCACAAAACCCCACCCTTTGATCAATGCGGCACGAGAGTAAGGATAGTAACCGTCAATTGCATCAGTCTCTTCCAGGGTCGTGTTTTGTGTGCCTGCTCGGTTGTCCTCTCCAGCCAGCCTCGTCGTCAATGAGCCAATATTGCGACGAATATCGTCTCCACTACGACCCGCCACGATGCGCCCTGGCGGGTCGTAGTGGACCCGCGAACGCTTCTGGAACCGCCTGTATCTCACCGCCAACCGTAGGCCGCCCACCCATTCCAGGGTAGATCGACCGGAGTCGATCAACCCTTAGCTAACATAAATAGCCCCCTTGGGGCATCGGGGGGCATTGGCCATGGAGTATTCGTGACTCAGTAGTGGCTTGATGGTCGCGGAGTGGAATTGGCAGCGAACATCTTGCAATTCGGAACCGTGGGCTTGACTCTAATTTCTGATTGGTCGGGGACTGAGGAAACACGTGTCATTTGGCGGAGTCGGCAGTTTGCAGCGAGCAGTTTGCAGTCCGGAAAAGTGGGGGATGAAATTCATTCCTCATTAGTCGGAGGTTGCGGAAACACGAATCATTTGGTGGAGTCGGCAGTTTGCAGCGAGCAGTTTGCAGTCCGGAAGGGAAGGTGGGCAAGTGAATTCATGTTGGGCTGAGGCTGCGGAAACACGAATCATTTTCCGCCTACGGTCTGTTCAGGAACCGCTAACCCCGACTACGAACTCTTTGGATCGAAGTAGGAGCGGAGGCCGTCGCCTACGAAGTTCAGGGAGAAGATGGTAAGGCTCAGGACGGCGCAGCCGGGGATCAGGGCGCCGGGGTGGGAGTTCATGTCCGACCGGAAGTTGTTGATCATGCTGCCCCAGCTAGGGTTGGGGGCTTGGATTCCGATGCCGAGGAAGCTGAGGGTGCTCTCGGCGAGGATCGTGCCAGCCATGTCTACGATGCCGACAGCCAGTAGGATTCCTACGAGCTGGGGGAGGATGTGGCGGGTCACCTGGTACAGGGTGCTCGCGCCGACCGCTTTCGCGGCGATCACGTATTCTCGATCTTTCAGGGTCGCGGTTTGGGTCAAAACGAGGCGCGCGATGGAGGGCCACGCGGTGATGGAAAGGGCGACGATCACCGGGGTGAATCCGGGCCCAATGATCCCGATGATGAGGATCGCGAGCAGGATGTCCGGAAACGCGAACATCGCGTCGGTGAACCGCATCAGCGGCGTGCTCACGTACTTGGGAGCGTAAGCGCCGATGACGCCGACTAAGACGCCAACCACGATGCTGATGGTCTCGACCACCACACCGACGGTGAGCGAGAACCGCGCGCCTTGAGCGAGCCGAGCGAACATGTCCCGGCCGAGCTCATCGGTCCCGAGGAGGTACTTGGCCGAGATCGCTTCGTAAGGTTGCCCGACTCCAGTCGTGACCGAGTTGAACGACTTGGCCCCGTTGTTGAGCTGAGCCGAGCGAATGGCCGGACCGAAGATGGCGGTGAGCAGGATGAAGGCGAGGAAGGTCGCTCCGAAAATCAGGAACCAATCGCGCTTCTTACGAGCCTTGGCGGGCGCAGTCGAAGGTGAACTCAAACCTGAGACTCCCGGATTCGTGGGTCCAAGATCGGAAGAAGGATATCCACCACAAGATTCAGAACGATGAACATCGCACCAGTTACCAGGATGCAGGCCTGGACGACCGGCATGTTGCTCTGCTGGATCGCTTCGATGGTGGCGCTTCCGATGCCGGGAAGGATGAAGAACCGCTCGACGACGAAGGAGCCGGTGAGCAGGAATCCGAAGCTGGTTCCAATCGCGGTGATGACGGGGAGGATCGCGTTGCGGAGCGCGTGTTTGAAAATCAGTCGGCCCCGAGGCACGCCCTTGGCCACTGCGGTGCGGATGAACTCCATTTGGAGCGTGTCGATCATGCTGGTTCGGGTCAGACGAGTTACCAGTGCCGTCGGTCGAGACGCAAGGATCGCTACCGGCAACACGAGGTACATCCATTCAGGGGCTTGAAGCGGCTCGCTCCAGGTCTGGGGCAAGTAGTTGAAGTGGAGACAGTACAGATACACCAGCAGGGGCGCGAGAACGAAATTAGGAAGCGTGATTAGCAGGGTGCTGGCGGTGAGGATCGTCCGGTCGGCAATTCGTTTCTGGAACACGGCGGCGAGGGTGCCGAAGGTGATCCCAATTGCGGACGAGAGAATCACGGCGAGCGACGCGAGTTTGGCAGTCATCGGCAGCGTGCGCTTGATGATATTGCTGACCGGCTCTTGAACCCCGTAGTAGCTTCGACCGAAATCGCCTTGCACGGCATTCTCGAGATAGCTGACGTAACGGACGGGCCACGGACGGTCGAGTCCCATGTTGTGGCGGATTCGGGCGATTTGGGCCACGCTCGCTTTTTCACCGGCGAAAATGAGTGCGGCATCACCAGGGGCCAATTCATTCGCGCCAAAGGTGACGAGCGAAATGAACAGGAGGCTGACCGCTCCAAAAAGCAGGCGAATAAAGATAGCCCTCAGGAGCTTCACGGCGGCTTAGTTTGGCACGAGTCGAACGATCTGCGCTAGCGCCGCGAGCATTCAGCTAGCTAATTACGGTGATGGAGACGATCCGGTCACCCTTTTTGATCTTCTGGAGCACGTCCATGCCCATGACGACCTTGCCGAAGACGGTGTAGTCGCCATCGAGAAACTTGGCGGGGGCCAGCAGCATGTAAAACTGACTGTCGCCGCTGTCGCGGTCATCCAGGTTGTGAGCCAGGCCTACCGAACCTTCTTCGTTTACGAAACCGCTATCCTCGAACGGGATGCGAGCGCCGGATCCACCCTGGCCAATGTTTGCCGCATCGACATCAACTTTGGATTGAGGATCACCGACCACCGCGAGGTAAGGCTTGGGGCTGCGCTCCACTTTGTGGAATCGTTGGCCGTCGTAAAACCCGGCGCGGGCAAGCTTGATGATGTGAGCGGTCGTCTTGGGAGCTTCGCGGGTGTGGAGCTTGATGATGATGTCCCCACGTCCCTCGATGGCGATGCGGAGCACCGTTTCACCCTGCTTGACCACGTACGTCTGGGCGAAGCCAGCGAGAACGCTGCTGACTAAGGCAAGGCAAATAAAGACAGATCGAAAGAAGTGACTCAACAACGATTTAGACGCGCGAGCCCTCCCAGAGGCTCCTGCGATTATTCGGGTAATTCTCGACCATAGCCATCGAATTTCAATCCGCCGGTGAGAATCAGGATCCCGTCGATAAACGACCACACAAATCCGATTCCCATGCACAGGAAGCTGACGAGCTGAAGCGCGCCGATCGCGCCATAGCCGAGATACATGCGGCCCAGTCCCGGAATGACCAGGTTCAGAATCCCGCCCAAGGCTCGGCTCTTGTCGCTTCGTGTGGCACTGAACGCCGGTTGGTAGGACCCGTAGGGCGAGGGGCTTGCGTAGGGAGACTGGGTGGGAAAGACCGATTGGGTGGGCGCTTGAGGAGCGGACATGAACCCCGGCTCTAAGCCATAGGACCGAGGCTGAGTGGGCGCGGCGGGTTCGAACCGAGGAGCAGGCGGGGGAGGAGGCGAGGTCGGGGCCGTGTTTACAAACAGAGACAAGAGATCGGGGCACCGCTCGGCAGGAAGCCAGTCGCTCATGCCGGTGTACCAAACATAGGTATCGCGTGCGATCACCCCACCCTGAACCAGCTCATCGATCTGTTCCCGAGTGAGTGGACCTAGCTGTCCGTAATGTCCAATGTAATACCAGTCCGCCACAGATTCTCCGCTGAGATTTGATTGTACGCGAACCTGGCGCGCTTGGGGGCATCAGACCTAGTCCGAGTTGGGGCAACACGCTTCAGTTAGGGTTCCATTTTCAGTCTGATGGACTTCTTTAGGTTCGATTTGGCCCTCCCCCCGCCCTCTCCCGCGTACGTCCCGATTCGCATCCGCTCATTACTCTTCGACGGGATCCGGAGACTTCGCTGCGGGCGAGGGGGCCAAGTCGGGCAGCACCGGCTTGACTCAACTGCATTGCCGATTGGGGTCGGAGACGATCGAACCCTGCGCCGCCACGGTACCCTTAAGCCCATGTCGGTCCGCGTCCGATTCGCTCCCAGCCCGACGGGCAAGCTGCACATTGGTGCGCTTCGCACCGTTTTCTTCGTTCACCTCTTCGCCAAGAAGCATGGTGGCCAAAACATTTTGCGCATCGAGGACACCGACCGCACTCGTTACAATCCCGAAAGTGAGCGTGAGTTTATCGAGACGCTTGCCTGGGTCGGCATCGAATTCGACGAGGGGCCCCACATCGGCGGGCCGAACGCTCCTTACCGTCAGAGCGAGCGTAAAGAGGCGGGCATCTACCAGGAGCACATTGATCGTCTCTTGGAACTGGGTCACGCCTACAAAGCGTTCGAGACCTCCCAGGAACTCGAAGAGATGCGCGAGTTCCAGACCATCAACAAGCAGCCGACCGGCTACTTCGGGGGTTCCTGGCGAGACGCCAATCCGGAACAGGTAGAAGCGGAAATCGCGGCCGGGAAGCCGTACGTCATTCGTCAGCGAATCCCTCGCGATCGAAAGATCGTGGTGCAGGACGGAATTCGCGGTCGCATCGAATTCGAGTCGAACAACCTTCCCGACCCGGTGCTGATCAAAGCGGACGGAATGCCGACGTACCACTTCGCGGCGATGGTGGATGACCATCTGATGGGAACGACTCACATCTTCCGAGGGGAAGAGTGGCTCCCGTCGTCGCCCATTCACTGGCTGCTGTTCGAGCAGTTCGGCTGGACTCCGCCGGTCTTCATTCACTGCTCGGTGATCGTCGGCGCCGACGGTAAGAAGCTGAGCAAGCGCCACGGCGCGACGCGAGTTTTGGATTACGGGGCTCAGGGCTACCTCAAGGGTCCACTGAAGAACTTCATCGCCCTCATCGGATGGTCGCCGGGAGATGAGCGGGAGATCATGACCGAGGAGGAGCTGGTTGAAGCTTTCGATCTCAAGGGTCTGCAGACCTCCCCGGGCAAGTTCGATATCGAAAAGCTGAAGTGGATGAACGGCTCGGCAATTCGGGCGATGGACCCCGAGGAGCTGCTCGAGGCGCTCCTAGCGCTCGTTCACGACCCCTACACCGCCCAGTATTGGGAGGAGTTCGAGGATGAGAACCCGATGCCGAACAAGCCGCCGATCGACGGAAAGGTCATCCTGCATCGCTTAAGGCTCTTGGGCGGGGCGGCTCAGAGAGATAGGGCCTATCTGCTTGAGGCGGTCAAGCTGGAGCAGGAGCGCGTCCAGACCCTGGTCGACTTCGGGGAAGCGTGTGAGTTCTTCCTGGTGGACGAGGTCCACATGGAGCAGAAGGCAGTCGATAAGTGGCTGAAACAGCCTCACGTACCCGCGCTGTTGGATTGGATTATTGCCAAGCTCGATGAGAGCGCGGACACGTCGGTAGAGCGATTCGATGCGATCCTGAAGGAGTTCCAGACCAACGCGGGGATGGAGAAGCTCGGCCCCGTCGTCCACCCAACTCGCGTCGCCCTGACCGGCAAAACCGTGGGTCCTGGACTGTTTGAACTGATGAGTGTCCTTGGCGCAGACCGCATTCGCGCCCGTATCGCCAGAGCCCGAACCTTCATTTCATGAGCACCCTCGTCCAAATCGTCGACACTACTACCGAGGACGCCTTAGCCCTGCTGCGTCATCGATCGGTCAAGCGCGATTTGGATACCGAAGGAATCGTCCGAACCATCATCGAAGATGTTCGGACGCGGGGCGATCAAGCCCTGCTGGAGATAGGGCGGAAGTTTGACTCTCCGAACCTGACGTCGCTGAGAGTCACGGATGCGGAGATCGAATCGGCAAACGTTCCCGAGAACGCCAGGCTCGCGATTGCGGTGAGCGCCCGGCGGGTGCGCGACTTTCATGAACTTCAACTGAACGCGTTGACGGCAGGGCTGTTCCCGACCGGGACTGGCTATGGCTGGTCGGTGGTCGACGGAAAGCAAAACGGGGCAAACGATTTTGGCCCCGGCACGCTCGGGCAGCGGCTCCTCCCGGTCTCGGCAGCGGGCATCTACGTGCCCGGTGGCGGAGCGCCCTATGCGAGTTCGGTGATCATGAACGCGGTTCCCGCGATCGTGGCGGGAGCCGGCAAGGTGGTCATCACCTCTCCGGCTGCGGAGAGCGGAGGGCTCGCGCCAGCGGTTCTCGCAGCGATTCGCGAGCTTGGGATCAAAGACGCGTTCAAGATGGGCGGAGCCGGCGCAGTGGCGGCCCTCGCTTTTGGCACCGAGACGGTTCCCAAGGTCGACACGATCGCCGGACCGGGAAATCGCTTCGTCAATGAAGCCAAAAGACAGCTGTGGGGAACGGTGGGCCTAGATGGCTACGCGGGCCCCAGCGAAGTGTGTGTCCTCGCCGATGTCCAGGCCAATGCGGCTTGGGCCGCCGCCGACCTCCTGACCCAGATCGAACACGCTCCGGACAACGCCGCGTTCCTCATCACCCTCAGCCGGGCCAAAGCGGATGAGATTCTCGCCGCCGTCGAGTCACAGTTGACGGGAGCGGCTCGCGAGGCCACGATGCGGGCAGCGCTGAAGAATGAAAGTCTGGTGATCATCGTGAGAGACCTCGAAGAGGCAGCGGACGTCGTCAACGCAATCGCACCCGAGCACATTACGGTCGCGCTCCACTCTCCCGAGGCGTTTCTCGGAAAGATTCGAAATGCGGGCTGCGTTTTGCTGGGAGAATGGACTCCCGAAAGTGCGGGAGATTTCACGCTCGGCCCCTCCCACACGCTTCCGACGAGTGGGGCGGCGAGGTTCGGCAGCCCGGTCAACGTCCTGAATTTCCTGAAGGTGCAGAGCGTGGCTCACCTGACGAGGGCCCAGCTTGAACCGCTGATTCCGACCATCAAGGCTTTTGGGGAGATGGAAGGGTTTCCGACGCACGCTCACGGCGCTACGATTCGGTTCGAACCGTAAACGGGGATTCCATTGGACTTTTTAGGTTCGATTTTGCCCTCTCCGCGCCCTTAGGTTCTCTCCCGCTCATCGCTCCGCTGCGGGCGAGGGAGACAGTTCCAGAGCTTCCGGCTTGACTCAACTGCATGGCTTCCTTCCATGCCCGAAGTGCGTCAAGATTTGCTGACGCTTCCCGACTACCTGTGGGCATCGCGCTCGGACGCTTCGCTGAAGGAGGGGTCAGAGTAACGCAACAGGCCCCAAATTCGTAATCGGGGCCCTCTCCGGCAGCGGAGCGGTGCGCCGGGGAGGGAAGGGAGGGGGGGAAACCGACACTGTGAGCGAAGCGAAATCCGCTAGTTCGCAAGCATTTTGAGCGATCTTCCAATTTGACGCTAATCTTTCGACGCGGAGGATAGCAGTTTTACTACATCGCGTAGGTCATCTTGCAAGCCTAATGATTGGCCATGACTTGAACCCACAAATGACCACAATTTCCCCGCATCAGGTTCAAGCTCCCGGGGATGGACGGGGTACCCTCGGTCGCAATGTCTCAGCAACTCGGATTCGCAGGGATGGGCACGATGGGGGCCCCGATGGCTGGCCACCTGCTCACCGCTGGATACAACGTTTTCGTCTGGAATCGCACCGCGGCTAAGGCCGAGCCGCTTCGAGATAAGGGCGGCGTACCGGTAGCCACTTTGGAAGAGATGGGGGCCCAATGCGACGTGGTCTTCCTCTGCGTGAACCGCACCGAGGACGTCAAAGAGTGCTTAGACGCGCTGACCAAGAACGCCAAGCCGGGAACCCTGTTCATCGATCACAGCACGATCGCTCCCGACGGGGCGAAGGCGATCGCCGAGGATCTTCGAGCGAAGGGCTTCCGGTTTGTCGATGCGCCGGTCACCGGCGGCAGCGTCGGCGCGGAAAAGGGTCAGTTAACGATTTTTCTTGGCGGCGCGGAACCCGACGTCGCAGAAGCGCTTGATCTCGTGAAACCGTACGCGAAGCGCGCCGAGCGGATGGGTGAATCCGGATCCGGACAGTGGGCAAAGCTGGCAAACCAGATTGCGGTGGGTGGAGCGCTGATGGCCCTTTGTGAAACGCTGAGCTTCGCCCATAAGGCGGGCTTGGATCTCGTTCAAATTCGCAACATGGTAGCCGGCGGATCGGGTGGCAGCTGGGCTTTTGAAAACTATGGCCCCAAAATCCTCCAGAAGGATTGGACCCCTGGGTTCAGCGTCAAGAATCAGCGAAAAGACTTTGGCTACTGCCGCGCAGCGGCCAAGACCACCGATGCGGCCATCCCTTGCACGGACCTCGTGGACAGCCTCCTGGCCAAGCTAGAAGAGCAGGGGCATGCCGAGTGGACCACGGCCGCCTTGTACGAAATTCTTGTTGAAATGGGTGCCGACGCTTGAATTGGGCGGTCGACATGACGGGGATCACGAAGCGCTTCGGCGCGGTGACCGCGCTCGATCGTGTCGACCTGCAGGTTGCTTCCGGAACCCTCCACGCCGTTGTCGGCGAGAACGGGGCCGGGAAGACGACCCTCATGCGAATCCTGTACGGCGTGTTTGGGCCGGATGAGGGGACAGTAAAGCTCTCGAATGACCAGGTGCGGTCCTTCAAGACTTCTCGCGACGCGATCGCGGCAGGCATCGGGATGGTTAGCCAGCACTATGGGATCATCCCGGCTCTGAGCTGTCTCCAGAACTTGATTCTGGGAGCCGAAGGCGGAGCGATTCTCGACATCCGTTCGGCGGAAACAAGGGCCCAAACGCTGGCCACCCGAATGGGGTTTGAGTTCGATTGGCATCAAGATGCCTCGACCCTGAGCCCGGCCGGCGCGCAAAAGCTGGAGATCCTCAAGCTCCTCTGGCGCGAAGCGAAGATCATGATCCTCGACGAGCCGACCGCCATGCTTTCACCAGCGGACAGCGATGCGCTCTTCCAAAGCATGCGTAAGCTCGCCTCGGAGGGCGCCACCGTGATTCTGGTGACCCACCGACTGCCCGAGGTGATGGACCACTGTTCACGGGTGACCGTCTTGCGGGGCGGCAAGCTGATTGAAACGAAGGACGTGGCCGATACGGACGCCAAGCGGCTTGCCGCGCTCATCATTGGATCAAGCTCCGCCTCGGCGGCGCCGCCTTCAGATGCTATTGCTCCCCCCGCCGAAATCGGCGCTCCGATGCTGGAACTCAAGGACCTCGTGGTTCGGGGCGTTCGCGGCGAGGACGCTCTTAAGCAGGTGAATCTGAACGTGAGGGCGGGGGAACTGCTGGGAATCGCCGGTGTCGATGGCAGTGGGCAACGAGAGCTTTTTCAGTCGATCCTGGGTCTGGTTAGGGCGAAGGAGGGCCAGATCTTGCTTGGTGGGCAGGATTCGACCAAGCTCAAAGCCATCGACCGGATTCGCCTTGGTTTGAGAGCCATTCCGGAAGACCGACACGAAGAGGCGGTGATCGAAGAGTGGTCTTTGGAGCAGAATTCCGCGCTTGGCCTCCAACGACTTGAACCGCTCTCGACCAAGGGTCTTGTAAACACGTCGGCCCGAGCCGACTGGGCGGCAAAGGTGGCCGCGAAGTTTAACACGAAGCATGGTGGGCTGAAGCTTCCCATGGGCAGTCTCTCCGGCGGCAACCAACAGCGGTTCGTCGCGGGGCGAGCGATTGAGTCTCAACCCAAGCTGATTCTCGCGTTCCAGCCTGCCCGTGGTCTAGACATTCGCGGTACCGCCGACGTCTATGCGGCTATCCGAGAGCGATGTCGAGAGGGCGCGGCTGCCATCGTTGTCAGCTTTGATTTAGACGAACTGATCGAGAACTGTGACCGAATCGTCGCGATGAATCACGGCCGAATCCACCAACCGAGTGCCAACGAGTCCCGCGACCGAGATGCGATTGGAAGGCTCATGGTGGGTGCCGTTTGAACCGCAAAATGGTTCTGCTCATCGTGGGCGCATTGGCCCTGCTTGCCGGACTGATGATCCTTTCCGGCGCTAGCCCGTTGGGCTCGCTCGTGACTCTGCTCAAGGGCAGTCTTGGAACGCCAGCGGCAATTAGCGGAACACTTCGTGAAACGACTCCGCTGCTCATTCTCGGATTGGCGGTTTTCCTGGCGCTTCGCGCAGGCCTGTTCAATATTGGCGCGGAGGGCCAGTTCCTTCTCGGAGCCGTCGCCTGCACCTGGGTGAACCTTCGAATTCCCGGGTTTGGGGGCCTCATTCTGGGGACTCTTGCTGGGGCAATTGCCGGAGCGTTATGGGCTCTTCCGGCTGGTCTGATCAAGGCTTACCGAAATGGGCATGAAGTCATCACCACGATCATGCTGAACAGCGTGGCGGTGTACCTCACGACCGCCTTGGTTGCCGGACCGATGAAGGATCCGAAGCAAGACAGCCCGACGACCGCCGACCTCGTGGCCGGTTCTCGTCTTCCGTGGTTATACGACCATGCTCCCGTCCAACTGAGCAGCGCGCTTCTCCTAGGACTTATTCTCACCGCACTGGTGGCGCTTTGGCTGCGGAAAACGGTGGCGGGCTACGAGTTGCAGGCGGTCGGGGCTAGCCCAGGAGCGGCCAAGTACGCGGGCATCGACAATCGACGCGTCGTTCTCGCCGCCATGTGTTCTTCCGGCGCGATTGCGGGAATCGCCGGAGTCGTTCAAGTGCTCGCCTACGAAGGTCGCTTCTACGCGGGAATCTCGCCTGGATACGGCTTCGACGCACTCGGCGTGGCGCTGCTTGCGGGCGGCAGTGCTTGGGGAGTGATTCCGGCAAGCCTCCTTTTCGGGGTTCTCGCCAAAGGCGGCACTTCCTTGCAACTTGACGAAGTCCCCAAGGGGATCACCACCGTGGTGCTTGGGCTGATCATTCTGGTGGCGGCCGCTCTCCGCTATCGCAAGGTGTCAACCGATGTTTGAACTCCTCACCCTAACCATCGTCTTGTCCGCGCCGCTGATTCTAGGCGCGATGGGGGGATTCACCAGCGAACGAAGCGGGGTGATCAACATTGGACTGGAGGGCATGATGCTGATGTCCGCCTGCGTCACCGCGCTTGCCGCTGCGAAGTTTGGCCCGGTGGGAGCAGTTGGACTGGGAATCGCATCGGCGACGGTTCTTTCCCTCCTCCATTGGCTCGCGACTCAGGTCTATCGGATCGATCACGTGATCTCCGGCATGGCCATCAACGCGATTGGAGCGGGAGGCACGAACTTCCTCTACGGCAAACTCTCCGACCCTTCGCATAATGGCTCCATCTCCCACGTGCCGGTAGCGCTCTTCTCCTGGCTCGCATTCTTCGTTCCGGTGATCCTGTGGGCTTACGCTCGATGGACGCGCGGCGGATTGCGAATGCTAGCGGTCGGCAGCGATCCCGACAAAGCCCGATTGATGGGTGTCCAACCTTTACGAGTTCGGTTCTTCGGTCTTTTGGCAACCGGATTGTTCACGGGCCTGGCCGGGAGCCAGCTCTTGGCCTACACCGGCAACTTTACCGACAACATGACGGCTGGTCGAGGCTATATCGCCCTCGCGGCACTGATCCTGGGCGGCTGGCGACCGGTTCCAGCCTTCTTAGCCTGCCTGGCGTTCGGCTTCTTTAGCGCGCTGCGGATCCAACTGCAAGGAACAGCGCTCATGGGCGCTCAGTTGCCGTCGGAGGCGTGGGCTTCTCTTCCTTATCTGGTGACAATCATCGCTTTGGCTGGATTCTTGGGGAAGAACCGAACACCGGCTGGTTTGGGTAAGCCGTAGGGCAATTCAGTAGAACTTCCCCGATACCGTCCCGTCACTCGACTGCTCGCGAGAAATCTGCGCGACCGATGGAAGGTTTCGGTGTTCTTGCGGGGTGAAGTGAAGTTCGTCCGAGTTACCGTCTTCGTTGATTCCGAGGTCGAGCGGTTTGGCTAAGAGTTTCTGAATATTTGCCGCAAGCCGCTGAGTCGCCAGGTTGTTCGAACCGAGGTCAGACAGATCTCCGAGCGCTTTTGAAGCGGGTTCTCCATTGATGGTGGAGAGGGTGTCTATCTCCGAGCTTTGGATCCTCGGCGCCCATCCGAAAGAACCGTCCGGTTGGATGACGAGGGTTCCGTCTGGCGTCGATAGACGGACCGGAGGTCGGTCGGAGTAGGCCTGAAATCCGAACAAATGATGTGACGAGTCCATCACCCAGCGACCGCGGTTGATCATGTCCAACCCAACCCAGGCGTCGGTGGAGGGGTCTGGAGTGACTTCGTCAATCGCAGCGACTGGGGACCAAGTGAAGGGAAGCCGTAGGTCGTTCACCAAGAAGAAACGTTGAAGAGCGGTCGCGGACCAAAAATTGCCCTCCCTACTCGCGTATTCCCAATGCGGGAATTGATCGAGTTTTTCCACGTTGACGCCGGTACAGGTGCACCCAGTGTCGAGGGCGCAATCGAGCGTCTTTGATCCGATCTTGAGCCAGGTGTACAGCTTCAAGTCTTCGTCGTACTCGGCGTCCACCCATTGCCAGGGTCTGGGCCACGCATCCAAGAATCCGTCGACGGGCCAGGACTGCTTGGAATTCGGAAGTTGAGCAATCAGCTTTTTCGAATCTGCCGACTTGGAAGGCCAAAGCAAGGCTTTGTGGTGGTGCGGATCGAACAGGAGGACGACTTGGGAGAGGAAGTCTTGTCCCAGCAGACCGTCGGGACGCACCGAAGGACCCTTGTAGAGGGGCGATCCCTTTGCGTCGTTCGCTTTGACGGTCCCCAAGAACAGTCCGCCTGAATAAAGGCTTATCTTCTTCTGCTGCGCGCGTCCCTCTTCGTCCCACTGGGCCGGATCGTAAGTGGAATCGTATGCGCCCGAGTCGATCAGAAACGCCCGCTCAGTTCCATCGACGGTGAAGTGGAGGACGATGAATCCGGAGTCTTCGGTCGCGTAGGCCTCAACCGGATAGCTAGTGCGAATCTTGGGAGTCCCCAGCGAATTCGGTTTTAGGTCGGAGATGAAGTCGTAGGTGAAAAGCAGGATCACCAAAAACAGAAAGCATCCGATGCCTGCAAACCAGATCCAGAACTTCCGCTTCATCTGAAGACAGAATAATACAACCGTTCTCGCATGCCACAATCATAGCGACCTATGATCGTCGAACTGACCGTCGAGAATCTGGCCATCATTGAGCATTCAAAGCTCGAATTGGGGCGGGGATTTACGGCGCTCACTGGTGAAACGGGGGCAGGAAAATCGCTCCTGATCGACGCCATCAACCTCGCCCTTGGCGAGAGGGCGGACGTCGACCTCGTTCGGACCGGAGCGGCGAAGGCGAGCGTCAGCGTGGTGTTCGATCTCAGCAACGAACCGGAAACGCTGACCAAGTGCCAGGAGCTCGGCTTCGCGGTGGAGGACTGCACGCTCTACATTCAAAGGGAAGTGCTCGCGGAGGGGCGCTCACAATGCCGCGTTGGCGGCAAACTCACTCCGGTCTCCATCCTCAAGCAACTCGGAGCTCTACTCGTCGACCTGCACGGGCAGCACGACCATCAGAGCCTGATGGATCAGGAACGGCACCTTGGATTCCTGGATGACTGGATCGGAAAGCCCGCTCACGAGGCCCGGACGCTCGTGGAAGCTTCATACACGGTGGCGGAGGATGCCAAGCGACGACTGACCTCACTGAGAACGGGAGTGAGGGATCGAGAACACCGACTCGATCTGCTTCGTTTCCAAGTGAAGGAGATCGAAGATGTCGCACCCGTCGCCGGGGAATTCGAAGAGTTGGAAACCCGACTGTCACGTCTGAAGAACGCGGAGAAGCTTGCCACGGCCGCATTCGGCGCACTCGATCAAGTTTCGGACCAAGAGAGCTCGGCGGTTGAGCTACTAGGAACGGGCATTCGTGCCCTCGAAGACGTCCTCCGATTCGACAGTTCGGTGGAGGAGTTGCTTGCTCCGCTTCGCACCGCTTTGATCGAAGCCGAAGAAGCGGCGCGGGCCATTCGCTCGTATGCGGAATCGCTCGAAAGTGACCCGAATGAGCTTGAGATCGTCGCTTCTCGCATCGACTCCCTCAAGCGTTTGCGCCGGAAGTACGGTGAAGACGAGGGGCAGATCTTAGCATTCCTCGAGAAGGCGAAGAATGAACTGGCGCTTCTGGAGGACTCAGAAACGAGCGAAGCCGATATGTTGCAGGCCGTTGCGTTCGCCCAAGCAAGGCTCGCCGCAGACTGCGCCGTGCTGACGGAATTAAGGGTCGAACGCGCCAAGGAGTTTGGCTCGCTGGTGGAAGCGCAGTTGCGTGAACTCGCGATGGAGAGAGCCCAGTTTGGGGTTGATATTCAGTCCAAAACACCCGAAGCGGATGGCGCCGACCGAGTGGAACTCTTCTTCAGTGCCAACGTCGGCGAACCGGCAAAACCCCTTACGAAGATTGCTTCTGGGGGAGAAATTAGCCGAGTCATGTTGGCGATCAAGACGGCGATGGCCGGTCGAGCAGGGGTTCCTACGCTGATCTTTGACGAGGTGGATGCGGGATTGGGTGGTCGAGCGGCAGCTACGGTAGCCAAGAAGCTGAGTGAACTGGCCGAGCACTACCAGGTACTGGTCATCAGCCATCTTCCCCAAATTGCCAGTCGGGCGAAGACTCAGTTCCAGATCGAAAAGACGACCGAGTTTGAGAGGGTGAGAACCGGTGTTCGACTTCTGACCGACTCCGAACGAATTCACGAAATCGCCCGCATGCTGGCAGGCGATCATGTCACCGACACCGCCATTGCGAATGCAAAGGACATGCTCTCTCTGAATTGAATACGTCGGTAACTTTCCATTAAAAATGAAAGGTTGAGTAAATAGCGTCTCTGGTGTAGCTACCGGGTTGCCGACTCACGTTCTCAGTTAGAACGAAGTCGCCGCCGACAATGCCGCTCAGTCGGTCGGCGAGGTCGCCGAAACAACGGCAGAAGTCCGAAGCTTCATGGTGCACCAGAGCGAGAGCCTTGGCAAGCTCGGGAGTTCAAGTCAAGAACTCCTAAACTGGTCTCGGATTCTCAATGAGTCCGTCCAGCGATTTCAGCTTGCTGAGGCTACTTCGGACGTCGATCACCACACCCTCGCTGCCTGACGATCTCTCTTTCGGATGACCTTCTCAGTGCTGCCAAGGCGCTGAGAAGAGCGACCTTCCGGCGGTGTCTTGCAGAGAAACGCTTGGATGGTCGTTCTGAACGGAGTTCAGAACCGAACCTCCTTTGGGTCCCAGGAGGCTCATCTGAGCCTTGCCGGGAGTCGTGGAGAGACCGGCGATGGTTCGGTCATCGCCTGTACCGATCGGACTTTCAAAAACGATTCTCCCGCCACCAATTTCGGACTCCCACCAGGACCGTTTGTCGCCAGAGCTATCTCTCAGGACGATGCTGCCGCCGCCAGAGTCGCGGGTGGGGCTGAGGGTGATCATGGGCACTCCGCGAGCATCGAGCACCTCAAGGCGATGGACCTGCAGCGAATCGAAGGTGTCCACTTTCGGGCTTCGCCACGCGATCAGGGCAAGCGCTCCCAGGAGGCCGCATCCGAGAAGGCAAATTCGTCGGAGAGTGCTATTTTCTCGCTCGAGCCTTTCGAGCCGGCGTACAACGTCGTTCATGGCGTCCATAACTATTGGACGCCTATGACGGAAAGTTAGGTCCCTAACGGAAGTTGATGAAGTCTACTGGGAACTCAAGGTCGAGACTTTTCACGAACGTGATGGCCTTCTGGAGGTCGTCTTTGCTCTTACTGGAAACGCGGACTTCCTCACCTTGAATTTGAGCTTGGACCTTCAGGCCCTTGTCCCGAATCTGCTTCGTTAAAGCCTTGGCTTTGTCCTGTGGAATGCCCTGCTTCAAAATCAGTTTGAGCTTGATCGAGATCCCGGCGCCCGGTTCCACTTTGCCCCACTCAAGTTGGCGAGCATCGATCCCGCGTTTGATCATCTTGCTGAAGACGATGTCCTTCAACTGTTCCATCCGGAACTCGTCGTCGGCGATCAGGGTGATGTCATCCTTCTCGTGAAGGATTTCGCACTTCGTGCCCTTCAGGTCGTATCGGTTGGCTAACTCTTTATCAGCCTGGCCGACGGCGTTTTTGACTTCCATCATGTCGGCTTTCGACACGATATCAAAGCTGAAATCGACTGCTGCCATTATGCGTTCACCAAGTCAGACGACTGGACGAGGAGCACATAGTGAGCGTTGAATTCGAGTTCTTCCGGAGTCAGCGACTTCTTGACGACTTCGGATGCGTCCTCAAGGAAGCGGGCGCGCATGCGGGCGGTTGCCGTCTTGTGAACGTCGGCCGTCACCTTGCTCATGCTCGCGGGATCGACACGAACGGCGATCTCGGACTCGGAGTAGACGTTTTGCACCGTTCCCGTGAGGCCCGACATGTGTTCAAAGTATCGGTTCTTCTTGCGATCCTCATCCGTGACCGGGCGACTTACCACTTTGACGTGATCGCCTTCCTTCCAATTCGCCATAGACCCTATTTTACCTTGGGGTGGCGCATGTCCCGGCATTCCCATAGAATTGCGATGCGACCAATCTCAGGATTGGGCGCTTTCCGCGACTTGAATGGTCCTGCCGAGGCTTCCCAAGGCTGCCGCGACGATCGATTCCGCGTCGACGCCGCACTCGGTCCGAAGGACGGATTGAGGGCCGTGCTCCACGAAGCTGTCTGGAAGGGCCAGCAACTGGTGGTTCACCCCTCCCAGTCCTGCATCATGCAGGACGTCTCGAACGGCTTGGCCGAAACCGCCTTGGCGGACGTTTTCCTCGACCGTGACCAAGTGGCCGCAATGCTGGACCGCGGCGAGGATCGTTGAGCTATCAATTGGCTTTGCGAATCGGGCGTTGATGACGGTGGCTTCAATTCCTTGCTTGTGCAACAGGCCAGCCGCCTCATAGGCGGGGCCAACCATTGAGCCGATTGCCACGATGGCCACATCCGATCCTTCTCGGATCACTTCCGCTTTGCCGATGGCGATGGGCGTGCGAGATTCTGGGAGCCGGTCATCGCTGGCGCCTCGGGGGTACCGCACGACGCAGGGTCCTTCGTCGAAATCGGAAGCCCAGTAAGTCATCTCCCTGAGTTCAGTGGTGTCTCGTGGCGCCAAGATGGTGATGCCAGGCATCAGCGACAGGTAGGAGAGATCGAACGTTCCATGATGGGTTGGGCCGTCGTCACCGACCAGGCCAGCACGGTCGAGGAAGAATCGAACCGGCAGCTTTTGCAAGCAGACGTCGTGAATCACTTGGTCAAACGCCCGTTGAAGGAAGGTCGAATAGATCGTGCAGAAAGGCTTCTGGCCACCCGCAGCAAGTCCTGCGGCAAAGGTCACGGCGTGAGGTTCGGCAATTCCCGTGTCGTAATATCGATCTGGGAATTGCTTGGCGAACTTAGTCAGACCGGTGCCATCCGGCATGGCGGCCGTGATCGCGACGACTCGGTCGTCCTTCTCCGCGCAGCTCAAAATTGCCTCCCCATAGGCCTGGGTGTAGGTTACTGGGCCAGTCGACTTAGCCAGCGAGGGGGTGTCGAGGTTGAACGGAACCACGCCGTGCCAGGTGCGGGCGTCCTCCTCGGCCACGTCGTATCCCTTTCCCTTGACGGTGAGGGCATGCACGAACACCGGCCCTTTAAGTTCTCGAACGTTGCGGAAGACGTCTAGAAGAGTCGGAAGATCGTGTCCATCAACGGGGCCGATGTACTCCCAGCCAATCTCTTCGAAAATCGTCCCAGTGTCTTCGGGGGCCAAGTAGTGGGTGATTCCGTGCCGAAATCCCGCCGCCACTTTAGTGATCGGATCGGGCATTCGCTCCACGACCTCTTTGGCCCTTTTGGCCAGAGATTGCAATTCCGGCCGAGAGCGTAGGCGAGCGAGGTAGTTCGTGAGAGCGCCCACATTCGGGGCGATCGACATGCGATTGTCGTTCAGCACAACCGTGATGTCGGTGCCAAGAGCGCCAGCATGGTTGAGAGCCTCCCAGCTCATGCCAGATGCAATTGCGGCGTCCCCGGTCACCGCGATGATGCGTTCTGAGGTGCCCGCGCGGTCTCGGGCGGCCGCGAAGCCCAAGGCGGCCGAGATCGCGGTGCCGGCGTGGCCGGCGCCAAACGAATCGAGAGGATGCTCTTCGCGACGCAAGAAGCCACTCATTCCTTGGTGCTTGCGGAGCGTTGGAAAGCGGTCGAGTCGTCCGGTGAGAATCTTGTGTGGATAGGCTTGGTGGCCGGTGTCCCAAACAACTTTGTCCGGGGGAAGGTTGTAGGAGGCGTACATCGCCACCGTGAGCTCGACCGTTCCAAGGTTGGAGCTGAGGTGTCCCCCCGTCTTGCTAACATGCTCCAAGATGGCCCGACGCACTTCATCCGCCAGCTCTCGCAACTCCTTGTCGGTCAGTCGGTGGAGATCGTTTGGCTCCACGATCTTTGAGAGGAATCGATAAGCAGTTTCCATGGCGTCCCGTAAATGCGTACGAGCGCCAGCGCTCAAACGTTGTGGCTTTTCACGTAAAGATCTGAAGAGCTTCCGCCGCTATCCTAGAGTGTAATCCAGTGATATGTGGCAAATCACGTGAAATTAGTGCGAGGCTCGTCGCAACCAAGGGGTTTAAGTAGCAACCGTACTTAAAAATGAAGGATAATTTGGCTCATTCTGCTCGGCGGAATTCTGGCACTAATGGCGAGTGAACCAAAGACGATCTTACTAGTGGAAGACAACGCGGACGACGAGCAGCTCACCCTTCGGGCGATGCGTCAGAGCGATGTTCCCAACATCATCCGCGTCGCTCGCGACGGAGCGGAGGCGTTGGACCATCTGTTTGGCCCCACCGCCAATCCTCGACTTCCAGACCTCGTCTTACTTGACCTGAAATTGCCGAAAGTGAGCGGACTCGAAGTCCTGCATCGCATTAGGCTTGAAGAGAAGACGCGCACGCTTCCCATAGTGGTACTCACATCTTCGGATGAAGAGAAAGACATTATTGAGAGCTACAATCTCGGGGCAAATTCTTACATTCGCAAGCCAGTCGACTTCGATGAGTTTATCGATGCGGTTCGGCAGCTCGGCCTCTACTGGCTGACCATGAATCGGACGCAGCGCTCCAAGACCTTCTAGACCTCACTTCGCCATGCGGCGAGAGCTTCGGACGCGGTCAAACGGGTCGGAGGGAGGAGTTCAAAAACGTCCACCCCTTCCCAGAGTGCTTTGTCGAAGCCTCCGGTACGGGCTTCGAATGGGGCTTTGACTGAACCGTAGAGCGTGCCCTGCTTAGCGAGGTCTCCCAGTAGGCTTGTCTGGGCGATCACGAGCAAGAATCGAGCGGCCAAGTCGGAATCCTGCTCGCTTAGTCCAGTGATTTCGTATTCCGGCAGGGCAAACTTCTGCATCCCGAGGGTGAAGGCATGGAGACCGTCTGGCCGGACCCGGAACCGAACGCTCACATGGTCTCTGGCATCGATGCGGGGATCCACACGGTTTGAGTGAAACACCTCGTGGGGAAGTAAGTAGCGCTGGGAGATCGGGTCGGCGACCAGGCCATCCGAGAGGTAAGCCAGACGGGTGCAGACGCCGAGCAGGAAGTCGAGCGCAGGGTAGACCATCGGGTCATGAGACTCGAAAGTGAATTGCGCGAGCGTCCAAGTGGCGCGAAGGCGGGCGATGAGCTCGGGGTCCGCATCGGCGGCAAGGGTGCTCAGCGCAAACGTCTCCGGGTCGTAACCTGCCTCTTCCTTGCTGAGGACGAGCATCTTGACGATGGTCTTTCGGTCCTTGGAGGCAACCGCGTAAGGACCCCGCTCAAGGGGACGGGCTAATCGAGCCTTGTCTGATCCCCCGGTGAGTGGCGCACACATGCCGGTGGCAGCGCCTCCATCACCCGCGGGATTGATGATCTGCACGATCGAAGGCATGACCGACCGAGATGATAGAACCGAAAGATAGAATCCTCGGCTGATTCCGAATCCGGGAGTCTTAGGTTTGCTAAATTGCCAGGGCCGCACCAACTCCGATTATGCCCGGGATGCCTTAACTCTCGTTGGCGCACGCTAAGCCTCTAGTGCGCGAGTAATGAGGGGTTTCCATATCCAAGGCATCGCCACGACCGGCCAGGCGCCCATGCTGTG
Source organism: uncultured Armatimonadota bacterium (assembly GCA_903904815.1). Taxonomy (GTDB): domain Bacteria; phylum Armatimonadota; class Fimbriimonadia; order Fimbriimonadales; family Fimbriimonadaceae; genus Fimbriimonas. Next base: position 42,416 of record CAIVDU010000039.1, read on the forward strand.
GGTGACGATCGCCCATAGCCCCTTAGCGCGCGTTCCGTCCGCCTTCGTCACGTATACGCCATCCTCCTCTCCGGTCGTGTACGAAACGAGAGAAAGGGGATCGATGGCGGATAGCACCGCCTGGGCGTTGGGCTTCAACGTGTGACCCACCGGGAGGTGTACGGTGACATGGTAACCCTGGAACCGTTGTCCGATCCGTGCGAACCATGCGGAGACTTCCTCGCCGTCGAAGAACGTGATGTAGCAACTGACGATGAGGTAGCCAAAAAGCGGCACGTTCATGGTGTATTCGATGCCGCCATGAAGAAGGATGCCACCCAAGAGGATGTATTTCCGCATGGGGCGGTAGAACACGAGCGTCCCCATCAGGAACTCAACCACGAGGGTTCCCCACGTGAAGAATCGAACCACGGGCATTTCAAACAGGAAATGGGGATAGGGAAAGCGGAAGAATTCCGGCAGCTGAGCGGGATAGTAGGCCGCATCGCCTGCCTTCCAATGGGCGCCGTACCACTTGATCCAGACTGTCGTGATGTAGATCAGGGCGACGTTATAGCTAATGAGTTTTTGAGACCAGAGCGAGACCGTTACTGGCCCTGGTTGAACCCGACCCTTCCACAATGCGATCAGTCGGTCGACCGAACAGACGGTTCCGCAAGGGGACAACGCAAGATAGAGACACGCGATCCTGAGGACCGAATCACCCCCCATCAGGATCATCGGATTTCGGTGGTGGATGCTGACGATGCCGATCGCGAGCATGAAGCTGCTGAAGCGTGTCCAGAGGCCAAAGGTCGTCAAGACGCAGAAGACGGCAACCCCCCAGAAAAAGAGTTGAGCCCAAAGAGGGTTTTCGATTCCCGACAGCAGATTGACCTTGGGGAGGATGCGACCTCCCTCCCAGAAAACTGCCTCTTTGCCGTGGTACCAAAGATACGGATCGCCGGCAAACCACATCTGGGTGAGAGACCTCGGAACATATCCCCGTTCGCTAAACCAGTCTTCCCAGTGGAGGCCGAGGACTAACAGATCGATCAGGGTGAGGATTCCGATGGCGATCCGGAGGAATCCCAGGGACGTGGGAGAACCGCTGCGAAACCAATAGTCGTCGATGGTTCGAATCGTTTGTCGGATCGAATTCAACGAACTCCCGCCTTGTCGTACGCGAGCTGGTCCTGGTCAACGATGTAGTCGAAATACTTGAAAGAAGTGTATTTCGGCGTCAGATTGCCCCCTGGCTTCGGAACCTCCCACTCGTGGAAGTACAACTTGACTTCGACCGGAGGATTGCCCGGATATTTGTCGTTTAGGAGCGCGATTCGCTGGGCAAAGCGCTGACGCACGTAGCCTTTCAGACCGGACTGCTCACTCTCATCCAGATCGTGGGCCCTTTCGTAGAACTTGCGGTAACGCTCCAGCAAGAACTTATCGGGGATTGAAAGCAGGGCCATTCGAGGGTATTGGTAGTCGGCAACTTTTCCATTCTGATAGATCACTTGCGAGGTGCAGTATTGATCCTTGAAGACTGGGTCGGGCCCAAACATGTCCCAGTACTGCCAAAACCCGGTGCTGAAGGTGTACGACTGAACGAGAGGGAAGGGCTTTGCGAACTTCCAGTTGAGATAGAGAATCCAGTCAGTCCCAAAGGGCTGAAGTTTGCCGGATCGAACTCCTTCCGGGGGAAGTGGCAACGCGTAAATCGTGATGGCAAACAGGTGAAACGCTACGAAAAACTTGATCCACCAAGGGGCATTGGGTTTCCTCGAACTGGATGCTTCCACCACTGGCTGAGCCGAGCCAGTCAAAACAGCGGCTTCCGGTTCAGGCAAGGAATGCTCGGGTGAGGAATCGGAGAGGTTCTTCAATGAGGTTTCAAGTCGACATCTAAGCGCAGGTTAAGGGATCAAAATTCCGTGATCCTCTGAGTTTAACGATTTGACCCTGCAAAAGATCCAACTTGATTCTGCACGTTGGGGAGGAAAGCATGCAAGCGAGCGGACTTGATGACCGACCCCGGGGACTATCGCGTCAAGAAGAGTCTCTCACCCAATGAGTTAGAAGTAGAAGTACTGAGCTGGCCCAGGGGCCAGCTCAGTCGGCGGTTAGCCTTCGATTTCAGCGAGGACCGGCTCGAGTTCTTCGTTGGGTCCGAGGGCCTCGCGAATCTGTTTGGCCAGGCTGCGAGCTTCTTCCACATGTCCGGCTCGCTTCGCGGCAAGGCCGAGATTGAGGTGGATGGGGAGGGAACTCGGGTTGTTGGCGGCGGCGAAGCGGATGAACTGATACGCTTCGTCGGTTCTTCCTTGTCCGGTCATCGCATTCGTCATCTCGCCGTATGCTGGTTCGAAGCCGGGGTATAGCTCCAGGAGACGTCGAGACGAGTCTTCGGCGTCAGCGAACTGCTCGGTCTGGTTGTAGGCAGATGCGAGAAGGAACCACAGCTTCCAGTAATCGGCAAGCCAGTTTCTCAGCGGCTTCAGATCTCGGATCGCGCCCTGGAAGTCGCCCGTTTCCATTTTCTGGCGAGCGTTCTCGACGCTCTCAACGCGCTTTGGCTGCTCGAGTTCGATCAATCGGGCCAAGACCTGGGCTCGGGTGTTCGGATCTGGGTTGCTTCCGAGAATCGTCTTCAGAACGTTGGGAACTTCGAATTCGCGATTCGCAGCTTGAAGGGTCTGAGCGTACTCGGTGAGAGTCGGAATGTCGTTCGGGGCAATGTCGAGGACGTCCTCGTAGAAATCCATCGCGCGATCCAACTCACCCTTCTGGACGAGAACGGGCGCGTAGTATCGCTTGATAACCGTGTTGTCCTCGAGGATCTCAAGGGCGCTTTCGAACGCTCGCTCACCTTCTTCGACCTTTCCAGCTTGGCTGAGGGCAATCGCGTACTTGGCGTGAGCCTGTCCGTTTTGAGGGTTCGCTTCGAGAATCGATTTCCAAAGGCCAGGAACCTCGTGGGCCCGACCCGTTTGGCTCAAAACTGCGGACAGGTAATCGGCCGATGGCTTGTCTTCGCCTTCGAGTTCCAGCGCGCGTCGGAAATTCCTCTCCGCGTTTACCGGCATTCCGCTCTGCATCTGGGCCAGACCAAGTCGGGCGTACAGGGCGGGGTCCTTTGGCTCGCGTTGGACTGCTTTTTCGAAGTACTCGGCGGCTCGGCCGAGGTCTCCGACGGTTTGATAGACGTCGCCCAGGCCAAAGAACGCGCCTGCCTCGTCGGGAACCAACTCGGTCAGCCGAGTCAGGGCCTTGTCAATATGCTCGAACGTTCCCAGCCGATTGGCGGCGCAGGCCTGGGCCAACCGAATCAGAACGTGATAAGGACCTTCGAAGTCGGTGTCGGCTTCAACGGCGGACAAAAGCGCGTCGATCGAAGGAGCTGGATCAAAGCCGCTTACCACCGCGCCGTTGGCCTGCTGGATGTAATTGAGGGCATCGAATCCCTCAAGGAAGTTGATGAAAGAGTCCGCGTTATCGGTTCCGAACTCCATTGTTTCGCCGCTCAAGAATTCCGGCAATCCAATTTGTGCTTGGTCGGCGAGCTTCTTCACCAAGGTGTGAAGCGTCGTAAAGATCTCCGACTTTTCAAATTCGATCGTCTCAATTCCGATCGGTTCGGGATTGTCTTTCTCGTGGAAGCGAAGGGTCAGGCTGAAATGGTCGCCTTCCTGCTTCAAGAGTCCGTCTTGGACCAACTCCACTTGAGCCTGCTCGAACAGGTCTTTGAACTGCTCTGAAGGGAGCAGTTCGTCACCTAGGTTCACAAACTGCATTCGAGGCTGTCCGTCGCCCTGATCGATCTGGGTGAGGTAGCTCACCGTGTTGATCTCTGCCCCAGCATGGGTTCGGAGTTGCTCGGCCGCAAAGGCAGCGAACTGGCGTCCGAGTTCCGGCTTGGTACCCTCGGCCGCGTTAAATGGCAGGACGGCGATTCTCATTATTTCGAGTGTACCAACAGGAGGATCACGCCTGGGTGGCCCTACTCATATGTGAAGACCACCTTGCCGGCTTCTCCCGCCTTCATGAGCTCCATCGCCTTGTGAAAATCGGTGTAGTGCATTCGGTGAGTGATGACCGGCAGCAAGTTCAATTTGCCGCTCGCCAGCAATTCGCCCATCTGGTCCCATGTCTTCCACAAATTGCGACCGACGATGCCCTGGAGCTCGATGCCCTTGAAAATCAACGAATTGACGTCGAGAGTTTGGGGAGAGTCTTTGTAAACACCGAGAAGGCTGATGCGTCCGCCGGGCCGTGTGACCTTTACGGCGAGGTCTAGAGAACTTGGATGCCCTGACATTTCGAGTGTGGCGTCGACCCCACCGGGAGCGAGTTTTTCGATCCGAGAGGCCAAGTCGCCGTCGACGGGAGAGAGAACCGCGTCAACGCCCACCTGTTCCGCCAAACCGATTCGGTAAGGACTGATTTCGGTCGCGATGACCTTGGAGGCGCCAGCTGCTCTGCAGATGCTTGCCGCGAAAAGGCCGATGGGTCCCATGCCTGTGATCAAGATGACCTGATCCTTCACCGGGCCGGCGAGAGCGGTGTGGACGCCATTTCCCAGCGCGTCCTGGAACGCGGCGATTTCGGGCGGCACCGACCGAGGCGTGAGTCTCGCATTTTGGCTTGGGACGACGGCATAGGGGGCGAATCCTCCGTCAACGTCTATGCCCAGGATCTTCGTGTTGATGCAGACGTGCGCCTGCCCGCTGAGGCATTGTCGACAGTGGCCACACACGATGTGAGATTCGCTTGCCACGAAGTCTCCCACTTTACGATCAGTAACTCCTTCACCGACCTCGACGACGGTCCCGCAGAACTCATGGCCGATGATGCGCGGAGGCTGAATTCTTGACGCTGCCCAGGAATCCCAGGAATAGATATGGAGGTCAGTCCCACAAACCGATGCTGCTTCGAGTCTGATCTTCACCTGACCGGGGCCAACAATGGGCTCCTCAACGTTAATGATCTCGACTCCGGGCTCGGGCCTGACCTTAGCAATGGCTCTCACAATCACGGATTGTACCGGTCGCCATAAAACCTGGCTTAATCGAACAGGAAAGGTTGGGCGTCCTTACAATCGAAGGCTTCCAACAGTCCGCTTGAATGAATCAGCGGTATCGCGCCAAGTGCAATCAGCGCGCGATTGCCGGGTTCTTTCTCGTCTTGCCGGGCAATGAGCCTGGTCAGCTTACGGCGGTGAGCATCGAGGGCTCCATGCCACGTGCCACCCTCTCGAAGCCGAGCGTGAACAATCACCGAAAACGGCGACGAAGTGTAGATCAAGGCGTTTCGCTCCATCGCGGAGGCCCGCGAAAATTCTTCGTCCGGAGCGCACACGCTCCAGTACTCCGCGCCTGGGATCACTCTCTCGATGCGATTCAATCCGTGCGGCAATATTCCGATTGTCTTTCCGCCTTCCTCGCAAGTACCCCTCATGGCTGCTTCGTCACACCCGACTGCGTTCCCGGAGTAGAGGGTCAGTCCACTCGTGGCACAGAGGTGGCCAAGTTCCTTGGAGAACCGCCTTACACTGCTGGAAATGCGACGACTCCCAACGATGGCCACTGAATTGACGCTTGACGCTCTCTTGATCTCCGCGGCTCGGGCTGCCGTGGTCGCGCCCGGAATTCTCCAAAGTGCGGGCGGAGCGGCGTGCGCGAGGTGTTTCATCCAACGATCGGGGTAGCCGGGGGTGAGGGCGGTGAGCGCCTCGCCATTTTCGATCAGTCTCAAGGCCCAATCGAGAATTCGACCAGAATCTAGGATGGTGGCCTCTTGAGCGAAGCCTTCCTGCCGCGCACAGTTGGCGACCGTCTCCAGCGTGGCTGATCTTCTTCTGAGAGCTCGGGATAGCGAAAGCCAGCGGCGGCGTTCCACGACCTGACGGTTTTCGCCTCCTCGGAGGTAGAGGGCGGCCAGAGCGGCTTCACATGCCCTCATCTGGACGCTCTCTCCCGCCATTCCCTTACATTAGCACGCGACAAAGCATTACCTAGAGAACGAAGAACTAAAGGGGTGAGTAAACTGGCAGCTTCCGGACCCGACATGCAGAAGCACCCCGATTTAACGCGTCGTCGCATCGTCCAGTTTCTTGAGAATGAACTCAAGCCACGAATAAACGGTGACAGCGCTCCCCTAAAGATTGAATTTAACGAAACTCCTTGCTTTACCCAGGAGGAAGCCGAGAAAGGCCCTTGGAAGGAAGTGACGTCTGGCTACCAATATGGTCCCGCGTACAAGACTTTCTGGTTCCGGCTCACCGGCGAGGTACCTGAACGCTTTGAAGGCAAACCCCTCGTGCTGGTCGCCGAGGTGGGTGGGGAGCGAACGGTTTGGCGAGATAACTCACCCTGGGTTGGGATGGACATCCAGCACAGTGAGCACGGGTGGCTCCAAGGATCGTCAGTTTCGCCGGATCACACCCCTGCGATCGGTGGAACGAAGGTCGAATATATCGTCCAGTCGTATAGCCGAAACACCGAGGTCACCGTTCACGGCAAGGAGAAGCCACGCTCAGCCAAAACGGAAACTGTGGATCGAGCCGAGTTGGTCGTGGTCGACACCGAACTCAAGGATCTCGTTTACGACATCGACTTTACGCTCAGCCTCCATGGCACGATCTCGGAGGGCGACCCCGCGGGGGCGACGATTCTTCGCGGCTTGAACGATGTCGCGAACCTGTGGGCGATCGAAGGGCGAGACTCGGTTCCCCGAGCTCGAAAGATTCTTCGCGACATGCTTGGCACATTGAACGGCGAGCTTAAGCACACGATCACTCCGGTTGGCCACGCTCACCTCGACACCGCCTGGCTGTGGCCGCTTCACATCACCCACAACAAGATGGCGCACACGACCTCGACTCAGCTGGGGTTGTTAGAGCGGTATCCCGAGTACGTGTTCGTGCACTCGCAGGCGTCGCAGTACGAGTGGATCGAGCAGGAGTATCCGGCGCTGTTTGAGCGCATCAAGGCTGCCGTCAAGCGGGGGCAGTGGGAGCCGGTTGGCTCGATGTGGGTGGAAGCGGACTGTAACCTCACTGGCGCGGAGTCGCTGATCCGGCAATTTCTCTACGGCAAGCGTTATTTTCGAGAGAAGTTTGGCGTGACGACGGAGGACATGTGGCTTCCTGACGTTTTCGGCTATTCGGCCGCGTTGCCCCAGATCCTCGCCAAGTTCAATATCAAGTACTTCTTGACCCAGAAGATCTCTTGGAATCAGCTGAACAAATTTCCGCACCACACGTTTTGGTGGCAAGGGATCGACGGGACTCGTGTGTGGACGCACTTCCCGCCGGCGGACACGTATAACGCGAGCGGCGAACCCAAAGAAGTCATCTACTCGGTCAAGAACTACAAGGATCACGGCCGCAGCGACCAGTCGCTGTACGTGTTTGGCTGGGGAGACGGGGGCGGTGGCCCGACCGAGCGCCATATTGAATTCCTCCGAAGAGGCCGCCTTGCGCCGAACTATCCCGATGTGGCCAGCGGACGAAAGGCTCTCGATTTCTTCCGAGACGCGAAAGCCAAGTCGCGCGACCTCGCCACTTGGGTCGGCGAACTCTATTTAGAACTCCACCGGGGGACCTACACGAGCCAGGCCGCTACAAAGAAGGCGAACCGCTACAGCGAGTTCCTCCTGAGAGACGCGGAGATCTTGAGCTGCTTCGCGCCGGGCTTCCCCGAGACCTACCCTCAGGCGGAATTGGAGAAGGCTTGGAAGCTGGTCCTGCTCAATCAGTTCCACGACATCATTCCGGGTTCGTCAGTGAACGAAGTTTACAAAGACGCGGCTCGAGACTATGCGATCGTGGCCGAGATCGGCGAGCGAGTCATTCAGGAGCAGCTTGAAAAGATCGGTGAGGTTTTGGATACCTCCGAGTACGCGAAGCCAGTCGCTATTTTCCATAACGGAGAGATGGTCACTCAGGGCGAAATCCCCTGGACAGAAGAGTCCGTTCCTTCCTCGCTGGTCACATCGGAGGAGAGCGTGCCGGTTCAGCTGGTGACGGAGTTTGGCGAGCGGAAGTTGATCCTGCCGGTGCCGGCCAGCGCGCTTGGAACGGTAGTTGTCGGCGATCTGACTGATATCGTCCCGACCCAAAAGAGTCGTCTCAAGGCCAGCGGCCGGCGGCTTGAGAACGGAGAGCTCAGTCTCCGGTTCGATCAAAACGGAAATATCACCTCGATTCAGAGCCTTGAGGACGGTACGGAGTTCCTGGAGCCAGGCCGCCTCGGCAACGTTTTCCAGATCCTGGATGACAAGCCCCTGTTCTGGTCGGCATGGGACGTGGATGCGTTCGCGCTGGAAACGGCTCAGGATCTCTTGAAGAGCGAGAGCTTCGAAATCGTCGAGCGCGGACCCGTCCGGGTTGCCGTCGAAATCGTCAAGCGGTTCGGGAATTCCACCATTCGGCAACGCATCTCGCTCGGTCCGACGCCGGGGATCCGATTCGACACCGAAGTCGACTGGCACGAGGAAGACAAGATGCTCAAGGTTGCGTTCCCGGTGAACGTGAACTCGGCAAGGGCCACTTACGAGATTCAGTTTGGCAGCGTGGAGCGTCCGACCCACGCCAACACGAGCTGGGACATGGCGAAGTTCGAAGTCTGTGCCCAGAAGTGGGTCGACTTGAGCGAAGGCGACCAGGGCGTCGCCCTGATCAACGATGGCAAATACGGTCACGACATTCGAGGGAATGTGATGCGCCTCAGCCTTCTGAGATCGCCGAAGGCGCCGGATCCCGAATGCGACATGGGCGTCCATCGATTCTCCTACGCGGTCGTGCCTCACTACGGACCTCACGCCTATGCGGGAATCGTTAACGCCGCCTACTCGTTCAATGCCAAGATGCGATCCGCTCTGATTCCGTCGGCGGAGGGAGCCACCGGCACCCTGCCGGCATTTGTGGCTTGCGAGGATCGCAACATCGTGATCGAGACGGTCAAGAAAGCGGAAGACTCGGGCGACATCGTCGTCCGACTATACGAGTGCCACAACAGCCGAGGGAAGGCGGTTCTTTCTTGCGCGAGATCGATTCAGGCCGCGTTCCTCTGCGACCTGGAAGAGAACGAGATCGCGGAGCTAGAGGTGCACGAGGGTCTCATTTCGTTCGAATTCAAGCCGTTCGAGATCCTCACGCTGAAGCTGAAAGTCTAGCGCGACTCAGGAGATTGTTGTGAGGTTACCGGTTGAAGTTTGACCGCTCGGCGCGGTGAGGGTGGCGGACTGCTTATTGTCCCAAGTAAGCGTCCAGACTCCGGTGTCGTCAGTGGCGGTGGATGAGCCGGAGCCGTCGGCGTTTACGATGACGGTGCCGGGGGTATTGCCGTCCGTGAAGCTTGCGGTGAGCTGGTTGCTCTTGGTGCTTGTCTTTAGGTTAGTGAGGCTCACCTTCGTTGCGACTCCGGATGCGGCCATGGTTCCGGAGATGGATCCATTCGACTCGACCAAGTCCAAGGTAATTTGGCCAGAGACGCCGGTCGAAAGAGTGCCAGTAACCTCAAAGTCGCTCGGGTCGGCGCCAGTCATGGTGAGGGTTCCAGTGATCTTGTTGCCCGCCATCACCACGTTGAACACGAGGCTGACGGTGTATTCGGTTGGCTGGGACGTGTCCGGGGTTAAGGAGACGTATACGTCGCCCTCGTTGTCGGTGGCGCCATCGGAGGACAGGTAGATGGTTTCGTCGACTCCAGAGCTGTCGGTAGTATCGTCGACCCAGTAGTAGGTGTCGGTGGTTGGGTCATATTGCCAATCTCGCGACATGCTGCGGCTGGTGCGAGCGCGTGTCGCAAGTTCGGCAACCTTTGCATAGACGTGGGCCAGCGTATTGAGTCTTTTCACGCCAGATGACAGTTGGTTGTTGGCAGTATTCGAGATTCCGGGTTCGATGCCTTGGTACGTCACGGCAGCCTGCGCGCCAGCGATCGAGGCAGCTCTTGCCGATACGGGAGGAATGGGAACAACGGGCGCCCCACCCCCGCCGCCGCATCCCACCATGCAAGCAGCCACACATGCGATCATCCCCAACTGACCTATTGCTCTCATTTCTCCGCTCTCTGTTCTCGAGTCTCGACGGAGCGGATTTCCCGACCCTCGTCCTTACTGAGGAGGACGTCCGTTTCGAGTGGCCGATCAGTATTGTTCCAATACTCGGCACAAAGACCTATTTTGTATCACTCTGGGTTTGAAGAGAAGCCTTTGAGGCTCATTGGATGATTGTTTTGAGTGCCGATGGGGGTTTGGACCAGTTCATTAAATCGTTGCGATGGGCCGAACGAAGACACGCCCGTCGGCTGTTTCTAACCGATCAAACTTCACCCGATAGGCATCTTCAAGCGCCTGGCTTCTCAGTACTTCCTGGATGGGGCCCACAACGAGCACTCCCGATTCGCCGAGCAGGACCGCCGTTTCGGCCAACTCAGAAGCAAGATTGAGATCGTGAATGGCAGTCAGCACGCCCTTCCCGTGCCTTGCTAACTCCTTCACCAACTTGACCACCTCGATCTGATGAAGGGGGTCTAAGTGAGCCGTCGGCTCGTCGAGCAAGATCAGGGGAGCGTCTTGAGCCAGTGCCCGAGCGATCAGTACTCGCTGTGCTTCGCCTCCGCTTAGCTCCATGATCGAGCGAGACTCCAGAAGCAAACAATCGGCCATACGCATGGCTTCCGTCGCAGCCTCCGCATCTTCGGGCGTGTCGAACAGTCCGCCGCTCTTTGCCATCCGACCCAGCGTCACCATGTCTCGAACGGTGAAGGCGAATTGGGGCACTTCGGCCTGAGGAACGACGGCTACACGCTGGGCAATCTCGCGTGCCGAAAGACTGGCGACGGATTGACCGCCCAGCATTACGGTTCCTTCGATCACCGGAATCTCTCGGGTGATCGTTCTCAATAGTGTCGATTTACCGCTCCCGTTAGGGCCTAGAAGCGCCACCGCATTTCCCTGGGCGACTTCCACTTCGACGTTCAACAGAACGGTCTTCCCGTGGTAGCCGCAGGAAACCGCTCGGCACTCTAGGAGGAAGCTCATCCCGAGAGTTGCCCCTCGATCAGTCCTCCACTGAAGATTCGGAACAGGGCGGCGTATTGGCCGTTCATCTCCATCAAACCGGTGTGAGAACCCTCTTCCACGACCCGACCCCGGGTCAAAACAAGAATCCGATCCGCGCGGGCGGCGGTGGTCAGCCGGTGGGCGATGAAAAGGGAAGTGCGCTGGCGCATGATTTCATCGAGAGCTTCGGTGACCGCCCTTTCGCTGGTGGCGTCGAGGGCGGAAGTTGCCTCGTCGAGAAGCAGCATGGTCGGCTTTCGTACCAGGGCGCGCGCGATGGCAATACGCTGCCGTTGACCACCGCTAACCCGATTGCCCCCCTCACCCACGTCAGAGGCGTAGCCATTCTCCATCTTCTCGATGAACTCGATGGCGTGGGCGGCCTTTGCGGCATCCTCGACCTCCTGGTCGGTAGCGGTGGGTTTTCCGAGGCGGATGTTCTCGGCAATTGAGCCGGTAAAGAGGAACGTGCTTTGGGGGACGACGCCGATCTGGTTTCGCAGCCACTGGAGCTTGAGGTCACGGATATCGACGCCGTCGAACAAAATACGCCCGGCGGTGGGGTCGTAGAATCGGAGAATGAGATCGGCAATGGTGCTCTTTCCGGCGCCGCTTGGGCCGACCAGGGCAAGGGAAGTGCCGGGTTCGAGGGTGAAGCTCACGTCATGCAGAGCTTCGGTCCCGTCCGGGTAGCTGAAACTGACGTGCTCGAACTCGATCCGCCCGGTGACGTTGGTGAGTTCCCTCGCACCTTCTGCCTGCAACTGGTCGGGCAAGTCGAGGAGTTCGCCGTAAATTCGATCACTGGCGGCTTGGACCTGGTTGTAGGTGCTGGTCACGCTGGTGACGTTTCGCAGTCCCTGATTGATCCGATCGAGGGCCAACAGCAGGGCGGCGATTTGGCCTAAATCAAGTTCGCCGAAGTAGGAAAGCCAGCCGCAGATATAGAGGACGGTGGCGAGTGCGGTCGCCCCCATAAACTCCACCAATGGGCGCAGCGCGGCGAGCCTTCGACCTGCGGCGACCTGACTCTGGTAGCTCTGCTCTACGAGCCCGGCGTATCGATGCTCACTTTGGGCTTCCCCGGCGAACGCTTTGATGATCCGCATTCCTTGGAGGGATTCGATCGTGCTTGCGCTCAGTTCGGAAAGGTCCTCCTGCACCCGGGCTTGACTGAGCTTGATCTTCTTTCCGTTGCGGTTGATGATGAAGACCATCGGCGGAAGGAACAGCAGGACCACTCCACCGAGTTTTGGAACCATGTAGAGCACATACCCGAACGACAAGACGATCGTGATCGGCCCTTGAATCGATTCACGGATGGCGTTGACTGCGTTTTGGTACACGTTGACGTCGTTGGTCAATACGCTGTGGATGGAACCGATGCGAGTGTTTCCGAAGTACGACACGGGCAGACGGAGGAGCTTCGCATAGAGCCTTTCACGAAGGTCGCTGGAGAGTCTCGCCGCCGCTGCCGTGAGATAGAAGGTCTGGCCGCGGGTGAACCAATACTTGCAGCCGACGAGAAGGACGACGCCGAGACAAATGAGCCCTAGCCGCGTGATCGCATCTCGGTCGCCTTGCGGCTTGTTGACGTTGTTGACAAGTGCTTCCCTGACTTGATCCTCGGGTTTTTGGATGGCCTTGGCGAGAATGCTTGCGGCATCATCAGTGCGTGCCTTGTCGAGCGCTTCCGCTTGGTCCTGGAAGGCGGCCTCGGTCTGTTTTTCGGGTAAGCCAAGGCGCTCAGCAATCTGGTCCGCTTGGTTCTTGAGGTCTTTTTTGAGATCCTCTAGGTGAGCCTTGGTGGCTGCCGCCCGAGGCGCCGCCCGCTGAATAGACGACACGCTCATTTGGATGCTGCCTAGCAGTCCAAGATCGAGGATAGCCGCGAAAATGACGCAAACCAAACCCAGCGAGATAAACCGCTTTTGGGCGACCAACTCTCGGGTGATCCTGGGATCGAGTCTCGTAAACGGATTCAGAGACGGAATCTTCACCGCGCCAGGTCCTCAATTTCTCGAATAGGCAGCGTGACCAAGGGGAGGCGGGCGTTCATTGTTTGACGGGCAGGATCCCGATCGCAAAAGGGTACCTGTAACGCGCGGGTCGTCGGCTCAGTCATCCCTGTTCTTACGGGGGTCGCCTGGTTTGAACGGTCTCGATTTGTTGGGACCAGTGGTCGGTGGTCGGTGGTCAGTGGTTGGTGGTCAGTGGTCGGTGGTCAGTGGTCAGTGGTCTGTGGTCTGTGGTCTGTGGTCTGTGGTCGGTGTGGAGTGGGTGGTACGGTCTGGGGCGATTGATCGGGCCTGGCGGAACCGCAACCGTGAACGGCATCTACATTTTTGTTGGACGACCCGTCGCTCATTTAGCTCGCCCCTTTGGGGCTACGGCCGGATTGTCCGCTAACCTCCAACCGCTAGCCCTCGGATGGACATTCTCTGAAGCGAATGCTGATAGTCTATCGACTAAGGCCTTCTCCCTAAGGGGTTGATCAAAGGGTAGGCATAATTTATCCATGAATGCGATCCATCACGTCACTGCGATGTCGGGCAAAGCCACGCGAAACCTGGACTTTTACAGTCGGGTTTTGGGAATGCGATTTGTCAAAAAGACGGTCAACTTTGACGATCCGGGCACCTATCACTTTTACTTTGGCGATGGCTCGGGGAATCCGGGGAGCATTGTCACGTTCTTTCCGTGGGAGCGGGCGACGCAGGGTGTCCGGGGTGTCGGAGAGATCGAGGAGACTTGGCTGAGAATTCCGCAGAGTGCGCTGGGATTTTGGGCGCATCGATTCATTGAGTTGGGGGTCCAGCACGAGTCGATCACCGAGCAGTTCGGTCGAAAGGTCCTTCGTTTTGAGGATCCGGATGGAATGAAGTTTGCTCTCGTCACCACGCCGGGCGCCGAAACGGAGGAGGCTTGGGAAGTCTCGGGAATCGAGGCACGCAACGCTATCCGCGGTGTGGATTCGGTCACGCTGACAGTTCAGGACTCAGGTCCCACCGCATCGATCTTGACCGACGTGTTTGGATTCAATTTAGCTGGCTCTGAGGGTGGTATCGAGCGTTACACGGTCTCGGAAGGGAGCGGCGTTGGAGAGGCGGTTCAGCTTCATCCGGTGGGTACTGCCGAAGCAGGGCGGTTGGGCCGCGGCTCGGTCCATCACGTGGCCTTCCGTGCTAAGAGCGATGCCGAACAGGCTGAGTTGGTTGAAAAACTCTCCAAGCAGTTTGGAATCCAGACGACACCGCAGAAGGATCGCGACTACTTCCGCTCGGTCTACTTCCGAGAGCCGGGTGGGGTCTTGTTCGAGATCGCGACGGATGATCCCGGATTCGCGGTCGACGAACCGTTCGAGGATTTGGGCACGAGTCTCAAGCTGCCGAAGTTCTTGGAGCCTCGAAGGGCCGCCATAGAGGGCATGCTCCCGGCGCTTGGCTGAGAGTTTCCTGTGATGGCTGCACGACCCACGGCGGGACCGCACGGAGCGGGCCCACCGTGGGCTAAGTGACGCAACCGCTTCGGGTTGGTGCGCGTGTTTTGCCACAACCCCTCCGGGGTAGATCGTCTGGTGGGCCACAACTCCGGGTAGTGCCGCCGGAGCGTCACAACCCGGGGCTAGCAGACGCAACCGCTCCGCGGTTGGGGATGGATGCCGAGGACTTATGCGTGTTCGGAATGGAGGCCGCAACCCGCTGCCGGGGTTGGATTTGGCAGCAACGTCTCCACCCACGGTGGGACCGCACGGAGCGGGCCTACCGTGGGCTAAGTGACGCAACCCCTCCGGGTTGGTGCGCGTGTTTCGCCACAACCCCTCCGGGGTAGACCGTCTGGTGGGCCACAACCCCGGGTAGTGGCGCCGGAGCGTCACACCCCGGGGCTAGCAGACGCAACCGCTCCGCGGTTGGGGAGACAAACTGGTTTGTAAGTTTGCCGTTTACAGTTAGCAGTCGAAAGAGATTCGAGTGGATCCTGCTTTCATCCCCGTTTGTGGGTGCACGCTGATTTGCAATTTGCAGACTGCAGATTGCCGCTGGATGGGATAACTAGCGACTCCTGCTCTCATCCCCGCTCATGTGAGCTGCGTCAGAAGTCGGCGTGTCCAGCGGTGCGACTGTAGGGGATGACGTCTCGGATGTTTTTCATTCCGGTGACGTACATCAGAAGCCGCTCGAAGCCGAGACCGAAGCCGGCGTGGGGCGCGGAGCCGAACCTTCTCAGGTCCAGATACCACCAGTACGGTTCGGCGGAAAGACCCGACTCGCGCAGACGCGCCTCGAGTCGATCGATTCTTTCTTCACGTTGCGAACCGCCGATGATCTCGCCGATGCGGGGGGCGAGAACGTCCATGGCGCGAACGGTTCGACCGTCGTCGTTCATTCGCATGTAGAACGCCTTGATTTCTTTCGGATAGTCGGTAAGGATGACCGGACGTCCGACCTTCACTTCGGTCAGCCAGCGCTCGTGCTCGCTCTGAAGGTCCGTTCCCCAACTGACTGGATACTCGAAGTTCTCGCCGCTCGCTTCTAACAGCTTGACCGCTTCAGTGTAGGTCAGGTGCTCGAAGTTGCTGGTGACCACGTGCTCCAACGTTTCGAGCAGTTTGGGTTCGATTCGCTGGTTGAAGAACGCGAGATCGTCACCGCAGAAGTCGAGCAGGTGGGCGATGACCTCCTTAAGGAACTCCTCTGCCAGGTGCATGTCGCCTTCGAGATCACAGAAGGCCATTTCCGGTTCGACCATCCAGAACTCGGCAAGATGCCGGCTGGTACTGGAGTTTTCAGCCCGGAAGGTGGGCCCGAACGTGTAGACGTTGGTCATGCCAAGGGCGAGGGTCTCTGCTTCCAGCTGTCCGCTTACGGTCAGGTAGGCAGGCTTGCCGAAGAAGTCGTCGGCTGGGTTGTGCCCTTTGATGCGGTAGCTGATTTGGCCCTCGTCGCCTTCCAGCGGTTGGATCGACTCCATCATCGTGGTGACTTGGAGCATCTCCCCGGCGCCTTCGGCGTCGCTAGCCGTGATGATTGGGGTGTGAACGTAGTGGAATCCCCGCTTGTGGAAGAAATTGTGGATGGCAAACGCGGCTTGGTTTCTCACCCGGAACACCGCGCCGAACGTGTTGCCGCGAGCCCGAAGGTGAGCGATTTCTCGGAGGAACTCGAAGCTCGCGCCTTTCTTCTGCAGGGGGTAGGTGGCGGGGTCGGCTGGACCGAATAGCTCGGCTCCGGTGGCTTTTAGTTCAACTGCCTGTCCGGCTGCTGGACTCTCGACGATCACTCCATCAAACCGGAGGCAGGCGCCCGTGGTGATTTGGCGAAGGACCTCCTCTCCGATCACGCCGGCTTCGATGACGATTTGAAGGTCTTTGAAGCACGAACCATCGCTCAACTGAACGAAGGAGATCCCCTTGCTATCGCGGCGAGTCTTCACCCAACCGTAGGCGGAGGTCTCCGTTCCGGGGGCTAAGAGAAAAAGATCTCGCACGTAAGAGCGTCGATAGTCCATGGTTGTGGTGGAGTTTACCGGTCGCGGCACCGCCGACACTGATCGAAGGAAAACAGCCGGTTCGTTACATACTCGAATGGCGAGTCTGCGCCCGGACCGCGAACGATTATGCGCCGAATCTACCTTGACCATGCCGCGACCAGCCCCCTTCTGCCTGAGGTGCGGGAGGCGATGCTGCCATGGCTGGATGCGGGCAATCCTTCAAGCCTTCATGCCGAAGGCAGAAAGGCCAAGGCGGTGCTAGACGAGGCTCGTGAGACGCTGAGCGACGCGCTCGGGTGCCTGTTTGCGGAGGTTCTGTTTACGAGTGGAGGGACTGAAGGGGCCAATCTCGCCCTGATCGGGGCGGCCATACAAAACCTCGACGCAAGCCGAACTCGAATCCTCATCTCATCGGCCGAGCACCACTGTGTGCTTCAGTCTGGCCCCGCCCTAGAAGCGCTTGGCTACACTGTCGAACTGCTGCCGGTTGACGGAGAGGCTCGGGTGGATCTCGACTTCCTGAGCCAGACCCTTGATGACCGGGTGCTGTTAGTCAGTGCGATGCACGCAAACAACGAACTCGGAACGCTTAACGCGGTCACCGAAATCGCTGAGCGTGCCCACGGACATGGGGCGCTGTATCACTGCGACGCGGTTCAGACGTTTGGGAAGAAGCTCCCGGGCCTCGACGATCCATTCCCGAAGCTCACTCGGCTACCGGTGGACCTGCTCACGGTGAGCGCACATAAACTTGGCGGGCCAAAGGGCACGGGGGCCATCTTCATTCGGGCCGGCGTCAAGCTCAAGCCCCTCATTGCAGGCGGCGGGCAGGAACGAGAAGTGAGAGGCGGAACGGAAAACGTGTCGGGCATCGTCGGCTTTGCCGCCGCTGTTCGGGCGGCCACCGCTCGTAAGACCTCCGATTCTGTGAATCCGAGAGATGTGTTCCTATCCTCGCTTGTTGAGGCGGGCTTCGTCCCTACCGTGGAGTCACGAGAGACCACGCTTTCGGGTCATGCCCACTTACGCCTCCCGGGGGTCGACGCGGAGACGATGCTGATCCGGCTCGATCGCGAAGGCGTTAGCGCCAGCAGCGGTTCTGCCTGCAGCAGCGGAAGCGTCGAACCGAGCCATGTCCTTCTTGCTTGCGGCTACTCGGCGGCGGAGTCGAAAGAGGGCCTTCGGTTCACGTTCGGTTTCGAAACCAGCTTAGCCGAGGCTGAAGAGGCGGCGCGACGGACGATCTTGGTCGGTCAGCAGGTCAAGGCGCAGCGGTCATAGCGGACGTGGAACGCGGCCCAAGATTAGCACTTGACGGTGCGGTTGAACCTAAAACTCTCTCAAAGGCTTCCACGCACGTCGAGCCGTGCTGATCAAAGCGGCGTCAAGCCGCCGCACTCCACATGGTTTGCAACCTTTACAATTCAACGTACTTACCCACCGCAACACTCTTCAAGTCGGTGCACTACCAGATTGTTTGTAGCCTTTGCTAGTTAACAGCATTAACGTATGACCCGCTCTTTGAGCAAGATTAATGCAGAACATTGCGAGAACTCGCTCTTGTCATTTTGACGATGTCGAACCTAAGCGGGGTACCTTGAGTGAACCCATGTCCCTTCCCATCGAGGAGTTGACTCCGCGTCAGATCGTTGCCGAGCTTGATAAATATATCATCGGCCAAGCCGCCGCTAAGAAGGCGGTGGCGGTTGCCTTGCGCAATCGCTATCGGCGGTATCAGTTGCCGGAGGACCAGCGCGACGATGTGATGCCCAAGAACATCCTTATGGTGGGTCCTACTGGCGTGGGGAAGACCGAAATTGCCCGACGAGTTGCCCAGCTATCCAAGGCGCCGTTCGTGAAAGTCGAGGCCACCAAGTTCACGGAGGTCGGTTACGTCGGACGGGATGTGGAGTCGATGATTCGGGATCTCGCGGCGAATGCGGTTCGACTGGTGGAAAAGGAGCGGTTTGACGCGGTGCGACCGGAAGCGGAACGACGCGCGAAGGAGCGTTTGATTGATCTTCTGGACGATGGTCCCGAACCTTCCGATTTGCCCGATCTCTCCGAGGAGGAGGACGGCCACTCAAACACGATCTTCTTCGATCGATTCGTGCCGGAGGACGCCGAGAAACGGGAAGCTCGCCGAGCAAAGATCCTTGAAAAGATTGATGCCGGAGAATTTGACACTCGCCTGGTCGACGTCGATGCCGAGGAGTCGCAGAATCCCTTCCTGCAGGTATTTACGCCTGGAGGCATGGAGGAGATGGGGCTGGAGGGAAGCGGACTAGGAGGCGCATTTGGGTCGAAGACGGTTTCCCGAAGAGCCTACGTGCCCGAAGCTTACGACCTGCTGCTCGAGCAGGAGCAGAAGCGCATGGTGGATCGGTCGAGCATTCACCGCGAAGCCCTAAACCGAGCGGAGCAGACCGGCATCATCTTCATCGATGAGATCGACAAGGTCGCCGGCAAGTCAGGCGGATCTGGGCCCGATGTTTCGCGAGAAGGTGTTCAACGAGATCTCCTCCCGGTCATCGAAGGCTCCACGGTTCAGACGAAGTTTGGTCCGATGAAGACCGACTACATTTTGTTCATCGCAGCGGGAGCGTTCCACATGTCGAAGCCGAGTGATCTCATTCCGGAGCTCCAGGGAAGGTTGCCGATTCGCGTCGAGTTGGAGCCCCTCAACCCGGCTGATTTTCGAAGAATTCTCTTCGAACCTAAGAATGCGCTTACCAAGCAATACATCTCCTTGCTGGCAGTCGACGGAGTGTCGATTTCGTTCACCGAGGATGCTCTTGGAGAGATTGCCAGTCTAGCCGCCGCTTTGAATGAGCGAACGGAGAATATTGGCGCCCGTCGGCTTCATACGATGATGGAGCGCCTCTTGGAGGATCTCTTATTTGAGGCTCCGGAGACGGAGACGAAGTCGGTCGTTTTTGACGCGGAAAAGGTTCGGGCCAAGCTGTCCTCGTTCATGACCGGACCGTCGGTTCGGACCTTAATGTAGCGGTTTAACGCGGCAGGGACATCTGCGCTCCCAATCGCGGCTCTTGTGAACTCGGAACTTGGTACGATCGCGAGATATGAAAGTTTGCAGTTCGCGTCCAGCAGTTAGCAGTTGGAACGGATGCTAGGAACGCATACTTTTATTCCCGGCCGGTAGAGGCTGGCTCACGTCAGGGACAGATAAGGAAGAGAAATATGAGTGAAATCACGATAACCGGCGCCCAGGTTGGACGCAAAGCTCCCGGCTTCTTGATGAAGACCACGGCAGACATCAAGACGCTGAAGTCGACCGCGACTCTCGACGACTTCCAGGGAAAGTGGCTGGTTCTGTACTTCTATCCGCTGGACTTTTCCGCAGTGTGCCCTACTGAGTTGATCGCCCTGTCAGATCGCTATGATGAGTTTCTTGCCTTAAGTGCCGAGATCCTCGGCGTCTCGACCGATTCGGTCTACTCTCACCGAGCTTGGTTATCGACTCCTCGGAAGGAGGGAGGCATCGAAGGTGTTCGATATGCCCTCGCCGCCGACTACACCAAGGAAGTCTCGAAGGCGTTCGGCATCTATGAGGAGAAGGAAGGGTACGCCCGACGCGCTCTCTTCATCATCGATCCGGAAGGGATCGTGCGATACAGCGTAGTCCACAGTTCTGCGATCGGGGGAAGCGTCGACGAAACGCTCCGAATTCTCAGCGCCCTTCAATCGGGTGGCATGTGCCCGGCCGATTGGCGTCCTGGGCAGACGACGATCGCCTAGGCAGATGTCACTGAGTTCACGTGCAGCGTTGCCGTCTCTCGAAGGCGCCACTGAGTGGATTGGTGGTGAGCCCGCGTTGGTCCCGGGGTGTCCCGTGTTCGTCCATTTTTGGTCGGTCTCGTGTCCTTTGTGTCACGAGAACATGCATGAGGTCGAGGAATGGAAGTCGAAGTACGGATCGTCTGGCCTCCAGTTTGTCGCGGTCCACTTGCCGTTTCACGAATCGGATAACGATGTGCAACTGGTGAGAGAGACGACCCGAAAACTCGAACTGGTCGAGTCGGTTGCGGTCGACAATGGGCGCGTATTGAGCCAAAAATTTGGATGCGAATACGCGCCGGCCTACTTCCTTTTCGATCGAGAATGGAAACTCAGTTGTCGGGCGGCAGGGCTCTACGGACTCAAGCTTGTTGAGACGTCTCTTGAAAAGTTATTTCAAAAGAGTTAAACGATTAATTTGGGTTCAAACTAGGCCTTTTGACCTATTCGAAAAATAACCACAACCTAGGCGGGTAGTCAGGCGTCCCACGCATTGACGATCGATCCACGTGGCCTTGGCCGAGGAGTCGGTCTAGGGAATTTATGACCACGTTTCTGCCTCTGGTGGCGCTCTTGCTCGCGGTGATTGGGTTCGTTCTGGGACGTCCACCGGAGGCATTTGAACGTCCCGCCCTTTCCCGATATATTGCCCCGTTCCTGATCCTCATTTTTGGAGTTTTGGCGTCGAACAAGCTTGCCGACGCAGGCGTCAGGCTGTCGGTTTCGGTAGGTTTGGCCCTTGGGGTGGTGATGGTCACTGTTGCGACCGCGCTCCCGCGCCGAAAAGACGCCGAATCTGCCTTTATGTCCCTGGGCGTCGCGGGCGTGGGCTTGCTGCTTTGGCAGTGGCCAGACCAGATTAAGTGGGCTGGTTTAGCGTATGTCGCTGGCCTGGGATTCGCGGCGATCGCGGCCGGGGAAGAAGTGGCGTCCCTCACGGCGGTCGGCGGCTCGGTGGTTGCCCTGGCAACCATCTTGGGGAGATACAGCTCCGACACCCCTGCCTACACTCATACGGGAGTGGCGATTGGCCTTGGGGTTTGCCTCTTGGGTGTCGTACGGCAGGCGGCTATAAGATTCCTCCCCAATAGTGGCGTTTGGATTGCCATTGGCGTGAGGCTGTTGGGTTTAGGACTCGCCTATCTCATCGGAAGTCGGTATCTTGGGCTCCACGACGCGTGGGTCTCGATGGCCTTAGCCGTCGCGGCCGGTGTGGCGGTTTGGGCGGCGACTCCTAGCGATGAAGTCACCGAGCCGGGACGCGCGGTCGTTGCCACGGTGATTTGGATTGGACTGGGCACCCTGACCTTTGGGTTAGCCCGTGGATACGGGATGGCACTTGCGCTGGCGCTTGCGGCGGGATTGCATTTGGTGCTTGGAGAGCGGCGCGCGCTTGCCTCTTGTGGACCGTTGCTCGGGCTCGTCATCTATCGCGTCTTTCGGGAAGCCCATCTGGACGCTTGGAAGGCGCTAGACCTTGGGCAACATTACGCCTTGATTGGGCTGGCCATCGGTGCGGCGCTCCCACTCCTTCCCGAAAGATGGTGGGCCACTAAGCCGGCAAACCCATGGTTGCAGTCGGCAGGTGGCGTGCTTTGGACCGTTCTTTGGGTGGGAGCACCCTTTTTAGCGGCCCTCTTGCTCGGACCAAAGGGAGTGGTCGGGTTTGTGGTGGGAGTCGGCTTTAGCAGTCTCTTCTCGGCGACCGGAGCTGCCCCCACTCTGCTTCCTCTCGCGGCAGCGGCGGCGGCCGGAGGTGTGGCGACTTTGACCTACGGATGGTTGCAAGACCTCACCGATTTGACCCGGGATGAAAAGCTTCACTGGGTGCTGATCGCGGTGATCCCGCTGGTTTTGGTTGGTCTGATACTGACGCTGATTGGTTTCAAGAAGCCGGCTTCGGACGTGGCGGTGGCAACGGTATGAAGCGACTGTTTGGACTCATTTTCGCACTGGTCATCGCGGGGGCCTTCCTGGCTTACGGTATTTCGGAGGAGGTCCCGGTCGGCCGTGTCAACGGCACGGTGGTCATGCAAGAGAATGGAAGGCCGATAGAGGACACTCTGGTGACTCTTACTCCGATTGAGGAAGAGAAACTGGCCAAGCCGACTCGTCGGTTTGTCACAAGCGACGAAAATGGAAAGTTTTCGCTTCAAAACGTCGTCGCTGGCATCTACAAGCTGGAGGCGTCCGCTTCCGAGCACCACCTTAGCGACAAATTCGTCACCGTTTCGGAGGGGAAGCCAACTGAGCTTGAGCTCAAGATGGAGCCCAGTGAACGGTATCTCACTCTCTACACGAGTCAGCACGTGTTTACGCCTGACGAAAAGCCGAATGTTGAAGTCCACGGCTTTATCCAGGAAGACAAGCTGCAGATTGTGGTGCGAAAGCTCTCTCTCGACGCGATCGCGAAACGCGGGGGATTCGAGTCGACGCTTTCTATGCTGGCCCGTCCTCAGCAAAACGAGGAACAGATTGACCCGAATAGTGTCTCCAGCCTCCTGAGCGACCAAACGGTGGACATTGAAGAAAAGGACTCAGAGGGCGCGTTCATCGAAAATCTTCCGTTGCCCCAACTGTCAGAAGGGTTCTACTGGGTCGAGTGCCGGGCCGGCAAAGAGAAGAGTTCGGCATTCCTCAACATCAGTCGAATCGCGATGATCACCAAGTCGGATGGGGAGAAGGCGGTCAGCTATGTCGTCGACATGGCATCCGGCAAGCCGATTGCGGGGGCTACGCTGTTGGCAACGAAAGGCGGACGTTTGGTCGCCAATGGGCAGACCGGCGCTGATGGTCTGGTCGATGTGACGCTCCCGGCCTCATCGGAAGCGCAAGTGGTCGCGGCTAAGTCGGGCGCTTCGGTGGCGCTTTGCAGCATGTACTCCCGGTCGCAGGCTTCTCAAGGAGACGACGCAGACGCTGAAGAGGGCGGGGGAGACTCAACGGACTCGTCTGGCGGGAGGATCTTTACCTACACGGACCGCCCGGTTTATCGTCCAGGCGATCTCGTGCGGTTCAAGACGATCTTGCGACGACTTGTGGGCACTGAGTATCAGCTTCCCAAGCCAGGAATGGCCAAGGTGGAGTTGAGGGATGCTTCTCAGGTGTTGGTGGCATCCCAGTCGATTCCGATCTCGGCTCACGGAACGATTCATGGCGAGTTCCGGACGAGCAAAGAGGCCGATCCGGGCGTGTATTCGCTGGTCGTGAAGGGGGCAGGGATGACCGATCGCTACTGGGTCAACCTGGCCGCCTATCACAAGCCAGACGTCAAGGTGACGACGCACGTTGAGAAGAACCACTACGTCATGGGAGACACGGTCAAGGTGTCTGTCTCGTGTGAGTACTACTTTGGTGGGCCGGTGGTTGGGGCCAAGGTTTCCGGCTACGTTTATCGATCGCCCGATTGGAGTTCGTACTTTGACGGCGACGACGAACTTGACAACGACACTCCCTACACGCCCGACTCGGGCGGGTTCCAGGGGGGAGAATACAGCGTCCAGGTTGAGGCGGTGACCGACGCAGCTGGTCGGGCGACGATCGAATTCCCGACGACCCAGAAGAACACCGACGATTCGCCGCTGATGGACTACCAATACAACGTCGGCTTGACGGTGCAAGACGGGTCGGATCGGTCGTCGGAAGCCAACGCGGTGGCCCATGTTTCTCGGGGTGGGTTTGACCTCTCGGTGGCTACTGACCCGCTGATTGCCGTGAAGGGCGACATCGTCAACGTCAAGATCAAGGCGACCAATTACGACGAGAAGCACTCGCCGGTCGCTGGTCGACCGGTCCAGCTTGAGGTTGGCGAGGATCGTTGGACGCAGCACACCTCGGTCTATATTCCGGAGCTTAAGCTCAACGGAATCACGGACCAGAGTGGTGTCGCGACGATTCGGCTTTCGCTCCTAAAGGCCAGATCACTCGTGTTAAAGGCGAGCGCAGAAGACCAGTCCGCCCGTAAGGTCGGGGCTGAAACATATATTTACGTCGAGGGTTCCCCGAGCATGCGTGGACCAGATGAGTCGAAGTTCAGCCTCACCTTGAACCAGCGCAAGTACGCGCTTGGTGATCGCTGCACTGCGCTGATCGAGACGGATAAGCCGGGTGGGGTGGCGCTTCTGACCCTGCAGTCAGAGCACATCATCTTTACAAAGACGGTTCCGCTCAACTCTGCGTCGAACGTGGTCCACTTTTCTCTGCCGAAGGCAGCGTCGCCCAACGCGTTTGTCACGGTCTGCTACATCCGGGAAAAGGAGTTCCAGGAAGCGACGAAACAGGTGGTCGTCAAGCGGGAAGACCGCCAGCTTTCGGTGGAAGTAAAGCCAGATCGTCCTGCCGCACACCCAGGGGACACCGTGTCTTTCAGGGTGCGCACGACCGATCGGAGTGGGCGCGGCGTGCCGGCTGAAGTCTCGGTCGGAGTGGTTGACGAATCGGTCTATGCCATTAAAGCGGATACCACGGACATTCTCAGCGGACTATTTCCCAGACTCAATAACACGGTCGAAACAGAGTATTCGTTCCCCGAAGTCTATCTGGATGGTGGAGACAAGGCGGGCGGAAGTGTGCCCATTCGGACGCATTTCGAGGACACCGCCTCTTGGGACCCGAACGTGGAAACGGATCGTAGTGGATACGGCTCGGTCTCCCTGAAACTGCCCGACAATCTGACCACCTGGCGAGCGACGGCGGTTGCGGTGACCGATGCGAGCCAGGCTGGCATGAGCACTGCTTTGATTCGGTCGAGCAAACCGATCATGGTCAGAGTCCAATCGCCGCCATTTATGGTGAAGACCGACCGACAGACCATTTCGATGGTGGTGACGAACGACACTGGCCAGGACGAGAATGTCCACTTCCGGGTCGATGCGGAAGGAGTGACGCTGGACAAAAAGCCTCCCGCGGATTTCAAACTTTCGGTGGGCCAGACGGAATCGATCCCGGTGGATGTTTCGGCGCCAAGTTCCGGGCCAGCGGTTTTGACCGCGCGGGTCTGGACGGATGACGGGGCGAAGGACGGTGTCGAAAGCAAATTCACGGTTGAGCCTCACGGAAGGCTTACGGTAGACAACCAGTCCGGAAGCTTCCAGGACGACGCTCAATTCAATGTTCTCCGAGATCCAACTACTGATCCGAGCGCCGGGCGATTGGCCATCACTCTTACTCCCAGCGTGGTGTCCGGCATGTACCAGTCCCTCGACGGGTTGGTTCAGTTCCCTTACGGGTGCGTGGAGCAGACGATGAGTCGATTCCTGCCCGCCGTCATCGTTACTCGAGTGATGCGCGATCAGGGCCTTCCTCAATCGAAGCTTGAGAAACGAGTTCCTCCCATCATCGCGGATGGTTTCGCGAGGTTAGCCACCATGCAGCATGGCGATGGCGGCTGGGGCTGGTGGACCTACGATCAGTCGGATGCGTTCATGACAGCATGGGTGCTCGATGGCCTTGATCGTCTCAAGGCTCTAGGTGTCGAAGCTCCTCCGAATATCAACGTGAAATCGGCGCTTGACTGGGCGAAAAAGCATCTTGAGTCCAACCCCAAGGAAGCAGTTGACTCGAAGCTGTATCTGATCCAGGTCTTGGCCCGATACGGACGCTTCGAGGAGGGCGGCTCCGGCCAGAAGGTCCTCAACACGAGTCTGGAGAAATACCCGTACGACGATCCGCTGAGGCGATGGTCGCTCGCCGCTCTTGCAGCCCACTACGCGGGTGAAAACGGGTCTATTCCGATATTTCTCCAGCACATTGATGACGAAATTGACGCGGGACCCAAGCTAAGCGCGGACGTCAGCGATTACCAAGATGAACGCACGGCGCTCTCCCTGCTGGCGCTGGTGACGATTGCGCCGAACGATCCAAGAATTCCTCAACTTGCCAACGGTTTGAGTCAAAGGAGGGGAACCGACGGATGGGAATCCACGAGGGCAACGACTTTTGCGATTGAGGGGCTCACTGCGTATATCAAACAGGCGAAGGAAGGGGTGGCTCCGATCGACTTCACGGTGAGTCTAAATGGCGCACAAATCAAGACCATTCATGCGGATCCGTTGTCGGAAGATCCGACCGACTTGCGGATAGAGGTGCCGGTATCCCAGTTGCAGGTTGGCAAAAATTCGATCTCGATTCACCGTTCAGGACCGGGTGCTTCGTTCTTCGCCAGCGAGTCGCGCCAGTACCGTGAACAAGCGGTTTTGGGGCAAGTCGTCGACGGGAGCGGGATCACTGTCGAGCGGCACTATTACCAGCTTGTTCCCCAGGCCATGGAGGACGGCTCCATGAAGCTGATGCGAACCAAGAAGCCAGTGGACACGATCAAGCCAGGCGACTTCATTCAGTGCGTGTTGACGATCAGAACTCCGTGGGTTCGAGACTTCTTGTTCATTGAAGACCCGATTCCAAGCAACTGCCGGGTGACGGATCGTGTCGATCCCGGGGATGACAATGAGTGGCACTGGTGGTGGTGTGATCTCACCATCTTCGACGATCGGGTGGGCATCTTCGCCCGCTACCTGCCAAAAGGCAACTCGGTGGTGACCTACACGATGCGTGCTGAAGGAACGGGACTGTCGCACACGCTTCCGACTCGGGTTAGCAACATGTACGATCCGAGGCAAAGTGCGCAATCCGGCGAAACGAACCTGGAGGTCACCCGGTGAAGGGCGCCATTGCGGTGGGCGCCGTTCTGTTGGTCAGTGTGATCGGCGCTTGCGCGTTTCGGGCCCTGCCAAAGGAGTCGATCATCGCCGGTTTCGTCACTCCCTTGGCGGGACGCACCGCATCCCAACGGCACAACGCCCGCCTTGCGGCGGCGAGGCTTGATGGGGCGAGAATCGAGCCAGGAGAAGTCTTCTCGTTCAATGATCGCGTCGGAACGTTTTCCCGAGATCAGGGCTATCGAAAGGCGCCTGTCAGCTATAACGGCCAACTGATCTCCGATTGGGGCGGAGGCGTGTGTCAGGTCTCCACGACCCTCTACAACGCGGCCTTGTTGGCGGACTTCGATGTCGTGGAACGGAACCGGCACCGGTTCTGCCCGTCCTACGTTCCCCCAGGGAGGGATGCCGCGGTTGCCTTTTCGAACATCGATCTCAAGCTTAGGAATCCTCATTCCTTTCCGATCTGGATCAAGGCACGCTTGGATGAGCGCTTCATTCATGTCGACTTCTTAGCGGCTGAAGACCTGAAAAGCAAGCCTCAAGTGGTGGAGGTCGTGAAGAGCGTTGGGCAGCCCGCGACGTTCACGCTAGGGCATGCGACGTCGGCGGCGAAGGTTCGGAATTCGGGAAAGCTCGGTTACGACGTGGCGGTGTACCGAATCCACGGTCAGACCCGCGAATTGATCTCTCAAGACTCGTACCCGGCGATGAACCGGGTGATTGAGTATCGCTAAGCCTTGTACAGACAATCTATAAACCCTCTCCCGCGTTCGCTTCCTCCTACGCCCTACGGGCTTCGGCGGACAAGCCGCTGCGGGCGAGGGAGCCGCTAGCAAGCGGTGTGGACTTTTAGATTGTCTGTGTAGGCTCTACTTCTTGCCGCCGGCAAAGGGGAGGTGAAGCTCGTATGGGGAGGGGTCGGGTTGTCCCAGCCCTGGGTTGCCGAGGTAACTCGCCCGGTACTTCATCGCATTGATGATCGTGGCCTCGAACTTGGCCACGTCGGCGACGGAAGTCGCATGGGTCTGGTCGGCGACCGATGACAGGATGGCGGCAAACTGGCCCAAGCTTCCTGTGTTGACCTTTCGGTCCATCAGGGTCGCTAAGCCGGCCTCGCTGCGAATGATGTCGGTTACCTTGGCGGTTATGGGGGTTGAGTTAAGCGTGAAGGTCACCGTATCGTCGGCTGGATAGAACATCGACTTTGCCGCCTTGATTTGCTCGGCAATGAAGTCGTCACTGATCTGTCCGGCCCTTTGAAAGACGGCGATGAGTCGCTTGTCCTCGATGATTTTCAACGCGGCATCCGGGCCGTGATACTCGGCGCCAGTGTCTGGGTCCACAACGTCGAACTTGCCATCGGGGGCGATGTCGATTCCGAACCGCTGGAAGTCGGATTCAAACTTGTCCGGTTTGTCCTGCTTATACGAGAGCATGAGCCCTCCGAGTGATCCACCGCCCTCCTTGAGACAGGCAAACTGAATGAAGCCGGCTGAAACGAACCCGGTGTCGTAAGTGTTGATGGAATCGAATCCGCCTTCGAGACCGGAAACGGACGCCATGATTCTCCAGGTGGAATCGTCCAGACCCGCAAGTCCCAAGAGGCTGTGGATCCGGTCTGGGGGAACGGTTTTAGCCGCTTTCCCTTCGTCCATCACACCACTCGCAAATCGATAGTAGGCGTACTTTGGATTTCCGAGTCGCACCTTATCGCAGTAGGTCAGCGTATCGTCGTCGAAGCTGATCCGGTGCTGCATCGGAACCACTGCTTCAGCGAATTTTGGTGGGGGACCGGCGAGCGCCAACAAATCGGCAGGGATGGGAGTCGGCTTCGGAGGCTCGCTGACGGGAATCGTCTTGTCTGGCTTCGGGACGGTCGCGCCTAGTATTTGCGTGTTGGACTGCAGTGCGACCTGATAGGCTTCCCATCGATCTCGGTCGACCTTCGACTGAATCCACTGATCCCAAACCTGCTGTTGCGGGTTCGCGGCGGTTGCGTCCTGGGTCGGGGGCACGATGGCCTTGCGCGCTCGATTGTAATTCCAAATCCAAGTTGAACCAATTACGGTTAGGCGAACCTGCCACAGACCCTTATCTCGATAGCCATCGGGTGTAGATACCGTGTAGCGGCCCGGTTGAGCCCAAAAACTGAGTGCCTTGGCCATCTCATCCGAAGCGAATGAGTAAGGCGGGGTCGCCGCTACGGTAGTGGCGCCGTTTGTGGCTGGGGTCTGAGCGGCGGCGCTGACCGCGAGCATTGTTCCGAGTGCCGCGAAGCTAATTCCTAATCGCATGCGATCTTCCTTCGGCCATCCTGGCCTTAACTAGGGTGACACGGTTTTTACGGGCGAGACAAGTAAATGACCTTAATCGAGCAGCCTTAGATCACAAATCTGTGAGAAGAGAAATGCGATCGACTCTCAGCATCTTCCACTCGCCGGATCCCGGCGAATGCAACGTCGAACTAAATGGCGACAGATCTTGTACGGTATTCATCGAACGAAACACGTAAACTAACTTTATGGAAACGCGAAAACTTGGCGCTAGCGATCTGGAAATAACCGCCATTGGTATCGGGGCTTGGGCGATCGGCGGCGCTGGCTACGCCTTCGGGTGGGGCGAGCAGGATGACCAGGAGTCGATTGGCGCGATTCACAAGGGTCTCGAAGCGGGAATCAACTGGATCGACACCGCTGCGGTTTATGGGCTCGGCCATTCGGAAGAGGTGGTTGCGAAGGCCCTGAAGGGACTTGCACTTCGTCCGTATGTGTTTACCAAGTGCGAGCGTAGCTGGGACTCGGAAGGCCAGATCGTGAAGAGTCTCAAGCGGGAATCCATTCGGCAGGAGTGTGAGAATTCACTTCGACGTCTCCAAATCGATGCCATCGATCTGTATCAGATCCATTGGCCGGAACCGGACGAGGACATCGAAGAAGGGTGGACGACACTGGCTGAACTTCAGCAAGAGGGGAAGGTCCGTCACATCGGCGTCTCCAACTTTAACGCGACCCAGATGGCTCGAGCCCAAAAGATTGCCCCGATCACCTCACTCCAGCCGCCGTACTCCATCATTCGCCGAGGAATTGAAGAAGAGATTCTCCCGTATGTTCTTGAGAACGGAATTGGCGTGATTGGATACTCACCTATGGCTTCTGGCCTGCTTTCGGGAGCGATGACGATTGAAAGGGCCGCCGCTCTTCCGGCAGACGATTGGAGAAGCCGAAGCGTCGAGTTTCAGGAACCGAAGCTCTCGCATAACCTCGCGATCGCGGCGAAGTTGGGTGAAGTTGCTGCTCGGCACGGACGAACGGCGGGAGAAGCGGCCATTGCCTGGACCCTACATCACCCGGCGGTTACGGCCGCCATCGTGGGAATTCGGCATCCCGGCCAAGTTGCGGGCGTCGCGGGCGCCTTGAGTTTCCGCCTGACAGATTCTGAGGTTGCGGAAATAGAACAGGTCGTCTAGATCTAACGCCAAATGAGGCCGAGGGAATCGCAATGAACTCGGCCACCGCCGGACCACCAGAGGCAAAGCTTGCTCATGAACTCGACTCGCTCACCGGTTCGGCTCTCCGCACTTCCAATCACGTGGTAGACGCCGTCGTTTGCATGCTCAACGGTTGCATCGACGAATCCGGCGAGGTCGAGACGCTGCTGCAGCAGTACGGTGGCGACCGATTCGGCGAGCTGCTCTTCATCGAATGAGATCCCTTCTTCTCGGAGTTCATTCAGGATGAGGTCGGCGCACTCTTGGGCGCTCTTTGAGTTGCCAAGAACGCGAACGGCTTCTCGACGGTCCAGGTACCAGCAAGTGGTGGTCAGCACAGCGCTCGTGCAGGCAGTGAGGCTCAAGAAGAACGCACCAAGGACGTCGCTAACGAAAAGACATCGAATCGAGAGAAGGGTGAGGGCGGCGCTCAGAATGAGACCTATTCGGCGGTGCTGGCCCAATGCTCCGTCGCCCTTCCATCCCGACGGCCCTTTCGCTTCGCGCACGATGCGGGATGTCTTGACGGCGAGATGATGGAAGGCGCAGGTCACTTTCATGGAAGCCTCTCTCAAGAATCCAAACTCCACGGAAAGCTCCCGCGTTTCAAGACCGTCTATGAGAGAATCGGGTCTTGACTCATTTCTTATGGGTAGTTTTTGGGGCAGACTCTAGACTCATCTGTTGCTTCTTTTGTCCCATTTTTGAGTGGGTTGGCGTCAAGCTTCAATAAGAACATTGAATTCAAAGATAAGGATTTCATCAAAATCCCTAGTGAGCGGCGCGCATTGGTTCATAAAGAAGTTGTCTGTCTTCGAATTCGAATTTCGCGGCAAGGTTTGCGGTGGTGTGAGTTCGAATTCGCCAAAATACTATGCGGTCTGAGCGTCCCGATCCCGACCAGTTACTGAAGCAGGTCTCTAAAGAAGACGCTCGTGAAACCAGAGGTTGCCTCAAGGTGTTCTTGGGAGCCTCTGCGGGAGTCGGAAAGACCTACGCGATGCTCAGCGAAGCCCACGAGCAGCTAGCTCGTGGAGCCGATGTCGTCATCGGATACGTTGAGACACACGGCAGACGAGAGACTGAGTCGCTGGTCGAAGGCATTCCGCAACTGACTCTCAAGAAGATCGAATACAAAGGGGTCGTCCTCAAAGAGTTCGATCTTGATGGTGTGCTGAAGCGGCATCCCGAGTGGGTGATCGTCGACGAGTTGGCTCACACCAACGCTCCCGGAAGTAGGCATCCGAAGCGATGGCAGGATGTGGAAGAACTACTGGCGGCCGGTATCAACGTTTCCACTGCCATCAATATTCAGCATATTGAGTCGCTCAACGACGTCGTCGCGCAAATTACCGGCGTTCTGGTGCGAGAGACCGTTCCGGACGCTCTCCTAGAACGCGCTGACGAAGTCGAACTGATCGACATCCCTCCTGAGGAGTTGCGTCAACGCCTTCGAGAAGGGAAAGTTTACGTTCCCGAGAGGGTGGATCAGGCGCTCGATGGCTTCTTCAAGAAGGGGAACCTGCTGGCACTACGCGAGCTCGCGCTTCGACGCGCTGCCGACCGTGTCGAGGCCGAGATGCAGTCGTTTCGAGATACCAATAGCGGTATCTGGGCCACTCGGGAGCGGGTACTCGTTTGCATTGCTCCCAACCGATTGGGAGAGCGAGTCGTTCGAGCGGCGGCTCGTTTGGGCGCCGCTGCCCACGCCCAGCTATTCGCTTTGTATGTCGAAAGCGAGAGACAGCAGAATCGATCCGACGAGGACCAGGAGCGAGCTGAAGAGGCGTTGCGAATGGCCGAGCGGTTGGGAATGGAGACGGCGAGACGGGCCGGCAGCGACATCGTGGGAGAAATCCTCGACTTTGCTCGGCTGAGAAACGTCACCTTGATCGTCGTTGGCAAGCCCATCAAAGCGCGCTGGCGAGAGGTCCTTCAGGGAAGCGTCGTCGATGAACTGGTGAGGCGTAGCGGTGACATCAGCGTTCACGTCTTGACCGGAGCTAAGGATTCGGGCCAAACCGAGCGCAAGAGGCGCATTGAAGCGGCAAGCGTGCAGCCGAAGGAGATCGTTTGGTCAATCGCGGGGCCTGCTTTAGCAACCGCGATTGGCTACCCCATCCACTCGCTCTTGCCTCCCGAAAACGTCATTTCGATCTACCTGCTGGCGATCGCTTACGTGTCGTCGCGGACCGGGCCCCAAGCGACGGCCGGTAGCTGCCTTTTGAGCGTAGCCGCGTACGACTTTTTCTTTGTTGATCCGCGGTTCGCTTTCTCGGTCTCCGACTCCCGGTACCTTCCGACTTTTGGCGTCATGTTTTTGGTCGCTCTGCTGATCAGCAGTTTGACGCAGCGGCTCCGGCGTCACGCCGACTCGGCGAGTGCGAGAGAGCGGAGAACCTCCGCCCTCTATGACCTGAGCAAACAGCTCTCTCGCAGCCGCAATCGCGTGGAAATCGCGGAGGCGACGGCGCGGAAAATGCAGAGCGAGCTTAACGTCGACGCGGCCGTCCTTTTGCCCGATGGAAAGGGAGGTCTCGATGTAACGGCGCGTTCGCGATCTCATTTCGAAAAAGACCGCAGGGAGTTTTCGGTAGCTCAGTGGTCGTTTGATAACGCAAAGCCAGCGGGTGCGGGCACCGACACCTTGCCGGGCGCCATCGGCACGTATTTTCCGTTGATCGCCGATCGGGGTGTGCTTGGGGTCCTGGCTTGCAAGTCGATCTATCACGACCAGAGTGTGGAATCGGGCCAGCACCCGCTTCTTCAAACCTTTGCCAACAGCATGTCGCTGGCGCTTGAGCGGGCTTCCCTTGCCAAAGAGACTCACGAAGCCAGGCTGACGGCGGAGTCTGAGAAGATTCGGAGTTCGCTTTTGAGCAGCGTGTCTCACGACATCCGGACACCTTTGACGGCCATTACAGGCGCGGCAAGCGCCCTGATGGCCGAACAAGGTGACCGAGTTGAGCTAGCAAAAACGATCTACGAGCAGGCGCAACGACTCAATGGACACGTGCGAAATCTGCTCGATATGACCCGGTTGGAAAGTGGTGCGCTTCAGCCGAAATTGGAGTGGCACAATCCAGAAGAGCTTGTGGGAAGTGCGATTCGTCGAGCGGAAGCGTCTCTAGCTTCACGGGAGGTCGGAATCGAGATCCAGCCCGATTTCCAGTTGGTGAAAGCAGACGGTATGTTGGTGGAGCAGGCGCTCGTGAATCTGTTGGAGAACGCGGGCCGGCACACGCCTCCGGGGAGCCCGATCGATGTTCGTGTCGTGAACGAGGGCGGTGCGATGAAGATTTACGTCATGGATCGGGGAGCGGGCGTCCCCTTAGCTGTCCGGCCCCATCTGTTTGAAAAGTTTACGCAGGAAAGGGTTCAAAGCGATGGATTTGGTCTCGGACTCGCCATCGCCAGTGCGGCGATGAAGGTTCAGGGTGGATCTGCCACCATGGAAGACAGACCCGGTGGCGGGTCGATGTTCATTCTGTCCCTGCCCATGATCGAACGTGCTCCAGAGGTACCTGTTGGCTAAAACCAAACTTTTAGTGATCGACGACGAGCTCGCCATTCGGCGATTCTTGCGCGCGAGTTTTCCGGGAGACATGTACGATCTCGAGGAGGCAATTACCGGCAAGGAAGGGCTCACAAAGGTCGCATCCGGGGTGCCCGACGTCGTTCTGCTTGACCTTGGCTTGCCCGACCTCGACGGCATCGAGGTGGCTCGTGAAATTAGAAGCTGGTCTCAGGTTCCGATTATCGTTTTGTCTGCCCGTCACCAAGAAAACGATAAGATTCGTGCCCTAGATGCGGGCGCCGACGACTATCTGACCAAGCCGTTCAGCGTCGGGGAACTCTTGGCTCGCGTCAGAGTAGCCCTAAGACACAGTCAGCGAACCTCTCAGGACGTGCCTTCCGTGTTCGAATACGATGGATTGAAGGTCGATCTGGCTGCCCATCGCGTGTTCCGGAGCGGAGAAGAGGTTCATCTCACGCCGAACGAATACAATCTGCTTGCCGCTCTCGTTCGGCATGCGGGGAAAGTCGTCACCCATCGTCAATTGCTTCGAGAAGTTTGGGGTGAGGCTTATGCGGATGAACTTCAGTATCTGAGAGTTTATGCCGGGCAACTTCGGCACAAACTCGAAGCAAATCCTGCTAAACCCAAACTGCTCCTCACGGAGCCGGGCGTCGGATACCGATTGCAGTCTGGCGACTAGGCGGTCGTTCTATCCTTACGGATTCTTGACCCGCCGATCCCCGATCTTGATGCGGCGCTTATGACTACCTTCCGTACTCTGGAATGTAATCATGCAGGGTCTCCTAGAGCTATTGATCGCAACCGTCATTCTCGTTTGGGTGCTGGGCCCCCTCGCCCGATGGCAGTACGAGAACGACCAAAAAAAAGCCACAGGAAACCGTCAGGTTGGCAACGATTCGGCCTCGAGTTGCGACTCCTTGCAAGACCCGTTGGCCTCCCATCCGTTTTATCGGCCGGTCAAGACACGCCGCTAATTTGCGCTAGACGAGAGACCACTGGTGTGTCTGGTAACGGATTTGCCTAACGAACTCTAGTGGCGCGCTGGTATGCAGCCGACTCTAGCCGAGCGTAGTAGTTTTTTGTCCCACGACCGATTATTTCTGGCAACGGAGCCTTTCGAGTGACCAGTTTAGCGGTTTTCTCGTCGAGGACGGTGGCCCCGGCAAAGCCGACGATCAGTTGTGGCTTAGGTTCGTCGAGGACTCGACCGATGATCGAGGACGTTGGAACCGGACCAAACGTGCGGGAATCGACTGATTCGTCTGAGTTGTCCCCGAGCACGTAAATCTTGCCGGCAGGAATTGTGGTGGCGCGCTGGGCGTAGTGGCGATTCGCGGCAACCGCAAGCAAGAAGTCGTTCCCAGGGGCAATCCACTGACCTCGGAACTTGAATTCCAAGATCCGGTCTCCCGGTACGAACGCAATTCGCTTCACGAGGGTCTCGCCGTCATGTTGAAACACGACGACGTCTCCATGACGAAGGGAAGGCACGACGCGTGAACTCAACACGAGATTGCCCGACTCAAACGTTGGACTCATCGAAGGTCCATGGATCATTACCAACCGATATGGCTGGGCGAGGATGGCGCTCACAATCGCGACGCCGAGAACAACGAGACTAATCGGTCTCTTCAAGGTGGAACTCCTTTAACAGGCAACCACCGCGTCGCTGTATGCCATTGAAGACGCCACAAGTCAGCGAACCGTTCGGCCTAAGAACTGCTTTTTGGGACGCTGTTAGAAAGGGCGCAAGAATCTTTTGCACGAGAACTTTCTCAAAGGGCTTGCCTTTCGGCGGCACTTAATGAGAGGATGCACACATGCTTCTCGCCTTTGTGATAACGTTATCAGTTCTAGGCAACTCGCACGCCGAAGTGCAAATGGACCCGGCGGCGCCTTCTCAACTTGCTCCCATTGCCAGCGGCCCATTTTCGGTTTCCCTGGATTCCCTCAAACAGAACCGATATCCCGACTGGTTCACCAAAGGGAAGTTGGGTATCTGGGCGCACTGGGGACCCCAGTCGGTTCCTATGGAGGGTGATTGGTACGCTCGGAACCTCTACATTCAGGGTAGCGGTCAATACCAAGACCATCTGGCGAAGTATGGTCACCCGTCGTTAAAGGGCTACAAAGACATCATTCCGCTATGGAAGGCGGAGAAGTGGGACCCGGCTCGACTCATGGCCAAATACAAGAAGGCCGGCGCCCATTATTTCGTGAGCATGGGCGCCCACCATGACAATTTCGACCTCTGGAATTCGACGTACCATCGATGGAACGCCACCAAGATGGGTCCCAAGCGGGATGTGGTGGGAACGTGGCAGAAGGAGGCCAAGAAGCTAGGACTGCACTTTGGCGTATCCGAACATCTTGGAGCGAGCTTCAACTGGTTTCAGGTGAGTCGAGGCTCGGACAAGACCGGGCCGAATGCCGGAGTGTCCTACGATGGGAACGACCCCGCGTATGCCGATCTTTACCATCAAGCGAACCTGCCCGGAGACACCGGATGGTATACGACGGACCCGAGGTGGCATGCCGAGTGGTACCGCCGCGTAAAGGACCTTGTCGATCAATATCATCCGGACCTGCTGTACAGCGATGGCGGGATTCCTTTCGGCGCGGTCGGAGAGCAGTTGGTAGCTCACCTGTACAACTCAAGTATTGCCCTGCACCACGGCAAACAGGAGGCTGTGTACACCTGCAAACAAGCGAGCGAGGGTCGATGGGCGCAGGATGTCGAACGAGGTGTCCTCTCCTCGATTCAAAAGTATCCGTGGCAAACCGACACCTCAATCGGCGATTGGTTCTACAACAAACACTGGAAGTACCGGGGCGCCGACTGGGTCATCCATACCCTAGTCGATGTGGTGAGTAAGAACGGCAACCTCCTCATCAATGTCGTGCAGCGACCAGACGGCAGCATCGATCCTGAGGCCGACCAAGTGCTTGACGACATGGCTGCGTGGATGACCGTCAACGGTGAATCGATCTTCGATACCCAGCCTTGGGTCGTTTACGGAGAGGGTCCTCAGCGTCCGAAGGGTGGCGCGTTCAAGGAAGATTTTGGGTTCACGGCGAAGGACGTTCGCTACACCCAAAAGGGCGACCACACGGTCTACGCGACGCTGATGGGCGCCCCGGACACTCGAGAGATCACCTTGACGTCACTTTCGAAGGGCACTGGCGACGCGGCCGAAATTCGAGACGTGAAACTGCTGGGATCGAACGAGAAGGTCGGCTGGACGGTTGGGCCGGAAGGCCTTCACGTGACATTGCCGGCAGGCAATCTCTCCCCCATCGCGGTAGTGCTCAAGGTGACTGGTAAGAACCTCCGCGCGTTCAAGCCGATCGAGGTCCCCGCGGCTGCGCCAGCCGCCGTTGTTTCCGAGGGCGCTGGTGGGACCTACTCTTTGGGCGCCGATCTCGCGGCAACGCACGGTGATGGAATCAACACGGAGGTGCGGGGTGGACAGACCAACTTGGGCTTCTGGGATCACGCGGAGGACTTTGCCTCTTGGAGCGTGAACTTCACGACTCCGGGAGTCTATGAGATCTCTACATCGATTGCTTCTCCGAGTCCATCGTCTCAGTTTGTGGTGACGGTGGGCAACCAGAAGGTCAAGGGAACGGCGCCGACTACCGGTGACTGGGCCAAATTCGAAGACCTTGTCGTGGGTTCGGTGCGGGTGACTCAGACCGGTAAGACCGAGGTTAGCGTCAAGCCTGCCGATCCGGCGACTTGGCACGCAATCAATATGCGGGGATTGAAATTCCGCCGGACGGGCGGTTAGTTGCTTCGCCACGGATCCAGTTTGGATCCGTGGCAGCGTTCAGTGTGGAGCGGAGGACGCCGAGTTCTTCGCCCCGATGAGCAGAGATCACCTCGGGGTTGGGCAGGGGGCGATTTGAAGGATTGGGCGCGCCTCAGTCGCTACCCCCTGACTTAGAGTGTGAACTGATTTGACGCCCAATGGCGTGAGGATCTTTGTTGGGTTTGGAAGTGGTAGTTTCGCCGTCACAAGGGTGGGCGGGGAGAATACTGAGTCGTCGATTTTGGCCGGATACTCGTAAGTCCGTCGCTCGATCGTCTCGCCATCTGCAGTCTGGACATCCCACTGCATGGGGAGCGATGTGCGGGAATCGACATAGCATTCGACACGATATTTGTGGCCCTCCCTGACATAGAGGTCGGTCAGCATTCCGTCCTGGGTCTTGGCTACCCCCGACTTCATCCAGGTTCCCTTTTGGCTCTTCATTCGAACATCCAAATCGTCCTCGGGAATCGGCGCTGATTGTGAGGCGAGGTAACCTGTCTTCAAGTCCGAATACCAGTAACTACGTTTACCGTCGTACCCGGCGGTCATTCCGCTGACCCGAGACGAGTTGTTGACGTCACGGAACTTTTTACCTTTGACCCACAATTCCTCAAGCAGGCGTGGTTCCCCATCTGTTAACTGGTAAGTAAGACGATGCCGGTTGGTTTGAGCCTCAAAGGTGTCGGCTATCCGTCCCAGTTCTGCCCGATTTGCGGTACGTGGACTTACCGTGCGAATCAGTCCCAGAGCGACGAACGGGATCGCGCACAGGACTCCCAACCATACGGTCTTCTGCACGGACCGTAGCGGACTCGCGTTGGATTTTCTCGGGGATCTCCCATCCGATCGAAGCCTTTTAAACACCGCCTTAATGGTGGAGGCGGTAGCAGTTGACAGTTCTTCAGGGGTGGTTTCCGGTTCGCTCATCGCATTCCCAACTGTTTCTCGAGAGGAGTACGATGCACAGATGTACTGGGGATGCGGTTCGGTTCACTTGGATGTTCCACTTGGCATGAAAATCCCCTGAGCTCGGGACCTAGGGCCTATCCTGGGGCGTCGACGTAAGGGCGTCGGTGACTCACGCTCAGGTCCCACCACGCTTTTGCGTCCGCTAAGTACTCTCGGCCGGTGTAGCTCATTTGCAGGAGCGGGAACTGGGTGAGGTTAGGTACCGCTAGGGCAACTGCATCGATGCCCATGCCCCGGGCGAGGTAGACGGCTCTCGGAGCGTGATACGCCTGGGTAACTAGGATCGCATGGCTAAATCCAAAAACGTTCTTGGCGCGATAGCAGGTGTCGTAGGTATCGCGGCCAGCAAAGTCAACGATGATATCGGCTTTGGGGACGTTGGCTTGCAGCGCATATCGGCGCATGGCCTCCGGTTCATTGTAATACCGGGTGCGGTTGTCGCCGCTCATCAGTAGCTTTCGAACCTTGCCTTGTCGATACAGAGCAATCGATCCATCCAGCCGGGCTCTCAGCACGCGGGAGGGCTTTCCGCCCTTCTGAAGGCCAGCACCAAATACAATGGCAACTGGAGCAGTGCTCACATCCGCCGAGTCGGAGAAGACGTACCCTCGCGTGGAAAGGTTGAAATACAACACGACCAGCACAAAAAACGTGAGGGGCATACCAACTATCACGAGGGGCCACTTTCGCCGCTTTCCACGCGACACCTTACGAAGTTTGCGACGGTTAGCGGTTGCAGTCTGAGCGGTTGACATTTATCCCCGAAACACCAGTGGCTTCTGCTACAGATGTTAGCGGGAAATCGTTAGTTCATAGCGACGAATCCTAATATTCGCCGCAATGGACCTACTCTATCTGATTTAGAGGCATCTTTATAAGATGCATTGTCGTATGATAGGTCATGCGTTTGCAAACGGACATGAAGGCAGTGGTTCTGGGCGTGCTCGCTACGGGACCTCGGCACGGATATGCCATCGCGAAGGAGGTTCGTGAGCAGAGCGGCGGAATGCTGAAACTCGGCGAAGGTCAGCTCTATCCCACGCTTTACCACCTTGAAGAACAAGGTTGGGTGGTCGCGGAATGGGAAAACGAAGACTCGGATCAACCTCGACGCATCTATCGAATCACCGAGGACGGGCTAGCAGAACTCGCGGTCCGCGCCGAGCGATGGCATCAGTTCACGGAAAGCGTGGCCAAGCTGATGCCGGCGCCCGTTTCAAAGCCGCAAGGAGGAAACGCATGAGTATCACGCGCTACTTGGAAGAGCTGCGAATCGCCTTGACTGGGCGCATGCCCGATTCGACGATTGACTCGCGACTTAAGGAGATCAAAGCTCATCTCAAGATGTCAATGCAAGAACATGCACAGAGTTCTTTTGAGCGAGAGGCTGAGCTACAGGCGATCAGTGAAATGGGAGACGCGAAGGTAATCGCGGCCCAACTCGTAAGGCAGCATCGAGGATATGGAACAGCTTCAGCCCGCAAACTCTCGGGCTGGA
This sequence comes from uncultured Armatimonadota bacterium, assembly GCA_903904815.1. GTDB lineage: Bacteria > Armatimonadota > Fimbriimonadia > Fimbriimonadales > Fimbriimonadaceae > Fimbriimonas. The sequence goes on from CAIVDU010000039.1 coordinate 82,722, forward strand.
CGACTCTGATTGTTTGCCTTGGAGTCCTGTGTCCTTTTCTGGCTGTCCAGATGACCGTTTTGAATCCGAATTGGGCCAGTCATATCCATCCGCTGTGGGAGGTCGGTTCGGTTATCGGAATTGGCGCCTTCGGGGTTCAAGTTTGGCGCACTCGTCGTTGGTTGGCGGGGCCGGTTTCCGTCTGGATGTGTCTGAACCTTTTTGTCGTCACCCTCATCTCACTTGTCTTCGCGACTTTCACGCTGAACTCGGCTGATACAAAGCAAATGCACACGGCTGCCATCCGGGGCCAGGCAGCACTAGAACCCGAACGTGAGGCGGTCGCATCTTGGCGTCGCGGAAATCCACCTTTAGACCGGGGCCCCGTTCCAATTTCAAGTGAGAGTCAAAGTTGGTTGCCACTCTCCCCGTTTCCGATCAGTTCGCAAGAATCGGCGGGCGCCCTTCTCCAAGCGATGCCGACGGCCAGCGCGAAGTCAGCTTGGACTCAGTACGGCGCCCTGTACGCACAAGACGTTGCTAAAAGAAATGGGGAGCTGTGGTCTGAAGCACACTCCGCTACAGAACCGGCCACACTTTCGAATGGACGAATCGCGCTAAACACTGTGGTCCTAACTTCCCAGATGAGTTCAGTCGTGTTCGCGGAATTGCTTGCGTGGAATGGGCTATTCCTGTTCTTAGCCAAAGGCTCGGACCGCATGCGAAATCGACGATTTCGCCGGAGTGTGTCCGCTTCCTAACTTCTCTCCAATTCGGATACCAGTTGTGGATGTGGGGAGAGGAATATATCCACGAAGTGCAGTACCTTCGGGTGTACATAGGGCAGCTGAGGAACAGGCTTGAGCAAAAGCCTAACCGTCCTTCGCTGATCGTGACGGTGTCCCGGATTTGGTATCGCCTGTGCACAGACATCTGAAAACCCTCTTTATTTATTCCTTACGGCAGTCTGTATCGTCTTGATGCGGCCCTTATCACCTGGAGCCGTACCATCAATTCAGTTGTGATAGGACTCTTTGCGTTCATAGTCGGGGCAAGTTGCATTTTATGGACAATTGTTCCGCGCCGAACTCGGCGACTCTCCGAAGGCTTTGATGAGCCGGTCGCACCGACCCGCGATCATCTTGCCCGCGATTGGTTTGGCACAACTCCAGAGGGCTCCGTCGACCCTCAGGTGAACTCGACCTTCTCCCTTAAAACGGTGAAATAACAATGCTCGACCTTCTCTACATTGTGATCTCCATTGCGTTCTTTGCAATTGCGATCGCCTACGTTCGGGGCTGCGAAAAGCTCCATGGAGGGGCCGTCGATGAGTGATTACGTCTGGACGAGCATCGTGACGCTCCTCCTTCTTATCTACCTCCTCTACGCGCTCATCAAGCCGGAGAAGTTCTAAAGTGAACACCCTCGGAACCATTCAAATTCTGCTTTTCTTCGTCATCATTCTTGCGTTGACGAAGCCTCTCGGCCTGTACATGAAGCGCGTCTTCGACGGAGAACGCACGTTTCTTTCCCCCATTCTGCGACCCATCGAGCTCCTATTTCTTCGCGTCTGCGGCGTGAAAGAAGACGACGATCAGCCCTGGACGAGCTACGCGATTGCCATGCTCATCTTCTCGGTTGCGGGCATGCTCTTCACCTATGCCGCCCTGCGACTCCAAGGGTTCGCGCCCGCATTCCTGAATCCTCAGAAGTACGGCGGAGACCAAATGACCCCTCATTTGGCGTTTGATACGGCTGCGAGCTTCACTACCAATACGAACTGGCAGAGCTACTCACCTGAGGCAGCGATCAATTATTGGTCGAACATGGTCGCCCTTGCCATACACAACTGGATGTCGGCGGCAACCGGTCTCGCCATTGCGATCGCTATGGTGCGCGGATTTGCGCGAAAGAGCGCCAAGGGAATTGGCAACTTCTGGGTCGATACCATTCGTGGAACGCTGTACGTTCTCCTCCCCCTCTCGATCATTGCCGGAGTTGCGATGATTGCGAGCGGGGTTCCCCAGAACTTCACCGCTCCGATGGCGGTTAAGGGGCTTGAAGGGGCCGCTCAGACCCTGGCACTTGGGCCAGTCGCCTCTCAAGAGGTCATCAAGATGCTCGGAACGAACGGAGGGGGCTTCTTTAACGCAAACTCCGCTCACCCCTTCGAGAATCCGAACAACTTCTGCAACCTGCTCCAGATAATCCTGATCTTCAGCATCCCGGCCGCGCTGACCTATACCTTCGGAAAGATGGTGGGCAACGTGAAGCAGGGATGGGCGGTTTTTGGCGCGATGTCCGCCATGTTCCTCGTTGGCGCGTTCGTCGCGAATAGCGCAGAACAGGGTGGAACGGACCTTTTGACGAAGGCCCACGTCATGACCCAAGCCACGGCGACTCAACCGGGTGGAAACATGGAAGGAAAGGAGGTTCGCTTTGGCATCGGAGCGAGCACGCTCTTTGCCACCATCACCACCGACGCGAGTTGCGGCGCCGTCAACTCTATGCACGACAGCTACACGCCAATTGGCGGTCTGGTGCCGATGTTCAACATCCTCACCGGAGAAGTCATCTTCGGAGGTGTGGGAGCTGGACTATACGGCATGTTGATGTTCGCGGTCATCGCGGTATTCATTGCCGGACTCATGGTGGGGCGAACCCCCGAATACCTCGGTAAGAAGATCGAGAAGTTCGAGGTGCAGATGGCCATGCTTGCCACCCTTATCTTGGCCGCGAGTGTGCTTGGTTTCGCCGCCTTGAGCGCTAACACCAACTACGCGACGACCACGGATCCCAAGGCAAGCGACATGTACGCAACGGTCAACCTTGACCCCAAGAAGCAGCAGGCTGACATCGATAAGTTGCCGGGTAACGCCTCTTGGAATGCGCTTCCTAACTCGGCCTACGGGAACCCCACGGATACCTACTACGGCTCCACCCGAAATAACCTGAACAACAACGGAGCCCACGGCTTCAGCGAAATCCTTTACGCCTACGCCTCGGCGACGGGCAACAACGGTTCCGCTTTTGCTGGCATCACCGCCAACACTCCGCACTACAACGTGACGCTTGCCCTCGCGATGCTCATCGGGCGATTCCTGATGATTATTCCGCTCTTGGCGATCGCCGGAAGCATGGCGCGAAAGAAGATTGTGCCGATGTCCTCGGGAACGTTCCCAACTGACACGACGACGTTCGCCGCGCTCCTCATCGGTGTGGTGATCATCGTCAACGTCCTAACCTACTTCCCGGCTCTGGCGCTGGGCCCGATCGTCGAGCACTATCAAATGAAGGAGCTCAAGACTCAGTAGGCGCAAAACCATGTCTATTAAAGTTCAAGATCCCCAGCAGACCCCGGCCCAGCCGAGTCCATCCAACGAGATGGTGAAGCCGAAGAACGCGCCTCGCAGTCTCTTCGAGCCCACCATTCTTCGAAGGGCCATCAAAGACGCGTTCGTGAAGCTCGACCCTCGAGTCGTCGCCAAGAACCCCGTCATGTTCGTCGTCGAAGTCGGTAGCGTCGTCACGACTTACTTCTTCCTTCGGGATGTCCTTACCCACCAGGGACATCCACTTTTTACCGGTCAGGTCACCCTCTGGCTTTGGTTCACCGTTCTGTTCGCCAACTTCGCGGAAGCGATGGCGGAAGGGCGCGGTAAGGCGCAAGCGGACGCTCTTCGCAAGACCCGAACCCAGACTCACGCCCGAAAGCTGGTCGGAGGCAAGGAGCAAAACGTTCCCGCCCCCGATCTTCGCCGAGACGATCTCTTTGTCTGCGAAAGTGGGGACGTGATCCCCGCCGATGGTGAAATCGTCGAAGGCATTGCCTCGGTCGACGAGTCGGCGATCACCGGTGAGTCAGCGCCGGTCATCCGCGAAAGCGGTGGAGACCGAAGCGCCGTTACCGGTGGCACGAAGGTCCTTAGCGATCGTATCGTCGTGAAGGTAACCGCGAATCCAGGAGAGAGCTTCTTGGATCGCATGATCGCCCTTGTGGAAGGCGCCCAGCGCCAGAAGACGCCGAATGAGATCGCTCTGTCGATCCTTCTTGCGGGTCTGACCATCGTCTTCTTGTTCGCCACCGTCACCCTGATCCCCTACGCGAAATTCAGCGTCGATCAGGCCAAGGCTGGCGACGTGCCTACGATTACCGTCATGGTCGCGCTTCTGGTCTGTCTCATTCCGACGACAATCGGCGGCCTGCTAAGCGCCATCGGTATCGCCGGTATGGACCGCGTCATGCAGCACAACGTGCTTGCCATGAGCGGTAAGGCAGTCGAAGCCGCTGGAGACGTCAACACTCTCTTGCTCGACAAGACGGGAACGATCACGATCGGAAACCGTCAGGCGAGTGCATTTCACGCCGCTCCTGGCGTCAGCGATGCGGAAATGGCCGACGCCGCTCAGCTCTCGTCGCTTGCCGACGAGACGCCAGAGGGGCGATCGATCGTCGTCTTCGCCAAGGAGCGATTCGGCCTCCGTGAGCGAGACATCGTGGAAATGGGAGCGGAGTTCGTGCCGTTCACCGCTCAAACTCGAATGAGCGGCGTCAACGTCCAGGGCCGAGAAGTTCGAAAGGGCGCCTCGGAATCGGTAAAGCGCTTTGTCGAGGAGCACGGCGGAAAGTGGCCAGCTGAGGTTCAGGGCATCGTCGAAAAGGTGAGTAAAGAGGGCGGAACTCCGCTCGTCGTCGCCGACGCTCATCGAGTACTTGGTGTCATTCAACTCAAAGACATCGTCAAGGGCGGAATGAAGCACCGGTTCGACCAGCTGCGTGCCATGGGTATCAAGACGGTCATGATCACCGGCGACAACCCGCTCACCGCCGCATCCATCGCTGCCGAGGCGGGAGTCGACGACTTCTTGGCCGAAGCGACGCCGGAGATGAAACTGGCCTATATCCGATCGGAACAGGCAGGCGGACGACTGGTCGCGATGACCGGAGACGGCACCAACGACGCTCCCGCCCTGGCTCAGGCAGACGTTGGAGTCGCGATGAACACCGGTACCCAGGCTGCGAAAGAGGCCGGAAACATGGTGGACCTCGACTCTAACCCGACGAAGCTGATTGAGGTCGTCGAGATCGGAAAGCAGATGTTGATGACTCGCGGTTCGCTCACCACGTTCAGCATTGCCAACGACATCGCGAAGTACTTCGCGATCATCCCGGCCATGTTCGCGGTGACGTACCCAGAGCTGAAGGCCCTGAACATCATCGGACTGACGAACCCGGAGAGCGCTATTCTCGCCGCCGTCATCTTCAACGCGCTGGTCATCATCGCGCTGATCCCGCTCGCCCTAAGAGGTGTGAAGTACAAGCCGGCTAACGCACAGGAGATCCTGAGACGAAACCTCCTGATCTATGGATTGGGCGGTGTGCTGGTCCCCTTCCCCTTCATTTGGCTCATTGACCGAATCTTGGTCCTTCTCCACCTCGCGTAAATGATCAAGTAGCTGGCGGTTCGAACCGCCGGCTCACTACCCCGATTTAGAAACGATAACCATGAAACATCTGCGACCCGCGATAATATTGACCCTCTTGTTCGTGATCTTCACGGGCTTTGGGTTCCCAGCGGTCATGTACGGAATCGGCCGAATCCCCGGATTGAAGGACAAGGCGGATGGCAGTCTGATTACGAAAGACGGCCAAGTGATCGGTTCGAGCCTCATCGGCCAGAACTTCACGAAGCCGGAATACTTCCACCCTCGCCCTTCAGCGGCTGGCAACGGTTACGACGCCAACAACTCGAGCGGCACCAACCTTGGTCCGACCAACGATAAACTCGTCAACGGCATCCATAAGAAGCTTCCGGACGGCAAAGACGATCCAGGCAACTTCGACGGTATTGTCGACCTCGCGAAGGCATACCGAACGGAGAATGGTCTCGCGGCCGATGCCGACGTGCCCTCTGATGCGGTGACCCGAAGCGCAAGCGGTCTCGACCCCCACATCAGCCCGGCCAATGCCTACATCCAGGCCGACCGTGTCGCTAAGGCTCGAAAGAAGTCGGTGGACGAAGTCAAGAAGCTGATCGATGACAACACCGATCCTCGGTTCCTGGGAGTTTTCGGCGACCCTGCTGTCAACGTCCTCAAACTGAATCTCGCCCTTGATGCGGCCAAGTAGCACAACCTAGGCTGTGCTACCGTCGGTCGCGGAGTGAAGGTGAGACATTCTCAAAGCTTCCGCGCAGTCCAAATGTCGCTCGCAAGGATGGACTATCTGAGGTGTCGCGTTGCGACGCAAGTTCAGATTGGCCCTCTCCCCACCCTCTCCCTCGTTCGCTTCGCTGAGGGCGAGGGGGCCGTTGGACAACAAACAAGGGGTTTTGAATTGACCAACGAAGTACTGCAGTGATGGCCCCGAGTGACGGGTTCGGGTTGTCTCGCTCCGGCGCCGACGGCCCACTAGTCCACACTCTTCAGTTGAAGACTGCTCCGCGGCCTCGCCGCTCCCATTATTGCGACAGCGGCGATGGTGATCGTCGCGACCATGAATAGAATCGCGCCGTCGAATGACTTCATCCGGTCGGCGAGAATTCCCACGATGATTTGGCTGGAGAACGCTCCGATCTGGCCGCAGAAGTTGATGAATCCGGAGAAGGCGCCTCTCGCAGCGGGTGTCGCAAGACCGATCGCCACCGCCCAGAATGGCCCAAAGGCCCCGTAGATAAAGAAGGCGGAGATCGAGAGCCAGGCGATGCAAGTCGTGGTTTCGGTCGCCTTCATGGCCAGGTACAGGAACCCAGCCGCTAGCAAGAAACTACTCGCAACGAGCTGGGGACGGCGATGCACCCACTTCGTACTTCCCAAATGTCCGACCGCGACCATTCCCACAAAGCCAACGAAGTAGGGAATCGATCCCTGTAATCCAAGCTTCGCCAGCGTGATGTGCCTCTGACTCGTGAGGTACGTGGGAACCCAGCTAAGGAACCCCCAGAACGTGGCGTTGAAGAACAGGTATGCGGCTGCGCAGCACCAGACAGCGGGTCGCCTCATCGATGTACGCCGCTCTTCGGCCGTCTCAACGCTCGAAGTGCTGGCACTCTGGTCGGACGGCGCCTTTGCGCCACGAGGCAGCATGAAGAACAAGAGAACGGCCAACGCAAATCCCGGAATCGAGAACGCAAAAAACATCTCTCGCCACCCGTAATCGCGAATGATCCAAGCGGCAATTGGCGTTCCGAGCGCAGGGCCTAGCGCTAATGCGCTCAGAAAAATCGAGTTTGCTTGGGAGCGTTCCTTGGTTGAGAAATAGTCGCCGATGAGCTTAAATTGCGGTCCAATCTCGATTCCTTCGCCAAATCCAAACAGAATTCGAATCGCGATGAGCGTGACAAACGAGCTGGCCATTCCGGTGAGGGCAGTAAACACGGACCAAACTAAGATCGCGGCCACCAGCAGAGGACGAGAACCAATTCGGTCGGCAACGTATCCTCCCGGTATCTGCATGACCGCGTAACCAAACGTGAACGCGGCAAGAACCCAACCGAACTGAGCCTTGGACAGGTGAAGTGCCGCCGTCACCGATGGCCCGGCAACCGCCATGTCGATCCGGTCCACATAGGCGACCAGCATCATTAACCAGATAAGAAACAGAATCGGCCACTTAGAACTGAGTTGCATCGTCATCGATATCCCTCGAAGAACCCAGATCTTAGCCAATTCGGGTCAGCTCAGACGCTTGAGCAGCTTCAATTGTCCTCTTTGGAGGGAGCAGATTGGAGTGTGTCGAATAGCTGTCTACAACTTTGATCACTGCGTCATCCTGAGTGAAACGAAGGATCCCCTCCTCTATTTGAGCCTCACGAGCACGCGATCGGAAAATCCGACCACGGGAGGAGGTCCTTCGCGAACTCAGGATGACGGGTGCTTTGGGGATTGGGTTGGCTAAATCACAACTTCGTCCAAACACGACAAACAAAGATTGACAAGCTGCTTAAGAAGATATTGCTCCCTTACTCAAGATCTCCCTCACTGAAATGCCGCCAGCCAAATTCTGCGTCGCCGAGCGAGTCAGTTCCGTCTTCTCCGTTGTGCCGCCCATCAAGGATCGCAATGTCGTATCGACTTGGTTCTTCTTCTTCGTTCCCATTCTTGAGGGGATCCCGGTTATTGGGACACTGTTTATGCTGGTTTGGGCTTTCACGGGGGACAACCGTTCGCGACAGAACTACTGCAAGGCGCGGCTGCTGTGGCAACTGATCGTTTTGATCTTGTGTTCAATGGTGGTTACAGCGGGGATTCTGCCCTTGCTTTTGAAGCAAGCCGGTTACACGCGAACGTTGCCAGTGCAGAGCATGCATCGAGCCAAGCACAAGTCCAGCGAAGAGTGACAGCCTGTCTGGTCAGAACTGAGAGGTCGCCTTGAAGTCTGCCTTCGCTTGGGCGAGATGGGCTAGATTGGAAGCTAATTGATCGCTCAGTTCCGCCCGCGCGATTTGTATTTGGCTTTTCGTGTGAGAGAGCAGATTGGCTCCGACCGAAAGGGCCTCCTGAAGTTCCTGTTGGCGTTTGGCAATCTCCTGGTCGAGTGCCGCAACGTCGGTTGGGGAAATTCCCGCTGCGGGGTCGAATGTGAATTCGCGCTCGACTTCTTTGCGCCAGGTCAGGAGAGTTCGCTTAAGGGAGTCACCGATGGTTGGCACGGCGCGGAGCGATTTCTCGGAGATGTCGAGCGCGGACTCGACCCCGTAAGAGGCCAAGGTCACGCATCGACTCAGGTTCAGGCCCTCAATCCGATGCTGGGCGATTCGGTGATTTTCCATGTGAGCCGTCCACGCTCGCTGCTCTCGGGTGCGATCCAAGTCGCTTAACCGTTGAGCCCTCGCGTAGGGAAGTGACTGGAGTTCTTGCTTCTTTGATTTCAAGTCCTCATAGGCGCGCTCGAACACGGAACGATCCGCTCTGTCCTTCCACTTCGATTCGGCCAGGTGCAACTGCCCCTCAGCGGTCATCAGGGCAAACGAGGCTTCATGAACCTCTCGCAGATACCGATGACGGAGCCAATAGCCAGGGCCGCCGAGGGCAACGACGAGGCCAATCCAAGCTTGTGCATCTCGCAGGGCAAAATAAGAAGTAGTGGCCACTGCTAATAAACCCGCGATGCTAGTTCCTAACCAAGTGATTCTTCGCCTGGCCACGGTGCGTCGAACTTCTGGTCGCGCGGTGACGTTGGCAGGAATTTGAATCTCCGGAAATTCAGGAGGAGGTTTCACGGACTCGATCGCCCTCCAGACAGACTCAAGATCGAATCCGGAAGAGTCTGTTGGGCGATAGGCGACGTCCGCATTAAAGAGCATCGCGCCGGTTGCCAGCTCAATCGGGCACCAAGGGCACTCGGCCGCGCCGGCGAAGTAGACATGAGACTCGTCTCTTTCACAGGTCGTTAGGTTGTCGAATAATCGGTCCAGCCCCTCGGCCCATGTTGCTGCGCTTGGACGACGGTGAAGCTCTGCTGCTTCACTCGAGAAGGCTAGGGAGAACAATCCTGCGACGTCGTCGGGGAGTGAATCGAGACTGAGCGAAGCTGCCGGAGGCGAAACTTTATTTTCGGCCGCATTGGCGGCATAGGCGAACCGGAAATCCCGGATCTTGTCCTCCAGTGAGGGATCGCCAGACCCGAGAAAGGCGCCGGCGAAGGGATGCTTCCCCATGAAGAGAAGTTCGAATATCAGCACCGCCAATCCAAAGGCATCGTGGTTGGGTGTGCGCCTCACCTCCCGGAACGACTGCCCGTACAGTTCGGGCGCGGTGTGAAGGGGTTCGCCGACTTCGCATGGGAAGAACTCGGTACCAAACTCGAGCTGGTAGGAGTCGCAATCGATGAGCTTGACGGTCGCGTCTTGACCGATCATGACGCTGGAGTGATTGACGTCTCCGATGACGCTACCGGTCCGGTGAATGGCCGCGAACGCCTTGGCTACATTGCTCGCCGCGCGAACAAGAAATCTCCAATCGGCATGATCGAACTCTGCTTTTCGATCGCGAGGACTGTAGAGTTTGTGAGCCTCCTTGTAATCGGAAGCGCTGGCCATCACGAACCCGATGCAGGGGCCTTCCGGCGTTTCGCTCACGATGGACAACGGCCAGGCAGTCAGTGCCTCAAGCTCGGGAGTGGAGTGGGCGATCATCGCCTCCAGCTTCCGGACTTGGGTCTCAGGCGGCGCCTCGTGGTAGATCTTGACCACCGAACCATCCCGGCCAGATACGGGATAGACCGAGCCCTCGCCGCCAAAAGCTAAGCGCTGGCCAAGCGACAGGCGTTCGCCATCGGACGTGAAGCAGACGGAATGGCTACGATTCTGGCGCTGCATAAGGGGCTCTAAGACGAGTGGCTAACACGAGCGTCTTGTCATCATCGGTCCGGTCGTTGATTGGGTCTGAATCGAGAAAACTGCTCAAGGCGAATGAGAGCTCAGTCCGGTCGATGGGCTCTGACTCACGCAAGTGCTCGAACATGGAGTTAAAAAACGGAGCAAACGCTGACTGTGTTTCGTAGTTGAGCGCCAAGCGCTGAAGTCCATCCGAAAAGAGGGCAACCTTGTCGATGCGTGTGGAATAGGACCATGACCGAGTCCGATAAGGGGTGAGTTCGTCGGTCAGGAAAGTGGTTGTGTTCGCGTATTCACCTTGGTCGGGCCAAAACACGACCTCATATTGGTCGACCTCGGCTATCGCACCGATAACGATCGCTCCATCGCCAATTTGGACGAAAAGAGCTTGCTCTGGTCGAAGACAGGCACCGAGAAATGTGCAGGCGTACTCAGCGAGTGGAGCCTTGTCAATTGAAGCTTGATTCCTGATTGCGTTTCGCGCTTCCAAGGCAAACCGCTGGCCATAGTTAGACGTGAATCCCCAACCTTGTTCTGTGTGAAGTCGCATTTGTTGCACCCAGGTCTGGCAGGCGATCCTGGCTCCTAGATCGCTTCGGGCGGCGCTGCCTGCACCGTCGGCAACGCACGCGATCAAGGTCGGTCCTGGCTCGCCGTCGATGAATTCGGCCCAATGTTCGTCTTGGCAGGGCTTACCAGTTGTTCGGTGAGAGGTCCCGACTACCGAAGCAGCTGCTATGCACCACTCTTCCGTCCTCACCCGACTGAGCCCCAACCTCCGGGAGCGGTTGGGTTGACAAGCGGCACTTGCTCACCGACTCGGCTTTGGGAGACCGATTGGAGTGAGTTGGAGAGCCATTGAAACATGTCCCTGAATCTGAGCCCATTCAGAGCTACCGGCTCCCGGGTGGCGATTTGACGCAGGATGTCGAAGTTTGCGCCGGCCACGCCGACGGCAAAGAACTGGAGCGTTTTGGACTCCTCGGCCAAATGAACTTGCGAGGCTGCCTGCGTCCAGGTGTCGGTGGGGGCTCCGTCGGTAATCAGGAAGACCCAAGGGCGATAGTATTCCACTCCGTTCCGGCGGTATTCGTCTTTTCGATCGCGAACCATGGCCAGCCCAAGTTCGATCGCAGCTCCCATTGGAGTGTCTCCGCCGGCGGTCAGCAGCGGTGGCTGGAACGTGTCGGCGGTTTGAAAGTGAGTGACCGGAAGCGCCGGACCAAAGGTGACTATCCCCACTTCCACGCGCTTGGAGGCAAGGCTATCGGCCATGAGTTCGTCTTTGAATGCGACGAGACCGGTGTTTAGTTCCTCGATCGGCCGACCGGCCATCGAACTCGACGTGTCCAGTAGAAGGAGACATGGGCAACGCGGCTCTGGATTCTCGGCAAAGATGGCGTTCGAAAAGGGGACAATCTTTTTGCCGGGGAGCGGGACTTGGTCTAGATCTTTGGACATGGATGACGCAAACAGTATAGGGGGTGTTTCTGCTCAATATCTGCGAGTATTTCCCCTGCGCCTTGGCTTGAAGGTACAAAACTTTGTACACTTGAGAGGACTTAGGGTCGCCTGTCCCGCGAACGTGTTTTTGTCGTGGGTTGCAGTTGTAGTATCCTGAATTGTAAGATCTCGGCTGAGCCTAGAGGTGGAACCAATGGCGGTTCAGCAGGAAAGGGTGACAGGCGCAAACACTCACGTGAGATCAAACTGTTTGTAGGTTTAAATGAAGTCTGGAATTGTAGTTGTTTTTGCGGCCACATTTGCGTCACTCGGGGCCGCGCACGCTTCTGGCGTCCTCATGTGGACGGACAGCTTGCTGGGCAACGACAACTGGACTCCGGCTGTTTCAGCAGCGGGTTATTCGTTGACCACAGCGACGAGTTCTTCGGATTTCGCATCGAAAGTTGCTCTGGGTGGCTGGGACACGGTCATCCTCAACCTCAATCAGTATCCGCAAGCTGCTTATCCAGACGCCGTCAACGCGATTGAGACTTGGGTTGCCCACGGTGGGAAAGCAATCGCTACTGACTGGTACACCGACGACAATAGCTTTGCAAATGCCTTCGGCGCTTCGTACACGGGAAGTTTCAACGAAACGGTCATCCACCACGCCGGAACGGGCATCTTTACGGGGGTGTCGAATCCGGTACGCCTGATTGACGACGGCTGGTCTTCTAATTTTTCGATGGGGCTCTCTGCTACAAATAATGGAGTTGGAATCGGCACGTTCGGAAGCGGTGACTTTGCCGTAGTGCAGGGCAACCATGGGCGGACATTCTTCAATGGTTTCATTGAAGACGCGGCGGTCAATAGTGCGGATGCTCAGAAGATTTTCGAACACGAGTTGAAGCCAGTGCCCGAGCCGGCAACTTACGTGGCGCTATCGCTTGGTCTTTTGGGTATTGCCAGAAGCCGCCGAAAGGGCTGACTTAGCTCGATCCAAGTCTTACTTCACGTTGAAACAAACGTAACCCGTCCACGGGGTACGCGTCTTGTGGATGGAGTGAGAACATGACAAGCAGACGATCCATTGGAATTGGCGCCGTCCTTGTGGCCAGCATTTCGCTTGGAATGGCCCTTTCCCTGGTCCATTCGAGAAAGACGAATGTGCATGGGGTCGGGTGGTACACCTCCTTCGCGGATGCGCTGATGGTTGCGAAGCAGACCCACAAACCGGTCCTTCTGCTCAGCATGTTTGGTCGGCTCGACGAAGACATGCCGTGTGCCAATGCACGCACCCTCCGGGCCACCCTTTTTAACGACCCAGAATTCAAAGCCCTCATCACCAAGGACGTCGTTCCCGCCTGGGAAATGGTTCGGCCAGTGCCGCATGTCACGATTGACCTCGGAGATGGAAAGTCGGTTACGCGAACCGTTCGCGGTAACGCAGTGATGTACCTTTGCAATCCGGATGGCAAGGTGGTCGACGCTTTTCCCGGCGTGTACACGGCAAAAGACTTCCTTCCCATGATTCACGAGTCGATTGATGCGCTGGCTAACGCGGATACGGCAACTGTTTTGAAGTATCACAAGGACCGCGGACATATGATCCCGATGACCATGTCTACCCTCTCAAAGGCGGTTCTGGAAACGCCGACGCTGGCCATGATCGGGCAACCCAAAATCACGGTCCAAGTGGATACGACCGGGTCGATAAGCCCCGAACGATTTCGGTTCCTTTCGGCGACGAAACAGCTTTCCGACTTGAGCCTTACTCCAATGTCCCCGAACCAAGCGGTCACGACGGTGACGGGAAGCCCGATTGAGGGCCGAACTCAGGACGAGATCGTGAAGCAGGTTTTGCAGAACGACTCAGCAACCAACCTGACGCGGGTTCGACCGGTGATCCACCTTTGGCTTGCCTCGGAAACGGCACTTCCTACCCCAGAGCAGGCAAGAGACACTGTTCTCCAGACCATCCTCAAGATCCCGTTCAAGGATCCTTACTTCGGACTGAAAGACGTGATTCTTCCCGGCACACCGGGTTAAACGGGTCTGGGGGTTGGAGGGGCGGAAGTGAGACTGCGAACTGCCAACTCCTTCCGTAACGAAGTATCGTAGAGGATGCGATGGGTTTTACCTGGCTGATTTGCCGGAGGAAGCCCGTACGGGAATTCAATGATGCTTCTCTCCGCAGCCTTATCCCTTCTTCTGGGCACTCCCGCTGGAGCCACGGCCCCTTCGGAAACCTACGCTTCTGATCTCGCCTTCCTGAAAAAGCACGTCGCTGTCGTCGAGCTCAAACTCGGCTCAAGCCGCCTTGCGGTAGCGCCTAAGTGGCAGGGACGGGTGATGACGAGCGCGCTTTCGAAGGGCGCGCCTGGGTTTGGATGGATCAACCATGAGTTCATTGAAGCTGGGAAGTTGGTCCCTCACATGAACGTCTATGGTGGCGAGGATCGCCTGTGGCTAGGACCCGAAGGCGGCCAGTTCTCGATCTTTTTCAAGAAGGGATCGAAGTTCGATCTCGCCCATTGGCAGACACCGGCTTTTATGGACACCACTGCGTTCAATGTGGTCTCCAAAACGGCATCGTCGGTCACCTGCCGTCAGAAGGCGACCCTCACGAACTACAGCGGATCGAAGTTCCACGTCGATGTGACCCGAACGGTTCGAATGATCTCTCCGGAGACGGCCCAAAAGGATCTCAGCATTCAGGTGGGCCCCAAGATTCACTTAGTCGGATACGAATCCGAGAATCGCCTGAAGAACGCTGGCAAATTGGCGTGGACAGAACAGTCCGGTCTCCTTTCGATCTGGGTGCTGGGTCAGTTGCACCACTCTCCCACGACGACGGTGGTGGTTCCCTTTAAGCAAGGAGACGATGCTCAGCTCGGGCCAGTGGCCAACGACACATACTTTGGGAAAGTTCCTGCGGACCGATTGATCGTTGCGGACAAAACCATCTACTTCAGAGCCGACGGTCAATACCGAAGCAAAATCGGACTGAATCCGAAGCGAGCCACCGACGTGCTGGGAAGCTGGGACCCGGTGAGCGGTGTCTTGACTATCGTTCAGTACACCAAGCCGGAAGGAGTCGATAAGTACGTCAACTCCATGTGGGAGATTCAGAAGAAGCCCTTTGGTGGCGACTGTCTGAACAGTTACAACGATGGCCCGCCTGCACCGGGAAAGAAGCCGCTTGGACCCTTCTATGAAGTTGAGTCGAGCTCGCCGGCGGCCGCGCTGGCTCCGGGAGCCTCTCTCACTCACGTTCATCGGACGTTCCACTTCTCGGGCGACCGAGAAGGACTAGAGGCGATCGCTCATAAGGTCCTGGGAGTGAGTCTGAAAGACGCGGAAGCTGCGTTCGCCGGAAAATAGATGGCCGGGCGAAAGCCGTGACAACGACCCCGATAAGAAAGTTTGCAGTTCGCAGCCCGCAATTAGCAGTCGGCGAGCATTTGAGGACGTTTACTTTCATTCCTGGTTGTGCGCTTGCACGACTTTCGCCCTTCCAATTTTAGGCTTGGGGGAAGGTTCCTTCCCGCCATGCTCCACCATAGGGGTATGGATCCCAAGCGCCAGGAACTGCGGAGGCAGCAGCTCGATGCCCAATTCGAACCTTTAAGGCCGATTCTGACCGTCGGGCGTCCGAATGGCGGGTGGATTCGGTGCTTCCGAGAGGCGCGCGGAATGAGCCTTGAAGGGCTGGCGCAGCGACTCAAACTCGCTTCGCGCTCGTTGGCTTTCCAACTTGAGAAAGCGGAATTGGACGAGACGATCACGCTTCGAAGGTTTCGGGCTGCGGCCGATTCTCTCGGCTGCGACTTGGCCATCGTCTTCGTTCCTCGGGAGCCGCTATCGCGACTCACGGGTGAGGCGGATCCCGTCGAGCCTGACATGATCGAAGGTATCGCTCCAGTCGAACGGAAATCAACCCTCAAGATCACTCCCAAAAACACCGTCGCAAACGATTGCGATTGACAAAGTAACATAGCGGGGATGCGAAACTCACTCGCTTTGGCCTTGGCACTGGTTGCGGGAATCTCTTCCGCCGCGCCGCAAACTCGCGTGAGCTACGACGCTCATTCGTTTAAGATTGACGGTAAGAACACTTTCATCTACAGCGGCGCCTTCCACTATTTCCGTTGTCCGAAAGAACTCTGGCCAGCCCGTCTTCAAGCGATCAAAGACGCTGGTTTCAATGCCATCGAGACGTATGCGGCGTGGAACGTTCACGAGTTGAAGCCACCGAAGAGCGTCAAGGACTTCTCGGGGGTCAACGTGAAGGATCTCGATGACTTCCTTACGATGGCCAGCGATCGGTTCGGATTCAACGTCATCATCCGCCCGGGGCCCTACATCTGCTCAGAGTGGGATATGGGTGGTTATCCCGCCTGGCTGATCGCGAAAAAGCCGAAGAACCCGACCCGAACGCCATGGCTACGCAGCGATGATCCAGAGTTTTTGGCTTGGGCCAGACACTGGTTTAAGGCAGTCGACCCGGTCATCGCGAAACACCAGATCACCCGTAAGAAGCCCGGCCAAAAGGGCGTCATTCTTTACCAGATCGAAAACGAATACGATTACGCGGCCGGATCTGATGAGGTTCATCTTAATCAACTCCATGCGCTCGCAGAGCAGGCATTGGCCGACGGCATCGACGTTCCTCTCATTTCGTGCTGGACACACCAAATCAGAACTACGAAGGATCCGATTCTGAAGGCGGTGGTGGACTGCCCTAACTTCTATCCTCGTTGGGGCGTTGAGGGCACTCTCAGGTCGATTGTGGCGGCAAGAAATGAGCAACCAGGCAAGCCGGTGATGATCACAGAGCTCCAGGGTGGGTGGTTCTCAGAAGTCGGTGGACTCCTCGCAGAGGACCAGGGAGGCATCCCGGCGGCTCAAGAAAGGAATTTGACGCTGTTTTGCATTCAGAACGGGGTGACTGCGACGAACTACTACATGCTGTTCGGTGGCACCAACTTTGGAGACCGCACTCCTCCGAATATAACGACCTCCTACGATTACTTCGCGCCGATTCGCGAGGACGGGTCGGGCGGCGCCAAGTATGAGGAAGTGAGGGCCATCGGTGCGTTCCTGACGAAGTACGGCTCTCAAGTTGCCACCTCGTCTCCGGAGTCCGTCTTGGTATCCACGGATCAAAAGCCGGTCCAGATTGCGGTCAGGAAGGCGCCGGATGGAACTCGGTTTGTATTCCTGCGAAACGGGTCCCACACCGAAGGTTTCACGGGACAAGCCAGGGTCGGCGACAATTCGTTCAACTATCGACTGGGACCGTTCGGGAGCTACGTGATCGTGGTGAAACCCGGACAGACGATCCAAAAGGGTGAGTGGCTGCCTAAGACAGGGAAGGTTGCCGTCGATCGTGAGCGACCCAAGACGGAACGAATCGCTGAGGCATTTTCCCGAACTGACGACGGTCTGAAAGCCGAAAAGCCGGCAGTCGTGGGGGACGTCGTTCGAGACGGCGTGCTCGACAATCGCTATGTCGTTTATCGCAGCGCGGTGGGGCCAGTAGCCCCCAATACGAAACTCTGGCTGCAGCTTTCCGGATCGGGCGCCGGCGTGGTTCGCCTCGATGGGACGGTACTGAATGTCTCTGGAAAGCGTCATGGACAGCCCCTATACGATCTACCTGCCACCACCAAGCCGTCCAGCCTTGAGGTTCTTTATGAGAATCCGGGGCGGCCGAACGGCGGAGATGGAATGGAGGAAGAGCATGGACTGGTGTCTTCGAAGCTCATTGCTAACGCACTCTCAGACCAGCTTTTGACGACTTGGAAAATCCGAAAGGCTTCCTACGATGAAGCGATCAAGCTCGTCAACCCAGACGTTGACGACTCGAATTGGGATTCGATTGAGGTCCGTTCCGGCGATCGACAGGATCAGCTAGATGGGTATGGCACGGTTGCGGTGTTTCGAACCACGGTCGAACTTGATCAAAAGGCGATCGACTCTGGCCTGACGCATTTGGACTTCGGTGGCATCGACGATGAAGGATGGGTCTTCGTCAACGGCGCCAAGGTCGGTGAAAACCACAAGTGGGACGAACCGGTGCAAGTGGATGTGAAGGGCTCGCTCCACGTCGGAAAAAACTCGATCGCGGTTGTCGTCCGCAACTACGGCGGGCAAGGTGGACTCTACGAGGTCCCAGTCCTCTCTGGTGGCTCTGACAATGGGTCCGGGCTCTCCTGGAACATCGCTGAACTCAAGGGAGTGAAGGAGCACTGGGAGGCCGACAAGGTCTCGGGAAGCTGGAAAAAGGTCGCCCTAGACGTAACTCAACCGGTTGGGCGGAAGATTGTTTCGAAGTCAGCAGCGGCTTCGCCGGGGACACCGACCACGAACTCGCTGACGACTTGGTACAAGCTCTCGTTCGATAAGCCAGCTACCCATCGTACAGTCGCGCTTCGGGTGGATGCGCTTGGAAACGGCTTTATTTGGCTCAACGGGCATGCCCTGGGACGATTCTGGCAAGTGGGTCCGCAACGCGAGTATTACCTCCCCGACTGTTGGCTCAAGCCGGGCAAGAATGACCTCACATTTGTGTTGAGGCCGGTTGATGGCTACTCGTCAGTTCGCGCGGCTGAGATCACCGCGTGGGGTGAGTGACTCGAGAACAAGGAGCAGTGACACCGTCAACGGGGTCACTGCTCCTCTTGGTTTGCAGCGGGCAGTTTGCAGTTCGGAAGATTTAGCTTGCGTGTGATTCCGAGTTGGGTGGCGGCCAGCGGAGACACGAGTCAAAGAGTATCGCAAAAGTCGGCGATCTCCCAAATTGCTCGGAAATCAGTGGTCTTCGCTTCGCTCACAGGTTCAATTTGGCCCTCTCCCTGCCCTCTCCCGCGTACGCTTCGCTGCGGGCGAGGGCGTCAATTACGAACTCATGGACTTTTTTGATCGTCTGGCCATTCTCCGACGACGGTCGAGTCGTCCTCGTATGGATTCCTCAGCCTGCAGCCCAACCCGCCTATTGCCGGTCCTGTATCACTCGTCGACGCGGCTGAAGTAGATTACGGTCACCGTGTGGGAAGGGGTGATCAGGTCGCCGTAGATGCGGCTTAGCGTTGCGATGACGTCGTCCTGGCTTCGAAATTCCGGGTTTTCTCGTTCGATGTCGCGAGGCGAGAGTTCGGCAATTGTCTTGACTTCGACACGATCAAGGATGGCGGTGTACATCTTCTGTCGTCGACCGAAGCGAGGACCGACCGTGATCCACACCAGCATTCCCGTGTCGTACTTAGCTGATTTATTGCCCAACCGAATCGTGACGGTCTTTCGATTGTTACGGAGAACGTCCCCGTAGAGGTCAGAGTAAAAATTTAGGGCGTACATGATTTCCAGCGTCGAAGAAAGTACACGGCGATGCCGTGGCTTAGCCCATCATTGTTCAGCAAGTGGGCATCAAAACGCAATCCGCCGCTCACCTGAAGGCGACAAACCCAGTGAACTCACCCAGATTTAGTCAGATTGTGGGGGCATTGCCCGAAGTTGTTCCCTTTGTAGCCCCCGAAACGCTTGAGCGGAGAGCCGGACGCCGACTGGCTCTCCGAATGGGCGCCAACGAGAGTCCCTATGGTCCCTCCCCGCTTGCGATCGAGGCAATGGGGCTCGCCGCGCGAACCGGGAACCTCTACAACGATCCCGAAGGATTCGAACTCCGGACGAAGATTGCCGAGCAAGAGGGTGTCCCGCTTTCTCACGTGGTTCTGGGGGCAGGGATCGACGATCTCCTGATGCTTGTATGCCGAACGTTCCTAGACCCAGGCGACCCGGTAGTGACTTCTTTGGGCGGATATCCCACATTCAACTACGCGGTAGATGCGACCGGTGGCACGTTCGTTAAAACTCCCTATGTCGACGATCGCAACGACCTCGGAGGACTCTCCGGTTTGGCGCAGAAGTATCGGCCCAAGCTTGTCTATCTTGCAAATCCGGACAATCCGAGTGGTAGTTGGTACACCCCCGCCGAGATCGTGGCTTTTCGCCATTCCTTGCCACAAGGGACAATTCTGTTACTCGACGAGGCGTACGCGGATTTCGCGCTGGCAAATCCGACATTTGGATTGGACGATACCGGTGTGATCCGTTTGAGAACCTTCTCGAAGGCCCACGGGCTTGCCGGTCTCCGAGTTGGCTATGCGGTGATGCCGCCCGCAGTTGCTGCGGCAACTGACAAACATCGATTGCATTTTGGGGTCAATCGTGTTGCTCAGGCCGGGGCTCTTGCTTCGCTCGATGATGTCGACCATCTCGACGCGGTCAAAGCACAAACCGAATACGCAAAGGTTCGCCTAGCGGAGATCGCTCGCAAAGTTGGCTTAGAACCTCTGCCGTCTTCGACTAACTTTGTGTGCATGGCAACTGAGTCGCGCCAGCGTGCCGAAGTCATTCTCAACGGCCTTGCCCTGCGGGACGTTTTTATCCGTAAGCCTGGAGTCGCTCCACTAGACCGGTGCATTCGGGTTACGGTCGCGCGAGAACCGGAATTGGAGTTGTTCGAGTGCCTGCTTCTGGATGTGGTCTCAGGAATCTAGTCCCCATGTCTCGACTTGGACGAACCATGATAAGAGCGTGATTGCGCTCGCCTTCCTTATTGGTGTCTATGTCGTGATCCTCATCCTTGTGGGGTGGGTCAGCGTTCATCCCTTTCGCACACCCAGTTTCTTGAGCCCTGCTCAGCTCGGAGTGAAACAGGAGGCAGTGGAGTTTCCTTCCGATGGGAATCTGTTACGAGGTTGGTGGTGTCCTGCAGAGAACCCGACCGCGGTCGTGATCTTCGCCCACGGGTACATGATGAATCGATCAGAGATGGTTCCAGAGATGTTTGAACTTTGGAAGCGGGGCGTGTCGTGTCTCTTGTTCGAAACTCGTGCGCACGGGCGAAGCGGCGGAAAGGTCTGCACCATCGGAAACCTGGAACGGCGAGATATTGCGGCGGCGGTGGCCTACGCCAAGCTTCGTTCTCCCGGCGTGAAAGTAGGGGCCGTGGGCAGCAGCATGGGTTCGGCAGCCATCGCCCTTGCCTTGGGAGAAAATCCCCACATGCTCGACGTGGCGGTGCTTGACAGCGCTTATTCACGACTTCCGAGCGCCATTCTGGGGTGGTGGCGGTTCCTCGGGGGGGAAGCCTTGAAGAACCTGCTTTCCCCCACTGTGCTGGTGGCGTGGCCACTCGTGGGATTCAACCCGTACAAGATTGACGTCGCCAAAGCGCTCACGAGGGTGGAGGTTCCTCTGCTGTTCATGCACGGCGACAGCGATTCGCTGGCGCTTCCTTCCGAAGCGAAGCGGAATTTTGAGGCGGCGGCTGGACCCAAGACGATCGTGTGGTTTGAGCGGTGTGGCCACTCCGAGGGGCGTTGGGAACAGGCCCCGAAGTACCACGTAGCTTTGATTGGGTTCTTTGAGGCATATGGATTCTTCAGGCCATTGACGACCACTGACGAACCAGAGGCTGACGGCGAGACCAGAGTAAAAATAGCGAAAGAGTGATGGACCTATCCAGTCCATCACTCTTTCGGGATTCAATGGTTGAAGGGCGTCAGACGAGTCGGCCGGCCCAACGGACGGCGTTGTAGATCACTTTCCGAACGCGCGAGTCGAGATAGGTCGGGTAAGTCTCATGACCGGGTCGGAAGTAAAACAGTCGGGACTTGCCTTCGCCCTGTCCCTTTCCGCCGCCGGGGCCAGACGTAAACTCGGGGTCGATGCCGTCGCCAACTGTCCATGCCATTCCGCTTGGGAAGGACTCTCCACCAACGCTGAAAAGCGACTGAAACACGAGCGTCTCGCAGGGAGGCACGTCGAACGGAGCGCCGTACATCTCTTCGTTCTCAAGGACGAAGTCCTCAACTCCAGCCGCCACCGGGTGCCAGGGAGCGCAAACTCGGATCGTTTCTGAGTCGGTCGATTCTCTCCAACCGCCCTTCAGGTGACCGGGGCCGCCGACGACTTCCTTGAAAACCTTTGAGTAGTGGCCCGAATGGAGGACAACGACGCCGAGGCCGTGCTTGTAGGCGCGCTCCTTCACTCTCTCAGCGAGCGAATCCGCAACTTCTCCGTGTCGAGCGTGGCCCCACCAGACGAGAACATCGGTCTCGGCGAGGATTTCGTCGGAAACTCCCTGATCGGGTTCGTCGAGGTGCGCGGTCTTGACCACGAGTTCTCCGTTCTGATTCAGTTCATTCAGTCCTTCGGCAATGGCGGCTCGCAGGTTGCCCGGGTAGAGCTTCATGTCTGCGTGGGATGGGTTCTCGTCCCAAACGAGCACTCGTATCGATTTCGTCTCTGACATCTCGTTAGATTGTGGCCGGTAACGCACCCGATAGGTCAACCCGCTGGTAACCTTCGTGAACCCCCAAGGGGAGGGTGTTTGCATATGTTGTCAGCGCTGATTCTAGGTCATTTACTCCGTCAAACCGAGACGCCGTTTCTTCTCGAAAATCTCGATCTTTCCACCTTAACTCAGGGTTGGGGAGAGCCTCAAAGGGACAAGAGTGTCGATGGGCACCCCTTGACCGTGGCCGGGAAGGTCTACGAAAGGGGTATCGGTACCCACGCGGTCGGCGAGGCCGTGTATCGATTGGACGGCAATGCGATCGCTTTTACCGCGCTCGTCGGATTGGACGACGAGACTCAGGGCAAAGGGTCGGTTCGTTTCCTCGTCTATGTCGACGGAAAACTCGCGGCAAAATCTCCGGTGCTGAAGTCCGGGCAGCCAGCCTACTCCCTGAGCGTAACCCTCAAGGGCGCCAAGTCGCTCAAGCTCGTTGCCGATGACGCCGGCGATGGAATCGATTACGATCATGCCGACTGGATCGAGCCAACGGTAACGCTTATCGACGCCTCCAAGCCGCCGACGCCGTTTGTGGCGCCCAATGCCCCTCCCTATCCGATTGCCCCGGTGGACCGTGTGCACACCCGGATAAACGGTCCTAAGATCCTTGGCGTGACTCCCGGACATGAGTTTGTTTTCCGCGTGCCAGTTTCTGGCGAACAACCGATCCAACTGGTAGTGAAGGGCTTGCCGAAGGGTCTCGCGTTTGACAAGAAGCAGGGTGTGATTTCTGGCGTCATCAAGTCTGCGGGCGAATACAACTTCAAAGTCGCGGCGACTGGCCCAGGCGGCGTTGCCAATCGAACGATTCATATCACGGCGGGCACGCACAAGCTGAGTCTTACGCCTCCGATGGGCTGGAACTCTTGGAACGTCTGGGCCGGCAACGTCGACGCTGACAAGGTTCGGGCCGCTGCGGACGCGTTTGTGAAGACTGGTCTCGCAAACTTCGGCTACACCTACATCAATATCGATGACACCTGGGAAGGCCAGCGAGATGCGAACGGCGAAATTCAGACGAATAACAAGTTCGCCGACATGCCTGCACTTTCAACGTACGTTCACGGTCTAGGACTCAAGATCGGCATCTATTCGTCGCCTGGACCCACCACCTGCGCCGGGTTCGCCGCGAGCTGGCAACATGAAGCTCAGGACGCCAAGACCTACGCCAAGTGGGGAATGGACTATCTGAAGTACGACTGGTGCTCTTATGGCAACATCGCTCCTCATCCCGATCTAGCAGGATTCAAGAAGCCGTACGAAGTCATGCGGAAGGCGCTCGACGGGTGCGACCGAGACATCGTGTTCTCACTCTGCCAGTACGGCATGGGCGACGTTTACAAGTGGGGATTCGATCTCGGTGGCAACCTCTGGAGAACCACCGGAGACATCAACGACTCTTGGAGCAGCATGTCGGGAATCGGCTTCTCACACTCAGTTCGATCGCCGTATGTGAAGCCGGGCGGCTGGAACGACCCGGATATGCTCGTTGTCGGTCGAGTTGGGTGGGGAACTCCACACCCTTCGAAGCTCAAACCTAACGAACAGATCACCCACATTTCGCTGTGGGCACTCTTGGCCGCTCCGCTCATCATCGGTTGCGACCTGGAACGGATCGACGACTTCACTCAGAGACTTCTGATGAATCCTGAAGTGATCGACATTGACCAGGATCGACTCGGGAAAGCAGCGGTTCGCGTCAAGCAGGAAGGAGATCTCGAAGTCTGGGCCCGACCTCTTGAGGATGGTTCCATCGCGGTGGGGCTGTTCAATCGTGGCATCGAACCGGCTCAGGTCAATGTTGCCAGGAAGGATCTTGGCAAAGTCAAGCACAATGCCCAGGTTCGCGACGTGTGGCAGCTTCGCACGGTCGGCGCGTTCGGCGACGGCTACTCTCAGGAAGTTCCCGCCCATGGCGCGATCCTCCTTCGGATCGGTTAAAGCCAGACTCGGCCCCATCTGGAGACAGATGGGGCCGCTTTTTCTAACCGCCGATTTGGCTCATGCCGCGTCCCACTACCTTTTGGCCCTCGGCGAGATAGTGACGCTCAGGTTTGTGGGCCACGACATGCCGGAACAGGTCTCGGATTTCGTTGTCGGAGGCTCCAAGTCGTATTGGTGTGCGCAGATCCAGTTCGCCATCGGACATCAGGCATGGCCGGAGGAATCCGTCATGCGTCAAACGAAGGCGGTTGCACTTCGAGCAAAAGTCGTTGGTGATCTGGCTGATGAAACCGATAGTGCCCTTGGCGCCGGGGATTCGAAATGTGCGGGCGGGGCCATTGGTGGCGATTTCCGCTGGTTCCAGAGGACCATGCACCTTCTCAATCGATTCTTGAAGCGTTTCCGCCGAAACAAACATTCTGCGCATTTGCGAATCGCTCAGCATGTCGCCTCTGGCCTGCCGCAGTTGGAGCAGTCCCTTCTCGCCATGAGCGGCAAATGCGTCGAAATCTGAGGGAGTCTCGTCCAGGCTCCAACGCATGGGCATGAGTTCGATAAATCGAACATGGACGGGTTTGGTAAGCGTCCAACTCGCGAAATCGGCCGCCTCGTCATCGTTGATCCCTTTCATGGCGACGCAGTTGATCTTCAGGGGCAGGATCCCTTCGTCGAAGGCAGCTTGAATTCCGTCCAAGACTTCCTGCAGACTGCCGCGTCGCGCAATGGGCTCAAAGCGTTCGGGCTTGAGCGTATCGAGGCTGACATTGAGCCGAGTCAGTCCTGCTTCTCGAAGTGGGGCTGCCAACTGGGTCAGCATGAATCCGTTTGTCGTGCAACTGATTTCGCGGACTCCGGGCATCTTCGACACTTCTCGGATCATTTCCGGAAGGTCCTTTCGCAGCAGTGGCTCGCCCCCGGTGAGTCGGATCTTGCTCATTCCGAGAGTTGAAGCGATCCCGATCAGCCTGACGAGCTCTTCGTTGGTAAGGCTTTCTTCCTTGGGAGTCACCGGGAATCCTGATTCCGGCATGCAGTAGACGCATCGGAAGTTACACCGGTCGGTAATCGAGACCCGCAGGTAGTCGATGATTCTCCCGTATGGATCCCTGAGCTGCTCGTAATCTCCCATGCTGAACTTGGCAAGCCGCCGTGCGTTCCTACGCTCGCTTGAGCGAGTACAGCACGAACTTACACTGTACACGACCGGTGTAGGAGTCGACCGCAATGAATGTCCGACTCATTTGCCGCCCTCGCAATTATTACGAATTTTTTCGTAAGATACGAAAAAGTTCGTATACAATGACTTCGTGAAAGTCAAGGACTCACGCCGAAAGCCGACAAAGTCAGAACTTGCCATCTTGCAGGTTGTTTGGAATGTTGGCGAGGTGACCGTAAGGCAGGTTCATGAACACCTCTCTGAATCCAGGGAGATTGGTTACACGACCGTCTTGAAGCTGATGCAGCTCATGACGGAAAAGGGTCTACTGCTGCGCGCCGAACAGGGTAAGGCTCACGTATACCGGGCTGCCGAGGCCTCGTCCACCGCCAAACAGAGTCTCGTTGAGGACTTCATCGAGAAGGCGTTTAGCGGATCAGCTCACGATCTTGTGATGCACGCTTTGAACTCGAGGAGATCACGACCGGAGGAACTTGCCGAGATTCGAGCTCTCATCGATCGGCTGGAGGAAGGCCATGACTAGTCTGGTTGACACCCTTGGATGGACTCTCCTGCACTTTTTGTGGCAGGGGTGCATTGTGGGGGCCTTGCTCTGGTTGGGACTGTTTCTCAGCCGCCGGAGCGAAGCCCGGGTTCGGTATGCGATTTGCTGTGGAACGTTGGTGGCGCTCGCGCTATGCCCCATTGGCACCAGCCTTGCGCTTCAGCGGTCCCGGGTGGAGTCTCTGCCGTCACCGGTGGTTGCTCGAAGAAGTGGGCAAGCTTCCCGCGTTGTTATCCTTGCCGTGCTTCCACCCAAACAGCCCACGGTTGCGGAGCGGATGCACCAGATGATGCCGGTGATGGTCGTTTGCTGGCTTTGCGGCGTTTTGGTTCTCTCGGTGCGCATGGCGGGAGGACTGTGGGTCGTCGAAAGATTGCGGCGGCGTTGGAGCCGGGCTGCGCCACAGGAATGGCAAGATCGCTTGAACGCCCTTCAAGAATCCCTTGGAATTTCTCAGCGAGTCCAACTGCTGATCTCTGACCGCATCGCAGTCCCGATTGCGATGGGTGTTTTTCGTGCCGTTGTAATCCTGCCAAGTAGCTTGCTGATGGGATTTCCGATTGACCAAGTCGAATGCTTGCTATTGCACGAACTGGCTCACGTTCGTCGCTTCGACTATCTCCTGAATCTCGTTCAGTCTTGTCTTGAGACGGTGCTGTTTTATCATCCGGTCGTCTGGTGGGTGTCTCACACGATCCGCATCGAACGAGAGCATTGCTGTGATGAGATTGTCATTAGTGCTACCGGGAATTCAAAACTGTACGCCCGAGCCCTGACTCACTTGGAGCAACAGCTCCACCAGATTCCTCAGTTTTCCATGTCTGCCAACGGAGGTCACCTTATGAACCGTGTCGCCCGCATCTTGTCTAAGAAGCAAAACCCGAAAAACTCAACTGCGCTTTGGCCCTCGATCTTCCTGCTGACTGCCGTGGCAATCGGACTGGCGGAGACAGTACATGCCCAGACCACGAACAAGAAGACACAAGCTAAGGTTCATCGGCACTCCGCGATTGCCCACCGTACGCCCGGTTCGTCAAAGCCCATTTCGGCGAAAGTCACCCCATTGAATGCACGTCAGGCCACAGTCGCTCTTCCGAAGCCAGCTTGGCCGCGGATTGTTCGCCTTCCGGCGTTGACATCCAAGTTGACTTTGGCACGACCGACCAATAGGTCAATCGTGGCTGCTAAAAACGATTTTGAGACTTCGATTCTGCCGGTTGGTTCAAGGGTCTATCTCGTCGCCGAACCGCCGGTCACGAACATCACCTTAAAACTGAACGACGTTTCATTCGCCGACGCAGTCGACCAAATTGCGCGACAGGCTGGGATCTCTTATTCGATTGCACCGCCGAATCCCATGCAACGGTTCAAGTATGAGCCGGTGCATCTGAATCTGGTTCATCGGTCCCTCGATCAGGCCATACAAGCGGTGTGCTTCGCGG
Source organism: uncultured Armatimonadota bacterium (assembly GCA_903904815.1). GTDB lineage: Bacteria > Armatimonadota > Fimbriimonadia > Fimbriimonadales > Fimbriimonadaceae > Fimbriimonas. Next base: position 109,954 of record CAIVDU010000039.1, read on the forward strand.
GTCGCGCCACATATCGCTTGGAAGGCGGGACCTACTTCTTCGAGTTGCGCCCAGTTCAATCCGATGTTCCTGCGGCTAACTCGGGGTTCGGCGGCGGCGTACCCAATGAGGGCACTGGTGGCCAAGCCGGCATGGGCGGAGGTTTCGGCGGAGGACTCGGTGGCTCACGGTCGGTAGGGGCGGGTTCCTTTGGAGGTCAGGGAGTCATTGGCGGTGGCGGAGGACTGGGTAGTTCACGGTCTCTGGGAGCGGGCGCCAATGGAGGGGGCGGAGGTCTCGGGGGCGGGCAAGCTGGCTTTGGGGGTGGCTCAACCAACGCGGTGGGAAGCGGAGTCAGCGGAGTCCGGTCAGCTTCGGGGCAGTCTTTTGACCCAGCCGCCATCGGTTCCGTCAAAGCCTCGGCGGGTCCCGGCCCGATCACGTTCGATTTGGACCTCAAGGATTGCCCTATTCGTACCGCGATCAGCCTGCTCGCCAAGCAGGCGACAAGGACGTGCGTGGTCCTTGCCGGGGCTTCCAACAAACGCATTACGGTGAAGGCGTCTGGTCTTAGCTTTGAAGCCGCCCTTCAATTGCTCTGCCGGGAGTCGGGAAACACCTACCACATTCAAGGCGACGCCTTTTACCTCTCACACAGCTAGGAGAGACTCAAACGAAACGCGCTAGGCGGCGCGGCTATTTTTTCTAGCCTGCTTGAAGGCATAGAGCGCCGCGTCCGCCTTCTTTCGGATTACCGGCTCGGCTTCTTTCCTGTCGAATTCGGCGATGCCGAAGCTGAACCGGATGGTCATTCGGCGATCTTCGTGGAAGCACGGGTGATCTCCGCACGAATTGGTGAGTTTCACGAACATGCCTTTCAGCATGGTTTCGGTCATGTCGCCAACCACTACGAACTCGTCTCCGCCGAGCCGCGCGACGAATGCCTTCTCGCCAACTGCCTTGCGAAGTCGACTTCCGAAGGTCACCAATGCGGAGTCACCTGCCGCATGGCCGTAGGTGTCGTTGAGCGCCTTAAACCCGTCCAGGTCGAGCATTGCCAGACACCGGATTTCGCTGTCCTGGGCTGCCTGGGCAAAAACTCGCTGGGTGTGTTCTTCATAGGCGCGAAGATTGGCTAGCCCGGTGAGTGCATCCGTTCTGCCCTCTTCGTGCGCCTTCTCAAGGTGGGCGCTCAGCTTCTTAGAATGAGCCTGATACTCCGCCCTGAGCGCTCGTTCTCGAGCCGCTTGCTCTTCCACAAGCTTCTGAAGGCCGACAACGCCTTGGGCCAATAGCTTGCGAACTTCGTCGAGGCTGGGGGCTTTTTGGGCTTCGGAAAGGCCACGTCGGACGTCTTCCATCCCGCTTATCGGTCTGCCTGCAGCATCGATCGAGCTTGCGAACTTATCGAGTGTTTCGGAGACGGCGGAGCCGAGCTCCTCAATCAGGCCCTCGATCTCTTGACGCTGTGCCACGGCGAAGTCAGAGGACGCCGCTTCCAAAGCGTGGGACACTCTCTCAAAGTGCTCTGCGGTCTGGACATCGGTGTCATACCGCGATCTAAGTTGTGAGACGGTTTTTAGAAATCGTTTCCCGATTTCCGATTGTGGGTGGAGAACGAAAAGGTCGATCACCTGCGTCGACCGGGCCCCGAGAGAACGCCATTGCTTTGCCTCTACCGATTCGCCCTGATCGCCTGGCTTCCGAAAAATATCGTTGAGTATGCCCACTACCTATTCGGTTCGGCAGATTTGGGCCAAGGATAACCTGTTAACTCTAGGGGGATTGTCTTGATGTTGAAATGAGGCTCACTCGTCACTAAGTCATTAAGCTGGCATGGCACAGGCTCGCCGCTTAGCACGCAAAAACGCCCCGGGGCCTAGAGGCCTCGGGGCGCATTGTATCTTCTACCGAAGTTTTAGCCTGGAGGTTTAGAGTCCGCCGCCAGCGGTGTCTGCCACGAACGGCTTTCCACCCAGTTCTTTCAGCTTCGTGAGCTGCTCAGGTGTGAGAACCTTGTGGATCTCGTCCTTCAGAACCTGCTGGTTCTTTGTTCGCGCCTCGCCTGCGGCAGCGCGATCAAGCTCCTGACTTCGGACTTTCTCCATAATTGCTTGGTTGGCCTCGTTTTGCTTAGCCTGAAGATCTTTAATCTTCGCCTTCTGGTCGTCGGTCAGTCCGAGAGCGGTTTGGACATCGGGGATCGTTGCAGCTGCGTCACCCTGAAGTTGAATTTGAATCTCCTTGATTCTCTTCTGCTGGGGCTCGGTCAAGAGAGCCAGAACAGCTTTCTCTTGCTCGGCTCGGCGAGCTGCCATTGCGGCTGGGTCTGGAGGAGTTCCTCCACCGCCACCGGCTCCGCCGCCACCACCGCGATTTCCGCGCTGGGACTGTCGGAGTTCGTCTAGTTTGGCGATCTCGTCAGAAGTGAGTTCAAGGTCTTTTTGGACATCGGGTCGGGCCAAGAGCTGAGCGAGGCCATATCCAACCCGTCCGCGTCCCTGTCGACCACCGCCGCCCTGTGCGAAACACGAGCAGACGGCTAGCGAGAGTACAAGCACGGCGATAATGCGGTTTTTTACGTTCATCGAAGCGTTCCTCCGCCTGTCGAGATCAGGTGGACGGCGCGTAGCCCTCCGCCCGCGATAGGCCGATTGAGGCAGAGACGAAGATGGCCGACCGAAGTTCACCCGTATTTCTTCGTGGAAAGGATCTTTCTTGATTTCGTAAGCGCCTGTGCCGTGAAGTCCATGTCATTGGATCTCACGCCAAGAGCCAGAGGCAAATGTATGCGACAATATCGGTAAGTGCTCAGAGCAACCGCCTTCCTATTACGGATGCTATGCTTGGTCGCCCTGGTTTTTTCGGCAATACCGACCCAGGCGATCGAGAAAGTTTGCGTAATTGGGGGAGCTAGCGAAGCGCTCCACGCTTCCTGCGGCATGCGGTGCTGTGCGAAGGCTCCGGGTACGCCGGCAATCCTTAAGCACGGCTGCTGCAAGGCGTCGGTCAAGGCAAAACGCACGGCGAGCGTTTCGACTCCCAATTGCCGCTGTGAGATCCGAGTCCATTCGACTGGCGTGGTCACTAAGTCGGCGGCGATACCGGCGACGAACCAGATTTGGTTGGTGGCCATTGCCGATACATCGGTTCTGGTTTCTGTCTCGACTCCCCAGATTCCCCTCGATCCTTACGTTCTGTCGAGTTTTGAATCGAGCCCGCCGCTCTTCAGCGATTCCTCGCCTCCGGCCGATCGAGCTCCGCCTGTCCTCCAAGTTTCGTAGCGTCGGTCTCTCGCGTCGCGAGAGTCGCCTTGGACCTTGTTGAGGAACTTTCTCATCGTTCGAATTAACTCAAATTTCGTTCTGCGCATTGGTCTAGCTTCCGTCGTGGCACTCGGCTTTAGCCTTCGCGCCGTTGCCCAAGACCCTGTCCCGGTCTCGAATCCACTAACTCTGGCTCGAGCCCTTGAATTCGCCCGTGCTCACAGCCCTCGGTTGCTTGCGTCGAGATCCGACGTGGACTCGAGTGCCGATTGGGCGCAGTCGGTGCGATCCAAGCTCAGTCCCAGAGTCTCGCTCAACGCATATGCGATTTCGGGAAACTACGGGGCCATCTTTGGTTCGTCGCCGACAGTGGATCCGGTCAACACGTTGTTGTCGCCATCGGGGTTCCTGGGCGACGCGAACATCATGGTGATGATGCCGCTGTGGACGGGTGGGTTTCTTGAGTCCCAATCGGGGGCAGCACGTTCTTTGGTCGGCGCCGCAATTGCCGACTCCGCTGAGGTCGAGTCTGACGTGGCACTTTCCGTGGAAGTTGGTTTCCTTCGTGCTCAACTTGCCGACGCAAATGTGACGGCCAGCCACGCGAAGGTGGTGTCCCTCGAAGAGATCGTGAGGGTGACTCAGAGCAGGTTCGAGGTGGGAAAGGACATCGCGGCCTCGGTGAGTAGAGTCCAGGCCGACCTTTCGCAGGCGAAGCGGCTGGAAAGAGTCGCCCTCGGCGAACGGGAGAAGGCTTGCCTCGATCTCCTGGCAAGCATGGGAGCGAGACTCGACCTTAGACCCACAATCGAGTTTGATTCCGATCCTGATTCGACGCTAGATCCCCTGGCTAATTGTCTAAGACTAGCCAGACAGAGCAGACCGGCCATCAAAGCCGCGCGGGCACGTTTGGAGTCGACGAAGTTTGACCTGAGGGCCGCACACTCGGCGACGCTTCCCCAGGTCTACGGAGTCGCTTTTGCCGACTCGGCTACTCAAACCATGAATCGGGGTTCGGCGGTGGGAGTTACGGTCAGTTTCCCGCTGTACGACGCGGGGGAGAGGCGGGCGATGATTTCGAAGTCCCAAGCCGAGAAAGCCAAGGCGGAGGCCAATATGGCGCAAGTCCAAATTGAAGTCGAGCGCGACGTCCGCGAAGCGTATATCGACGTCGAAACCGCAGAGGCGGCGCTAGCTTCCGCGCGTGATGCGGTGAACGCCGCGCAATCGGCCTACGACGTGATCAACCTGCGAGTCGCGAACGGGAAGGGAATTCTCCTCGAGCTTCTTGATTCGCTTCAGGCCCTCGCCCAAGCCAAGAGTGACCTTGCCGTGGCCAGGTACGAGAGGTCGAACTCGCTGTTCCGGCTTCGGCGATTAGTCGGCCAATCTCCCGCTTCTGGAGGATCGAAATGAAACTCTCGCTCTTTGTTTGCTGCCTCCTTATGCCATTCCTCGGCTTTGCGATCGATGGTCAGGCGGGTCCGTATCACGTTCAGCTCACCACACAACCAGAGATGATTTCCGTGGGTAAGGCAATGCTCGAACTCACAGTCACCGATTCAGCGGGGAAGCCGGAGGACGGGCTCACGATCCACTTGCTCGCCCAGATGCCCGGCATGCCGATGGGGGAGCGCGACCAGCTCGCCACCCCCAGCGGACCTCCCGGCCATTATCAAGCGCCGGCAGTGTTCGCGATGGCCGGAGCGTACGACGCTACGGTGCTGATCGAAGGACCTCTGGGGCAAGGCAAAACCACGATCTCACTTCAAACGGGTGAATCGACCTCAAACGGCAGTTCGAGTTCAGGTTCAACGAGCGCCTTGATGCCGTTTCTTGCGGGCATGACCACGTGCGGTTGTCTTGCCGTCGCATGGCGTCTCCGCGGCCGAATCATCTCCTCTCGCATCGTCAACCGGGCAACCGTGGGGGGGCTTGGGCTGGTGGTGGTGGTTTTCGCCTCGGCCTACTACGTGGTCGGACATTTCCGGAGGCCAGGTTCGATGACGCCGGTTCAGGCGCAGACGATGGATATGGCGATGCCCCCTCCGGCCGGGCAAATGCCCGTCACCTTGACGACGGTGAAGGAGAGTTCTAACGCCCCTACAATCTCCTATCCTGGGCAAGTATCGGCATTGACGGACTCCGACGTAGCCGCTCGTACCACCGGAATCGTGGAGGCGACCTACGTTTATGTGGGAGACCACGTCCGGAAGGGACAACTGTTGGCGAAGCTCGATGTGAGTCAGTTGAATCCCGAGTTGGCGGAGAAGCAGGCGATGTTGAACGGCGCGGTTGCCGCGTCGAAGGTGGCTGAGGCGGAGGCTCTTCAGGCCAAGGTTATGGTGCATCAAGCGGAGTCCGAAAAGGGGCAGTTTGAAGCGGCGGTTCCGGAGGCAAAGGCGATGCTGGCGGCAGCGACCGAGGACGTCAATTCGGCGCTCGCTCAACGAGACGCGGCGAAATCGAACGTCGACGACGCGAGTTCGCGCGTTGCTGCGGCGAAAGCGGACGCGACCTACTGGATCGAGGAGATGAAGCGAGAATCTCGTCTTCTTCAACGAGGCGCCGTTTCCAAAGACGAATACGCGCAAGAGCAGAAGCAGGCGACGGTCGCTGCCTCCGCTCTCACGAGCGCCGAGCGAGGTCTAGACGCGGCCCGGGCCAACCTTCGATCGTCGGAGGCGCAGGTCAGAAAGGCGAATGCCGGGGTCAGCGCGGTAACCCAGCGGGTCAACGAGGCCGAATCCACCCTGATGGTTCACCACGCCCATGTCCAAACTGCACAAGCGGAGACCGAATCGGCCACCGGCAAAATCGGTCAAGCTCGGGCGGGAGTTCTCCAAGCCAAGGCTGTTCTGGATCAGGCGGTCGTGTCCCGGGGCTACGCGGAACTCAGGGCATCGGAAGACGGCGTGGTGACTGCACGGATGGTGAGCCCCGGATCGCTGGTGAGCCCTGGACAAGTCGTCTTCAAGGTCTCGGTGGTTTCGACCCTAAGGGTCCAGGCAAACGTTCCTGAGGCTGAAATTGGCAAGATTAGGCTGGGATCGCTTCTGATGGTTCGCCATCGAGACGTGAATGAAGCGCCCACGATGACGCCGGTCACTTCGATATCGCCGTCGGTCGATCCCGTGTCAAGGATGGGAGTGGTGGAAGGGCAAATCACCTCCTCGAGCCTGCATTCGAATCGCTTCCGCCCCGGCGAGTACGTGACGGTGGATCTCCCAATCGCGGCGGCGGCGGTGACGAAGCAAGTGCCGTCGCAGGCGGTCCAGACGATTTTGGGAAATTCGGGAACCAGTCGGTTCGTCTGGGTCGCAAAATCAGTCGCGGGACAGGCTGGACGACTCACGGTCGAACGTCATTCGGTGGAAGTCGGAACCACCTCGTCCGATTCGGTGGCGATCAATTCAGGTGTGGAGGTCGGCGAACGGGTTGTGCTGACCGGTGGCTCCGAACTCCAAGATGGCGACGTCGTCACCGACGTCGGAACCCCGTCGGCTCCGAATAACAACGAGCCCATCGTGATTGAGGTGGACGAATCCGGATTTTCGCCGTCTTCAGTTACCTTGACGCCGGGACAGCCCCACCGACTGGTGTTCCTTCGGAAGACCGACAACACCTGTGCGACGGAAGTGGAGTTTCCGAGTCTCGGGATCAAGAAGTCGCTTCCATTGCACACGTCGGTGACGATCGAGCTTCCGCCTTCGGCCAAGGGCACGCTTGGGTTCGCCTGCGGCATGAGCATGAAGAAAGGGACGGTGATCGTCCAGTGAGCCAGGACGCAAAACCCACCCGCGAAAATCCTCTGCATGGGATTCATCGGTGGTCGATCGAGCATCCGTACGCAGTATTCGCGTTCTTTCTCGCGATCATCGGGCTCGCGTGGTACGCCGCGACGGATGTGATCCCGCGTCGATTCGCGCCCTACGTTCAGAGTCCGATGCTCGGCGTCGTGACCATGATGCCTGGCTTGTCAGCGGAGGACATGGAACTTTACGTATCCAAGCCCATCGAGGAAGGGCTTAGCAACGTGAAGGGCTTGCGCACCATCAGGTCGAACTCTCAAGAGGGCTTTTCGATTGTGACTCTGGAGTTTCCTTACGGGACCGACATGCCGCGTGCGCAGACGGACGTCCAGTCGCTCTTGGGTGTGGTCCAGGCGCAACTTCCCAGCACGGGCGCGAACCTCAAACCCTCGTTCGTGATCCCCATCGATCCGCTCAACCTGCCGATCCTGTCTTTATCCCTGAGCGGAAGCGCGGAGCAGGGATGGAGCCCGTCCCGACTACGAGAGTTTGCCGACAACGATGTCGTGAACCAGCTCAAGCGCGTCGGAAACGTGTACGCGGTGGTCCCCTTTGGAGGTTCGCGAAGGCAGCTTCAGGTTCTCGTCGATCGCACCAAGCTGTCTGCGGTGGGGGTGTCGATCCTGGACGTGCGAGACGCGATCGACCGGGCAAACACCAGCGGATCGGGGGGCACGGTCACCTCGGGCGGACACGAGTCGATCGTGCGCATTGATACGCGGGCAAGGTCTGCGGAAGATCTCCTTGCCTATCCGGTGAAGGCCGTCCCCCAGTCGACCGGTTCTTCGCGAGTGGTCTACATCCGAGACATCGCCAAAGTTGTCGATGGAATCTGGGAGAAGCGAAGTGGCTACGAGTTCGTGAATCACGACCCGGGAACGGTCGGCGACGTTCAGACTGCGATTGAAGTCTCGGTGATTCAGAGCCCCGGCGCAAGTTCGGCCAAGGTCGTTCCGGCGGTGATGGATGCGATTCACCGCATTGAAACGGACAATCCAGGGATCCACTTTGCCGTGGCCTACGACAATGCCCACTTCGTCGATATCCTCTTCGAAAACGTCTGGCACGAACTTGGGGTGGCGATTCTTCTCACTTCGATCGCGGTTTTACTGTTCTTAGGAGAATGGCGCGGCACGCTCATCGCGCTGGTCACCGTCCCCACGTCCCTTGCGTTGGCGATCGTTCTCATGCTCCCGTTTGGGATGACGTTCAACAGCGGCACCTTGATCGGACTCCTGCTTGCCATCGGCAGACTCGTCGATGACAGCATCATCGATATTCATGCGGTGGAGCGGCACCTCCGGATGGGCAAAGATCCTAAGCGGGCCACGATCGACGGCATTGCCGAGGTTCGGCTGGCGGTCATCGCGAGCACGCTGATGATCATTGCGGCGCTGGTTCCGTTGCTGTTCACTGGAGGACTTGTGGGGCAGATGTTCGTCGAGCTGGTGTGGCCACTGATCTTCGGGCTCATTGCCTCCATGCTCGTGTCCTTTACGTTGACCGCCGTGCTCGCCGTGCGGTTGTTGAGACCCGAGGCGAGGCGAGACGAAGACCGAAAGATCCCGGGCCTTGGCCTGCTCTACCGCGTGCTCGATCCGGTTCAGAATGCGTTGGGCGCTCTTGAGGCGTGGTACGGACGCGCCATCGATTGGTCGCTCCGGCACCGGTTCGCGAATCTCACCCGGGTGTTCGCGACGGTAGCGATCGGCTTTACCTTCTACTACTTTATCGGCAGCGAGATGATGCCTCTCGCAGACACGGGGCAAGCGAATGGCTTCCTAGAGATGGCCCCGGGCACCTCGTTTGCCGCGACCGCAGACGCGATCCATCAGGTCGAGAAGCTGGTGTTGAAGCATCCCGAGATCCAAAAGGCGAGCATCGAAATTGGCGCGGAGTCGCTGATGGAGAGTTGGAATCCGTCCTACACTGGATACCAGATGCCTCAGGTCAATGGCGCGAGCATGATGCTCACGTTCAGCGACAAGGATCAGCGAAACCAGACGATCTGGAAAGTCATGGACGCGGTCCAGCGGGAAGCGCTAGCCACGATTCCCGGAATAAGACGGTTCCAGTTTAAGGAGATGGGTTCTGACGTGATGGCCACGGCACTCGCTCCGATCCAAGTCAACGCGTTTGGCCCGCGACTTGAGGAACTCGACCGCATTGGCTCTCAGATCCTTCGGGTCGCTCAGAAAATGCCGGATGAGGCGTTCCAGCCGGCCAAGACCTGGACCTACGGACAACCGGAATACCGAATCAAGGTGGACCTTCAGCGAGCGCAGGAGGTTGGGCTGGCGCCGGCCACGATTGCGGAACAGGCTTACTATTCCATGCGGGGCGGTCTCACGAACGAGTTCTTGAGGCTCCCCAACATTCGGCAAGACACGATCCTCGTCCGCTACCAGGGCGATCAACATCAAACGCAGGCCGACTTGGAGAACACGATCATCGCCGCGCCGGACGGTCGGCAAGTGCCGCTCCGGTCGGTCGCTCGTATTGAGCAGGTTGTGTCTCCGACCGCCATCGAACACGACGCACTCAGAAGGGTCGTGGGCGTGAACGCTTTCTACCGAATCGGGCATCTGCCGTCCATGGACGTGGTGATGGATCTCGTTTCCAACGCTTACGGAGGGAACCCCGGCAAGGGAATTCAGCCGGTGAATTTCCCTCGCGGATACGGGCTGGAGGTGCGCGGAGACATGACCCAAATGATGGACAGCATGCGTCGGCTGCTGACGAGCTTGGTCATCTCATTGGGGCTGATGTATCTGGTTCTCGTCGTGCAGTTCAAGGGATTCATCTCCCCGCTGCAGATGATTGCATCGCTGCCGTTAGAACTGGCCGGCGTCTTCACCGCTCTCTGGCTCGCCCATCAAGCATTCTCGACGGTTTCCGTGCTGGGGGTGATTGTGTTGACGGGTATGGACATCACGACCGCTGTGCTCATGATCGACGCGATCATGAGGCGTCGCGAGAACGGCGAACCTCGGAATCAGGCGATTCGAACCGCTTGTCCCGAGCGCTTGCGTCCGATTCTGATGACGTCGGGCATCACGATGATCGTGATGCTGCCGGTGGCGCTTGCGCCCAAGACGGGCCTTGATGCTTATCAGCCCTTGGCGACCGCTGTGGTGGGCGGACTCTTGGTTGGAACAATCTTGAGCTTGTTCGACATCCCGATCATGCACACCTACTTGGACGACATTTCCAACTGGTTGAAAGCGAAGCTTTCCAAGGAGGTGAAGTGAAAGGCTTGAATGCCGGACGTCTTGGTTTCCGGCACTGCATTGAAGGAGAAAGTCGGTATGGAATTAACGTCCTGACTGATATGAAAGGTTGAAATACGCACCCAGCTAGTTGGTAGCCAGGATGAAATCTGGGGGCGACTAGCGCCGGAACCACGACCCTTAATTACGACTACGAAGGCCGAGTCACCAGCATCGCAAACCCATCAGGTTCCACCTACACGTACACCTACAACGGTCTCGACACCCGAGTGGGTAAGAACGAGGGAACGTCTCAGACGTTCCGAAGAGATGGAGTCGATGTCCCTTCTCCAGTTCTTTCGGATGGAGTTGGTCACTTCACGCCGGGAATCTCAGAACACACTACGGCTACGACATTCAACCATGCCGACCGACTCGGCAGCATTGGGGTTCAAACGAACTCTAGTCAGACCGTCACCGCGACCAAAACCTCCCGTAGAAGTCGACCATAGCGGAAAACTACTATTGGTAGTCCAAAATGGTGGGGCAGTATCGCGGCTATTGTCTCCCGGCGAGCCGGAAATTTGGGTTCCGCGATCAGAACCCGGGCCAAAGTGCCGAAGCAAAGAAGTTCAGAAATGGCACATTTAAGGCGAGAGATTGTGATTCGCGATGGGTTTCGTCGTGATTCGGTACTGGGATTGGTTGTGCTGGTCGAGGGTCCGAATCCGTTTAAGTATGCAGGCGTGATGGACGCATACACTCGGTTCCTTGAA
>CAIVDU010000040.1 GCA_903904815.1 uncultured Armatimonadota bacterium
CCCTACTTTGTCAGGCAAGCCGCCGAAATCCTCGAGGGTTCGTCGGTTGCCGTGGGGACGGTCATCGGCTTCCCGCACGGCTCGAGCGAGTCGGAAGTGAAGCGAGTCGAAGCCGAAATTGCGTGTACCAGTGGCGCACGGGAGCTAGACATGGTGGTGAACTTGGGCAAAGTCTTCTCAGGCGATTGGGACTACGTCCGCAACGATATCGCGATCGTCGTCGCTGAGGGCAAACGGCACGGCGCGTTAACGAAGGTGATTCTAGAGACCGACTACCTAGAAGATCCCAAACTCATTGCCGAGCTGTGCCGCGTCTCCGAATTAGCCGACGGCGACTACGTAAAAACTTCCACCGGATTCGGATTTGTGAAGAACTCGGCTGGTACCTACTCCTACCAGGGTGCGACCGAGGAAAACCTCCGACTGATGCGGTCGGTCTGCTCATCCGCTGTCGGGGTCAAGGCTTCTGGCGGAGTTCGCGACCTCAAAGCGGTCGAAAGGTGCTTGGATCTGGGGTGCACCCGGGTGGGAACGACTTCCACTGCAATGATCCTAGATGAGTTTTTGAGACGCGCGGAGGGAGGCGGGAACCCTCCCTCTACCGAGAATCGAGTCGCCGCTGACTATTAGGAGCCGTCACCTCAATGCCTGATCGCCGGATTCTTGTCATCGGTAGCTCCAACGTCGACTTTGTCATGCGTCTGCAATCCCTCCCCGAGCGAGGGGAGACGGTGACCGACGGCGAGTTCCTTCAAACCTTTGGAGGAAAGGGGGCCAATCAAGCGGTGGCTTCCGCTCGTGCCGGCGGAAACGTCACCTTCGTCACCGCAATCGGTGACGATCAATTCGGGCGAGCCATGGAAGAAAACTTCCGTCTCGACGGCATCTGCACCGACCACATTCTACGCGACCCCGAACAGAGTTCCGGAACCGCGCTGGTGATGACCGACGTAAGCGGGGACAACTATCTGTCCGTCGCTCCGGGAGCGAACTACTCACTCACCGCCGCCCACCTCAACGCCATTTCAGACCTATTCGACGGGCCAAGCATGCTCGTGCTGCAGATGGAGATTCCTCCCACGGCCGTGATCCGTGCGCTGGAGATCGCCCACTCGAAAGGAGTACCCACCCTGCTCAACTACGCTCCGGTTCGAGAAATGAGCGTTCCCATTTCTCACCTGATCGATATCCTGGTCGTAAATGCCAACGAAGCCGCTGCCCTCACCCATTTGGAGGTCGAGACTCTTACGCAAGCCGAAGCGGCCGCCGAGGTGCTGTACCGCTTGGGCCCCCAGACCGTAATCGTCACTCTTGGAAAGCAGGGTGCGTGGGTAAAGACCGCTTCTCAGGGCAGCCACGTGGCCGCCTATTCGGTGACCCCTGTCGATACAACCGCCGCCGGGGACACCTTCTGCGGCGCACTTGCGGTCGCGCTCGTCAAAAGTGTGGAAACGATCGAAGCCGTGCGGTTCGCGAGTGCCGCCTCCGCGCTTGCCGTCCAACGCCTCGGCGCCCAGCCGTCAATTCCGAAGCGCGAAGACATCGATCGATTCCTCGAGGCAAACCCATGACGACCCCCATCGGCCTCCTATTTTCCCAAGTAGGTTACGACCTCGCGATGCCGAAGCACGCCGTCGTGCGAGGCCCCCGCGAACTCATTTCCGACCCGGAGGCGCGCTGGATATTGACCAAGGAGGGAGCCAGCGACGTCGAGTTGAGCGGGCCAGTGACGACCTGGGGCGAGATGTGGGGAAGTCACTGGTGGTTGGTCGACTTCACCGAACTAAACCAGGAAGGGCGGTACCGGCTGACCGTTCAAACCTCCGCCTCCAAGCCCATGCAAAACACCGTCTTTGAGGTGGCCC
>CAIVDU010000041.1 GCA_903904815.1 uncultured Armatimonadota bacterium
GGGAGCGCGGCCTCGCACTTGAAGCGAGATGATGCCTGGAAAGGCGTCTAGCTCGGCCAACCGAGTCCGCCTCCAGGATTCCGTTTCTCTTAGAAAATCACGTTTAGAGATTCGAAACCAGGATCGGTGTCCCAGGAAGTGGAAACCGTTTTCATCGAACCAAACCACTCCGCGGTCCGCTCCGTGAACGACTCCTTCGACTTCCACCCAAATTTGGGCCAACACTTCGTCTTGGCGGTCAGGGTCGGACAGCACCTTCACGTCCGAAGCGGTCGGAAGTCTAAAGATGGCCGCCTGAGCGCGGAGGCTCACGAGCAAAGCAATCACAAACGCCGGCAAAACCATGACAACCCCCCCGGTGAGATTCAGCAGTCCAGCCAGGATAAGGAGCTCTCCGGCAACGATTCCCGCGAGGAAGGCCTTGTGCCGCTTCCTTTGCTGCCGGACCAACGGCGCCTCGGGCAGCATGGGTCCCCATTCAAGTTGCTCAGGTAAGCCGGAGAGGCGATCGGATAGGTTTTGCTCGATCGACGAGCTCACCTGCATCTGCTCCTCCGATCGTGCTTCCAACTCCTGCTTATCCATGAGATCTCTCCGACCTATCAAATACGAATACTTTATGGACGTTACCGTGAACTGATCTTGGACGTTGCGGATAAGGCCTACGATCTTGCCTCGCTACCCGGGTCTAGCTGGCACAACGCCGTTGAGTGCGTCACGCTCTCGGCGCAACCGTGTTTCTCCTGTACTTAGCTCCGCGAACTCTTGCTGGCAACATGAACTTCTTGAGGTAACCGGGAATGGTCCAGACGACACCCCTCCTTTTCGATCGGAGAAATCAGTGTCCGTGAAATTGACCCTAGCGTGGGTCGTCCATGTGCAAATACCCTGTAGGGTGAGAGGTAGTAGATGACATCGGTAGCTTCAAGGTTGGGACAAGTTACAGCCATTGCCTTCACCGCCGTAAACTCGGTGGAGATCGTAGGAATGCCTTTGCAGGAGCCAGAGGAGGGTGAGTACCGGGTTCGGGCCGAGGTGAGCGCCGTGAGCCCCGGGACCGAATTAAGATGTCTCGCAGGAATGCAGCAGACCCCTCCCCAATTTCCATTCATCCCCGGCTATGCCCTCGTCGGAATCGTCGAATCAGCCGGCGATGGAACCAACCTGCCGTTAGGAACGCGAGTCTTGTGCGACGGCACGCGTCGGTCCAGCATTCCATCGATGTGGGGTGGGCACGTTTCTCATGCATTGTGCCGTGAGGCGAGCGTCACCGTCGTACCGGACGGTGTTTGGCCCGAATCGGCCGCTATTGCCAAATTGGCCGCTATCGCTCAGCGGGGCGTCGACGTATCCCACCCGCAACCAGGTGAGCGAGTAGTCGTGATTGGTTTGGGTCTCATCGGGCTCCTTTCTGCGCGGCTCTTCGCTTCCGAGGGTTGCCGAGTCCTCGCCATGGACCGTTTGCCGCAGCGCGTATCCGCAGCGCGATCCCCTCTCATTTCGGCCCGATTGATCAAGTCCACCGCTGCCGAACTTGTCCGCGACGAGTTCCCCGAGGGGATCGATATCTTGGTCGATGCGACCGGGAATGAGCAGGCACTCCTTTCAAGCATTGAGTGCTGCCCAATCCTCCCGTTCGGCGATACACGTCGGGAAGGGACGCGATTGGTAATTCAAGGCTCCTATCCGGGAAGCTTTACCATTCCCTACCAAGACGCGTTCATGCGTGAATTAACGATCCTCGTTCCCCGAGACACTCGCCCTGTGGATAAGCGAGCCGTCTTGAAGGCCATCGCCGAAGGTCGCTTGGACGTACATGACCTTGCCAACAACCGATTCTGCCCTTCCGAAGCGGCGACCGCCTATCGCCAACTTCAATCGGGCGAGATTTCTACCGCCTTGTTTGACTGGCGTTCTTAGCGTCGAACGCGAAAATGACCTGTTACTGGGAACCTGTTTAGGCAGTCTTCTTCTCGGGCACCCGCGCCGATGTTATGGATCACGAGGAATCTCCGATCCGAAGTTAGGTGGTTACTCACGATCATGATGTGCCCTAGGTTACGTGGAAGGGTGCACGTCACAAGGTCTCCCGGGCGGTAAGGAGACCCGGTAGGCAGTTCCCACCCGCGACGATGAAAGAAGACCCGCAGATTGGGTACTCGACGATGATCGATGTTCGAGTCGGGACTTCTCCGCCCCCAATTTCGGGGATATTTTGCGGCGTTACGGGCCATGTCTTCGTGCACAAGTCTCTGCAGGTCAACTCCCAGACCGGAACGCAAGGCACGGATCACCACGTCGGTGCAGACTCCGCGTTCGGGAGGAACATCGCCTCCGGGGTAAGCAATCCTTCGGTAGTCGGGATCGTAACTCAACGTTACTCCCACCTGAGTTCGAGCGGCCTTCACGATCCGTTCTCCGACGGGGAGGTCGCCGCGAACGCCCGAGGTGAGTACCGCAGCTCCAAGAAGCAAACAGAAGGCCCGTCCAAAGGTTCGCATGGAATGAAACTCAAGGCTACCGCAGGGAGATCCGAGAGGCTCATCGCAACGGGCCCTCGGATTCATCCCTTGCCTGGCAGCAGGGCTATTCCAGTTCTATCGTCGCGGGGGGCTTGCTTGTGAGATCGTAAAAGACCCGGTTTACACCGATACTTCGTTTACGATGCGGCTCGCGATATGCTCCAGGACTTCAAAAGGAAGCGACACAGCGCGGGCCGTCATCGCATCCTCGCTCTCCACCGCACGAAGCACGATGGGCTGCTCGTAGGTTCGCTCGTCTCCCATTA
>CAIVDU010000042.1 GCA_903904815.1 uncultured Armatimonadota bacterium
CGTCAGCTTCATGGACTTCGACCTCGGCTACATCGACTTGGAGACAGGCAGTCTCCAAAAACTAGACAACCCGTTTGTCAGCTCGAAGTTGTAACCTATGTGTCCGGAACGTTTTGTAACCTATGTGTCCGGTATGGACATCTCTCGCATTCGTATGTTCCTTGCAAGATTGGCTTTTGAGAGGTCCTCACTGTTTTCGCTTCTTCTTAGATTCAAGGAGACTCTTTGCGGACGCACCCGGGGTGGCTGAGGCTTGGCCGGTCGTCGTTCTCCTTTGCTCTTCGGCAACTTTGGGGGCTGGGGGCGCCGGTCTGTCTTCTGGCACGGAATTGTCACTTACTCGCGCTCGCTGTTTCGCTTGATTCAGGCGATCGACGGTCGCAGCGGGATTGGCATTGGGTGGAGATTTCTGGGGTACGCGTGCCCAAATCTTTCCGATGAGTTCCCCGATGGGTAGTGCCAATCGGCGGGCAGCGATATCGATTGGCAGAAGCATCGCGGCGAGAAAGAGGAGCGTGGACCAAAGGTCAGTGATGCTCGTCCCGGGGTCTTTTGCCGGACGGAGGGCTTGTTCGGGTTGAGTGAGTTCTTCGCCACCGGTGGTGATGCTGGTCTGGGTCAGGAGAGGCGTGTTGGGGCGATAGGACCGATATTCGGGCGGATAGGGGATCGAAAAACCGGTCGCGCTGACTCTTTGTCCCCCCGCGGGATCCGGTTCAGCGACGGTGACAATGTAACTGCCAATTTCAGCGCCCTCGAACGCACCTTGGTAGACGCCGGGCGCCTGCTCGGTCATTTCGATGGACTTCGAACCTCCCGATGGCATGCTTACCCGGACGTTTGCCGAACTATTGGGCATTGGGTTTCCGAGACGGTCGAAAGCTTTGAGTTCCACCAGCCCTTTACCGCCTTCGTTGTGAACGGTGACTTGGTAGTCGTTCTTGGTGGAACGCCGAGAGATCTCTCTTGCCGCTTGGGTCCAGAAGGCTCCGAAACCTGGCCAGCCGACCCAACGCTGTGCCCACCTCGGTTGAGCGTCCGAAGTGAAGGCGATGGATGTCCCTAATCCGTATTGCCACGTGGCGAGAAGGGGATCGTCCTTTCCGGTGCGCATTCCAATCCGGGCGAGAGGCCGACTATCGGTGAGGCAGTAGGCAAAGAGCGGCGGGACTTCGCTCAGTCCGCTGAGGATCGGCTCTCCAAGAGTGAGCTTGGGAAGGAACGCGCCTTCCTCGATGGCTGATCGGGCCATCAGGGCGGTGTCCTGAGTCATGACAGCAGGAAGCTGGTTTGCGTGCTTGGCGAGGTAGAAACGCCCGCCTCCGACGGCGGCTAATTTGCGAAGGAATTCGACGTCCTTACCGTCTCCAATGGCGACAACCGAGGTCGTGATCTTATTTGCCCTCATTCGCAAGGCAATTCCGAAGCAACCTTCCTGATCCTCGGCATCGTCTCCGTCTGATAGGAGCATAAAATGGCGGACCTGGGTCGTCTCGGCCATCAGGACTTTTTCGCCACGTTCCATCGAGGGGCGACAGTAGATGCCTCCTCCGCCGACGCCAAGCTTTTCGATTTGGGTGACGATGAGATCTTTGTTCGAGGCAGATTGCATCGGGGCGACGAATTCGATGCCGTCGGTGCTTCCGGCAACGGCAACTCTGTCGTTTGGAGAAAGCAGCTTGACAGTCTCTTCGGCGGCTTTCGCGGCGAGTCTGACCTTGGGCGCTCCGTCTTCGATCATTCCCATTGAGCCCGACGTGTCACACATGATGCACACCGAGGTGCTCGGGAAGGTTTTTCGCTGTCGGATATTGAGGTCAACCGGAAGGATCTCGGCGATCGGCGTGTTGTAGTAACCGCCGGGGAGAAACGAATTCTCGCCGCCGATCATCGCGAAGCCAATTCCGCTGTCTTTGACTGCGCTTTGCAAGAGCTTCATTTGCGGATTCGTGATCGAACTGGCATTGAGGTCGTTGAATATGACCGCGTCGTATCCTTGAAGCTCCTCGGGGCTCGTGGGAATTCCGGCTGGCCCAATCAGGTCGGCGGTGATCCCGTTCTTTTCGAGGGAATCGTGAAGGGGACTCCTGGCAGGGTTCTGTTGAATCAGCAGGAGCTTGGGTTTGCCGCGGACCGACACAAACGCAAGCCCGATATTGTTTCGAGTGTCGGTATCGACGGTGGCTCGGAGGGTGGCGCGGTACTTGTGAAAGCCGGTTGATTCGAGACGATCGGTGGCCACGATCGCGCTTCTGCCCTTGGCGAGGCGGATCGGCATTCGCTTCATGAGGACGCCGTCGCGGTCGATGTCGAGGCTGGCGGACTGATTAACCGTGGAATCCACGAGGATCCGCAGGTTGAGGGGCTGGCTGAGCCGTGCTTCTTCCGGCGCTTCCAAGGCAACAACAGCGGCTTCTCCCTCACGCTCTTGTTTGCCGAGGGTTACGTGGTCGATCTCGATGCCGTCCGATGCAGCTACTTGGGCTGCCTCGGCGAGGTCGCTGGACGTCTCATTGCCATCGCTAAGGAGGATAATTCGGCGAGCCTTGCCTTCGGGAAACGAGGCGCTGGCCAGCCGTACGGCCCCAGCTAGATCGGAAGCAGAACCGTCGACGTTGGTTCGGATCGGGCCAGTGTCTCTTCTTGCACCTGGAGCGGAATCGATTTGAGCGTCTTTGCCGAACACAATGATTCCGACGGAGTCTTCGTCGCCAATTTTCTTGGCGGCTGTCCGCGCAAAGGCTTCGCTGAGTTTTCTATCGGAGTCGGAGATAGAGTCCGATCGATCGATCACGAAGATCGTGGCGAGACCCTTGTTTTGTCTTCTCGCCTGAGGTCCGGATAGGGCCAGTACGATGAGGCTAATGAGCAGGAATCGGAGAGCGAACGCGAGGCGCTTGCGGGCTCGCGCCATGCCATGCACCTGGTTCCAGGTGAGGATGAGCCCGATTACCAGCGGTACCTCAAGGAGCAGCATGAAGGGTTGCTCGAATCGCATGGTGTTTAGCTTCTCCTCGCATAAAGCCACCACTCGGCAGCGAGAATGAGAAGGCACAGAACCACGAGAGGCCGCCAAAAGTCAGCGAAGCGATCTTGTCGCTTAATCGCCGCTACGGTGGATTTGCCGAGCAAAACCTTGTCAACGGGCGCAATCTTGGAAGCTCGTTCGCTGTTTAGGGTTGCATAGACGGTCTTTTGTTTGCCATCCACATCGAGCTTATAAACTCCAACGGTCTTCGCGTCGCGGACCACGAGGGACCCACCATTGGACGGGATTAAGGTCCGTGTTCCGGCCGGTGAAGTTAGGGTGGCGGTCGATGTGCCAATGACCCCAAACGGCACACCGGCCTTGACGGAAAACAAGCTCGTGCCTGTGGCGCCGGCCAGGTAATCGAGCGCGTTGGAAATGAAGATTGGGAAGGCGACTTGGAGTGGGAAATCGGATTCTAAGGGAGCAAAGCCAACATAGAGTTGGCGCTGAGATGGGCTGTCGGATTGAACAATGAGAGGACCAGCCGTCGAGTTTGCGATTACTCTGCCCCTTGCAGTTGGGACGGCGATCTGGACGGAGTCCATGAAAAGGTTCTTGAGATCGACTCCGTGGAGGGCCTTGACGTCTTCTGAGTCCAGAAACTTCGGACTCTTCGAATTGCCTCGAATGGTTACCGGCGACGGCGGCCCCGCCACACCCAGCGTGAGGACGCCTCTTGACTTCACTGGCCGCTCGGCCACGCCATCGAAGATGACGATGTCGTATCGATCACCGATGTCGGAAGGGAGCGTATTGGCTCGATCGAGGGTGACTCGCGGATCCAATGTGAGGGCGCGCTCAAGGAAGAGGTCCCCTCGAGAAATGAGAAGCACCCGTAATGACGCTCCTGAGTCGGTGACGCAGGCCGCATAGTTGTCCGACTTCAGGTAGTCGGGGCAGTCCAGCTTCGCTTCGAACACCTTGGTCTGGGATGACGCCGGGATGTCAGCCCCAAACGAACCATGGGGAGCGATCTGAAACGTGCGCGAATCCAGCAATTTGCCGTCGCCATAAAGCGTCAACGTGCCATTGAACGGTTTGGAACTGTGGCTCTTGACACCGCAATAGAGTTGTCGCCCGGAGAGCGTTTCGGCAACGCCGAGAGCGCTGATCGCAAGATTGTCTCCCGATTCACCAATCGGCTTGTAGACGACGGCTGCTTGACCGGGAGAGAAATCTGAGACCGGTTCAAAGTCGCCGTCCGAGATGAGGACGATGCGTGCACCTTCGATCGATCCGACGAGGGCTCCGGCCAGTCGAAGCGCCGGGCCAACATCCACTTCGGCGTCGGTTGGTTGCACGGACTCAAGCGCAGTTTCCTGCTTCAGGGGGTCGCTGGAAAGGGGGAAAATGACTCTGGGAGACGGGCCAGCTTCGATGAGGGCAACTCGGTCGGTCGGCTGAGCTGAGCGGATTGCCTCTAGCGCAATTCTTTTCGCCTCGGCAAATCTCGATGGCTTGACGTCGGTGGCCTGCATGCTCGCGCTCGAGTCGATCACGAGGACAGTTGTTTCTCCAATGAGGCCGGTTTGGAGCGATTGGGGGCGAGCAAAGGCGAGAACGAGCAGGCTTAAGGCCGCCAACTGGAGCGCGAGTAACCAGGAAAGGTGGAGCTTTTGGAAAAGCGAGTTTGCGCGGACCTCTTCCGTGCGAGCCGGCCATAAGAAGGTCGCGGGAACAGCGACGTCCCTTCGCTTCATCTTGAGCAGGTAGAGCAGGATAATCGCCCCGGCCAGGGGAGCAAGCAATAGCAGGCTGGAAGGCGACTGTAGGTTCAAGTCCGACTTCCCTGGTAAGGATTCGTCATCGAATCCAACCGCCTCGTTTCCAGACGTCGTTGACCACGCTCGAAAGCTCCCAGGACGACGTGATGAGGTGGTGCCGCCCACCCACGCGGAGAATAGCATCCACAAGCGCGGCATTGTGGGCCGCAAGTCGTTTTCGATATTCTCGGATGACCGATCCATTTGCGGTCACCTCAACGGGCGCCCCTCCCTCAGCATCGACGAGTCGCAGGTCCCCTTCCAAGTCCGGATCTAGATCGACGGAACTCAGGACCTGAAGAAAGAGGATCTCGTGGCCTCTACCGGCGAGTATTCGAATTGCGGTGGTGGCTTCCGGATCCAGGCCATCGCTGATAAGGGCCACCACGCCGGTCCTAGCCGACGAGTTGGCAAAGGCGCGGAGAGACTTGGAGAACGAATCGGAGGTATCCGAGGAGGCTTGGCTCCAGGCGGCGAGCTTCGGAAAAGAAGCTCGGCCCCGAAGCGGCAGAGTTCGGGGAGTCACTCGGGACAGCGTTCGAGGGTAGACCGTGTCGCCTCCCATCAATGCGACGTAGCCGAGACCGAGAGCGCATTTGCGGGCGAGCTCCGACTTCGTGGGTTCACCAAAGCTCATGCTGGGGCTGACATCGAGAAGGAGGTGGACCGCCAGGTCCTCTTCGTCCTGATAAGTCCTCATGACGGGGACGTCGAGCCTGGCGAGCACGTTCCAATCCAGGTGCCGTAGATCGTCGCCTTCGCTGTACTCCCGGTAGTCGGCGAATTCGATCGAGACCCCCTTTTTGCGGGTGAGTCTTTCGCCTCGCACGCGGCCAGAAAACGACTTGCGCGGATTCATGCGCAGGCCGTCTAAGAGTCGAAACTCCTTTGGGTCAAGGACGAAGTTCATACACGAATGGGATCGCGGTCTGCTTTGGATACGGCTTCGATGACTTGATCTAAGAAAATATCGGGGGTTACACCGTCCGCTTCGGCCTCAAAATTAAGGATTACGCGGTGCCGAAGAGTGGCCTTGGCGGCCTTCTGGAGGTCTTCCTTCGCCACGTTAAAGCGCCCGGCAAGAAGTGCATGGACCTTTCCGGCAGTGAGGATCGATTGGGCTCCTCGAGGCGAAGAACCGTACCGGCTGTACTTCTTTGCGACGGCGGTAGAGCCTTCTCCTTCCGGGTGAGTCGCGATGACGAGCGAAAGCGCATAGTCGAGGACTTCCTTTGATACAGGGACCTCGCGAACGATCCTGCGCATTCGGACCACGTCTTCCGGGGTGGCAACTGGGGACGGTTCTTGGAATTCGACGCCGGTGGTCCGAAGTACGACTTCGGCGAGCTCGGCTTTGGTGGGAAAGGGAACGATCAGTTTAAAAAAGAAGCGGTCCAGTTGAGCCTCAGGCAACGGATAAGTTCCCTCCTGCTCGACGGGATTTTGGGTGGCCATCACGAGGAAAGGCTCAGCAAGCTCATGGCGCTTCCCGCCGACGGTTACGGAGCGCTCCTGCATCGCCTCGAGCATGGCGGACTGGGTTTTTGGGGTTGCGCGGTTAATTTCGTCGGCGAGCACGATGTGGGCGAAGATGGGGCCCCGACGAAATTCGAAGGTTCTTCCCTCGGAGAGCACGTTTGTTCCGGTGACGTCGGCGGGCATCATGTCCGGCGTGAACTGAATCCGAGAGAAGTCAAGTGACAGTGCCTGAGACAAGGAGCGCACAAGCAGCGTCTTACCGAGCCCGGGCATCCCTTCGAGCAGCACATGGCCGTTCGCCGCGAGGCCTACGAGCGCCGCTTCGACAATCTCATGCTGGCCGACCACCGCCTTCTGAACCTCCGACCGGATCGTGTTGAATGTAGAGCAGAACCAGGTGGCGTTTTCCATGTTGAGGGCTATTTTCCGTTGAGGCTTTCAAAGTATTCGCGGACCCTTTTCTCTTGGTCCTTCGGGATCTGTTGGTGGTCCAAGGCTTCTTCGGCCTTGCGCCGATAACTTGGAAGCACGTTGACATAGGGAACTGCCGAGCGGTTACCTACCGTCGAAGGGGCTTTGATTTCGACGTACTGTTCGGGGCCCGCACTGGGGCGTTTCTCGCCGGTGACGGACGTGATGTTTGTCGATCCGCGCCCGGCTTGGGGCTTATCCGTTTTGTTGATTCGGCCCAGATCGTAGGGCATACGGTCCTGGTCGTCGCCGGGGGCGCCGCCTCCCCACATTGGAATCCCCAAGTTAAGACCCCGCCCAACACCGAGCATTCGTCCCATGCCTTTGGCCTGTTTCATCGCATCCAGCATGGCTTGGAGGTATTCCTTCATCGCCTTATCGTCTTTCAATTGACGGGCAAGCTCCTCCATCTCTCTCTTGAGTTGCTCGCGTTCCTCTTTCGTCAGGGGA
This sequence comes from uncultured Armatimonadota bacterium, assembly GCA_903904815.1. Lineage (GTDB taxonomy): Bacteria > Armatimonadota > Fimbriimonadia > Fimbriimonadales > Fimbriimonadaceae > Fimbriimonas. The sequence continues at coordinate 7,195 of CAIVDU010000042.1, forward strand.
GGGCGCTGCCCTTGCTGCATCGCGTTGAGGTCCTTGGCCATCTTGGCCTGCAACTCCTGCAGCTTCTTGAATAGGGGATCTTGAGTCAGTTTTTGGAATACCTTCCTGGCTTCTTCAGAAAGTTCCAGCGCCTTAGCATCCTCTTCAGCCGATTTAAGCTGTTGTTCAAGGGCTTTGCGTTGGGCCTCCAGGAGCTTTCGTTCCCTTTCCAACTCCTTGCGCTCAGCTTCGCTTAGACCCTTTTGAGCTAGTTTCTTTCGGAGTTCAGCAAGTCGGCGATCGATCTCCGAAAGTTGCTTTCGGAGATCGGCCTGCTTGGCTTTGTTCTGGGATCGTGCCGACTGGAGTTCAGATTGGGACATTTGCGCCTGGGAGATTGACGCGTCTCTCATGCCCTGGCGATCGAGTTCCCCCCGCTCCATCTGCTCTAGAGCGGACTGGGCAGTGGCGAGGCTCTGTTGTGCTTGGTCTGCCCGCTTGTGCATCAATTCGTCCGCTTTTTTGGCCAGGTCATTCTCTTTTGCCTGAGCCTCCTCTTTGCTGACGTGCGCCTTTTCCATATCGCGGCTCAGACGATTGAGTTCGTTGGCCATCTGCTTCTCTTGGTCGGAGAGATCTTGCTTTGCCTCTGGCTGTTCCAAATTTTCGCGAGTGACTCTTTCGACGTTCTTGGCTTCGGATTGGAGATTGGCGCGGTCTCTCTTAGCCTTATCGCTGAGAAACATCGTCGAGTTTCCTAGCAGGAAGATTGCCGCGCACAGCGCGCACATGCTCGCAGAGATCAGCTCTTGACGTCCCAGACGGATCGGGTAGATCTGGGCGGGGCGAATCGCCGCGAGATGGGCCTCGGCGTCTGCTTGAATCGCTTGGGCAAATTCTCCGTCGACCACCTGTTGGGAAGAGCCGAGCCGATTCTCAAGGTTTGCTCGTCGATCGATGGAGTCGGCCAAGCTAGCCGGCGAGATCGGGGCAGCTAATCCGCACAGACTGCCAACGGCGAGTCCGACTGCCACAAGGGCGATGAGCCACGGCCACTCAGCGTAGAGGACGCCAAACCAATCGAGACAGGTCCAGACTAGGCTTATTCCGGAGGTCACGAGGGACCCGATTACGAGACCCTTCCAAGCGCGCACCTCGCGTACGCGCCATTCGAATTTCGTGAATCGTGACTGGGTCGCCGTGGTCAAAGGTAAGTCTCGTGGAGCACAAGTTGATGCACCAAGGCGCCCTGACCAGAGTCGGGGCTCCTTGGTTTATTAACAGGATGGCGCGGTCGTCCGTTCGCGGATTAGGCGGCCGAATCGACAACGTTTCGAATGGCATTGCGCTTTTCAAGCATTTCCTTCAACCGCGCTTCGGCATAGAAGGAGATGGGAATGGCAAGCAAGCAAAGGATGACCGCATAGGTCATAGCCTCACCGCTGGCGGAGGAGTCTCCGTTGAAGATCGACCTCAGCGCCCACAGACTCCAGATGTTGGTCCCACCGGTGAGGGAACTCGCATGGTCCAGAGTGATGATGACGGGTACAGGAATCGCGCATAGTAACAAGAAGGAGCCAAATTGAAGCGCTCGAGCGGCTCTTAGTCCAATTCCGAAAGAGGAAGCTAGCCTCCCAACCGACCAAAAGAAGACCCAGAAGGCAACGACGAATGTGAAGTATTCGACGAAACTGAAAGCCCCAAGGTTTGGAGTTGCTGCTTTAACCGGGGTGAGAGCCGCCGTTGCAGGACTAAGGAAGCTCACTCCCGATTCCCTTACGCCGATCCAAAAGCCGGATACGAGCCCGACCGCGGCGCCGCCGATCAGCAGGAGTACATAGGGGAGCCCGGTTGCGGGAGTCGGCTTAAAGATGTCGGTAAGCTTGAACATGCCGTTCGGCTTGAAGCGGTTTTCACCGTCGTAGCCATAGCAGGTCATGAACGGGAGAACCACAATCAAGGGCATCAAAACCCAAGCCAATGTCCTGCCTAGCGTTCCTCCGAGGTCCGACGAAAACCCGATCGAAGAGGTCGTGTAGTAGCCAAGGAGACCGATTGTGGCGACGAGGTAGAAAAAGCCGTGAATCCGTAGACTTCGGGCTTCCTTACCGACGGGGCTAAGGAGCGAACCGGCGGTAAGCAGGGCGATTTTCGTGATCAGCAGAGTCACGCCGAGGGCGGGAATCCAGTTTGGAACGTCGAAGTTACCGACCGCCGTGTAAGTGCCGACCGCTTGGATCACCATAAACGGGCTCAGTGCCACGAAGAAGGGGGCTTCCATGGAGTGGCCGTGGCCGTAACCGAAAAGGAAAGACCCGGCGCCGCTTGCCGTGACTAGTAGGTACGGAATACATGCGGCATAGCTCCACAGCACGGCGGAAACGGGCTTGGGGGCTAGAGTCGACATGAGGAGGGAGATAGAGGTGAGCACGAGGGCTTGCATCGAGAGCAGCACGTAGCTGCCAAGGACGTCTCCCCAACTCGCTCCACCAAGCACGACACAGGCAGCGGTGACAGGCAGGCTAAGCACCAAGAGCATCCAGATGTAGCGGTAACTACTCAGCATCTTCCCAACGAGGAAGTACTTGGGGGAGACGGGGGCGGAAAACACGAGGTCGAGACTTCGTCTTTGTCGTTCCAGGACTACCGTGGTGGCGGATAGCGCCGGTGCGACCACGCAGATTGTGCCGGCCAAGAGTTCCATGACCGTCATGTAGAAGCTCTGGAGTCGAGATTGGGCCTCAACGATGGACATTCGCTGATCGCCGACGGCTTCGGAATACACGAACATAGCGACCCCGATGAGCATGACGAGATAGGCGCCAAAGAGCAGCACCGATCGGTTACCCCGAAGTTGGACTCGGAATTCCCGCATTGACGTTGCGTTTCCGAAATAGACGGCGCGATTTTCGTTGAGCCAGTTCATCACGGTTGTCATTAGTTCACTGCTCCGGTTGTTAGCTTGAGGAATACGTCCTCGAGGTCGGCCTGGTGCTCGCGGAATCCAATGGGTTTGAATCCGCCGTCGACCAGTGCCTTGACCAGTTCTGCTTGTCCCTCGTTATCGCCGGCGAAGTCGATTCTCAGTTCCCCATCGCGGGTGGCCTGAGCCGTCACGACTTGGGGCAAGCGTTGGAGGAGTTCGACGGCTCCGGCGGCGTCCTTCAGCACGTGAGCTTCCAAGATCCTTGTGGGCTGAGTGGCTCGGACGATCTCGTTCACTGGACCGTAGGCAAGCAGTTCACCTTTTTCGATGATGCCGACCGTATTGCAGAAGTCGGACAGTTCGGGAAGGATGTGGGACGAGACGATCACGATCTTCCCCATGCGGCCTAGCTCGGCAATCAATTCTTTAAGTTCGGCGCGCGCTCTTGGGTCGAGACCCGACGCCGGTTCGTCAAGAAGAAGGAGCAACGGATCGTGGACGAGACATCTGGCCAGGCAGAGTCTTTGTTGCATGCCTCGCGACAGCGACTGCACGAACGCGTTCTTTTTCACCGTGAGGTCGGTAAGTTCCAGAACGTTGTCGATCACTTCAGATCTCTGTTTGGCAGGAACTTGGTAGATCGCAGCAAAGAAGTCCAGATACTCCCAGACTTTGACGTCGTCGTACAGTCCGAAGAAGTCGGGCATGTATCCGATCATTCGTCTGACGGCCATCGGGTCATTGACGATGTCGGCTCCATTGAGTCGCGCCGTGCCAGACGTTGGCTCAAGCAAGGTGGCGATCATTCGAATCGTGGTGGTTTTTCCAGCACCGTTCGAACCGATGAATCCGAAGATGTCTCCCGGCTGGAGGCTGAAAGAGACGCCCTTGACCGCGGTCAGTCCCGCGTATTCTTTTCGTAGGTTTAAGACTTCAAGCATCAGGATTTGCCCTTCGGGATGAACTTGACTTCGTTTTCGGCGAAGTTCAGCGTATTGATCGACCAGCCGATGATCACGGCCGATAGGCCTAAGTAAATCAACGCCTGGGGGATGCCGTACAACGAGTTCTGAACCGTGTGCAGCGAGGAGTACTGATTAGATGCCTCCATGATTCGCTCCAAAGTGAAAGCAGGGTGCAGAAACATGAGCGTATCTTGGTAGAAGGTTCCCATCCCTCCGCCTCCGGTTACCAACACGCCTAACATCGCCGGAACTACCAGTAGGCTGACTGCAAGCACTCCAAGCGTAGCGCCGAGCGCCATGAACGATCGCTTGACTCTTGCGGAGAAGAAGATCGTGATCGAGCAGACCAACACGGTGAAGCTTAGGCAGATCACTTCCGCCAATCCAAGGTCCCAAAAATTGGTGTCCTTGTAGCTAAAGGCGGTTATTCCAATGGGAAATACGAAGGCGGCGGTACCGATGCCAACAGCGCTGAGAGCACCGATGAACTTACCAACGACGATCTGGGCCTTTGTTATGGGAGCGGCCAGTAAGAGATCCCAACTCCGCTTCTCTCGCTCGCCCGCTATCGCGGAATGCAGCAAAGTTGGCGCGAGCAGAACGAAGATGATTGTCTGTACCGCGACCAAGGCGAGGGGCGGAATATCCGTGCGGAACGTGACCACGAGGGTCACGATTCCGACGTAGCAGATGGCAATCAGCCCCAGAATCACGCCGCCGACCGCGTTGCTACCCGAAATCGAAAGGAATTTTCTTCGGAAGCGGGCGATCTCAATGAGCATCGGGTTTCGTGACACGAGCTCGGTCCATGTTCTTTGTAAGGTCATCGGATGCCTCCCAGTGCGTCCTTGGAGAAGACGAGCAGAGTTACGTGTGAACGAGTCGCTACCTCGTCTCCAATTTGTGGTCCCGGGCGGAAGTTGCTTAAGGTGGCGGCCACGGCAGCGCCTCCGTAGTAGCCAAGCGCAGATTGGAGCGGACTTCCGCCAGATTGTTCACTGAACGGCGCGGTCAGGTCTAACTTGACAGTCTTCGTTTCTCCTGCCTTGATCGTGCCGACGGCTTGTGAGCGCTTGCCGACGAATACGGTCGCATTGGCGAGGTCCGACGATCCGCGATTCTTCAGTTCGCAGACCGCGAACGCCCCGCTTCGATGCATGCTCAGGGAGTATTGGCTCCCGATCGAGACGTGCTGACGGTAAGTGATTTCCCGGAAAGCGAGATTGCTGGCGTGCATGCTGGGGACGGTGATTTCTCCGTTGTCGACTGGGTTAAGATCGAGCGAATTGTTTGTAGTGCGATAGGAGTAGTCGTAGGGATTGTCTTCGAGAGCGCCGATGCTGTCGATCCCCGTCATGTGTAGGTCGTAGTTGCCTCCTTTGGGAATGAAGACTTTGGTGGTCCCCACGAAGAGTGCCTCAGGTAAGCCGTCGCGTACCAACATGATTCCTTGGCTAGCAGTGGACATCTTCTGGCCGTATAGGTTCCCGGCGGACTTGAAGAGCACCGATGCAAACGCTAGGCTGAGAATCGGAGCGGTAAACCAGGCGAGTTCACCTCGCTTAAATTTCCGGAGGATGAGAAAGTTGAGAGGGACGACAGCGATGAAGTAGCCGGCAAGGACTCCAAAGACTTGACCAGTAGGAGGAAGCTTTGTGTCGAACGGGTCTTCATTTGCCACACTAGGCATTCCTGGGACCAGCGTCGCCGCATCGGGTGCGCCAGCCGGACCTGGCACGGGAAACGCGATACTGGCCGCGGCCTGAAACTGTAGCGGTTCACGGCTGTACTGAGCGAGGGCGGCTTGGGGGGACTGCAGCAAGCTCGAACCGAGAATATTCTGTATCGCCCTGGAGCGACCCGCCCAGTGGCTCAGGGGGGCCTCAAGGGGGTTAAAGGCCATGTAGATCACTCGGCCCATCCCGAAGCCAGATTCGGCGGTGATAATGGTGCTGCCATCGGCCCTCGCAGAAGCGCCCTGCAGGTCCTGGGGCTCAAGAAGTGTGAACGGTTCTGTTGTGGTTTCTTGACCGAGACCGGCAAGCGTGTCGGAAGTCTGAACCGTCTTCGGAACGAACTTGGTGGCGGGGAGAACCGATTGCCAGCGTGGGTCCGAAACGGAGGGCGCGGATGCTCCACCGACAAAGACGAGGGTTCCACCGGCGAGGGTCCAGGTTTTGAGGGCCTCTACGGTAGCGTCGGAGATCCGTTCGGCTCCGGTTCCCAACACGACTGCTCGTATCGTTGAGTAGCCAACTGATCGGGGAGGCGCATCCGCCGGAGAGCAATAGTTGTCTTCAATCGGCCGTGCAGTGTTTGGGTTTCCGGCCGTGGTCGGGGTCGGGACCGGGCCGGCATTTCTCAAGAAAGCGAGCCCGCCCGGCTCGTCGCTGATCAGGAGAACGGAAGGGGTGTTTTCGGTCGACAGATTCGTCGTCGCGAAACTCTTTATTTCTCGCCCCTGGTCGGTGTCCAGACTCGCGATGATCGTTCCGAAATCGGTGACCGGGTAAGTGATGAGGCGCTTTTTCGAGCCTCTCGGAAGCTCGACTGGGTACTCCATGCTGAACGCACCGGTGGAAATCCTCAAGACGCCCTTTGCATCGGGGCCGTTATTTTCCAGGTCAACCGCCATCGGCTGTATTCCCACAGCGTGCTGATTTGCCTGGAACAGTGGCTCCATCTCGACGTGGAATGCTGAGGCGCTTGCACTCGCCAAAATGCTGGCGAGGGCGGCGGCAGCTAGAATTCGTAGCGGATGTTTTAGAGTGGGATTCAAGACTCGCTCCTGTCTCGGATGACGGATGCTCCGATACACTTCGTTGGTGCTGGTTACACTCAACAACGCGGTTGTGTTGGACTGGGTACAAAGTCCCGAGCAATGGCGAATTTTCTTTTATTACGCTTGAAATCGCCGTTTTTCATCGTCGGCGGGTCACGCAACAAATTGCTTGGGCGTGCAATCCTATGCCTTGGGGGTACGGTGACAGTTTCGAGAGCGAGTTTGCAGATGGCAGTTTGCAGTTTGCAGACCGGAAGAGCTGGAAGTGAGAACACCTGACGTCGCACAACGCATGAGTCAGGCGGGTTTCGGTGTGATTTCTAGTTCGGAATTCGATAGATGGTAGACGCAGGATTGAATCGTTTGGGAAGTGTGTTGTCGTTACAGTTGAAGCCTCGCCATGGCGAACTTTTGGCGGTTGAGGAATTGGAAGCGATCGCTGGGCAGGGAATCGTTGGCGATTACTCGTTTTCCAAGAGCGCCCGACAGGTTTCGATGGTGAGCCAATCTGAACTGCGTCAATTTGGCTACGCTCCAGGACAACTTCGTGAAAACGTGACCGTAGACTTCGAAGGGCTGCAAAGTTTGGCGATTGGAAGCGTCCTAAAGATTGGCGAGGTTGAGTTGGAAATAGAATCCGACTGCGCGCCCTGTGCATCCATGGCTCGAATGCTATTTGAGGATCCACAAGAATTTGTGATGAAGATGAAGGGGAAACGAGGAATGCTCGCTAAAGTGCGCAGATCAGGGACGATCAGAGTAGGAGACGTGGTAGACCTTGACGCTGGCTAGGGCGCGCCGTGATTGGCTGGGCTCCGTGCTCGGATTCGTCGCGTTTCTCGGAGGGATCGGCCTGCTCGTCCTCACCTTTCAATTTGCCTACGAGATGTTCCGAGTGCCGGCGGACCACGCCTTGGGAGTGGCTCCTGGGAAGACGCTCCAAATCGCGGAGGTTGTTGCCTCCTTCATTGGCGTGTTGGTTCGAATCCTGCTTCTCTTAGTGATGGGGCTCGTAGGGTCGCTCATTGCGAATCGGGGAATCTTGCTCATCGGCCATTCACGCCCGCATCACCAGCCACCGGTTCCCGGACCGGAATAGATCGCTATTTAACTTTGAAGGGCATCACAACCTTGAGGATGAGGCTGGTCCGAACGTTGATCAGATATTTCTGGTTGGAGATGACCGTGGCGTTGGGTGCGCCTACAATCACGTAGTATTCTGCGCCGCGATTTCCGCTTTGTTGAAATGAGACGAAGAAGTTCGTGCCTCCGGTCTGTTCTAGAAAACGGCCACTTACCGACCGGTCGCGTCCCAGGTCGTATGTGCCGGTGACGATAGCCTGATTAGAATAGGTGTCACCCAGCTTCACGATCTGATAGCTAAGTTGAGACGATAGCTTGTTTCGGTATGCCTGGCTCGAGGACAAGGAATAGTTGTTGTACCGCTGCTGCGCTTGGACCCCGGTTGTGTAGCTTGCGTTGTAGTGGTTCCGCTGATTGTTGTGGGGGTATTCCGCACTGATGTTTGTGGTGTGATCGTGGTCTCCTTCGAAATTTGAGTTGTCCAAGGAAAGACCCAGATTCAGTTGGTTTCGGAGCGTGAAGTTTGTGAATGTTGTTTGTTCATCTCGATAAAAGCCGCCACTCTCGTGTCGATACCACTGGGTGATTAGGCCTAGATTGCGATCAATGAATGGGCCCTTCGCATAGGGATGATTGTAAAACGTCACGGTGCTTGGACCGATCAGATCAACCTCGGGTTGGAATCCCAGGCGAGGTATGAAGTTCGGCGTCACTCGATCGTAATCGACTTCTTGGTAAAAACCGCTGTGGCTCCAACCGGCAGATGCGTTTTCGTTATCCCCATTGCCCAGGACTGAATCCACGCTCCCCTCTTGGCGTAGGAACAGGTTGTACGCTCCAAGAGACTTGCTCCATCTCAGCAGATAGGCATCATTTCTAAGACTCGCCTGAGAGACGTGGGTGACGGCTGCTCTATAGGAGGTCAAAGCATCGGGTGAGTACGTCACCGTCGCCGCGACGTCGTTTTCTTTTCCGACGTCGATCGTATTGAGGAAGGCGACCTGAGTTTTCGGCCCGAGCTTTCCATAGGTGTTGACTCCGAAATCGAATCGGGAAATCTGCTGGCTTGCAAAGATATTTGAGCCCAGATAGTCGGATCCCTCTTGGAAGAACGGGCGACTTTCTCCAGGAAGACGCGGGAACCGGCTGAAATCGAGGGATAGAATATTATTCTCAATGTTGCGAAAGTCGGGGTTGAGGGATCCTACCAGCGTGACATCTTTCGTGAGGTTGGTTTTGACGTCGAGACCGGCGTTCAGAATGACGCCCTGGTCCGCATCGTAACCTCCAAGAACGTACGGTAGAAGGTTGATTGATCGATCCACGGGTTGATCGGGTAGCACCACTCCGGCCCAAATGGGGGTTGCCGCCATAAATCCGTCATTGATAAAGGTGTGCACATAGGTTCGGTTCGTGCGCGGCATGAACCGCATGACGTTGAACCGAACATCGCGCTTTCCTCCCTTCGAAATTCGAAACAACTTCCACGGAATCTTCGCCTCTAGTTCCCACCCGTCTCGGGTAACGCGGCCCTTGGAAACGATGTCCCCAATCCATTCGCGTTTGTCGGCTCGACCTCCGGCAAGTCGCACGCTCGTTGCCCCATTCGCATTCATCTGGAAGGTGTCGAAATCAGAAAGGTTGCCGGATGGGGAGACGTCGAGTTCCACGTAGTCTTCGTTCGCGAGGGAGACGTTGGTGCGATATTCGACGGCTCGGATGGTTTTGGGTGAGGTGTCGTGTAGCTTGGCGGCGAAGTAAAGGTTTTGAGCGTCGTACCCAAGCCAGAATCGCGCTGATTCGGGAGCTGCGTCGCGGGTGAAACTGTCGACCATGCCATCGAATGTCGGGGCTTGTGCCCATTCGTTTACTGTGTCGACTACGCCATCGATCGTGGGTGGCGTGACCATCCGTACCGCGCGAATGGTCGGGGGCTGCGAATCCTTTTGACCAGTAGTGGGTTTCAGGGCGACTGCAGCGATAGCAAGAAAATGCACGGAGTAACGTACCGCGATCGACCGATAATTGATTCCGTGTTTCGGGACATCTCGAAATATTCGGGACCTTTAGGGCTGGAATGGATCGTCTGCCAAAAGCGTCTATAATTTCAATTGCCGTTCGGAAACCATGTTTCCTCTCATTCCCGCACTGATCCTCCTGCTTTTGCACGGGCCCTCGAGTTTCGAGAGGCTTGCGGAAACGGGTCGACTTCCTGCGGCACTTGCGGTGCTTCACCGTCAAGCGATTAGTGAGACGGCCCATTCCGATTTGGACAAGGAAGATGTCAGCCGACGAGTGCTGGCTTCGTTCATTGCCGCGTCGGGAGTTCGAGAACTCAGTGAGGCGTTCGCCTCAATGTTTCTTGCTCGTGACTCGCGTTCTAATGAGCGAGTTGCGGTTCTCCCTGGCGAGCTCGAGGATTCGGCTCGAGTGGTCGAACAACCCTCTGCCCGGCTCCATTCGGGCTTTCTCCGCGCTGTGCGGAGTCGAGATGGCCCCCTCTCGGTCTGAAGTTTGATCTTCTTTGACGCGCATCGTTGTGCGTCATCCGCCAGACCTACTTGGTCCGATCGTTATTCGGACTCCGCCATTTTTGACCCGTATCTAACATGAATTTTCTACGCAAGCTTTTCGACACTTCTAAGAAAGACGTTGACGCAATCATTCCTCTCGTCAACGCCGTCAATGCCTTGGAACCTCAAATCTCGGCTTTGTCCGACGAGGACTTGCGGGCCAAAGGCGCAGAGTTTAAGCGGCGAGCCGCTTCAGGCGAATCGCTCGATTCGTTGATGTCCGAAGTGTTCGCCACCGTTCGTGAAGTCAGCAAGCGCACGCTCGGCATGCGACTATTCGATGTTCAGCTGACTGGAGGCGCCGTCCTCCACCAGGGCCGTATTGCTGAGATGAAGACCGGTGAAGGAAAGACCCTGGTCGCGGTTGCTCCGCTTGTCTTGAACGCTCTCACCGGGCGCGGTGCTCACCTCGTCACCGTTAACGACTATCTGGCGCGACGCGACGCGGTATGGATGGGGCCGATCTACCATTTCCTCGGTCTGTCGGTTGGCATCATTCAAGGTCAGGGGGAAGACTCCGATGAACTGGGTGGTTCCTACATCTACACCCCAGGCGCTCCTCACGATGATCCTCGCTACGTGAACCTCGTGCCCTGTTCTCGTCGCGACGCATACGGTTGCGACATCACGTACGGCACCAACCACGAGTTCGGGTTCGACTATTTGCGCGACAACATGGCGTTCTCGGAAGAGGACCTCGTCATGCGCGAGTTGAATTACGCGATGATCGACGAAGTCGACTCGATTCTGATTGACGAAGCGAGAACGCCGCATATCATTTCTGGTCCCTCGATGGAGGACGTGTCGGTGTACTACACGGTCGACACGGTTGTTCGGCAGCTTGAGAAAGAGCTCCACTACACAGCGGACAAAAAGAACCACTCGGCGAGCCTTACCGAGGAGGGTATGGACTACCTCGAGGAACTGCTCAACATCGATAACATTGCGGCAGACCCTCGACTTTTCCACCACGTGAATGCGTCGGTGAAGGCTTACGCGCTGTTCGATCGAGACATCGATTACGTTGTACGCAACGGCGAGGTCGTCATCGTCGACGAGAACACCGGTCGAATGATGTTCGGCCGACGATACGGAGACGGTCTGCACCAGGCGCTTGAGGCCAAAGAGAAGGTCACGGTTCAGCGAGAGAGCCAGACAGTTGCGACCATCACCTTCCAGAACCTGTTCCGACTCTACAACCGACTCGCGGGAATGACTGGAACGGCCAAGACGGAAGAAGACGAGTTCCGAAAGATTTACGGTCTCGACGTGGTGTCGATTCCAACCCATCGCCCCAACCTTCGAAACGACCAACCCGACATCATCTACAAGACGCTAGAGGCAAAATTCCGGGGCATTGGCTGGGAGATTCTTCGCCTTTATACGAAGCAGCAGCCGGTTCTGGTTGGAACCCGATCGATTGAGATGACGGAGAAGGTTTCGGCTCGTCTGACGGCGGAGATGCTTCAGAAGCTGGTCATCGTCATTCGTCTTCGAGAAATGGCCGAGGTCAAGAAGGAGCTGAAGGGAGAAAATAAAGAAGAGGCGACGCGGCTTTACAACACGGACATTGATCAGATCGACCGGAGAGCTCTTTCGGCGCTACTATCGAAGATCGACCTCAGCGGCGACGTATTTAAGGGCGACTGGTATGACTGGTGTCTTGAGTCGTTCAAGCTCGGCGCAGAGAATCGCGACAACTTGGACGAAGCACTTCGGCACGGTATTCCTCATAACGTGTTAAACGCGAAGTTCCACGAGCGAGAAGCGGTCATCATCGCCGAAGCGGGTCGTAAGGGTCAGGTCACAATCTCGACAAACATGGCAGGTCGTGGAGTCGACATTCTGCTCGGTGGCCGGGTTGAGGATGACATCGTTAAGCAGGCTCGCGCTTCCGTCGAAGTGGTTGAGCATGAAGGCCACGACGAGTACGCCGACACCTACGCAAGCTATCGACGAGGTGGCATGGAGAGAGCGGCTCCTCCGCTGCCTCTGAACGACCAAGAGCGGCGAACCCTTGCGGAGGAAGTTCGCGCTTTGGGTGGACTGTTTATTCTCGGCACGGAGCGCCATGAATCGCGACGAATCGATAACCAGCTCCGAGGTCGAGCCGGACGACAGGGTGACCCGGGCGAGTCGCGATACTATGTCGCGCTGGAGGACCAACTCTGGAAGATCTTTAACGCGAACATGATGGAGAATCCGGTTCTCAAGATGTGGCCTCCGATGGAAGAGGTCACGGCTGGGTTCCTTTCGCGAATGATCCTAAAAACTCAGGAGCGAATCGAGAACCACTTCTTCGAGAGTCGAAAGAACGTTCTCGAATACGACGACGTTCTCAATGCTCAGCGCGAGCACATCTACGGCCTTCGACGCGAAATCCTGCTGGGCAAAGACGTTCGGACCGAGCTCAAGACCTACATCAAGGACTTGGTCCGAGAAATGGTGGATAACGCCTGGATGGTCGAAGAAGATGGCAGCCGCGTGTATGATCATGCGGTCCTGTACGAAGACCTCAACGAGATCTTCCCATTGGTGGACTACGCGACCATCGCCGATCTTGAGAAATTTGAGCCGGGCCCTGCCTTGGCCGACGAACTCATCTCGATCGCCGAAAAAGCCTACGACTCCAAGATTGCGGAAGCTGGCCCCGACATGCTGTCCATCGAGCGGTGGGTTCTGCTCAAAGCCATCAACGACAAGTGGATGGAGCATCTGCAGACGGTTGAATACATCCGAGAGGGAATTGGACTTCGCGGTTATGGACAGGTCGATCCTCTCGTCGCTTACAAGCGAGAGACGTACGATACTTTCCAGAATACGCTCAAGACGATTCGCGACTCGGCAAGCCGAACCCTGTTCATGGTTCGCGTTCAGAGCCGAGCTCAACTCGAGGCTCTTGAGGACCAACTTGGTATTGAGAACCTGTCCACGCCAGCCTTGGACGGCTTGTCTCCTGAACTGATCGAGCAGGATGGCGTCAACACGGTTGCGGCTGGCGCAACGGCGGTGGCTACGGTTAAAAATCTTGACGCAGTGGATTGGTCACGGGTCGGGCGAAACGATCTGTGCCCATGCGGAAGTGGCAAGAAATTCAAGGAGTGTCACTACAAGACGCTTCGCGAAAGCGGCGTCATCTAAGTCTCCCTTGAGACAATTCTGAGATCGAGCGACGTCTCCGTGGATTCACGGAGGCGTCGCTTCGTTTCCGTATTCCTTTCCTCGGCTGCTTAGCTGTGGCACTCGGGCGATAATGAAACCGTGGAACCAATTTCTCGGCGGATGCTGATGTCTCACGCCGGTAGCGTCGCCTTGTCCCTGAGTTTCTCCCCTTCGGTGAGGGAGTTTCTTTCGACCCATTTCGGCGGGGTAGGCCAAGTCGCGCTCGTACCTGAGAACAAGGGCTTCGATGCAAAGTGGATAAAGAGTCTCACGGAGCGACGTGCGCCGGAAGTCGCGCGAGGCAGTAGCCTGCGATTTATTGGCATGCCGGTCGGCGGCCTGTGTTGCGGTCAGGTGTACCTGTCTGGAGATGGGCGTTTGTGGCATTGGGACGTGTTTCACCAGAAAGGCGGCGGCAACGGAGGGGGACCGAATTACTCCCATCCGATGGAAGTAGAGTCGCCGATCTCGCAGGGATTTCGGGTTCAAATCGGGCAGGACTCCTTCGACCTGGGGGGAGGCACTGGGCTCGAAACTGAATTCGAGACTCGGTATCCGCTGGGAGTCGTCCGGTACAAGCATCCTCAGCTTTCGATTGAGCTTGAGGCCTTCTCGCCGTTCATTCCCTTAGAAACGGATAATTCTAGTTTGCCGCTTACGGTGATGCGGTACACGATCGCGAATACGTCGAGCGAACCGGTTAGCGGGCAGTTGTCTGGGTGGCTGACGAACCCGGTAGGGGACTTCTTGGGCCAGGGACATCGGATGGTGAAGCGCCAAGAGGCTGGTACCGAGCATGGAGTCACCGTCCTTGAGTATTTTGCCGAGCCAAAGCCAGAAATGGCCCCGAGTGGCCGTCCCGATCTTCTCTTTGCCGACTTTGAGGGGGATTCGTACTCACCTTGGACGGTGGAGGGCGACGCTTTTGGGACACGCCCTTTCCGCTACGACGAACTTCCGGACCGCCAGAAGCCCACCAAGCCGCACGGCAAAGCGTTCGTAAATTCGCACGAATCGCGACAGGGTCAAGACTCTGGCACCGCGGACTCGTATGTCGGGAAGCTGACCAGCCCGACCTTCACGGTGACGCGGCGGTTTATCAATTTCTACATCGGCGGGGGGAATCATCCTGGCCAAGAGTGTCTCAACCTGATCATCGATGGAAAGGTCGTACGCTCGGAGACGGGACGAGACGCGAGCCCGCTACGATCAGCCCACTTTGACGTGACCGAGTTCGAAGGCAAGGCGGCCCATCTAGAGATCGTCGATGCGTTCCGGGGTGGATGGGGACACATCACGTTGGATGAGATCGTGTTCTCCGATCAACCGCTTCAGGAGACCATCGCGGTCGAACAGTTGGCCGATTTCGGTTCCATGTGTCTTGGAGTCCTCGAACCGGGCTTGGTTGAGGATGAGACGCTTGGCGTCAAATTTATGTTGGCGCCCGGCCAAAGCCGGACAATCACCTTCTTCCTCTCTTGGTATTTCCCGAACCTTACGGACGCAGAATCGATGCTTGGAGGGTTGGTGGACTTTCCCAAGTTGAAGCGGCATTATGCCAGTCGCTACCACTCGGCAAGGGACGTCGCTATGGACTTTGCCAAGCGCTCTGGACACCTAGTGGCGAAGACGCTGGAGTTTGCCAAGACTTGGTACGACTCGTCGCTCCCCCACTGGTTCTTGGCGCGAACTCTGATCCCCGTCGACTGCCTGGCCACGGCAACCGCGTATCGGTTCGACAACGACCGATTTTATGCCTGGGAAGGCGTCTATTGCTGCGCTGGGACCTGCCAACACGTTTGGAACTACGCGCAAGCGGCGGCTCGCCTCTTCCCTGATCTTGAGCGGCATACGAGAGAGCACACGGACTACGGGATCGCTTATCAGCCAGACGGAACGCTGTACTACCGAGCCGAATACGATCACAGAATGGCTCACGACGGGCAGGCTGGGACAATCATCCGGACCTTTCGAGAGCACACGATGTCACCGGATAGCGAATGGTTGCGCCGCATTTGGCCGAAGGTCAAGAATTCGATCCGTCGATTGATGAAGGAGGATTCCGATGGCGATGGAATTTTGGACACTTGGCAGTACAACACGCTGGACGACGCCTGGGCCGGAAAGATTAGCTGGATCAGCTCGATGTATTTGGCCGCCTTGCGATGTGGGTCTGAGATGGCCAAGGACCTTCATGACTTCGAGTTCGCCGCCGAGTTAGAGGCGATGGTCGATAAGGGCTCGCGCAGCGTGATGGAGCAATTGTATGACGGTGAGCTGTTCGTGATGAAGCGGGATCCTGGTCATCCTGAGTCGATTGGAACAGGTCCCGGGTGCCACATCGATCAGGTGTTTGGAGACAGCCTTCTCCATCAGGTGGGCCTCGATCCGGTGCTGCCGCGAACGCAGGTAAGGGGTGCGCTAAAAGCGCTTTTCAAATACAATTTCGCGCCGGATGCGGGTGGGTATCGAAATCAGATGCAGGCCGTGCTCCGGGGTGGGCGATGGTACGCGATGCCGGGAGAAGCGGGACTGATCATGTCGACTTTCCCGAAGGGCGGCGCGATCGAATGCCAGGGCAAGGGGCGTGAGAGCGTGTTCGTCGGCTACTTCAACGAGTGCATGAATGGTTTCGAGTATCAGGCGGCAGCCCATATGATTGCGGAGGGCCTTGTTACGGAGGGCCTTTCGGTGGTGAAGACAGTGCACGAACGTTATGGCGCTGACCGCCGAAATCCGTACAACGAGATTGAGTGCTCCGACCACTACTCGCGATCCATGGCGAGCTACGGCGCGTTTCTCACGATGTGCGGCTTCCGCTGGCACGGTCCCCGAGGACACCTCGCCTTCGCTCCGAAGCTTCCCGGACCTTTCCGTTCGCCATTCGTGACGACCCATGGATGGGGAACTTTGGATCTGAGAGGATCGGTGGCCAAGCTGACCATCAGTCACGGCCATTTGGCCGTAAAAACCTTGGATCTACCTTTGCCAGGCGCAACGAAGGTCCAAGTTAAGGGGAGGCTGGTGAAGGCGACTTTTGCCAGCTCAGGCGACGGCGCCACCGTCACGTTCGAACCCGAGGTTCGGGTACGGGAAGGGGAGTCGCTCGTAGTGAGCTAGACCTCTTCATTTCCCGGTCAGACGAATCCCGGCGCCCTAATTGCTAATGATCAACTGATCGCCGACATTCAGACTGCCAGTGGATGTGGCGAAGAAGTACATGCCCATGCAGGCATTGTTGTTGAAGGTGCGGTATTTCGCAAGAGTCCTTAGCGGTTCCGTGCCGCGCTCGCCAGTGGTTTGATCGGTGCAGGTGACAAGACATCGGCCACACCGCTTAGTCGGCTGCAGTACGAGGTTACCGACGGCTATTTGGGTGATGGACTCCTCTTCGAAAGCCTTTAAACCTCGGACGAGGATGTTCGCGCGGAACCGATTCGCGGGCACCGGTTGTTCGAGGCGTTCGTTCAGATCCTGAAGGGATGCTTCCGAGAGGACAAGGATGGGCATCGCGTCGGCGAAGCTCACTGGACTGTCACCGAATGCTGGATTGATCGTTCTGCTGGCGTCCTCTGGCATGGCGACGAGGTGGCACTGACGGCCCAACGCTGCACTGAACCATGCGTCGACGTGATCGCTGACCATGGTAGCGGGGAGTTCGCTGTTCCAGACGCGAACATGCATGTCTCGGCCCTCGCCTTGGAAGGGGATTGGGCATGGCAAAAAGTCGGGGGCGGAGACTTCCAAGCCCTGTTCTGTAAGAGATACTTTGAATCGAACAAGGCTTGGATCGTCTCGCTGGGTGATAAACGAACCGTCAGCCTCTACGAGCATCCACCGGCGATCGAACTGAAGCCCCCTCGGCTGCACCATCGCCTGCGACAGCGAGATTCCCGACAGTGACTTGATGGGGTAGACGGTGATCTCGGAGACCTGAGGCATTTACAGATGTTACCAAGCGTCTAGGGATCATTCGTTGCGGGCAGAACCGCAAGGGTCCGAGCGTCGAGTCGCAAATGGCTAACGTAGATCTAGTTAGAGGCTCGAGGCAGAGTTCCGCTCTCCCCTACTTTGCGGAGAGCTTCTAGATTTGGGCGGCAGCCTGTAGTTCGCAGAGAGACATTGATTACGTCCAGTTCGGTAAATCTCCTCCCGCTCTGCGACCACTATTCGGGGGTCGGAAGGCATTCCGCCGGTCTATCCCCGGGGTTTTCGACCCCGCGCTTCCATCTTTGACCCCTTCGGAGTCAAGGCCAGTCCAGATGTTGGCACTCTGCAGCCCATCTCCATCCGCAACGTTCAACCTCTGGCCGCGGTGGCCCGGTTACAGGTTGGTAGGCGGACTGCGGAGACACAAATCGTTCTCCGCCTACGGAGCCGGGACCTTATGAGACTTCGGCGTGGTTATTCCGGAGGTCTTATGGCGGTGAAGTGAATGCGGTCGCTGCGGTACCGAGGCGGGTTAAGTGTGTAGCTGTGATACGCTCGGATCTTGGTGAAGCCAACCCGCTCTAACATGGCATAGACTTCTTCCACGTCATGAGCGCGTTGACGGTGGATCTCGTCGAACTCCTCTCCACCCATCCAGAACTTCATGTTCACGGTGATGATCCTTTGTTCTGGGTCCCACTCGCCTTGCCACTTGTAGCGCAGCTTGACGTTTTGGCGGAGATCCTGCTGATCGAAGAGTTGGGCTTCGAAGGCGTAGGCGGTGTTCAAGTCGAAGATCCACGATCCGCCAGGTCGAAGATGGGCATAGACGCGTTCGAAAGCCATCTCAAGACCGGCTGGTTCGAGAATGTTGTTTAAGCTATCGAAGAAGGAGAACGCCGCGTCGTAAGTGTCGTTCATTTCGAACGAGCACGCGTCCATCACTTCGTAGCGAATGTCGAACTTCTTCTTCCGGGCCTTTTGACGGGCAACGTCGATCATGCCAGGCGCCAAATCAAGTCCGGACATGCTCATACCTTCTCGGTCGAGCATTTCGCACATCGTGCCGGTGCCGCAACAAACATCGAGAATACGCTTTGGATGTACGTCCTGCTGGGAAAGGAGCAGCATGTAGTAGCCCACCCACATGCGGTAGGGGACCTGCTTCATCAACTCATCGTAGTAGGGGGCCACCGGGCCGAAGCTGGTCATTGGGCGTGCTTAGAGAGTGGGAGAACTCAAGTGGAATGAATCAAGAGGCAGGTTCGGGTGGGACGTGACATCCGCCCGAACAAGCCCATACCGGCCCGGGGAACAAAGTTATTTGAGTTCGCTAATGCGCTTGTCAATTGCGTTCAGTCGCCGATTCGTTCTCGTCAGGTACAGAGACAGGGCGAACCACACCAGAAGGGGTGGCACTGCGGCCAGAAATTTCCAAGTTTCCATTTTTGTAATCCAGGGCGATCTCGTGCAGGACGACTCTCGTGCGAAGGCGATAGAGCCATACGCTGAGAATCGACATCAGCACGAGCATCGTGATCGTGACGTAACCGTATTGGCCCTTGAGCTGGCCTTGCATGATCGTGTTCGTAGGATGGAACGAGACCGCCTGTACTTGAGGCAACCTCGGATACACCAGCACGAGAAAGAAGATGGGGAGTGCGGAGGCCAGACAGTAGGCGCCGGAGAAGTGAGCTCTCTTCTCAGGGTCGGGGAAGGAGTTTCTCAGCGCAAAGTAGCCTCCGTAGATCAGAAGCGCGATGAGAAACGAGGTCTGGCGTGGATCCCATTGCCACCACGCACCCCACTGCACCAATGAAAAGAGGATGCCGGTCACCATGGTGAGGATCGCCCATATGAATCCTAGCTCCATGGCTGCTTCAGCACGGGAATCCCACTGCATTTTTTCGATCGCAGACTCTACGGAAGTAAAGCCCCGATCGACTCTCTTGAACACCCGGAATGAGAAGTAGATTCCGGTGAACATGAACGCGAGCAGAAGGATTGAGCAAGGAAAGTGCCAGAAGAAGATTCGCGCCATCGCGGGGTACTGAAACCCCTTCGCATCGGGGACGATATACGTCCACACAGTCACGATCGAGAAGGCGACGAAGAAAAGCGGGCGAAGTAGATTTTTCAACTTTTCCAAACCAACGCGAATAGTCCGGGGCCGATGGCTTGACTTGCTATAGCGTAAGCAATCAATCCCAATGCGCAGTTCACGGCTTGCTGGTGGAACCCTGCCCCCAGAGAGCCTCTCGTTGCTCCAACCGCCATTGTTACCACTGGGAGAAGGAGTGGAACTGCAATTGCGGCGGCCAGAGCCGACCGGTTTGCAGCTTGCGCCACGAGCGAACCACATAAGGTTACCGCGCTGGATAGGCAGACCGAGCCCCCAAAAATACTGACAAGAAATAGGGTGGGATCGTAAATCCTCTGTCCGACGAAGGCGACGAACATCCCCGCCAACAGGAACGCGGTCACGATTGACTGGGCCAGGGAGAACAGGGACTTCCCCCAGAAGATCGAGTGCGGCCGAGCCGTGAGCCTCAAGATGTCCATCGTGCCCAACTCTTCTTCGATCAGGAAGATTCGCGGAATCGAGACAATCGTGGCAAAGAGGATAGAGACCCAGATCAGTCCAGCAGCAATCGTCCCGCTGAGGGAAGTGTTGTAAGCGGCATAGGCGAGTGCCACGACGGTCACGACGCTGAAAAGGCTGGCGGTGATCAGGCCGCTCTTGGTTCGGAGTTCGGAATTCAGCTCCTTCAAAAAGACTGCTTTTATTTCACGCTGCCAAGAAGAGTTCATGGGTGGCGAGTCTCCTCTCGCTGGGGTCGTTGGTGGCGAGGATGAGCGATCCCCGCTGAATCTGTTCCCGGGCAATGCTGGCCACGAGTTCGCGACCTTTGTCGTCCAGCGCGGCGCCCGGCTCATCGAGGATCAGGACCTTGGGATTGGCTTGAATCGACATCGCAAGTTTGACTCGAGCCTTCATGCCGGTTGAGAGTTTCGAAGTGACTTGATCTCGGGCATGCTCTAGGCCGATTCTCGCGATCAGTTCGTCGCTTCGCGGGTCGCAGTCACGTAGGCTAGCCACGAACTCGAGATGCTCAAGGACGGTGAGCTGAGGGTAGAGCGCCATCTCGATCGATGAAACGCCGAGCGAAAGCCGAGGGTCGCCGGAGATATGAACCTTGCCCTCCGTGGGAGGCAACAGCCCGCTCAGTGTTCTCAAAAGTGTCGACTTCCCGGACCCGTTGGGACCCAACACGACGAGGCTCTGCCCCTGGGAAACCTCAAATGTGAGTTCTCGGAAAAGCCAGCGGTCGCCAAATCGCTTCCCAAGACCCTCCACGCGCAACACCACCCTAGTGTAACCGAACCGGTCTGCAACTGTCTGATGAGTCACAATAGAAGGTGATCGGCGTACAAGAAGTGCCGATCAGCGGTTCGGATAGCCCGATCAGCCATCTCTAGGCTTTCGGCGTTGGGTCGCTGAGATAATATGGGTGGTTCGAGTCGGTGGTTGTACCGCAACCTCCGTCGCAACGTAAGAGCATTTGATGATTTCGGGTTTTAATCGTGTGGTGAATTTTGTCTAAGGCCCGGCGAAGCAAAGGCGGTCAGTTTTTCAAGACGGTCGTGTATGCCCTTTATCTTCTACTAGCCCTGGGCGCGGGATCTGTGTACGGGTGGATAAGTCGGAGCACGATCTTTCACAAAGCCTTCCGGCCTAGCGTGTTCCTAAACCCCCATCCGGAAGAGGCCTTTGGTGGCAAGAAAACCGTAGTTCTGCTTCTCCTAGGGTGCGACGAGGACCGATTTTATCGCGGCACACTTTTGCATGGCAGCAACATCAGTCGCCAATACGCTCGAAGCGACATGATGATGCTGACCAAATTGGATTTTGAGCATCACACTATCTCGGCTCTTTCCATTCCGCGCGACACCAGCTACGCGCTTCCTGGCTTCAAAAAGCACAAGATGAACGCCTATTTTTCGATTGCTCCGTTTTCGAAGAATTCCCCCGTTCCAGTACTGTTGCAGCGAGCACAATTGACTCAACGAGCCGTCGAAGGCCTCCTGCCGGGAGTGCATATCGACCAATCGGTCGTGTTGAACTTCGATGCGTTCAAGTCACTGGTGGACGTTGTTGGAGGGTTGGATGTGGACGTTCCCGAAACGATGGACTATGAGGACAACGCAGGCGAGCTTCACATCCATCTGAAACCCGGACTTCAGCACCTCGATGGTTACCAATCGATGGGTTACGTGCGATTTCGGCACGATTCGGAGAGCGATTTTGGCCGGCAGGCTCGACAAAAGCAGTTTATGTTGGCCTTCAAGCAGGGAGTCATTAGCAACCTCGCGAAGCTCCCGGAGATTGCCGAGGGCGGCAAGAAGGTGTTCAACGGTTCACTCACCGATGACCAGATTCTGGGCGTGTTCGGCTTCTCACGGAAGGTCCCTCCAACGAGTATCAAGATGGGGATGGTTCCGGTTATTGAGCGGCCCCATGAGATTGTTCTCGACAAGTCTAAGGTTCAGGCGACCTTGCGCGAGTTTGGCTTCGTCGACGCGGAACCCTAGGGCCTCAATCGCATCCTGCGTGTGAGGCCCAATTTCAGGTGACGGTTACTTCAAGCCGTGGCTTGAAAGGAACTGGAAGCTCTCTTTGACGGCTTCAATCGGATCAATTGGAGACTCGTCCAACTCGATGCCGCCGAACTCAACTCCAGCTGCCTTTGCCGCAGCGAGGATGGCGGAGTAGTCCATGGTTCCTTGTCCGGCCGGAGTCCAGCGGGGCGTCTTGGTCGGATCGAAGTCCTTGAGGTGGACAAGGGGGACTCGGCCGCTCAGCTTCTCGATCCAAGCGGCGGGATCTTGACCAGCAATCGCGATCCAGGCAAGATCGAGCTCGGCCTTTACGAGTTCCGGATTTGACGAGGCGTAGAGGGCGGTCAGGCCATCTCCTTCAAATTCGAAGTCGTGGTTGTGATAGGCGAGTTGAAGGCCGGCGTCCTTGATCTTCTGACCGTAGCCCTCCAGCTCTTTTCCGAACTGATCCCACTTTCCGGCGAACCGATCCTTGGCGACCCAGGGAACGATGACAAACGGGTTGCCCAGAGTGAGGTTGTCTTTGATGACTCCCTCGAGATTGGACTCAATCTGATCGAGGGAAACGTGGCTTCCACTTACTTTCAGCCCCTTCGAATCCAACAGGGCTTTCCAGTCTTCCGCGGTGCGGTCGTAGGCGCCGGCCAGTTCCACATATTCAAGGCCGATGGCCTTGACCTTGTCGAGAGTTCCTTCAAGATCTTGCGAGAGTTGATCACGCAACGTATAGAGCTGGACGGTGAGTCGCATGTCTTGATTATGTGCCCGTCGACGAATTCCCGGCTGTGTTTCCACCCGAATCCTTCGATCCTCCGGCGGGAGGCGTAGAGGTGGCGGGTGATGTACCGGCGGGGGCGGTCGTCGCTGATGAGGGAGAAGAAGCGGGTGCGGGGGCGATTGGAGTCGAAGTAGGAGTCCACTCGTAAGTCAATGCTGAGGCGATCCAGGCGTCCGAAGTCCCTCCCTGTGATTGATTGTTGGAAATGGCCTCGTTCAGCTTCTCTCGGGACACGTCGGCCACATAGACTAGCTTGTCGTCTCGAACTGCTCTCACGGTGATGGTGATGGCGTCTGGAACTTGATCGAAGGAGGATCTGGCTAGCTCCGCGCCAATCTTTTTCATGTCATCGTCCGACCGAACGGTGTAATTAATCGTGAGCAGCTTCGTCCTGGGATCCGAAGAAACTGACATGATGTGAGACCCCAGTGGGTCTCGCTGCGAGAGCGTCAGGGTGAGCGTCCGGTCTTCTTCGGGCAGAAGGGTGTTTGCACTCTTTACGTCGGGGTTAGCGGTTTCGTCGACGGGTGTACCAGAATCCGCCCCCGCGGGCGCGTTGGGCTTATCAGGAGTCCCCGGCGCGTCGACCGAGATATGAAGTGGAGACTTCTTGGCCACTGGATGCCGCTGACCCAAAAGGTATGCCGCGATGCCAATGACAAAGACAACGATCACGACGAAGGACCCGTAAACCATGATCCGGGGCCCATCGGTCGGGAGTCCGAGCTGTTCGGCCGTTTCCGCGATTTCTTTGTGCTGCGCTCGCTCGCGGACTGCCTCCAGTTTCGAGCGCAATACGCTGGACTTGGAATCGACCTCCAGGGCGAGCTCATACCATTGTGCGGCTTGGACGAGGTCCCCACTTTCGGAGTAGATGTCTCCAATGAGGGTATGGGCATCCAAGTCCTCGGGCATTCGCTTGAGGATGGAAAGGCACTGGTCGATGGCTCCCTTGTAGTCGCCCCGCATGCGAAGAAGGTTGGCGCGAGCTAGCTCGGGGTAGAGCTTCTCCTTCGCTGCTGGATCCCTTTCTGGATCATCGTAAAACGTTCTAGACCCGCTCAAGTTCTCAACCTCACCTTCGGTCCATCAGACACCCGTGCTTCCGAATCCACCCAATCCTCTCTCCGTGTCATCTAGTGTAACAACCTGTTGCAACTGTGCGTGAATTACTGGGCAAATCACGAGTTGCGCGATGCGGTCGCCTCGGTTGAATGAGACGACTTTTTTGCCCAAATTGATCACGATGATCTTGATCTCACCGCGATAATCTGAATCAATCGTGCCTGGCGTGTTCACCAATGTGATCCCGTGCTTGATCGCGAGTCCTGAGCGAGGCCTTACTTGGGCTTCATATCCTTGCGGAACGGCGATACGGATTCCGGTGCCGACGAGCTTTCGTTCGAGAGGCTTGAGAGTGAAATCTTCGATGGTGCAGAGATCAAGCCCTGCCGAGCCGGCGGTTTGATACTGAGGGAGCGCAACCCCTTCTTCGAGAGTGATGCGAACATGTACCGGATCGTGCATGGTGTAACGCTACCCGTACGATCGCCATCATAAGTAGTGCAGGCCATGAGAGTTGAACCACTTGGAGACCGCGGATTGATTGTTCGGGACCTGCCGGAACCGGCCTGGCAGTGGGCGGAGCGACTCAATCGGCTTGGCCTGGATGGTCTAGTGGAAGCGTACGCGTCGTATAACACGGTTGGGTTGGACATAGACCCTGGCATTTTCTTGTGGGACTCGGCGCTCAATGCCGAGAGTACTTCTTATGAGCCTGAGGACCAGATCCTCCACCGCATCCCTGTCTGCTACGAGTTGGGTGAGGATTTTTTAGTTTCGGCCGACCGGTTGGGAGTCGCGCCAGATGAGTTCATTCGGATCCACTCGAGTGCTACCTATCGCTGTGACGCAGTGGGGTTTTGTCCGGGATTTCCCTATTTATCTGGACTCCCCGAGCCGCTTTGCGGCATTCCTCGCCTTCCCGCTCCGCGGACTCAAATTGAACCTGGGTCGGTGGCGATCACGGGGATTCAGTGCGGCATTTACCCACTTTTACGGCCCGGAGGTTGGACCTTGATTGGGAGGACTCCGCTTGAAATCGTCCATGTTGCAGACGGCTATTTCCCCATCAAGTCGGGAGACAGGGTGCAGTTCACACCGATCGATTCCTTAGAATTCAAGAGGATGAGGGGTGAGAGGCTCTGATTCGTAAGATCGACCTCAACGTGGATATCGGCGAGGGCTTTCCGGACGATCGGGCCCTGCTGAAGTTTGCGACGTCGGCGAATATCTGCTGTGGCGCTCATGCAGGCGATGAAGCTCTGATGGCCTCGACGATTAATATATGCCGCGCCAAGGGCATTCGCTTCGGCGTCCATCCGGGCTATCCGGACCGGGCAACCATGGGGCGTCGGTCGATCGATGAGGACCACCAGAAGGAGTACTTGGACAGCATTTTCCTCCAGCTCCGACGATTTGCCCAGTATGCCAAACCCGCCTACATCAAGCCCCACGGAGCGTTCTATAACGACACTGCAGTGCCTCTCGTCGAGGGTTGGGACCTAGATGAGGCCGGAAAGCAGGGGTACCAGGCCGGGGGCATCTTCCTTTCCCACCACATTGGCGTCCATTCGCTGGCCATGATGCTCCGGGTTTATCGGGTTCCGCTCATGGGACTTGCTGGGACGACTCACGAGGCAGTGGCATCTCGTTCCAAGCAGCGTTTCTTTCGGGAGGGATTTGCCGACCGGGCCTATCGCGAAGACGGCACGTTGGCGCCACGGTCCGAGCCTAACTCGGTGCTTGAGGACGTGAACGAGATACGTGAACAGGTTCTCCGCCTTGCACCCCAAGTCGACACGATCTGCTTGCACGGGGACACTCCTGGCTGTCTTGAGTTTGCCGAGTTAGTGAAGTGCACCTTGCTTGAGGCTGGCTACGGGGTGGGAAACTGAAGCTCAAGCTGCTAGAGGCATTCGGAGCGGTGACGGTTCAAGGGCCACCCCGAACGGGGCTTCGTCGATTCGGAGTTCCTCCGGGCGGATGGTTCGACAGCGAAGCGGCCCGGATTGCCAACGCAATCATGGGGAATCCGATCGATTCTCCTTGCCTCGAATTGACTTTCGCGCAGGTCAGAGTTTCTTTCGCGGTTGCGACCGAGTTCGCAGTCACTGGCGCGAAGTGCGAGGTGAAAATCGGGGACAGAACCGTCGGGTCGAGAGGTCGATTCTCGGCGCCCGCAGATGCCCTAATCTCGATCAGTTCTCCGACTGAGGGCGTTCGGGCCTACTTTTCAACGCGGTTTGGGACTCTTTTGGAATCGGGCGCTCGAGTGATGGTGTCGGATGAACTCCCCATTGTTCCAACCACTGGTCGGAGTCACGCGTTAAAGATCGATGAACCCGACGAAACGGGACCACCAAATCTGAGGGTGGTCGCCGGACCACAGGCTGGCCTGTTCGACTTGTCCCGCCTCGTGGGACAATCGTTCACCGTCTCAGCGAAATCCAACCGTGTCGGAATCCGTCTCGATGAGAAGCCATTTCCGCACTCGGTCGAATTGGCCAGTGAACCGGCGGGCTATGGCGCCGTTCAAATCACTCCCGATGGGACTCCGATCGTATTGGGACCAGACGGCCCTACCATCGGTGGGTATCCCAAAATTGCTTATGTCATCTCCGCCGATTTTGACCGCCTTGGCCAGTTGCGGCCGGGGCAAACGATCTCCCTTGACGAGGTCAGCCTTGAGGAGGCGAGGGGGTTGGCGCGCGAACACCAGGCGCGAGTCGAGCACCGGGCGGCGGAGTTGTCGCTCGCGACCAGGTGGTCTTGAAGGGCGGGGTCCCTCGTCAAACTGCGGGTACCTTTCAATCGAGCCGATAAGCACTTTGGCGCGAGTGATATCCGATGAGTATCCGATTGAAAACTGCTGGGGAAATTGACGCGATGGCGGCGGCGGGAGTCGCCGTCGCGAGCGCTCTCGATCGTATGAAGGCGGCGGCCAAGGTCGGGGTGACCCTTCTGGAGCTTGAGGACATTGCCCGGGAAGAGTTGAAGCGACATCACGCCAGTCCCTCGCTTCTGGGATATCAGCCCTCCTTCAGCTCAGTTCCCTATCAATTTGCCACGTGCCTTTCGCTGAACGACGAGGTGATTCACGGGCTTCCGAGGCCGAAAGCGCTGAAAGAAGGCGACCTTCTCGGGATGGACCTCGTGGGGAATATCGATGGTTGGCACGCGGATTCCACAGTCAGCGTCCTGATTGGCGAAGGGAAGCCGAATGCGCGAAAGCTGCTGATGGCGACCCGAGATGCGATGTGGATTGGGATTCGCAAGTGTGTGCCGGGGGCGACGCTCGGAGACGTTGGGCACGCCATCCAGACTTTCTTGGAGAAGAACCGGCTTGGGATCGTTCGTGATCTGAGTGGACATGGCGTTGGGACGGCCGTTCACGAGGGAGGCCTCGACGTCCTCAACTTTGGCCAGCCCGGGCGCGGGGTGAGGCTTGAGCCAGGCATGACGTTCGCGGTCGAACCGATGGTGACCGGCGGGAGCGGTCGTGTTCGTCAGGCCCCCGGAGACCCTTGGACAATCTTCACTGCCGACCACACACTTGGAGCTCATTTTGAGCATACAATCGCAGTAACCGAAGATGGCCCGCGCGTGCTCACTGCCTTGCCAAAGTGATTCGGCGACTGGCATCGATTGGTCCCAAAAGGGTTCCGGAATGAGCCGCTGCGTTGTATAATAAGGCACGTTGAGATAAGGCTCAACGGCTCTGTGGCCGGCGGATCCTCGACATGGGCGAGGTGGACGTCGGTTTTTTTGTGCGTCCAGCTCGAGAGGAGTAACGCATGCCAACACTAGTCATTGTGGGCGCCCAGTGGGGCGATGAAGCAAAGGGAAAGCTGGTCGACGTCTTGGGTGGCCAAGCCGACCTCGTCGTTCGTTTCGCGGGCGGTAATAACGCCGGCCATACGGTCATCACCGGCGGCAAAACCTATAAATTTCAACTCGTTCCTGCGGGGATTCTTCACACCGATACCATTGCCATTATCGGCAGCGGCATGGTGGTGGACCCAAAGGGACTTCTTGAAGAGATCGACCGCACTCTCGCTCAGAAACCCGATTTGGGAACCCTGAAGATTTCAAGCGCGGCTCATGTGGTCTTCCCCTACCACCGGATGCTGGATGTGCTCGAAGAAGAGGCCCGAGGCGAAAACAAGATCGGCACGACTTCGCGGGGCATTGGTCCGGCCTACCAGGACAAGGTCGCGCGCATCGGCATCCGAATGGGCGAGTTCGTCAATCCGACAATTTTCGAGCAGCGGCTCCACGAAGTGCTTGCGGTCAAGAACCGACTCTTGATGATGTTCGGGTCTGAACCGATTGAATTCGATGCTCTGTTCAAAGAGTATTCGACCTATGCTGATCGCATTCGGCCTTACGTCGAGGACACCGAGATGTTTGTAGCGGACGCGGTCGAGGCAGGGCAAAAGGTTCTGTTCGAAGGCGCCCAGGGAGCATTCTTGGACCTCGATTCTGGGACGTATCCGTTTGTCACTTCGTCTCACCCGGTTGCAGGGGGCGCGTGTCTCGGAACTGGCGTGGGGCCGCTCGCGCTCCAGCGCGTTCTCGGCGTGTGCAAGGCGTACACGACTCGAGTCGGCTCAGGTCCATTTCCCACCGAGCTTCACGACGCAGTTGGAGAGCAGATTCGGCAGCAGGGACATGAGTTCGGCACGGTTACTGGACGAAGCCGCCGGTGCGGATGGCTCGACCTCGTCGGCCTCCGACAGTCTTGCCGGATCAATTCGCTGAGTGGTCTGGTGGTCACCCGACTGGACGTTCTGAGCGGAGTCGGACCCCTCAAAGTCGCTACCGAGTATCGAACCGACGGGAAATCGCTCCGGGCGATTCCGGCAAACCCTTGGGACTTCGCGAAGGTGGAACCCGTCTTCGAAGATCTGGAAGGATGGGACGACCATTTGTGCGACGCTCGGTCGCTCAATGAGCTTCCAACTGCGGCGCGTCGTTACCTTCAGTTCATCGAAGACTATACGAAGACCCCAGTGGCTATCGTCAGCATTGGACCGGATCGAGAAGAGACGATTGTCGTTCGGCCCGACCTGATTTGGGGTTAGGGATCTAGAAATAAGGCCCGGCTGGACAGAGTCTAGCCGGGCCTTAATTGTTCAGCTTGGTTTATTAGGCGCGTCGTCGTCGAGCGAGACCTAGGAAGCCGAATCCGAGGCCAAGGGCGGCAAAGGGAGCCGGTTCTGGCACGGCCTGCATTTTGACGTTGTCGATGATTCCGCCGTAGCTAGACTCGTCGCCGACGGACTGGAAGCTGAGCTTGTTGTCTCCGGCAACTGCGGTCAGGTGGAGCGACTCAAGGCTCATCACGCTGCTGGTTGGATTGAATGTCTGAACCGCGTTTCCGTTCCAGAGAACCTCGATCGAGTTGGTGTGCAGACTCGTGTTCGGATCTTGTCGATAACCGGCGAGGAAGCTCATGTTGAGTTCTTCGCCAGCGGAGAGGCCGCTGATGGTTTGGGAGATGCGCGATCGGCCGTAAGAATTGAGCTCGGCAATGTTGTTACCGTCGAATCCTGTGACGCCATAGACGCCGCCCTGTCCCACTTCAATCGGGTTGTATTCTGTTCCGGTGGACTCAGCCGTCCAACCCTGGATCGAATCGAATGTTCCCCACGAACCGTTGCTCAAAGCCGGCGTATTCTCGAAGCTGCCATTTACGATCAGGTCGGCTTGAGCCGAGTATGCACATGCGACAAGAATAGCTGGGACTGCAATTTTCTTAAACATCTTTATTTCCTTTCTCCGTTGATAAGGCCAGGGTAACTCCCTAGCGTTCAATTAACTAACGGTTCTTTGTACACGGAATCTTTCAAGAAACCGAGGAAATATTGAGTCTGAATAGCAGGAAAGGATATAAACTGGCACTAATATTTGCGCTGAAATATCCCGATCTTAAATATTTACTGGGATGGCCACTAGCAAGTTACTACACGAAACAATTGCTGTGTATTTTGAAGGGTTCTTGGCTTAACAATGAGGGGCTGGTATGAATAGCGTTAGTCTTTTTGATAGCGAGCAAGCGCTTGAACATAGGGCGCGGGTAGATCTCTTGTCGCCTTAGCCAATCCCATGTAGTAGTTCTCCGAAAGTAAGCCCCCGGAGTAGAGGGAAGGGTAGATGTGGACCTTGAGATCAAGTGAATACGACATACCGTACTCCAGAGGGGAACCTGCTGCGAGGACCCCGAGTGCATCGGATAAAGGGATGCGTTTGTCGTCATCGGAGGCGAGCCGTCCCGCTGGCGGTGGAGTGGACGCAAGTGGTTTGACCACGAAGACGCCACCGAGAGTTGCGTCGGGCGGAATCCCGTCGGGAAGCATGTTGGTTTGCTCCAGTGGTTGAAGCGCGAGGAAGGAGACCGAATTCCTCGTGGTCTTAGGAGTCGAAAACAATCCGCGGTCGATCAGTTCGCGGACGGACCTCTGGGCTTCCGGGCTCGCCTCGAGGACGTTCATTTCGCCGCCCGATTGGAGGACTTGCCTTTGGGCCTCGGTAAGTGCCCCAAACACTCTGAGCGCGACCCAGTCGATCGACGCGACTTGGTCGTGCAGACTGTGCGACCAAACGCTTAGCACGTCCATGAAGAGTTCTGTTCGAGCGATCCCCCCGGGACTATCCGCAATGGCGGCAATCGCCTCCAAGTGGGCAGGGCCATCCGGAGCGGCATTGAGGAGCGCCGCAAGCTGGCCGCGATCGAGGCGCTCCTCATGACTTGACGCCATGCGCTCGGGCTCCAGGCGCAACCAATCGCCGTCAACGGTTCCAAAGAGATTCAAGTCTTGTAGCGCTTTCCAGACCTCTGCCTTAGTGAGCTTCTCTAGGGGAAGGGATTTGCAGAGCCCAAAAGCCTCGTCGGGGATGACGGCCACCATGTTCCTAGCCGCCGTCTGGGATGCCGCATCGATGACTTCTGCCGGTAGGGTGGCGAGTGGATCGGCAGTTTCCGGGGAGGCCAACAGGGGCCGGAGCAGACTCTCTTTGCCGGATTGTTTGAGGTCCTTCGTGTCGTGAAGGGTCTGGGTCAGCGCACTTGTCGCGGGAAATGGAAACACGGGTGCATCGGGATCCTGGATCGTCGGAAGTGGGGCTGGCTCGTAGGTGGGTGAGAGTTCACTTTGCAGTACCGTGATGTTGAGACCGACCGAATCAACCAGGCGCATCTCGGTTTGAAGTCGAAGAGCCTCGTCTCGGTGGAAGCTGAGAAATATCTTGGAGGGCGGGCTTCTAAAGGGTCTGGCGGACGCCAGACCGGCCCCTAGGTTGAGGTTGGCAAACGGCTCGGCTGTATCGGCCCAGACGATCTGATCCGACTTGAACGCGATGAGTGCCTGCACCGCCTCCGGAGGCATCGGGCGCTGCGCTTTATTTGGTCGGATGGTATATACGATGCGGCCCCAAGGCGGAATTTGGGCGAGGTCCTCTGGTGGAATGGACGCCATTATGCGGGTGAAGAGTCTCATCACCGGCGTCTGACTTTCCAGTTTTCGCAACGAATCCGGCGTTGCTTTGGCATCCGCTTGCGCATCGAGCATCTCTTTCGCTAGGGTCTTAGCGGCCTGCGCATCCCAGTCTCCCAGCAACAGGTCGCTTGCTTTGAGATGGGTCTGGGTTCTGACGAACGCGTCGGAATCAAACTTAAGCTGCTCGGCCTGTTCTGACTTGAGCCCGTCGGCAGATCGCGAGAGCACGAACCCTGTGCCCGAGGCGCTCCAATCCGAATGCAACGCAAGTGCCAATTGCTTCCCTAGTGTGGCCAGTGGGGTCGCTTGAGCGCGAATCAGAACGATGTCGTGTTTCAGAGTGTCGTCTGCACTCAGCGCCACTTTCGAAGCCTTAGAGATGAGCGTGAGGGCTTGGGAAACCGTCATCGCTTGCAAGTGGGTGTTGACGAGCGTGCCCGGAAGCTCGACTGACTTGGCCTGAAGGCTCAGTAGGAATGCGATGGTGGAGAGCATAAGTGCCAATTGGGTGCGGATCCGGGTCGAGGGCGCGTGTCACGGGGTCCAAGCGGTTGTAACGTCGTCAGAGCGCAGAGGTTCAGAACGCTTACAGACACCTGAGTATTTAGAATACGCCGCTGGACGTGTCGTTTGACCCGTCGCCGCGTCAGGCAGTCGGTAGACTGAGTGAATGCCGTTTCGCGTGGGTTGCGGGCAGTTTGCGCCGTTCAAGGCAGATGTTGATCGAAATCTGGACCGGATTGCCGAGATTATCCTTCAGGCTCAGGAGGAACAGGTTGACCTCCTCGCTTTTCCCGAGACGTGCACCAGTGGTTACTTCCTCGAAGGGGGAGTGCTGGAAGCATCCCTGACCATCGACGCACTGATCGATCGGCTGGAGCAGAGACTCGATGGGAAGATTACGCGGACAATGGACATTGTCCTCGGCTTCTACCAAAACATGGGAGGCAACCTGTACAACAGTGCCGCCTACTTGGAGATCCATTCCGAGGGCATCTTGGCTCAAGGCGTGTATCAGAAGTTCTTCCTTCCGACTTACGGAGTCTTCGACGAGGATCGGTTCGTTTCAAGAGGTCGGGACCTTCAGATATTTCCGTCGCGGCTTGGGCGAGTGGCGCTCTTGGTTTGCGAAGACGTGTGGCACGGAATTATGCCGACCTTGTGCGCCGTGAACGGGGCGAAGGTCCTGATCGTTCCCGCCGCTTCTCCTGCCCGAGGTTTTGGGGGAGATGACATCGACAATCACGATCGCTACAAGCGGCTGTTCCGAGCCATCAGCGAGGAACACGGAATCTTCTGTGTGAACTGTCAGTTGACGGGCTTCGAGGGTGGTAAAGGGTTCATCGGTGGTTCGATGGTCATCGATCCAATGGGCCGCGTCATCGGTGAGGCCCCGGTGGGAGAGGAGCATCTCCTGATTACTGAAATTGATCTTGATCTTATCTCAGTAGCTCGATCTCAGAACCCGCTGATTGCGGACCTTCAGAGTGCTTGGGAAGAGGTCCGACGCCTTGTTTCGATGAGCAATTTTTGAGGGAGTTGGCAGTTTGCGATGAGCAGTTTGCAGTTCGGAAGCAGGGCAGTTTGTCCTGGTTGAGCGTGTGACTCCTCGCCCTCATACTCAAGAACTAGGACTCGCCCGTCCCAGATCCCTTGGACGCAGGCATCGGCTTGAACAAGAAGGTCGGTAAGGCTGAAACCTCCGGACTGCAAACTGCTCTCTGCAAACTGCCCACATCCTTAGGCGAGGGATTGACCGCTGTAGGCAGAGAATCCATTGCTCTCAGCGCTTGCTGTCGTCGTCTAGGCTGCTTTCGAACAGTTTACGGAGCCGCTCTCGCTCTTCTCGTTCTTGCTTGCGCTTGTCCACTTCAGCGAAGTAGTTCGCCTCTTTTTGTTTCTGAGCCTTCGAGGGGCGATAGTTTTGGTAACCCCGGACCTGATAGGGCAGGAATGGGATCATGTTCTCGGCGTACAGGTGGGCGGGGATGAGATACAGCGCAGCGAACAGCCCGAGCATGGGCGCTCCGAGTCCGTAACCAAAGATCACGCCCCCAATGATCAGCCAGGAGAGCCAAAGGCCGGTCAGCGGAACGAACCAGATGGTCATCACGAACGTCTTGTTGTTTCGTGCCCAGATGTAGCTGATGCCGGCAATGGGGAAGAACGGGCCGAAAAGGGGAACTCGTTGGCCGACGATCATTTCTCCCATCCAGAAGAGCAGGGCGGGGAGGATGGTGAGGACGGCCCAGAGAGCGATGTACTTGGGCGTCCCGATGGTACGTTCTACACTCGCGCAGGTCATGTGCATCCAGTAGAGCACCATGATCGAAGAGAAGATTCTCCCAATGTCGCCGAGTCCCATATAGGCGAACGGGTAGGTCAGGATTGACCATGGCTTGGATAACCAATTGGTGTCGAACCCGAGGTCGTCCATGTACTTGCCCCTGGTGAACCAAAACAGGACGGATAGGAGGATAAACGCCCCCATCAGCCCGATCGTCACCGGCGTGAGCTGCTTCCTCGCCCAACTTCTTGCATTGTCGATCATCGCCATTACCAGGTCCATTATGGGGACGTTGAGCCTCCCACCATAGATCCAACGCCAAAATCGAAGGCGATGAGCCCAGTACGGGGCTTTCTGCCTCGTTTGATGGTTTTAGGTTTGGAACTCGGCTAGGGAATCATAATTGAGGCATGACCGTTGAGACCCTCCTAAATCGCCTCCGACAGTGCCCCTTGATCGCGTCGGTGCAGGCGAGTGAAAAGTCTCCGGTCGATAGTCCGGAGACCCTCGCCCGAATGGCCCGAGCAAGCGTGAAAGAAGGAGTTCGCCTGCTTCGCTTGGAGGGGATCAAGAACGTAAGGGTCATTAAGCCAGAGGCCAAGATTCCCGTCATTGGGCTCTTGAAGCGAAAGTATCCGGGTAGCGACGTTTACATCACTCCGACGATTCAGGACGCCGAATCGATGATCGACCTGGGCTGCGAAATCATCGCCTTCGACGCGACTCTTCGGGCAAGACCGCACAACCAGACGCTGGCATCGATTATTGACCGCGTCAAGTCGCGAAAGGTGCTTACGATGGCGGATTGCGACTCGCTAGAGTCGGCCATCGAGGCAGAAAAACTGGGCGTCGATATCATCGGCACAACCCTCGCCGGATACACCGAGGCTCGTGCGCTCACAAGCGGGCCTGACCTCGATCTCTTGAGGGAGATCGTGGCAGCCGTGAAGATTCCCGTCCTGGCAGAGGGCAGGTTCAGCCAGCGGTGGGAGGTTGAGGCAGCTCTCCGTATTGGGGCCAAGGGCGTCGTGGTGGGCGGGGCCATCAACGATCCAGTGAAGCAGACGAAAGCGATGCTTCCGACCACAAGACCAGGTGGAAAGGTCGGCGCGGTCGACCTGGGGGGCACCTGGATGCGGTTTGCGGTTTTCAACGAGGATTGGACCCTAGAATTAGTCGAGCGGGAACCGCTCGCGCCTACGGGAGCGGAGAGAGTGGCTTGGGTGAAGGATCGCATCGCCCATCACCAGATCGCCCGGGTTGGCGTCAGCACGGCGGGGATCGTCGATCCGGCCACTGGCGAAGTCTGGACGGCAAAGGAGTATCTGATGCCGGACCACGTGGGAACGATCTGGAACAGCGTGACCCTGGGCGTGCCAACCGTGGTTCACGGAGATGGCCACGCCACCGCTTGGGGTCACGCATGCCTCGCCGAGTTTGCCGGCAAGAGGATTGCGACGCTCGCGTTGGGGACTGGGGTGGGGTGCGGCTTCGTGGAGAGTGGCAGGATCTGGGCGGGGCACAGAGGCGAGTATCCTCGCATCAACGATCTTCCGACCGCCAATGGCGGCACGTATGAAGAGCTGCTCGGCGGAGTCTCGATCACTTCCTCGCCGACGCTCGAGCAGCAGGCAGAGGGAGTCAAGGCGCTTGAAGGGGCGATCAAGGCGATACGCGAGTTGTATTTCCCGGACGTTGTCGTGATCGCCGGAGGCGTAGGCACGAGTCCGTGGCTTGCCCCTCACGTGGAAAGGGTCGGGGCGGAATTGACTCCGTTTGGACATGACGCGGGCCTCCATGGGGCGGCGGCGTTAGCGTTGTACATTCCAAGCGGACAGTCGATCCTATAACCCGTCGACGGAGCCAGGACGGTATCCTGAAAGGCTCATGGCGGAGTTACTGCTCGAACTGGGTTGCGAAGAGTTGCCGGCGTCTTTTGTACGCAAGGCCTATTCGGATCTGCGCGACAAGGTCGCCCAGATCCTTATCGATTCGAAACTCGGTGATGGCTCGAATGTCGACGCGATCGGAACTCCTCGTCGGCTGATCATCAGCGCTTCGGGACTTCAGGTTCGGCAAGCCGATGAAGTCAAAGAAGTACGGGGTCCGGCCCTCAAGGCGGCCTTTGATGCGGAGGGCAATCCTTCGAATGCACTCTTAGGTTTTTGCCGGTCCAATGGGGTGGATCCCGCTTCATTGCGAAAGGATGACCAGTATGTCTGGGCGGCGAAGACGATTGCGGGTCGAACGGCCGCCGAGGTGCTGTCCGAAGCACTCCCGCTGGCGATTCGATCGCTCACATTCGACAAGACCATGCGATGGGGTAGCAGCCGAATGCGGTTCGCACGCCCGATCCGTTGGATTCTCGCGACGCTCGACGGAGCGGTGGTTCCGTTTGAAATTGAGGGCGTCATAAGTGGCGCCGAGAGTCGGGGACACCGCTTCTATTCACCAGAACCGTTCGCCGCGACCACGAAGTCGGAGCTGTTGGCCGGATTGCGATCTCGCCACGTGGAGCCAGATCCGGATGTTCGCCGTGAGAAGATCCTTTCGGAGGCAAAGGCAGTGGCGGTGGGATTGCCAGATCTGTCCGAGGCCCTGATCGAGGAGAACGTATTCCTTACCGAGTGGCCGACGTCTATTCGGGGCGAGTTTAAGGAAGAGTTCATGGTTCTTCCGGAGCCGGTGCTCGTCACCGCCATGGCCAAGCACGAGAAGATGTTCCCGGTTCGCGATTCCAGCGGAAAGATCACGAATTCGTTCGTGTTCGTCCGAAATTCGGGTGAGGACGTCACCGTGCGGAAGGGATCCGAATGGGTCTTAAATGCGCGCTTCAACGATGCGAAGTTTTTCTTTGACGAGGATCAGAAGTCTTCGATGAAGGACTTCCTGGAGAAGACGTCCGGGATCCTTTTTCAAGAGAAATTGGGCACGGTCCGAGCGCGTTCGGAGCGACTGGCTCGACTTGCCGAAGCGATTGCCACCCAGACTGGCGCTAAGGAAGATGAGCAAGCCTACGCCCAGATGGCGGGAATGTACGCCAAGGCCGATCTAAGCTCGGGGTTGGTAAGTGAACTTTCGAGCCTCCAGGGTGTCATCGGAGGCGAGTATGCGCGCCGAGAAGGGTTTGCGGGGGCGGTCGCGTGGGCGATTGAGACGCAGTACGATCCTTCGAAGAATACGGACCCCGGCACGTGCAGTGGCGAGCGCACTGCGCTGCGGCTGGTGATGGCGGACGCCCTCGATAAGCTTGCCGGATACTTGGGACTGGGCCTGGAACCAACTGGCTCGAGCGATCCCTACGGACTCCGTCGCGCCGTCACGTCTTTGATCGAGGCAGCGTGGGCCTGGCCGGGCGCCCTTCCTTCCTTCGACGATCTCCTCGATATCGCGTTAGACGGCTACCGTATTCAAGACATTGAATTGAACGGGGAGTCTGCCCACCGATCCTTGCAATCGATCTTCCGGTCTCGGTATTCGGCGCTTCTGCCTGACGTGCGATACGACATCCTCGACGCAGCGATCCTGCCTTCCATTCCGGTGGAGGCGACCTCGCCACGAAGGGTCAAACTTCGAGTGGCCGTGATGCAGTCGCTGGCTTCCGATGTGGGGTTCGTTCAAACCGCGACGAGACCAATCAAGATCGTGGAAAGCGCGCGCAAAAACAAGATCGAGTTTGGGATTGAATCTCCCCTCGACGCGGTTAATAACGGTGACCTAGATTCGGCCGATGGGTTGGCGCTGTTGCAGATCCTTTCGGAGCAGGCCACGCCGTTGAAGCGTGCGATTGAGGATGAGAATGGAACGGAAGTGACACGCCTCATTCAAAACCTCTCGGGGCCGATCAATCGCTTCTTTGAAGAGACGATGGTGATGGCGGAACAGCCAGAAGTGCGGTTCGCCCGACTCACGTTGATGAGTGCGGTTATCGAACAGTTGTTCTCGGCGGGCGACTTCACGCGAATCGTGATTGAAGGTTAAGTCCGCGTTTCCTCGGCCGGATGGCACGTAGAATACGAAGATGCCGCGCGAAGACGAGATTCTCGATTTAGCCCGAAAGTTCCTTCGTGAAGAAGTGGCCCCTCGCGCCCAAGACATGGACGTAGATCGTGAGGCGCTGAAGTCTGCGTTGGATGGTCTTTGCCAACGGAACCTCATGGCCCTCAAACGGCCGGACGCGTTTGGAGGGCCGAACTTCTCGGATGCGGGCATGCGGCATTTTCAGGAAGAGATCGCGCGGTATTCCGGAGCACTCGCGTTTCTTCAGACTCAGCATCAGGGCGTGGTCGGGATGATCGCCTCGTCGGAGAACAAGGCTCTGCACGAGGAATACCTTCCCCATATGGCGAACGGCAAGAAGCTGGTCGGCGTCGGGTTCAGCCAACTCCGACGCCCCGGTCCACCGATCATGCGGGCCGAGCCGGTCAAAGGTGGCTATGTTTTGAACGGACTCGTGCCGTGGGTCACCGGGTGGTCGTTTTTTCCAGAATTCATGATCGGGGCCACCTTGCCCGATGGTCGCGCGGTGTTTGGCTTAGTGCCTCTGCGAACGGTGCAGGGTGTCGAAGTGTCGGCGCCCATGCAGTTGGCCGCGATGTCGGCGGCAATGACGGTCAGCGTGACGCTGAGTGATTACTTCCTCGCCGAAGGGCGAGTCGCTCTGGTGCGTGAGGTTGGCTGGATCCAAAACAACGACCAGATCAATATCGCTCAGCAAGGGAGTTTTGCCATCGGGTGCGCTCAGGCTGGTCTTGACGTGCTGCTTTCGAATGCTCAAAAGCGAAAGCTGTGCTTCGCGCAGGATGCTTACGATCAAATGAGTTCGGAACTCGAGCTCTTAAAGGCGGAGACCGAGTCGGCTCGTCTTCGGGTCAGCGAGGAGACGGTGGACGAGAGGTTGAAGCTACGTGCGTGGCAGATTGAGCTGGCGATGCGATGTGCTCACGCGGCGGTGGCGTCGTCGAGCGGCGCGGCAAACTCGATGAGTCATCCCGCCCAACGGATCTTGCGAGAGGCGCTGGTGTTCACGGTGAGTGCCCAGACCGGCCCGATCATGGAAGCGACGTTGAGGCGGATCGCTAAAATGGATTAATTCGGGTTGGCGGTTGGCGGTTGGCGGTTCTCGGGAAATGCCTTACCTTGCGAGGCCGAGATCACTACTCGGCGCCGGGGTCGGGAGCTTTGCCACCCGAGCTGCAAACTGCGCACTGCAAACTGCGGGCATTCCCTTTAACAACGGGTTTAATGGACCTTGTGATTGCCACCTCGGCCAAGTTGCTGTTTGCTGGACTCCTCGGAAACGTGCTTATGACGAGTTCTGGACTGATTCCCTCGCCCCTGACCGATTCTGCCGGACTCCACGAGCTCGTGGGAGGGGCGCATAAGATTCCCTTCTACATCGGTACCTACACGTCAAAACAGGGAAGCCACGGGATTTACTGGGCTACTCTGGATTCTCGAACGGGGGAGCTTTCAATTCCGGAGCTCGTTGCGACCACCGAGAGTCCGAGCTACCTGGCTCTGAGCCCTGGAGGAAAGCGTCTGTACGCGGCGAACGAGTTGGATAACGGCCAGGTGACCGCATTCGACGTTGCCGCAGAAGGCAAGCTGCATCTCCTCAATACGCAAAGTGTTGGCGTTGGGGCCCCGTGCTTTCTGTCTGTCGATGGCATGGGGAAGAGTCTTTTGGTGGCCAATTATACGGGCGGCATCTTGACAAGTTTTCCGATTGTGGCCGACGGACGATTGGGCGAAGAGGCCACCAGAATCCACAATTCGGGAACGGGACCCGATAAAAGTCGCCAGGACGCTTCTCACATGCACTGGGTGAGCACGGGTCCCAAGTCGAAATTCGCCTATTCGTGCGATCTTGGCACCGACAAGGTACAGGTCTATCGGTTCGACCCGGCATCGAGCAAAATCACCGAGGCACCGGAACTCGCCGGGACTTCAGAGCCAGGGAGTGGGCCCCGCCATGGAGTTTTTCACCCCCGGAAGCCGCTTCTGTATGTGAACAATGAGATGGCCAACACGGTCTCCGTGTTCTCCATTCAATCCAAAACCGGCGGCCTGACGCGAATTCAAACAATCTCCACCTTGCCCGAGGGTCCTCATCCCTTCAACACGACCTCTGAGATCGCCCTTGATCCAACAAACCGCTGGCTTTACGTTTCCAACCGCGGCCACGACAGCATCGCAGTGTATCGAGTGGGCCCCAAGGGGCTGCTGAGCCTGGTGCAAATTGAGAAGGTGGGAGTACGAATGCCTAGAGGCTTCGCCATCGACCCAACAGGCCATTGGCTGGTAGTCGCTGGGCAGGACAGCAACGACCTGGTTGCCCTGAAGCTCAATCCTCTGACCGGTGAACTGCAGGGGGGATTCAAGAAGGTGAGCTTGTCGAAACCGGTTTGCGTGCTGTTCGCGCCTTAAGCGCGGAGGCTTTTAAAGTGGGTCTACGAAACGGACGTGACGTTGAGCCTCAGCTTGACTTCTAGCGCGAACAAACCATGTGGAGTGCGCTCGCCGAGCGTTTTGACCAGCGGCTTTACGCGCGTGCAGTGTGGCCCAAATTGGCGTTAAACCGCCACATTTGAACCTAGATTCCTGTCAAAGATTCCACGCATGTCAAGCCGTTAGTTTCGCAACTGCAAACCTACTAATCAGCTTCGCCGCAGTTCGCGGAGTTCTCGTCGGGTCTGTTCGATGCGCTCGTGAGTTCGGACGGCGTCTCGGGTCCGATTGTGGTTGATGTCGAACCGCTCCCTTGCTTCAAGATCGGTGAGTCGGTTTTCGAGAGCTCTTATTTCGTGGCGCTCATGGCGTTCGTGGCTCTGATAACCCGGATCGGCAGAGGCGATCGAACTGATTCCGAGGAAGGCGATAGCGGTTGTGGTGGTGGCGACGAATCGCGATTTAAAACTGTGCATGAGGTGTTCTCCTTTATGAACACGCTGGTTTAGGACCAGCGACTAAGGATGGGACGCATCAAATTCCGCCAGGTTGACTGCGCAAACTTGGCCTGGGCAGAAGGTCCCGCAACCCCTTTAATTTTGCTAGGACGAAAGTTTCTGGCAATCTTGCAAGAATCTGCCTTAATATCGCGCTAACATAGGGTGTTGCACACGTTGCCGATGGGAGATAGGCACGCGCTTCATCTGGTTCCAGCCTCCGGAGGCTGGGAACTGCGCGTGGTGGATGATCAAGATGTTCCGCTGGGCTCAGCGGTCGTAACTCCCATCGTGATCGGTAAGTTGGTACGCAAGGGAATTACCGTTGCAGGCATTCCACTTGAAATCCGAGGGTTGAAGTGGGAGATTGAGTTTCGGCTCGAAGGGTTGATCGTTGGGAGAGTCAGGAAGGACGACTTCCTGATTGCGATCAGTTCCGTCCCTCCCGGTTAGCGTCACTTGAAGAGGGCGAGTCGGCTACCCGGCTGACCCGGTGACACGGCTACTGGGAGGATTTGAGAATCCTTGGCCCATACCGTACGAGTAACGGCCCACCGCGCGGTCCAATTGGCAACGCGCCACGTTGTAGTCGTAAAGCGCGTTGAGACGGTTGGTTTCGGCGACCGTAAGCGCAACCTCCGCATTGCTCAACTCTAGCTGAGGGGAAACGGTCGGCGTTTGAGAGACTCC
The DNA here is from genome assembly GCA_903904815.1 of uncultured Armatimonadota bacterium. Taxonomy (GTDB): domain Bacteria; phylum Armatimonadota; class Fimbriimonadia; order Fimbriimonadales; family Fimbriimonadaceae; genus Fimbriimonas. The sequence continues at coordinate 48,478 of CAIVDU010000042.1, forward strand.
CGCCGTGTAGCGAACTCGCGAGAGTCGGTATGCCTCACGGGCCTGAGCAACTTCGGCTTCTGAGACCTGAACTCGGTCCCTTGCCTGGGCGATCGCGATGTAAGCCTGTTGGACTTCAAGCGTCACTTGGTCCACCGCGCTTCGGCGCGAAGTTTGCGCCCCCGAGACGATCGCTTTCGCCTCCTGGATTCGCGCCGCGCCCAGCCCTCCGTCAAAGATCGGGACGTTGACGCTTAGCGTGGCGACCGCCTCGTGCGCACGAACGAAGACCGAGGCATCTGGTTGATAGACGTATTGAAGCTGCAGTCCGAACGATGGGAGTTGACTCCTTTTCGCGTACTGAACACCGCGTTTTGCCGCCGAGATCTGAGCATCGGATTCTAGAATCTCGGGGCGGGTCTTAAGTGCCTCGGAGACCACGGACTGATATTCCGGTCCGAGGACGGTGAGGTCCTCTACCGAGTGCGTGTCCGGCAGACTAGGAGCTGTTTGTGGCGCGTTAGGTGTCGGAGTTCCCGTAGGAGTTGGAACGGACTGGGCATTGGTCTCATGGCTCGGCGGCTCAATCGTCACCGCCTGAATTCCAGGAGGAGTTTCGACCGCGCCCGCATCAGAAACTTTAAGGGGAACGGAGATGTCGATGCCGATCACGCTCTTGAGTTGGGCTAGTGCAAGCGTAACCTGGGCTCGAGCGTTGACCACGCTCTGCTGGGCGTCGGCAACGTCACGCTGAACCGTGATCAGGTCGAATCGCGACGCCAGACCCGCGTTGACTCCCTTAGTGGCATCGGCGAGCCGGGCCTGGTTATTGTTCAGGTTCTCGACCGCGACTGCGTACGCCCCCTGACTTCGAAGGGCCTGGAAGAACGCGCTTCGAACGGCGAACACCAGTACATTTCGAGCTCGGTTGACGTCGATCCGGGCGGCAACCTCGTTGAACTGGGCTTGGCTGATGGCCGAGTGAATGGAGCCGAGCAGGTCGAGGGGCAGGGTCACCTGAGCCGAGTAAACCGGGTTGAACTGGTTGACCTGAAGGATCGATTGGCCGACGAAATTGATGGTCGTGTTTTGGTCGTACTGAGAAATTTCCCCACTCAGACCGACCTGAGGGACGAGGCTTGACTTGGCCTGGTTCGTAATACCACGAGCTCGCTTGAGCCCTGAGACCGCCGAGGCATACTCACGATTGGCGGCGAGCGCGATTCCGACCGCATCGTCGATGGTCAAAATCTTGTCTCGTACCAGGGAGTCCAACTGTTGGGCCGTGAGAGAAACCTGAAGCGGGGTGATCGCCCCCTTCTGAGGCGGAACCGCTCGCTGCAATCCGGTGGGCGGTGGTCCTTCCGGAAGTTGAATCGCGCCATTTGCGCCGACGGGGCTGGAGGGCTGAGAAGTTTGCGCCATTGCGAAAGCAGTTCCCAATACGGTGACGCAAAGAACTGCCGAAGCACGCCTTTGCGGAATCTCAAAACGGTCTCTTCTCATGTCTCTAATATGCCCGAGATTGGGCCTGCGTTGTCGAGTCTGGCCGAGCTTCGCCGGTGTTTCAAAGGTGTGAAGTGGTTAGTGTGTGGGACGCTATTGCCCCCAGTAGGCAAACATGAGTGCCGCGCAGGCGACCATGACCATAGTTGAGATCCATCCCATCACCTTGATCTTTGGGCCGAGGGTGAACTGTCCCATCACCTTCTTATTGGAGGCCATAAGCATCATCGTGATCATGATCGGCCCCGCGGCGACCCCATTGACTACCGCCGACCAGAACAGAGCCTTGATGGGGTCGATATGGAGCATGTTGAGGCCCAATCCAACGAGAATCGCCGCTGACATCACGCCGTAGAATCCTTTGGCGTTGACGGCTTTTCGTTCAAGCCCTACCTTCCAATGCAGCCCTTCGCCCACCGCGTAGGCGGCGGAGCCGGCAAGCACCGGGATGGCAAGCAGTCCGGTTCCGATGATTCCCAGCGCAAAGAGGAGAAAGGCGAAATTGCCGGCAATTGGCCGAAGGGCTTTGGCCGCATCCTCTGCTTTCGAAATGTTTGTCACGCCGTTGGCGTGAAGCGTGGCCGCGACGGATAGGATGATGAAAAATGCGACCAAATTCGAAAACGCCATTCCGGAAAAGGTGTCGTTTTGAATCCGACGCATCTGGACAGAAGCCTGCCAGGGCGCATATATGAGCGGAGAGTCCTTTTTTGCGAGCTGGATCTCTTCAACCTCTTCTGAGGCCTGCCAGAAAAAGAGATAGGGACTGATCGTTGTTCCGAGCACGGCCACCAGCGAAGTGAGGAACGCTGGTTTGAGAGACATCGACGGCACGAGGGTCGATTTCAGCGCGGCGCCCCAATCAACCTTCACCACGAAAACCGTCGCCACATAGGCAAAGAGAGCCAGTGTCAGCCACTTCAAGAAGTGAACGTATCGGTGATAAGGAACCGTAACCTGGACGACCAAAGAAAACACAGCGAATATCGCCGAGAACAATATCTCGGGCCCGCCCACGAGTAATTTTAGCGAGGCGCCCATTGCGCCGATGTCCGCGCCCAGGTTGATCACGTTGGCAATCATGACTCCGGAGACCGAGACGAACACTAACCATCGCGGATAGTGACGGCGCATGTTCCCGGCGATGCCCCGTCCGGTGACCCTTCCAATGCGCCCGGCGATCATCTGGATGCACGCCATCAGGGGATAGCTGAAGAGCATGACCCAGAGCAACCCGTATCCAAATTGCGCTCCGACTTGTGAATAAGTGGCGATGCCGCTCGGATCGTCATCGGAGGCGCCAGTGATGAGGCCCGGTCCGAGCTGGCTCAAGAAACTGGGCTTCTTGCTCTCCTCTATGCTCGCACCTTGCCCAAGTTCATCTCGATCGATTCTCGGGGATTGCACATAGATTTGGACGAACGTGGGTTCCCGGCCTTCCCATCACCTTCAGAATTGGGCCCAGATCGACCCCCGATGGTGGTCCAACTTGGCATAATGGACCGACTTCATGCCGGACGCTCCTATTTCCTTGCTCGACTTCTGCCTCCGACTCGGCCTCGCGTTTGTGCTGGGGACGTTGATCGGCGTCGAGCGCCAGCGTCGGTCGCGACTTGCCGGGGTGAGAACCAACGCCCTGGTTGCGACGGGTGCGGGCATGTTTGTGCTGCTCGCGTCCCTCACGACGCCGGCAACCAACACGCTGGCGATGGCGGCTCAGGTCGTGACGGGAATCGGCTTTTTGGGCGCCGGCGTGATCATTCGAGACGGCCTGAACGTCCGAGGTCTGAACTCGGCGGCGACCGTGTGGTGCGCGGCCGGAGTGGGAGTCTTGGCGGGCTCTGGTTTCTACTTGCCAGCCGTAATCGGCTGCGGGTTTGTCCTGCTTTCCAACTTGGTGCTTCGACCGCTCGCACGACGCTTCGATCCAGCCGCAGCGGGCGATTCGGACGCGACGGTCGCGTACGTGGTGAGCGCGGTGTGCTCCAGCGAAGCCGAAGGTCGGATCCGGTCTCATCTACTCAGCGAGGCGCAGTCTCACGGACTCACGCTGCGATCTCTTCAAAGCACGGACAGCGACAACGGCATGAAGATCGAGGTGACTGCGGACCTGTTCAGCGCTGGACGCCAAGACGCCGATGTGGAGCGGGTGGTGACCCACCTGAGCCTCGATAACTCGGTGAGTGCCGTGAAGTGGGAGATTCTCGGGCAGAGCACCGAAGACGAACCAACGCTCCTTGAAGAGTTTGCCGAGAACCGTCCCGCGCTATAGTTCGAATAACATGGAATACACAAACCTCGGCCGGACCGGCCTCAAGGTCTCTCGCATCTGCCTCGGCACGATGACCTACGGCGATAAGTCGTGGCGCGAGTGGGTGCTTACCGAGGAGGAGAGTCGTCCGTACTACGCCCGAGCCTTGGAACTCGGGATCAATTTCTTCGACACCGCCGACGTGTATTCGGTGGGCGTTTCCGAGGAGATCACGGGACGCGCTCTAAAAGAGTTGTCTCGGCGTGAGGACGTGGTGATTGCGACCAAAGTGTTCAATCCCATGGGGCCGGGGCCGAACGAAAAGGGCCTTTCGCGAAAGCATATTATTTCGGCTTGTGACGCCTCCTTGAGGCGGCTTCAGACCGACTATATCGATCTTTATCAGATTCACCGATTCGACTACGAGACCCCTATCGATGAAACGGTGGAGGCGTTGGATAGCTTGGTGCGAGCGGGCAAGGTCCGCTATTTGGGTGGGTCCAGCATGTACGCGTGGCAGTTCATGAAGATGCTGGCCTCGGCAGATCGTCAGAGTTTGCACCGGTTTGTTTGCATGCAGCCGCAGTACAACCTCGTCTACCGTGAGGAAGAGCGCGAGATGCTGCCTCTTTGTGAAGCGGAAGGCATCGCAGTCATCCCCTGGAGCCCCCTCGCTCGTGGCCTGCTGACGCGTCCGGTGAGTGAAAAGACGCTGCGCTCTGATACGGACGCATTTGGTCAGATGCTCTACACCCAAGATTCCGACCGCGCGACTGCCAATCGCGTTCAGGAGTTGGCGACGAAACACGCGATCCCCGCCGCCCAGATTGCTCTTGCCTGGGTGCTCTCCAAGTCAGTCGTAACTGCTCCGATCGTGGGCGCCTCAAAACCGCACCATTTGGAGGACGCGGTGGCCTCCCTGGATGTGAAGCTGTCGGCCGAAGACGTGACTTTCCTTGAGGAACTGTATGTCCCTCACCCAGTCAAGGATCACTTTTAGTTATTCTCAGTCGTCCGGCAACCGAACGCGAGTCATGGCCGCTCTTCGCCATTCAGCAACGTAGCCAATATCGGGTCCGGGCCTCTCTCGACGAATAACTCCCCGGTCGACCTTGACTCGTTCCGGATAGGTGAGGTCAAAAAGGCGTTCCTGGTCGTTGTTGTTATTGCGAAACCATTTATCCTCGACTTCTGGGATGAGGAGATCAGGTAGACCTAAGTAGCTCAGTGTTCTGAGATGGTTTTCCTCTAGCATTCCGTTGACGCAGCAATAGACTTCATCC
>CAIVDU010000043.1 GCA_903904815.1 uncultured Armatimonadota bacterium
GAAGCGTCCGAAGTAAGGCTCAAAGGCGGTTCACAGCTCTTGATATTCGTGATGCTTTCGGCACAGCGGAATGAAGTCGCACCGCCCACATAAAGGTTTGTAGACGGGGATGAGATCGGGATAGTCTTCGTTGAGAATCTCCATACCCAACGTGTGAATATCCCTTTCGAAGTCGTTCAGCTCTGCGTCGGTCATAGAGGAGCTGCAGGATTCTCCCGAACGAAGAGCGAGGATGGTAGCCTTGACTTGCCGATCGGGAAACTTCCTCTTCAATAGGAGCTGATAGCATCCCATCGCAATGTCAGAGGCGACTTCCTCTTGCGAGACCGACTCACGCCCCGACTTATAGTCGACGATTTCCAGCGTCCCGTCTTCGTATTCATCGACGCGATCGACCCTTCCGATGAGGGCAAACTCGCCCATGTCCCACCGGAACTGTCTCTCTAAGAACAGAGTTTTCGCGAGTTTGGGGCGGTCCATTTGCATCTGGACATGGCGTGTAAGGATCTGCTTTCCCTCGCCAAACGCCTCCGCCATCTCTTCTGCACTAGAGAAACCCGCATCGATCCAACTCTCCTCGTATGCGGCGAGCACTTCGGCCTGGGTGGAAACGCCCGAATCGCCCTCGTTATGAAATCGTTCCAAAACGCGGTGAAGCGTGGTCCCAAACGAGTAGTAGCTCTTGGATCGCAGGTACCACTTGCCGCGATCGTCTACGTACGTCCAGCGATACTTTACGGGGCACGCAAGATAGGTCGTAATCTTGCTCGGGCTAAGAGTCGGCTTGCGCACCCCTTCAGGATACTTGTCTAGAGCGTTTGACTCTACATCTTGGCTGGCTTGCCGTCCATCAAGAATTTCTGGGGGCCGGCAATCATCGTGGAGTTTTTCCACTTGCCGCCAACCTTTCGGTAACCCTCGGTGAAGACTCCGGTCCAGTCAATCTTGTGTATTTTCTTGTCCGGCGTCTTCATGGTTCCAACCATAGAGTGCTCGAACTTCCCCGAAGCAGAGTCTCCCATTTGCTTCAAGCTCAGCACTTTCACCGACGACGAAGAAATCTTGTCCATCATCGCGATGGTCGCCGTGAAGTTGTCGATGAAGGTTTTCAGATCCTGGTCCTTGCCATCCTGGGTGTACTTGAAATCCGACGTCATCGTCTCTTTCATGATCGCTTCGGCGTCCTTGGAGTCCTTTGCCAACACTGCCTTCTCCAGCTTGTGCCGGGCGGCAGCCAGGTCGGACCTCAGGTCGGCATGAGTGAGCCCGGCAACGGCCATCAGTGAAAGAGCGAGACAAAGCCTATTCATGTTGCACCAAGTATAGGTTGCCCGAAGTTCGCCGGGCAACCCTTGAGGTGGACCAATTATCAACATCGCGGAGGTTGGGTGATCGTATTTCCAAACGTCACAACCCCCTACCGGGGGTAGGTTCCAAAGATGGTCGCGATACCTCGGGTAGCTTCGCAACCCAAGGCTAGCTGGCATAACGTCTCCGACGTTTGGGAGACGACCCGAACATTTCGTCCGAGGGACTGATGAAATCGATCATCGTCACCAATTGGCGTCGCGGTGGCCCCTACCATCGGAATGGGGCCAACGCGATCAACCACTCCGAATACGCCGGAGGCGTTTGGCCTGCTAGACCCGGGTTGCCCGCTCCGGCGGGCTACCCGGGGTAGGTCACCACAAAATCGTCCACCCCCGGAAGGGGTTGCGTCAATCGACCCGCCTACTCCCCGGTCGCACGGGGGAACTTGACCTCAGCGACCGTCCAGCCGAGAATATTGGCCAGCTTGAACCGACCGCTCAGGCCGCGCGCCAGGTTGTCGACAATCTTCAACCCAAGATGGCTGGCGATCGACGGATCGAAGTCCGGCGGCAACGGGTCGCCGCTGTTCGAAACCCAAACCGCCACGCCTTCCTGGTTCTGTTCCACATTGATGTGGATCTCCCCCTCCGCGCTGTCGTGGAAGCCGTGCTCAACCGCGTTTTGAATCAGCTCATTCAGGACCAACGCCAACTGAGTGGCCTGGGTCATGTTGAGGCCCACGTCGGTGCCGCGGATTTCGAACCGGATCTTTTTATCCGGGCTAATAAACGAACTGGTTTGATGCTGGACGAGCGTCTCTGCGATCGAAACCACGCCAACGTGGTCGAGATCCTCTCGGCTGAGCAAATCGTGAACTGCCGCGATGGCGAGGATTCGGGCCAAACAGTCCTCAAGCGCCTCCGTCAGCGTTCGGTACCCGCCGTGGTGCATTTGGAGCCGGAGCAGGGAAGCGATCTGCTGCAGGTTGTTCTTCACCCGGTGATGCATCTCCTGCATCAGGGTGTTTCGAACCTGGAGCTTCGCGTGCTCGATGGACACGGCAGCTTGCTTTGCCAGCGTTTCGAGCGCCTTGATTTCGTCAGGCAGGAATTCCCGAGTCTCGCTGGTGTAGCAGCTCAGAACGCCAATGGGGCGGCCCTGGAGGGTCAACGGCACACAGATCATGCTGCGCAAGTTCTGTTCCACCGCGAGATCGTGTCCGATGTAGTCGTCCTCCGACTGAACGTCGCGCACGATGATGGGCCGGTTCTCGCTGATCGCCCTTCCGGCAATCGATTCCCCGAGCGCAATCGCCCGCTTGCGTTGATACGCTTTGGCCGTCGCCTGAGTCGCTCGCAGAACAAGCTCTCCTCGGGTTTCATCCAGCAACCGCACCGTGCAAACCTTGTAGTTGAACTGCTGGGCGGTCAGGTTAACCAGCAGTTGCAAGATCTCTTCGAGATACGGACTCGTAGAGATCGTCTTCGTAACCTCGCTGAGCGCACCGAGACGGTTGGTGTTGGCGCCCGCCTGGTATGCCGAGTTGTAGCCACGCAAGACGTACGCGGTGGTATCCGCCAATTCCAGCAATCGCTTTTTGACCGTCGGGGTGAGCTTCCATTTCGGGTTGCTCCTCAGCAACAGGATTCCAAACGAGGCCGTCGTACCGCCTGCGAGGGGTATGACCGCGATCCCCTCGAATTCGTGGTCTTCAAGACCTGGATATCGAGCATAGCGCTCGTTTTGTTGGACACCGGCGGATTGGAAGAACGGCTCGTTTTCCAGCAGCACCATGCCGCATATCCCCACGCCCCGGCCCAACTTGAGGCGGTTGTTCAATTCCGGGAAGATCGTGCTTGCCCGAAGAGCAAGGCCATCTCCCGGCTCCCGGTACAGGATGTCGCAAGAGCTTGCGCCGGTGAGCCGCACCCACTCGTTGACCAGCTCAAAGAGCAAGGCTTCCTTAGTGGGAGCGGCGATCAGCGTCTGAATCAGCTGCTGATTGGCATCGGCGGGAATGTGAGATTCAAGTTGAGCGGGGATGGTGGCCTCGGCCATTTTATGCCTCGAAGGATCCGATTGCGGTCGTACTGATCAGTGATTCAGGCAGGATCTTTCCTGCGAGTCGATGAATGTCGTCGGTAGAAACGGCATCCAGTTTGGCGATCGTCTCCTCAAGCGGAATCTCTCGGCCGTGATGGAGTTCGTTCTTGCTCATGCGCATCATTCGGCTGCTCATGCCTTCGAGCGCAAGCACCATGTTGCCTTTCAGGTGACGCTTCGTTCGCTCCAGTTCCTCCAGTCCGATCCCGTCCTTGATGACTTTGTCGAACTCGGTTCGCACGAGTTCCTGAACGAGCGGCCAATTTTCAGGGCTGGTGCCACCGTAGACCGTGAACGCGCCGCCCGCGCCGTAACTGAGGGAGTAGCTGCCTACCGAGTAGACCAGGCCACGCTTCTCACGAATCTCCTGGA
>CAIVDU010000044.1 GCA_903904815.1 uncultured Armatimonadota bacterium
AAAAGCAAGAGCTAGGTCTGCACTACAGAGGGGTCATTGACCTGAGCGGCGGTGATGCGAGGGGGCGGTTGGTCTGGAAGAGCCAAGCGTAGGCGCTGGAGGATCATTGCCACGTCATTTTCCGGTTGAGTGAAGCGTGTGAGGACGACCTCACGCCCGTCGGTGGTGGGAAGGTGGACATCGACCATGGCGATGGTGGCGAGTTTCTCGAAGACGGAGCGGGGCGTAAGCCCCGGGGCCAAATCTCGCAAGCGCCGATGGAGATGGGCGTGTAGACAGTAGGCAAGAAAGGCCACAAAGATGTGAGCTTCGATGCGGGAGTCGAGTTTGTGGTAGATGGGACGAATAGCCAGGTCGCCTTTGAGGTCGCGGAAGGCTTCCTCGACTCGGACCAACTGAAGGTATTGTTCCCAGATCGCCTTGGGATCGGCTGTGAGCTGGTTGGTGCGTAGTAGGTATTGACCTTCGCGGCGGCGGGCAATCCGGAGAGCTTCGCGATTAATTCGATAACCGAACGGGTTTTCCCCACTGGGCAGATCAATCTCAACCAGCCGACGGGCAGCCCGACCGGCATCCTGTTCTGCCGCTCCGATTTTAATCAGCAACTCGTCGCGCGAGAGCTTCATGGCCGACAAAGCTTTCAGGCGTTTGAGCAGGCCTTTGAGCTTGCGTCGTCGCATCGCCCGCTCTTTCTGTCGGCGGTCGTGGCTGCAGGCCAGCACGTAAACCTCAGCATCTTGTTCCAAGAGTTTGACTTCGACGGCTGGTCGCACCTGTTCCCACTCCAGCTCCAGAAAACTCTTCTCCAAGGCGTTGAGCCGCGCACGCGGTGTTCCAACCAGATAGGCGATGTTCCTTTGGCGCATGAACTCCAAGACCTCCTCGGTCGGTATTCCCCGGTCCATGACCCAAATCCGTTGAGCCTTGCCATAGAGTTCCTCGATTCGGGCCAGGAAGTCGGGCAAGGTCGTTTTGTCGGACGTGTTTCCGTTGAGCAGTTCGTACGCCACTGGAAAGCCTTCAGGGGTAACGACCAAAGCCAGAACCACCTGCACACAGTCCGGCCGTTTGTCTCGGCTATAGCCAAACTGACGCAGGGGTTGGTCGTCTCCAAACGGTGGATTGCTCTCAAAGTAGGTGCTCGTCAGGTCGTAGAGAAGCACCTCAAACTGGGCGTTGTAGAGATCAACCCAACGTTGCTTCAGATGAAGCAAAAGCTCTGACTTGTGGCAGGTGAGCAGGTCCAGGCATTCGTAGAGCTTGTGTATCTCCACCAGACCAAAATCTTCTTCCAACAAATCTGCCATGGCACTGGACTCGAACCAAGCTCGATGCAGGAACCACTCACTCCCAGGAGCCAGAAGCCGGTAGACCACCAAGGTCTGCAAGACCAGGTCCCATCGAGTGCCCTTGCGACTGGCCGGCAAACGCTCTGACCAGAACCAGTCCAGGCGCAATTCGTAATATAGAAAACTCGCCAGCCAGCAGGCTCCAAATTGACGGGGACGTCGCAACTGCAATTGATCCAGGCGGATGCGGACAATCGACTCGTCGGCCACCTCGGGAGCGCGATCTTCAGGAAATAACGCAACGGTTTGTGGCCGTGGTTGACCGTCAGAAAATACCTCGATGGTCTTTCGCCACGCCTCCTGTTGAGAGCTGTTGATCTCCCCGAGGTAAAGAACATGGCGCTGAACAACCCGGTCGTCCGCCAGGCGCTTGTTCTCGACGATGCTCCAGTAGGTATGGGTCTTACCGTCCTTCTTGCGATTTGATGCGCGCAAAAACATATTCCCGGGAGTCTGACACCGTTTTCACGCTCCCGGGAAGGGGGTGAGTCTGCACTACAACACTTTTGAAGATTTGCCCCCCTGATTTCCAATTACTTACGCGGTGAAAATCGCAGCTTTTGAGGTTGAATCCGCTAAGTCGGGCTA
>CAIVDU010000045.1 GCA_903904815.1 uncultured Armatimonadota bacterium
CTACGAGCTGTTTACAGCCTTCCAAGGTGTTGGCGATCCGAAAAGGTGTTCGCTGCTCGAGAGACACCACAAGCTCATTGAGAGATACGTCGATTCCCACTTGAGGGGCTATAGTATTCATTGAGTCTCCTAGAGCCTTCGTGCTCGCGGATCATCCTAGTCTCGAAAACGGAGCATCCCGCAAGGCCGGCTAAAACCACGCGGGATCTCCACGATGGTATGCGATCCCACGAGCACAGTCAGGGCCGGCAATCTCCGCGACGAGGACCAGGCCTCAGCGGTTAGTGACGCGGACTGAATCCTGACTGGCTCTCCATCAACTTACTAGCGGTTGAGTATCGTAACCCACGATTGGACCGTTCCGTGCGGTCATATCGTGGGTAATGAATCGACCGGCAATACAAATCGGAACGGGTCTTGGTACAAGCCCGCTAGCGAGTCCCTACCCAACTGCAGCGGTTGCGAAACGTAGCACACTGTTAGACCGCTCCGTGCGGTCCTACTGTTGGTGAGGCATCGACAGAGATTTCAACCCGGGACAGCTTGTCATTACCTACATTTCCGGGCCGTCTTGAACCGGTTTACAACGCCCGCGTTGTAAACAGGGCCCTCTCGATCAGCGAAGCGGTGCGATGGGGAGGGAAGGGAGGGGAAAATCAGCCATCCTGCGTCGCGAAAGCGACTCCAAATTGAGTCCAAAGCCGAGGAAAGAGATGTGGGGAATGGCAACCCGGGACGCGTTGCGGCCATTTCTCTCCACGCAAAAGTCCTCATTTGATTTCGCCAGAAATTCGAACCGCAACCCGCCAACTGCCAACCGCGAACAGCTCATTCATAATGTGTAACGTGGCAGACCGCGTCTTAGTTTTTGACACTACGCTTCGAGATGGTGAACAGAGTCCAGGTGTTCGACTCTCCCTTGACGAAAAACTAGAAATTGGCCGCCAACTCGTAACTCTTGGCGTCGATATCATCGAAGCTGGCTTCCCCATCAGTTCGCCAGGAGACTTTCAGAGCGTTCATATGCTCTCAACCGAGTTGAAAGGCGTGACCATTTGTGGCCTGACCCGAGCACGCGAAAAGGACATCGAAGTTGCAGCCGAAGCCCTAAAGCCCGCCGAGCGAAAGCGCATTCACACCGGACTCGGGGTCAGCGACAATCACCTCGAACATAAGCTCCGCATGACCCGTGAGCAAGCCCTCGAAGTAGGGGTTGCCGCCGTCAAAATCGCCCGAAAATACACCGACGATGTCGAGTACTTCATGGAAGATTCCGGCAGAGCCGACCTGGACTATGTCTACAAAGTCGTCGAAGAGGTGATCAAGGCCGGGGCGACCACGATCAATGTGCCCGACACAACCGGTTACACCTACCCCAACGAATACCATCACTTGATCAAGACGATCATTGAGAACGTACCGAACAGCGATAAGGCGGTGTTCTCCTGTCACTGTCACAACGACCTAGGGATGGCCACCGCGAACACGCTCGCGGGAGTCGCCGCCGGCGCCCGACAAGTCGAGGTCACCATGAATGGCATCGGTGAGAGGGCGGGCAACACGGCATTGGAAGAGGTCGTCATGGCTCTCTACATTCGAAGCGACAAGTTCAACTGCGTCACAAATGTCGACACCACCCAGCTTCTCCCGACCTCACGATTGGTCAGCCGGCTCACCGGAATGGTCGTTCAGCGAAACAAGGCCGTGGTGGGCGCAAACGCTTACGCCCACAGCAGCGGAATTCACCAAGACGGCGTGTTGAAAGAGCGATCGACCTATGAGATCATCGATCCGAAGTTGGTCGGCGCCGAGAAGAGCGAGATCATCCTCACCGCCAGAAGCGGCCGTCATGGTCTTAAGCACCGACTCGCCGAGATTGGTTTCAACTTTACCGACGAACGGTTTGAAGAGCTCTACGAAAACTTCCTGAAAATGGCGGACACCCGCAAGGAAGTCACCGAAGACGACCTTCGTGAACTGGTCGCCTAAATCATTGTTTTTAGGGACCGGGAGTTCTCCTGTCGGTGCACTTCCAACCCACCCAAGCCGGCCATGATATCTGACCCAACGTTCAGACAATATGTGCAGGCTCATTCGGGCTGCGCGATCGCGTGCGCCCATGTTTCTCGGCAAGGCGTCGAACAGGAGTTCGCGAATGCGAGTTCTGAAACTCGCTTTGAGTTGGGAAGCATCACAAAGCTCTTCACCGCAATTCTCCTCTGCAAGGCAGCCGACTCCGGACTGTGCGGATTCGAGGATCACGTAGCCGATTATCTGCCGTCACCTGGGGCGAAATTCGCCGGGAGACTCATCACCCTCGGCCAACTCGCCACTCATACGTCCGGGCTCCCCCGACTGCCACTCGCCCTCTACAAAGATGCGAACAGCCCTCAACCCTATGCCACATGGACCCGCGAGAGGACCCTGCGGGCGTTCCACCAGACCAGTGTCCTGCGATCGCCCGGGTCGCAATATGGCTATTCGAATTTCGGATTCGCCGTATTGGGAATTGCCCTGGAAGAGATCTTTAACCGCCCTTATTCCGAACTGATTTCGGAGCTGACTGCCGACCTGGGATGTCCCGAGATTCGACTACCCTTGCCCACGGACCTGCCGTCAACTCCTCGCGGCCACAACGACAAGGGACAAGAAGCCGATTCATGGACATTCGGAGCATTCGCGCCTGCCGGCGGACTGACTTCGAATCTAGACGGTGCCATCAAATTCACTCAACGTTGCCTTACTCCTCTCGAGGCGCCTATGCTTGCCGACTCGATGGTCAGTCGCACTAGAGTAAGGCGCCCGGTACCGATCCGAAGGGCAATCCCGCTATTTGCGGGCACGCTAGCGGGGACTTCGCTTCTGGCTGCATGGCAGCCGGCGACACTCTACACCCCAATCCTCGCAATTCTCGCTGGCTCTTTCTATGGAGGACCTGCGGCTGGGCTTGTAGGCTCGATCGGCTGGGCTATAGGTTCCACGGCCAACCATCTGCCGAGTGAGAGCGTCGGACTTCACCTTGGCTTAGGGGTCTGTGCTACTGGCATCGGACAGAGCTTGGCCCGCAATCGAGACATTCAAGAGATGGGTATGGGATGGCACGTGTCTCGGACCAGAGGTCTAGCCGAAACCGAGATGCTCTGGCATAACGGCGGAACCGCCGGATTTCGTTCATTTGTTGGCCTGAGGCCATCTAGCGGCAACGCATCCATTGTTTTGTCGGCATGCTCCGAAGCTGTGGATTCCGTGGGCGTTAGCCTGTTGCGGTAGAGTCCGGCCATGACTTCGAACCGCATCTACGTCGTCGACGCCTTTACGGACACCCCGTTTGGAGGCAATCCGGCCGCCGTGCTTCCCCTACTCCACAGCGGAGAGTTGACCGACGGGCAGATGCAGAAAGTCGCGAACGAGATGAACCACGCGGAGACCGCGTTTGTGGCGCCCATGAATGGACCAGAGGCGGACTACTCCCTGCGTTGGTTCACTCCCACCGTCGAAGTGGACCTTTGCGGTCATGCCACGCTGGCCGCCGCCCACACCCTTTGGGAAATCGGTTCATTTCCTACCCATTCGAGCATTCGATTTCAGACGCGCAGTGGAATTCTCGTCGCCCATCAAGAAGGCGAAGACGTGACCCTCGACTTTCCCGCCGAAACCCCTTGGGAAGAACCCCTGCCTGTTCTTCCCGAGTTCCTAGGCACGCCCAGCTTCACCGGAAGGAACCGCATGGACTGGTTCGTAGTTCTCTCTCCCGGGATAGACATCCGATCGCTGCAACCGGATATGGGGCAGGTCCAAGCTCTCGGACTCCGAGGATTGATCGTCACCACAACGCCACCCCAACCCACTCCCTACGATTTCGTTTCGCGCTTTTTCGCCCCCCAATCCGGCGTGCCAGAGGATCCCGTCACCGGCTCCGCCCACTGCTGCCTCGGACCTTACTGGGCCGAAAAGCTTGGCAAGCCGTCGGTTTTGGGGTTCCAAGCCTCACAACGCGGAGGCTCGGTCGGCGTCACCGTGAACGGAGCGCGAGTCTTACTGCATGGCAAAGCCGTCACAGCCCTAGAGGGAATTCTGAAGTGCATCTAGAATACGTTTGGATCCAGGAAGGGAATCAAGTCGGAGTCGACCAGGCTAAAGAGCTTTTCGAAGAGTATCAGACGGAGCTTGGAATCGACCTCTGCTTTCAGGGATTCCAAGACGAGTTGGCGAAGCTGCCAGGCAAGTACGGACCACCTGGTGGAGCCCTCCTCATCGTTTACTCGGAAGCAGTCCCGATCGCGTGTGGGGCCATCCGTGATCTGGGTGATGGATTCGCCGAGCTCAAGCGACTCTACGTTCGCCCGGCATTTCGTGGAACGGGGCTAGGTCGAACGATCACCGAAACCCTGCTGGACCGCGCTCGCGCCTTTGGATACCAGTTCCTTCGGTTAGATACTCTTCGCCGCCTTGGGCCGGCCCTCGACCTCTATAAGTCGCTCGGATTCGAAGAAACGGCCCCTTACAACGAGAACCCTGAAGACGACATCGTGTACCTACAACGCAGGCTTTAGCGACTCAATTAAGATATTCCTCGTCCGCAATCTAAAGTCTTTCCATACACTGCCGATTCTTTGATATGGAGAAAGACCAGTTTTCGATTTTATCGAGACGGGATTTTTGCGAGGAAACGATTGAGTCTTCAAATCAATACCAATAGTGCGGCTATGGCGGCCCTCATGAACGTGTCCAATGTCACTGACAGTTTGGATACGAACATTCAACGCCTGAGTTCCGGTCTGAAGATCAACTCGGCGGGCGACGACCCCTCGGGACTCGTCCGGAGTCAGCAGTTTGGATTCCAGATATCCGGCGTCGGTCAGGCCCTCAGCAACACCCAAGACGCCGCCAATCTGTCGAAAACCGCTGATTCAGGCCTCTCCCAGATTCAATCGATTCTCCAACAGATCCGGAGCATCGCGGTCTCTGCGGCAAACTACGCCTCCTCCACTCCTATTCAGCTTGCGGCGAATCAATCTCAGATTAACAGCGCATTGCAGTCCATCGACAGCATCGCCAACAACACTGAGTGGGGAAATGTCCAGCTGCTCAACGGCACCGCTGGTGTCAAAGCAAACATCTCCGACCCCAACGACGTCGTAGGCATGTTCGTGGGATCGACCATCGGCGGAATGGCTCCAGCGAACGGAACCGTTACTCTCAGCCTCACCAGCGCCGCAACTCAGTCGACCCTCACGACAAACCAAGCGTTTACTGGCTTGAATGCGATCGTCCCTGCGGGATCATTTAGTCTCAACGGGATGAGCTTCGCTGCTGACGGCGTCGCCCAGACGGTCCAAGACGTCATCAACGAAGTCAATCAAGCCAGCTACTCGACGGGAGTCGTCGCATCCGCCGTGCCGAATGGCGCGAACGTTTCGATCCAGCTCCAGGCGGCCAACTACGGAAGCAGTTCCCAGGTGAATCTGTACGACTCGGGGCACCTGCTCGACACCACGACAAATCCTGCGCCAACCGTCGTTGGAAAGGACGCCACCGCTACCGTCACCGTTCCGGTCCAGACCCCCACGGGCCCATCCACCACCACCGTCAATTTCACGGGAGGTCTCGGGCCGACCAAGTCCGGCCTCGAACTAATGGACTCGACTGGGAACATCGTCACGCTGTCCGCCAATGGCAACAATGGCGCCACCTTGCCGGCTGGCGCTGGGATTGGGCAGTTGGCGACCGGAATGATCCACTTTCAAACTGGACAGGATGCTGGTCAGGCAATTTCTTACGCGATGCCTGACGCACAGTCCAATCAGTTGGGCGCCGGAGTCATCGCCAACCAAAATCTTTCGAACATTGACGTCACCACTCAGCAAGGCGCGGGCCAGGCCATCAGCATCATCCAAGCGGCCCTCGACCAGGTCAGCACCATGCGCGGCAATCTGGGTTCGTTCCAGAGCGGCCTGCTCACACCGAACATCTCGGTATTGACCACCGCAAACCAGAATCTAGCCGCTTCGCAGAGCTCGATAAAGGACACCGATGTGGCGGCCGAAATGACGAGTTACACCGAGAATCAGATCATCCAGCAGAGTGGAATTGCCATGCTCGCTCAGGCAAACCTCGATCCCCAGAAGATCCTGCAGCTCCTGCAAAAGAACTAAACGATAACCCCCTCTCCGGCGCCCTGAGAGCCCTCCAAGACCGCCTCCGGTTGTTCATAATAGGCCGTGCCGGTTTGGGGAGTGGTCAATCAGAAGGGTGGTGTCGGAAAGACCACAACAGCAGTCAATCTTGCCGCAGGGCTTGCGATTCGCGGAAAAAGAACGTTACTCATCGACTGCGATCCGCAGGGAAACGCAACGACCGGAGTCGGCTTCGAAAAGGCCAGCGCCGAGTTCACACTGTACGAAGTGTTTGCGGATACGATCAACAATCCGGATGACATGACGATCATCCAGAAGGCGGTCGCCAACGTGGCGGAGAACCTCGATCTCCTCCCATCAACGCTTGATCTCGCGGGAGCGGAACCCTTGCTGCTCAATTCCGTTGGCAAGGAAATGATCCTCCGAGACGCCCTGGCTCACGTAGAAGGCCAGTACGACTGGATCATCCTGGACGCTCCCCCTTCCCTAGGCCTGCTGACGATCAACATCCTCGCCGCTTCCGATGCCGTCTTGGTACCGATGCAATGTGAGTTCTATGCTCTTGAAGGGCTAAGCCAACTCGTCAAGACGGTCGAAGTCGTGCGGCGCAGAATCAACCCCAAGATTCACATCGCCAAGGTGCTACTCACTATGTTTGATGCGAGAAATCGACTCACGCAACAGGTGATGGAAGAGGTCAAAGACTATTTTGGAGCTAAAGTAAGCAACGTGGTGATTCCCCGAAACGTCCGGCTAAGCGAGTCTCCAAGCTTTGGTGAAGCGGCCGTCCGCAGATACCCCACGTCACGCGGGGCAACTGCTTATTTGGAATTTGTTGACGAGGTTATAGCTGAATGCGTCGTGCTCTAGGAAAAGGTCTCTCCCAGTTAATTGCGGAACAGTACGATGCTGCGCCAGCCGAGGCGTCGCTCGAAGACATTCTGCCAAATTCCCGTCAACCCCGGACGGTGTTCGACGCGGAGGCCCTTGACGAACTTGCCGCCTCTATCCGACAGTACGGCCTGATCCAGCCACTCGTCGTGCGCCCGCTTGCCGAAGGCAAGTATGAACTCATCGCGGGAGAGCGCCGCCTTAGAGCCGCGAAGATCGCTGGCCTGCGAGCGGTGCCAATCGTTCTTCGATCCGCCGGTAACCAGAGCGCTCTCGAAATAGCCCTCATCGAAAACGTCCAGCGGGAAGACATGAACGCCCTGGAGTGCGCTCGGTCTTACCGAAAGTTGATCGATGAGTTTGGTCTGACCCAAGAACAAGTAGCTGATCGTGTTGGGAAATCCCGAACCGCGATTGCCAACACGCTTCGCCTCATCCGACTGCCCGAGGCGATCCAACAAGGACTTGAAGAAGGAAAGATATCCGAGGGACATGCCCGTGCGCTCCTCGCCTTCGAAAACCAAGCCAAGCAGTTGGCCGTTTATGAGACCATTCTGGCTCAGGGCCTCAGCGTTCGCGAGGTCGAAAAGCTCACTCAAAACAAGACCGCCGGACGGACCGAGCAAGCCGAAACGCCGAAACCAAAACCGGTTGTCGATCCGAACATCCGGGCCCTAGAAGAAGAAATCGCCAAGCGACTGTCGGCGCCAACGAAGATCCATCGGACTACTGGGAGCGTGGGAGGCAAGCTCACCGTCGAGTTTTTCGATGACGATGACCTTCAAAGGATTCTCGACGCGATCGGCATCTCCCTGTGACGGTACGGTTCCAAGTAGCTCCGATGAAAGAACCGTTGGAAGAGGTCGCCGCGCTTCAAGCGCTGGCCTTCCCTCCTCCTTTTCCTTCCGAGCTCCATTGGCAGGCTGAACATTTGCGTGCTCACCTCGAGGTCTTTCCCGACGGTCAGTTCGTGGCCAAGGTCGGAAACCGGGTGGTGGCCTCCTGTAGCAACTGCGTCATTGATGAATCGAATTGGGAGTCCCACAAGAGCTGGAGTCAGACCGTTGGCGGACCGTTCATCAAGAATCACGACCCCTCGGGATCAACCCTTTATGGTCTCGATATCACCGTGCATCCCGATTTCCGCCGACTCGGAATAGGCCGAAGCTTCTACCGTGCCCGCTTTCAGTACGTGCGATTGAATGGGCTTACTCGGTTCGGAACCGCGTGCCGATTGCCAGACTTTCAAAATTCTGGTCTCGAATCGCAAGAAGAATACGTAAGATCGGTTATATCCGGTGAGTTGACCGACCGAACACTTACCCCTCTTCTGCGTTACGGCATGAATTTCAAAGCGATCCTTCCCAACTATCTCGAAGACCCTGAATCAGGTAATGCGGCCGCTCTCCTGGAGTGGAAGCCATGAAAATGAGAGTTGCCTCCGTCGCCTGGAAAATTCGACCTGTACGCGGCGACTCGGACTACTTCGGCCACTTCTACGACCTCGTCGAAGAGGCCCACGCGGAAGGGGCGGAAGTGGTTGTTCTGCCCGAGCTTCATGTCCTCGAACTGCTTCCCCTTGCGCCCACCGTGCGTGAACTGGATTCCGCCATCTATCTAGCTCAATATGCCGATGCCATTGAGGGTTGGATCAAGCGGATCAGCAAGTCGAGCGGTTTGATCATCGTCGGTGGATCGCATTTCCGCGAGACCGAAGAAGGCATCAAAAACGTTTGCGCCATCGGCATTCCGGGTGAGGAGATCATCCTCGCCGAGAAGAACAACCTCACCGTCTACGAGCAGGACGCTTGGGACATCCTTCCTGGCCAAGGCCTCGTGACCCTGCCTCGTGGACTGGGGGTCACCATCTGCTACGACTCCGAATTCCCCGAAGCTTCCCGCGCGCTGAGCAACGCGGGCGCCCTGATCCAGTGCGTCCCCTCCTGGACAGAGACCCAACGCGGCTACCAACGCGTCCGGTGGGCCTGCCTTTCGAGAGCGGTCGAGAACCAAATCTTCACGATTCACGCTTCGCTGGTGGGCAGCCTCGGCCGAGAACCCGTCCCGTTCACCTACGGGAGCAGCGCCATCATCTGTCCCAGCGTCGAGCCCTTCCCTGTAGAGGCAATCCTCAGAGAGACGCCGTTGAACGAGGAGGGAGTCGTTGTCGCAGACCTCGACTTCGACATGCTCCACGAAGCCCGCGAAGACGGCGAAGTCGCGAACTGGAAAGACCGAGCAAAAAGCGACTGGGTCGTCATCGACAAAACCCAACTAACCCCGCATCCCCCCGGTAAAAACGAAGACGGCTCGCTGAACTGAGACGAATTCCCAGAAGTTCCGTCACGCCCCAACCACTGATCATAGAAGACCAAGGCCTACGGTAAACCGAAACTACCCCTCCGGAACCACAATCTCCTTCTCAATCTTCACCGCAATGTGTTGCCGAATATCTCGCGACGAACTCCCGATCCCGAGCTCGTAGGTACCCGCCTCCGCTACCCACGCCTTACGAGCAGGATCGTAGTAAGAGAACGAAGTCGGATCCAGTTTCAGCATTACTTCCTGCGTCTGATGAGGCGACAGCAGCACCTTATTGAATGCCTTGAGTTCTTGGGCTGGCCGAGGCAGCATCGACTTTCCTGGCTTCACGTACAATTGAACGACTTCCTTCCCTTCCCGGTCGCCCGAGTTGGTAACCGGAACCGAAATGACGAAGTTGCCCGCCCCAATTCCCGTGCTGGGCGGACTACTCACCACCTTGGGAGCCCCATAGCTGAATCGTGTATAAGACAGACCGTGGCCAAATGGGAATAGAGGCTCAATCGCCTTGGTATCGAACCACCGATATCCGACCAGCAAGCCTTCCGTGTACTCCTCCTTCCCGTCCTTTCCTGGATAGGCTCCGAGAGCATGCGCAGGCGAGTCTTCTAGCCGCTTCGGAAAAGTGCAAGGTAGCTTTCCAGAGGGGTTGATGTCTCCAAAAAGCGCTTCCGCAATCGCATTGCCGCCTTCCATTCCCGGATACCAAGCTTGGAGCACGGCGGGCACGTTCCCGAGCCATGCGTCCATTTCCAACGCGCCACCCGACATCAGCACGACCACCGTCTTATGATTCGCCGCCGAAACCTGGCGGATAAGCTCATCCTGGTTGAATGGCAACTTGAGATCCTTGCGATCCGATCCTTCCGTATCAAAGAATCGGTCGTGGTTGAGTCCGGCGACGACGATGACCACATCCGCCGACTTCGCCACCTCCACCGCGCGCTTGACCAAGTCATCGCTCGAAGGGCCAGAATCGGTCGCCGGTAGCTCATGCCGTACACCGGCGACGTCTGGAGCGCTGAACCGGCGTCGAGGTGGCATCCGAAAGCCCGGGGAGTAGGTGACGTCCGCGGCTGCCCCAATTCGGATCATCAGGCCTTCCAAAGGTGTCACCTCGTAGAATGCCTTCAGAGCTGCGCTCTGTCCGCCATAGGCAAACTTGCGAACCGCATTGTCTCCGATGACCGCGACCGTCTTGATCTTGGATAGGTTCAAGGGAAGAAAATCGGAGTCGTTCTTGAGGAGGACCATCCCCTCCTCGGCAATCTTCCGCGAAGTCAACTGGTGGTTGACCGTGTTGATCGAACCCACCGGACGATCGCTCAGCATCTGGGTGGCGAGCATCACCCGAATATTGCGGCGCGCCTTGTCATCCAAGACTGCCATCGGATACGCGCCACTCTTCAGGCCATCGCGGAACGGCTTCGCCATGTAGTAGTTATCGTATTCGCCGTTAGTCCCCATTTCGAGGTCGAGGCCGTTCATGACCGCTTCCTTGGTGTCGTGCACGCCTCCCCAGTCCGACATCACCAGCCCCTTGAATCCCCAGTCGCCCTTAAGGATCTTGTTCAGAAGGAGATCGTTCTCGCAGCAATGCTGCCCCCGAAACTGGTTATAGGAACCCATCACCGACCAAGCACCACCGTCTCGGACGGCCGCCTTGAATGCCGGGAAATAGATCTCACGCATGGCCCGATCGTCCGCCTGCACATCGATCGTTCCCCGCTGGTCCTCTTGATTGTTGAAGGCAAAGTGCTTCACGCAGGACGAAACCCCTTGAGCCTGCTCGCCTTGTATGTAGCCAACCGCCATTTGTCCGCTCAGAAACGGATCTTCCCCGAGATACTCGTAGTTCCGACCGTTGAGCGGCGTTCGCATGATGTTCACGCCTGGTCCGAGCATGATGTGCTTCCCGCGTTGGCGTGCTTCTTGTCCGATCGTCGCGCCGTAGCTTCGGCCGAGGTCTGGGTTCCAAGTCGCGGCCAGGCAGATGTTCACCGGCATGTAGGTGCAGAAATCGTCGGTGTGTCCTGCGGGCTGCCACGTGTCGGGTCCGACGTCCTCTCTCACGCCGTGAGGGCCATCGGACATCCACCGCCGGGGGATTCCCAAACGTGGAATAGCTGCCGTCGTAAACTTCGAGTCGCCATGAACGAGCGAGAGCTTCTCTTCAAGCGTTAGCCGCGAAAGTAAGTCCTCCACTCGCTCCTCGAGCGGCTTCGCCGCGTTCAAATAGGTAGGAGTGGTCGAGACCTGATGGGTCGTCTTCGAATCTGCTAAGACGAGCCGAGACTGAGCTAGGAAAGTGACTGCGATGAGACCTGGAAGAAGCAATGTACGACGCTGCACGATGTCCGCACATTACCGGAATAAACTCCTTTACCAAACTACTGTTCGGACACTTTTGAGCTAGAAAGATTCGAACCGGTCGATTTATTGCGATTCGAGAAAATAGTTGCCACGCCAAGACCAATCCCATTGGCAATGACGGCCATCCCGATAGATCCCACAATATCCAGCGGACTGTGAATTAGGCAGGCCACTCGCGCACAACCGACGAGAATCGCCGCGACGAGTGCTACCAGTGACAGCCAACGCGTAACGGGAAGAATCAGCAAGGCCAGAGAGACACCTAGGAGAGTGTGATCCGATGGGAATCCGTTATCCGCTTCGTGAGGAATCAGCGGGCTTCGGTGCAGTGCGACGAAAGGTCTCGGGTCGTCAATAAGCGCACCCCCAATTTTCGCCAAAAGGAACCCACTAACCAGGACCACCACGCCACGCAAGAGAAAGTCTCGACGACTTCCCGGGTTCAGCCAAAAACAGATCACAAACGCAAGCAAAGGAATCGCGATCAGGTAGTTAGCCACGACTCGCAGCAGTGACTCAGGCATCGCCACCCATTGTGACAGGGCCGTCCAGATATCATCTAGACGTCCTAGACCATGACCGACTCTTCCACCCATCTCCCCTTTTTGGCTTTGGCAATCGAAATCGCAACCGAAAGCGTAAACCTTCACCAAGGTGGACCGTTCGGGGCGGTCATCGTGAGGGACGGCAAGGCCCTCACCACGGGTACAAACCGAGTGACGGCGTCGAACGACCCGACCGCCCACGCCGAGATTGTGGCCATCCGGGATGCCTGCGAAATTCTCGGCACACATCAGCTCACCGGATGCACCATCTACTGCAGTTGCGAACCGTGCCCGATGTGCCTCGGGGCCATCTATTGGGCGAGGCCGGACGCTGTCTACTTTGCCGCCACTCGCCAAGATGCCACTCAAGCCGGGTTTGACGACTCGCTGATCTATGAGGAGATTGCTTTGAGCCCGGCGAATCGGCAAATCCCGACGCAACATCTCATCTGCCCGAATGCCACTCAGCCGTTCGAAGCCTGGTCCCGCCTCGACTCTAAGCGCGAATACTAACCCGCGACCATTGGCCAATCGTCTTGCCACGAAATCGTGGAGATCTGAAGTGACGATCTCCCTGTGACCTTGTCGTAGGCATGAAAGAAGATCAGATCAGGAGCTCCATGCTGAAGGAGAACCGACTCTCCTCCGGCCCCCGCCCACCGAGAGTTTGGACCCAGAATCTGGGTTCCACCCCCCGCGCTCATCGCCTTCCCGTCCCGATCCAAATACGGCCCCGTAACACCATGAGAACGACCGACTACCGTCCGGTAAGTGCTCTTGGTTCCGCGACAGCAGAGATCCCAAGACACGAACAAGTAGTAGTAGGACCCGTGGTGAACGATGTAAGGCGCTTCGATCGCCTGGCTGTCTGGCGGCAGCTTGGCGTCTGGCTTAGCCATCGGGTCTCGCTTGGCCCGACTGGCAATGGAATACAGGATTGGGCTAGCCTTCAGTGGCTTGCCCGTTCGAGGGTCTAACTCGAACAGCTTGATTCCAGTCCAGAAGCTGCCAAAGGAGAGCCACTGCCTGCCCTGTCGATCTCGGATGAAGTTGGGGTCTATCGCGTTAAAGTCGTCCGTCGCCTTCGACTCAAAAACAAGCCCTTGATCGACCCATTTGTATTTGGGACTCTTCGCATCAAGCGTCTGGTTGGTCACCAAACCAAGGCCACTCGTGTTCTTTCCGAACTGGGAGTAGGCGTAATAGACGCGAAACTCGCCGTGCACGAAGCTGATGTCCGGGGCCCAGAGATCTCGCGTCCGCGGACTCTTTTCGACGACCCATTTGGGTAGGTCATCGAAGACGTGTCCAGCGAGTTTCCAATGAATGAGGTCGTTGGAGGTTCGTATCGCCATAAGCCCCCCACCCGGCGCACGGCCGGTGGTTATCACGTACCAGGTCTTGCCCGACTTGATCGCGGTAGGGTCATGGGCGAACTCGATGTCACCCGCGGTCGGATACAGAACGGCGGCGGGATCTTGATGGCTCGCGGAAACGCAAACCAAGGAGGCCAGCAAGATCGAGCACGCCCAAACCCGAACGTGCACGTTCTTTACGCCTCTCTCCATCGAGGGGACCAACGAAGCCATTACCAACAATAGCCCATTGGCGATACTTATTGTCTATGCCGAATACGAAGGCAGAGCTCAGCCAATCTCCCCCGAGTCTAGAGCGCTTGCTCCGCGTGTCCGGTTGCTGAGAGATCGTTCGCATACACCTTCTCGATCACACCCGTGGCGTCGATCGTGAACGTGGCTCTTCGCGGGAGCTTGCCAAACAGCAGCGCTCCGAACTCCCTATGAAGCTCGCCATCCGCATCGCTCACGAACGCATGATTCAAGTGATATTGGTCGCTGAATCGAACAAGTTCAGAGGCCGAATCCCTGCTCACGCCGATCACCCGCACCCCTTCAAACCTAGGCGCGGCGTCTCGGAACGAGCAAGCCTCCTTCGTGCAAACTGGGGAGAACGCTTTCGGAAAGAAGTAGATGACCGCCTTCTCCCCAATTTCCCGAAGATTCAAAACGGCCCCATCGATCAATTCGACTTTTATATCCGGCACCCTATCGCCTACTTTCAACATGCTTAGCATGAGTCTACGCAGTCTGGCTCGACGCAGGTTGCCGGTCGTGTATTCCGCGATTAAGGATGGACCGGAAGGAATTCGAACCTGCCTGAAAGACTCTTGCCCTTCTCGGCCACGATGTCGAAATCCCGAACCCATGCCCCGCTGAAATCTCGTGGACCGGCTGGCCCGATCCCGACATACAGGTCCATGCCACCCGGCTGGGGACTGACTCGGGCGTTGAGGTAGGTGTAGAACCGCACGATCCTCAGGCCGAAATCGTCCTCCCCGAACAGTGTCATCCACCACAGCGACCGCTTCGTGGATCGGAACAGATCGCTTCCAACAAGAGCCATGCCTTGCGGCGCACCCAAATGATCCCTCGGATATTCCGTGAAAAATGAGTCTCGATTCCACACCATCTTAGTGAGCGAACTGTTCGCCTTGAACTTGAGTCCAGCTTCCCACAGATGGGTGGTCGCCGCCTTCCAGTTCAGCTTCCAGTCGACCTTGATACCCCCGTCGACGAAGGTGTAAGTGCAGTCCAAAGTTCCCAAGAGAGCCCCCGCCTCACCCTTCACATCGCCCTGCGTGACAATTCTCGATCCGGCAACCTGATCTTCTTCGTATCGAGCAAAAGTCATGTCGAGCTTCGGAGCAGTTGCCGCCCGATAGAACTCTTTCTCCTGGCTCTTGAGGCCTTCTCCCAAATTGACAACCGGTCCTCCGTCGAGAATCGGGTGCGTCTGATACGACCACTTGATGGCGCCCGTTCGCCGGTCGACTTCGAAAAGCCCCAGCTTGGAAGTGACCGCAATCCAGTCCGATGTCACCCGTCCTTCGACCGTATCAATGTGAACCGGTGGGAAATCGTGAGGCAGGTTCCTGACGTCAAATCCGCAGACGCCGACCTTGGTTCCATCCGGTCGGTCGAACTCAACGTAAAGGAAATCGCCTCCCTCGGCAGAAGGAATGGCCATGTCCACCGTTTTGCCCGGAGCACACGCAACTCGAGTCACTCCCGACCCAAGCACTGTTCGTTGCTTGGAAACCGTCCATTTGCAATGAAGTTCTTTCAAGTCCGTGAAGGAGTACCGGTTTGTAAGCGTCACCGTGTAGTTCGCCGCGTGAGAAAAGAGCTTCGGCGACTCGAACCGGATCGGACAATACGTCATCTTGACGATCCAGTACTCCGCCTTGGGATCTCGCATCGAGGTCACGATTCCCTTGTTGTTCTCTTGCCGCAAGCGATCTTTGCCGTAGTAGAACTCTTGGGTTCGATCCTTGTTCTTGTCGGCAATCCCCTGGTTCTGCCATTCCCAGATAAACGAGCCTAGGATGTTCGGGTTGGGCCAAATCTTGTCCCAGGTGCGACCGAGGGCCTTCGACCAGAGATCAGCAACCCCTGGGTCATAGTCATGCCACTCCTTCTGATAGAAGATGTGGGGTTGCTCCGAGAACAGTGCGGGAAGTTTGTCCCCCGTCTTCTTGGCATAAGCGTCCACGTCCTCGGGGCTGGGATAGTGCATATCCTGGAAGGCTTGCCCTTTGGGTCCGTAGTCACCACCCTGCCCGACGAAAGCCGGCCGAGTCGCATCTCCCGCGCGGACGAAATCGATCACTGTCTGAGAATTTTTTCCAATCCCGTTCTCGTTCCCGAGGCTCCATGCCAGGACGCAAGGGCGATTCTTGTCGCGTCCCAGGGTATCGGCTGCGCGCAGCAACAGCGACGGAGCAAACGTGGGATCGTTGTTCTTTTCATTAATCCAACAAAACGGAACCTCGTCGAGGATATACATGCCTCGCTCTTCGCAAAGCTCCAGGAACCGCGCCGCATGATTGTAATGAGAGGTGCGAATCGCGTTGATGTTCGCCGCTTTCATCAGGGTCAGGTCCTGGTTCCACTCCTTGTCGGTGAGCGCAAATCCCTTATCGCCCCAGAAGTCGTGACGGCAAGTCCCCTCACATTTAATCGGCTGACCGTTCCAAAGCAGCACGCCATTCTTGATCTCGATCTGGCGAAATCCGAACCTCTGCTCTACCCGCTCCGCTACCCCGCTGCCCGGCGTCAGCTTCACCACGACGTAGTAAAGATTGGGCTTCTCAGCCGACCACAATTTTGGCTTACTGATGTTGACTTCATTCGAAATCACCGCCGAACCGTCACTGCCGAGCTTCGCTTGAGCGGAAAACTTCGGCCCAACCGGGCGGTTGTCGATCGTATACACCTGGCCGACTACTCCCACCTTGGCGCCCGCAGATCCCACGACTTTGACCTTCGCCTTGAGCTTTGCGTCACGGTAACCGTTCATCAGATCGGTCTGGATGATCAAGTCTTGAATGTGGGTCTCGGGAACCGAGATCAGGGACGTCTCGCGATAGATGCCTCCCATACATTGGAAGTCTCCCGTTTCGCAGTCCGATGACGGAACCGACTTCGAAACCCTGACCGCAAACAGGTTTTGTTCACCCGGCTTCACAAGCCCAGTCAGGTCGACATCAAACGCCGTGTAGCCGCTCTCGTGATAGCCGGCCTTTTGTCCATTTACGAAGATTTCCGCACCATCCAGAGCGCCGTCGAATCGCCAAAGTGTCCGCCTACCTGCCCATGACCGGGGGATGGTCACCCATCGGCGATACAACCCAACCGTGTCATCGACCGAGTTGTAAGTCGGGATCGAGTAGCCCAACATCTCCCAATTCGACGGGACCGAAACGGTGTCCCAAGTCTTATCTTTGAACTTGACATCCTTGAACTCGTCTCGACTGTCTGCCGAGGGGAGCTTGGTTTCAGGGCGCCAAACCGTATCCGCGCCATTCTCGTTGCGATGGATGCTCACTTCGCGAACCGAGGCCCAGTTACCTGGGTCGGCGCCTAAGATGGTCAGCTTTACGTATCGCGCCTGTCGAGGCTCGAAGGGAAAGGAACCATTCTGAGAAGTCGATGGGGTCGTTTGGTTCGCAACCAGCTTCCAGTGAGACCCATCCACGCTATCTTCCAATCGGCATTGATAGCGACCGGCTCGCTCAAAGCTCGCCTCGAAACCCGAGAGATTTTGAACCCGACCGAGATCGACGCGAATCCACTGGGGGAACTCTCCAGTTGCCGCACACCACCGCGTCCCCTCTTTTCCGTCAAACGCGTTCAGGGGAGGATTCGCCGTCTCATAACTCGAGACGGAGATACCTAGAGCCTCAGTGTCCACTGCCGGAACGAACTCTGAACCTACGACACTTCCATGGGTAAGTTTGAATTTCCATCTTCCCGTCATAGGAAGGTTCCATGGGCTCTTTAAGCGAAGCTGATCGGGAGAAAGAGGTCGCTCGCCTGGCATCTGGATCGGAACCGTGGCCGGATACACCTTCCCGACCACCTGGGAATGAGCCCCGACGATAGAGACGGCCAAAGCAAACAGGGCGAAAAGGAGGCGCAGCGGTTTCATAGGAATCAAATGCGACTATATCGGATTCTCTTCGAAGACGGTTCAACACCGCCGGATGGCTCGCACGTTGCATTGAACAATTATTCTTGATTGATTAGTCAATCTTGACTATAATGGAACTCGGGACGGCAACTCAATTGATCACGCGACTCATCATCCTTTGGCTCCTTTCCGAGCGGCCACTTCACGGCTATCGCATCAAGCGAATACTGGCCGACGTGGCGCTGCGTCACTGGTTCCCGATCGAGACAGGGTCGATCTACTCCGTCCTAAAAACTCTCGCGGCTGCCGGATTGGTGGAGACCGAGATCGTTGAGCGAGAGGGGCAACGGCCAGAGCGCACTCAATTCAGGATCACCCAAGCTGGACGTGAGCACTATAGGGAACTTCTGCGGCGCGCCTGGACAGAAGTAGGGCGGTCATCTGAGAGCTTTCACCTCGCCCTTGCCGCCCGATCTGACCTCGATGAGTCAGAAATCCCCGAACTGCTCGCGATCCGAGTCAAATCCTTGAGACAGCGGATTTCCGAACTCGAAATGGCCTCGAATTCTGCGCCAGCCTTAGCAATGGTGGAACACTCGCGGGCCCTGACCCTCGCCGACCTGACCTGGACCGAATCTGAACTCGAAAAACTGAACAACAGAGGAGCAACTACGAGTGACATCTAACATGCCAGACACACAACTTATCTCGAACCTCGTCGTGACGGACCCCACGGGTCGGATCTTGCTCACCAAGCGGGGAGAGGAAGACGACCGATGGTGGCTTCCTGGCGAAGACCTCGAACCCTACGAGCATCCGGACGAACGAGCGAAGAAGATCCTGTCTGAGTTCCCGTGGCTAACCTGCCAGAACCTTAAGCTAGCCAATATTCAGTCCTTTCGTGGTCGGCGGGGCTGGCACGTGATGTTTGACTACCACGTCACCGCCACTGGAGACTCCGCCAACGACCAAGCTGCTTGGTTCGACAAAGATGCGCTGCCAAAAACCAAGCACGGCCAATGGGAATCCGATACGATCAACCACGTGCTTGCAAACGAAGCCCTATAATCGGAGATCCATGTCTCGCCTCATCTTCGAACTCGGCCGATTGGAACACGCCAAGGCGATCCAGGAGATGAGGCAGGCATCGAGCGACTTCTTAACCCAAAAGCTGGGTCTAGGACATTGGACGGCAACTTCGAGACTGCCATCGATCAAAGAGCGCCTGGGACTCGGTGATCCCGTAAACCTGAGTCGTAACACCATCTTTGTGGCTTCTCAAAATGGAGAGCCTGTTGCCTCCGTCGTCGTGTCGACATTTCCACCTGGATTCTGGAAACGGTCCTATTGGGCGGAACCCTCGGCAAAGGGACTCGGCGTCTTCAACCTCGTAGTTCTCCCCGAGTTGCAGGGTATGGGATTGGGACGGTTCGTGATGGACGGTGTCGAAGGTCTCGCTATGAACATCGAGTGCCCCGCGGTTCGCCTCGATGCCTACGCGGCCAATCCTTATTCGAACGGCTTCTATCGACACATTGGATACCAAGAGCGAGCCACGTTCGATCTGCGAGGGGTCGGGCTCGTCTTGTATGAAAAGGTGCTTGCGATTCCTGAACAGGTCCGCAAATAAAGGGCAAGATGGTTTGACCCGACGGAGGCTATCCAGCCAAACGCGAAAAGGTGCGCCCTTCCCGGCTGGCTTGGGTGAAAGAATCGCCGAGTTCGGGCGCACTTAGGGTCGGTGACCGCTCGCAAGGCGATGTGTCACCGGCAGAGGAACGTTTTTACTCGTGAACTGGAATCTTCATGAAGTCCTGCCCCTCGAGTTTGGGGATCGTCAACGTGAGGATTCCGTTCTTAAATTTCGCGTCTATTTCGTTCGTCTTGACGGCGCAATGTAGGTTAAAGCACCGCTGGAATGTCCCGAAGTGGCGTTCTGAGCGGATCAGTTCCCCATGTTCGAGTTGGTTGTGGTTCTGCTCACGCTTTCCAGAAATGAGAAGTTCATCACCGCATACATCGACCTCGATGTCGTCGGGTTCGAATCCAGCAAGGTCCATCTTGAAAGTGAACTGCCGATCTGTCTCGCTAATGTCGACCCGGGGCATCCAACTCAGTGGGGGCTCGAGGACAGGATTCTGATCAGGGCGCCCAAACTCGTCGGTCAGCGTGCCGAAGTGGTCTCGATCGCCTAGGGCCCGCGGTGAAAGCATGCTACTCATTGAAATTCTCCTGTTGGTCCGCGCTGGGGCCAATTAAGAAGATGCCCTACGCAACTTTGCACTGCAAGTCACTGACTCAACGTCATTGAATTTACGGACGTGTGGCGCATTACGCCAACGCCATGACATGTCGTTAACTTATCCGGCTTCATTCGGTGGCAAGGAGATCCTTCGACGATTGAAACGGGCCAACCTTCTCCGACTCCTGAGCCGGCCAGTTGCTCTGCTCTCGGGTTAGGATTTGTCGTCTTGTTCAAGCGGCGCTTCAAGCGCAAGTAAGAGCTCCGCGCCTTTCCGATGACCAGTCGTCCGCTTGGGCGACGGGTCTATTCATTCCAGCGAAGCCAATTGGTGCGAGAAACCCAACCGGAAGAGGGCCGGTCAGAGCTATTGTCATGCACCCAATCGTGTTGGTCTTCGCGATTCTGGTATACGGAAGTGCAGGAATTTACTTCCGTCGTCGAGCGTAGCCAAGCATGCCAGAGGACACCCCAAAAACGACAGGCACGGGCGTCGTGGATCAGAACGTCGAAGCTATGATGGCGCTCCACGACGCGGATCACCGCGCCATGTCGCGGCACCACCGGGCGGTGGACCGCCTGGTAACCAAGCTCACGGTTCCCGCTACGTCCTGGGCGATGTTGCTCGCGATCCTAGTTTGGATCGGTGTCAACCTTTGGATGCGGGCCACTGGCGGTCATGCCTGGGACAATCCGCCGTTCGGTTGGCTGCAAACCACCGTGAGCGTGTTTTCGTTGCTCATGACTTCGCTGATCTTCATCACTCAGAGTCGGCTCGGCCGAATCGCCGAGCGAAACGCCCACCTCGATCTTCAGGTGAACCTCCTCGTAGATCAGAAGACCGCCAAGATCATTCAGCTGCTTGAAGAAATGAGAAAGGATTCACCTACGCTTCGAAACCGCCGAGATCCAGCGGCCGAGGAACTTCAGATCGCGGTCGACCCCAGCCAGGTGGCCTCCGCCATCACGGAAATGATGGAGACCACCCGTATCGAGATCATGGATCCTCCGGCCGAGGAGTAACTCGCGTCAGCGATTTTAATCGATCTCGATAATCACCTTAAGCGCATGAGTATCTGCCGCTTTGCCGAACGTGTCGTAGGCGTCGGTGATGTTTGAGAGTTTGAAGTGGTGGGTTACCAGTCGATTCGGATCGATCTTGCCAGACTGAACGGTGTTGAGCAACGTCGGAGTACTCACGGTGTCCACGAGACGGGTCGTGATGCTCACGTTTCGATCCCATAGGTTCTCCAGGTGGAGATCGGCCTTCTTTCCGTGGACGCCAATGTTGGCAATTGTTCCTCCGGGCGCAACGATCGTCTGACAGAATTCGAACGAGTCCGGGATTCCCACCGCTTCGATGGCAGTGTCGACTCCCTTTCCACCGGTCAGCGCCAACACTTGTTGGGTGGCGTCGGGATCGGAACTCACCACAGTCGCGGTAGCCCCAAATCGTTTTGCCACCTCAAGTCGGTGCAAATTTAGGTCGATCATGATCACCTGAGCCGGGGAATACAGTTGAGACGTCAGGAGAGCGGCCAAACCTATCGGGCCGGATCCGACGATGGCGACTGTACAGCCAGGAGCGACTTTGCCGTTCAAAACACCGCACTCGAATCCCGTCGGAAGGATGTCGCTCAGCATCACCATGGCGTCCTCGTCTGATCCGGTTGGAAGATGGTACAGGCTTGTGTCCGCGTGTGGTGTCAGCACGTACTCAGCCTGGGTGCCGTCGATCGTGTTGCCGAGGATCCATCCTCCGGTTGTGCAATGCGAGAACATCCCTTTACGACAATACTCACACTTGCCACATGAGCTGATACAGGAAACAAGGACCCTGTCACCGGGCACAAAAGACGATACGCCAGTGCCCACCGAGTCGACGATACCAATCCCTTCATGGCCAAGGATTCGCCCCGGGGTGCATGAGGGCACATCTCCTTTGAGGATATGGAGGTCCGTTCCGCAGATCGTCGTTTTGACCATGCGAATTACCGCATCCCCCGGCGCTTGAACAATGGGCTTTGGTCTGTCTTGAAGGGAATACTTGCCCGGTCCACCGTAGACGAAGGCCTTCATGTTCCATACGCGAATGGACTCGGATTCACTTGACTGTACAGCGGTAATGCTCATCACGTTTCTCCTAGAGACTGCCGGAGTCCCTTACCTATCATTGTTCCTAGGGCGACTGGCGCATTCAAGTCGGGAGATCTCATGTCAGTGATTTA
Organism: uncultured Armatimonadota bacterium; assembly: GCA_903904815.1. Classification (GTDB taxonomy): domain Bacteria; phylum Armatimonadota; class Fimbriimonadia; order Fimbriimonadales; family Fimbriimonadaceae; genus Fimbriimonas. The sequence goes on from CAIVDU010000045.1 coordinate 22,229, forward strand.
TGGGACACTCGGGATGGGTCCGGGTAGGTCCGTAGCTTATGAGCATTCGTTGGTATTGATTTGGGTTTGTTCTGGCCTAATCCTTGTTGGCCCCACCCATGGTCTCCGAGGCAACGGCTATCCCTCACAACGAACCAAAATGGATAAACCGATCACAATCTAAGTTCACTGCTCAAGACAGCGATCATTCGCAGTACCTCCATGCCCATCCTTCCCTTCCGCAACATACTTCCCACGGTCGCCCTAGATGCATTCGTTGCTGAGGGAGCCGTCGTGATTGGTGACGTCCACATCGGGGGTGAAAGCGGGATCTGGTTCGGGTGCGTGGTTCGTGGCGACGTGAATCACGTTCGAATCGGGGACCGAACCAACATTCAAGACGGCACGATCGTCCATGTGACGCGCGTCAAATTCCCGACGATGATCGGCAACGATGTGACCGTGGGACACGCTGCAATGCTTCACGGTTGCGTCCTTGAAGATGGGTGTTTCATTGGGATGCGAGCCATCGTCATGGATGGAGCAGTCGTCGAGTCTGGCGCCTGGGTCGCCGCCGGCGCCCTCGTGCCACCCGGAAAGCGAATTCCTAAGGGTCAGGTTTGGGCAGGTGTCCCCGCGAAGTACCTCCGGGATATGACTCCTGAGGAAATTGCGTATATCCCCGTTTCCGCCCAGAACTACGCCGAACTAGCGCGGGAATACCGAGAGGGTGACCAGAACGCCACTGATCGCTAGCAACTCCTTTGCTTGAACCCAGGCGCATCAGACTCTGCTAAAGTACGCAGCGAGAATGCCAATCAGGAAGATCGCCAAGCCTTCGTGGATCCCCTCACCAGTGACGCTCTTCCTCCTATTTTCGGGAGCTCTTGGCGGCCTCGTCTTTGCTCTTCTTCCTCTGGTGCTTAACAACGATTCCGAGGATCTCGCACCGGGAGTCCGAATCGTCACCGCTTTGGCAAGCCTTCTTTATGTCTCCTGGCTGGTGATGCTGGCGCCGTGCGCCCTGCCCAGGTTGCTCGGACAGATGCTCGTCGCACGCGCGAGTGGAGTGAGGCTCTCCCACATAACGCTTTGGCCGATCCACATCGAATTGCAACCTCGGCCGCAGGCTTCGATCATTTGGCGGGCAGCCTATTTCAGCCGACCGAGAACCTGGCGACCGGACGGCGAGTACGTGCCTGCCATTCAGGCGCGGGTGATTCTCGGAGGGTTTTTTCTCAACCTTCTGGTCGCGGCAATTCTCCTCGTCGCATCTCGGTTGGTAGAAGACAGGGATTTGGGAGGATGGCTATTCCTGTTGGGCTTGATGTCGCTCTTTAGCGGGTTATTCAGCTTCTTCCCGGATTCCGGAGATCGGGCCATGTTCACGCGAATGAAGTCTTCCCCAGACGAAATGGACGGCGACAACGCGTTGCACCAAATCCGTTCCCTCGTCCTCGGCAAGGTTCCACCTACAGGCTGGCCCATGGGGTTGGCAGAGCGCGCCCTCAGCAAGAACACTCATTACGCCAATCGCATTCGAGTGCATTTACTCTTGCTCACCAGCCTGTGCCAAATGAGTGACCGCGAAGGAATCATACTTCGAATCGAAAGTAGCCTGAAGGATTTCGAGTCGTGGCCGTCGAGCCGAATGCACTATGCGAAAGAGTTCAAAATCCGGGCTGCCCAAGCCTACACTCTCTATCTAGCGAGACCCGATCTTGCTAGAAAGATGCTCCCTTCTCAAATTGGGTTACCTCTTCCTACGGCGGTATCACGGCACCTCGTATTGGCACAGATCATCGCCCATGAGCGAGGCGTAGCCGCCGGTAGAAAGGCGGTAGCCGCTGCCGAAATCACCCTCAAGAAGCTCTCCCGGGCTAGCCGTCGCCAAATAGATCACGAACTCAAATACACCAAGGCGTTGATGGAGTCATGGGAGTCAATCACTCCTGCGGACGACGAGGTCCTTAAGGCGTGGTCTAACCGCGTTCGACCACGAGAATGGGACCGAGACTCGATGATGCAGATCACGAATCGGATCGCGCCAGCCAAGATGTGGGCATTCAGAGCAATGGCCCGGCTGACCTACTGGAATGATGTCGGAGATCTCTCCCAGATGGACGCCATCGTCAAGGAAGTTGAGGCACGCCCGCTCAACTTGTACGCTGATTTCGAGCAGTCGCAACTGCAGCGGCTTTGGTGCGAAGTCTGCCTTCACTACGCCTTAAATAAGAGCGAACCCGTCCCAGCTCAATCTGCCCTTAAAACTGCCGAATCCGCTAAAACCAGCAACTGCCGAGTCCTCCTCGCTGCCCAGGCCGCCGTGCTCGCCCTCGAAAATCGCATGGTTGAGGCTCAAGCCAAGCTCGATGACCTCCACGCCCTCCTCGATTCCCTCCCCGACTGGGACACCTACTGGCCAGAAGAGCAAGACCGAATCGCCAGGATCAAGTCGGTGATTAGTCGTTGATCGAGCCTGATAGTCCACACGCGTTTGTCGTGCTTATCATCGTTTGCGCTGAATCGTGGTAACACGATGATGGACTACGTGGAAAATGTTGATGCCTGGAGGGTCTTTGCTGATCTTAAGAATGTCCGGACTCGGCGCCCAAGTGCCTAGCACCTGGTATTCAATTGGAAAACCGCTAGCCGTTCCCGCTCGTGACCAACTCGTGGGCGCAGTGCCATTTATCATCGACGACACCGGTAGGTACCTCTATTCCCATGACTGTCGATGGGATTTGAAGACGGGGCGTGCGAAAGCCTATGGCTTGTTTACGGCGCCCGACCCTGCCAAGACGCAGCGTAACTATAGGCTTGCATGGAATGAAAATCGCCCCCCGAATATCTCGGGTCAGGGATTTCGTGGGTTGACGAGTTGGGAGGAAGGCGGCTTCGACGACTGGATCTATTGCCGAGGCAAAACTCTAGGACTCTACATCGGCGCGAGCATTATCAACGGCCAACCGAGCACCTATTTTGCTGGCAAGATCGGGGGAACTATTTGGCCAGGAAAAGCCCCACTTCCCCCACGAATGTGGTTAGGGGTTCCGAAACTCATGACCGATCCGCCGACTCCAACATACGCGAGATTGAAGCCGGACTATAAGCTCGTCTATGCCGGACGCACTCTGCGCATCCGCGCGCCTCGCTGGCAGGGTGAACAGCTATGGCTAGCACCCGAAATGCTGATTCAAGGAGGTACTTACATGAAGCAGGGGTGGATGTATTTGGACTATGAATCGAATCCCTGCCGAAGTGTATGTAGACTAGTCTTCGGCTCAGGCGCCCCTCGGATCGAAAAGGTTTCCGATCTTCTGGTTAGCTCACCGGTCCATCGGCGGACTTACTTTGCGCTCTGCGACGGCCGGCTGATTCGGTCGGATTGGCGTGGACACTTCGACCAAGCGGACGGAAGATCGGCGGGTGAAACAAGCGTTTACAGCCCATCGCCGAAGAGGTGGCGGTCCTATCCCGGGGTCTGGGTTAGGGCGGGTTCTTTGAACGGCAAATTCGTGGCCTATTCCGTGTACCCATGGAATCACATTCAAGTAGCTAAGGTGATTAGCCCTTAAAAGGTATATATGGTATTTCCAGTCGTTGCCTTGGTTCTGTTCCCGTGAGTCAGACAGAACGCATGGACTGCAACGTATTCATGAAGCTGCATACCAGCGGCGATTCGCCGCTGGATGATCTCAGCCTCGAGTTGGACGAGAGCATTCCACCGCCAGGCGTTTATCGCGAAGGTTTCGAACATCGCTTCGCGTTCTTGGGAGACGGTACCGAAGCTTTGGGTCAGGTCCGCGCGGAACAGCTCTTAGGCCTCGCGATCCGACGGCACTAGCATCAATGGGTCTGCCGAGCGCATGCCGTGTGTGATCGCATTGCGGCAGCCTCGAGCCTTCCCCTCTGCCGTCCTCGGCCCCTTGCTCTTCGCGCCGGTGATCCGACTGACCATCGCTCTAGGGGAGAGCGTTTCCGAGTTGCAGCCGGATTTCGAGGTTTGGACGCAGTTAACCATTGAGATTTGAAGATATAGACATGCGTCTACTGTCTCTTGTTCCAGATGTCGTAGATTTTTTATCGAATTGAAGTTTCTTCTTGTGCCACGTCGTTCTGGATGGCAATGTTTCTATGGCGGAACGTGCTGGAGGCGCGTGCATTCAGCATTTCAGAGCGCCTGGAATGGCACTACGGACGAGGGTGAATTACCCAGAGTTCTAGTTGGCGGTAGGGGTAACACGAGACGAATCGTCTCTTGTCGGCAAGACGCTGGAGAGAAGGCAACTCCAAACCATTTGCTGGCTAGGTTGGCGTTGCGCCTTGCTTCTAGCTAGGAAGTCATTGAGACCGTGATCGAATCCGCGTTGACCTCTACTGGTGGCCAGAGAGGGCTCTCGCCTTGGCCATGAATTGTCGGTGAAGTTGGTCGATCGAGTCGCTGTCGGCCCTGCTGAGCTGCTCGTTGTTCTTCTCAAGCTTCGATTCTGCTGCCGTGGCGAGGCTGTCTAAAACTACATAGGCATGGTGGGCCTGATGGCGAGCGCGGTCGGTTGGCTCGACCGACTGAATAATGCGTTCCACCCTCGCCAGGTGCGTCATGTGGCCAATTCTTGCGATGGCAACGAAGTACTTGATCCGGCCCTTATAAGGCGGCTTCAAGTCTCTGGGCGGTTCCAGTACGGCAAGCGAGTCGAACAAGGTTACTGCGGCTTTACGCAAAAGGGGAGCCTGGGCTGGGGATTGTCTGGTCCGCCGGTCCAAAAATCCAATTACGGACAGCAGTCCTGTTTCCGTATCCGCGAGCTCCTCAAATGTTGATGTCTTGATCCAGCCATGGTCCGTAGACTTTTGGAATTCAAGCTCTATTTCAGATGGAAGGCGCTCCAGGTGCTTCCCTTCCTGTAGCGTGACGACGGCCTCGTGGAACTTACTCGGACGGTAGTGCGGCAGGGCCGGACTCTGCCCTACTAACCAAACGCCGAGTAAAGAGAACATTCGGAAAGCTACTGCAAGGTTCAACTTCCCTCTCCGGTGCTAGCACCCACGCTCTTCACTTTACACTCGTGAACTAGCCAAGCATTTATTTTTGCTTACCACCGTGAACGGAAGGCACAAATGGGGCGAGGATTAGGGCACCGGATAAGACAGTGGACTCTTGCACCCCCGAAATGGCCACAACCCACTGAAGGGGTTGGAACGGTGTTGACGGCATTCCCACAATAGGACCGCACGGAGCGACCCAAAAGTGGGCTACGATCCGCAACCGCTCCGCAGTTGCGGGCAGATTTCGGCTAGATTATTGGGACCGCGCGGCGGCTGGGGACCAATGCCAGATAGTTGAGTGATTTTCGTTTGATTTACACGCGTCTTTGCGCGGATTCTATTCTCGACGGGTATTACCAGTGCACCACATCGATGAAGACATTTGTGAGGGTTACAGGAGCTGAATCATGGTTGCCTAGGGAATGCTACGTCCCGCAGGAGATATGCATGACATGAACCACGGGACATACACCCACCACTTCTGACTCGATTGAGCCTGTCTATTCTCGTTCTAAGTTAGCGGCGTCGATCAGGTCTTGCGGTCTTCCGCTGGCGATCTTCGCTTTAATCAGCCACTCTCGCGAAATGCCAGAAGCCTTGAAATCTCCAAGTGGAATGTCGACTCTATCGGCATAGGCTTCCCTAAAGTTGACTCCCGGAATCGAAGTGAGAATATCGATTCTCCATGGCGGAGCACCAAAGTGAAAGACGAAGTCTGAAGAGAGAAACTCGCCCGGTGATAGAATGCTGACCGGAGCACCGTATTCTTCCAAACACCGGTAGAGCTTTTCGTGATCTGGAGGTTCCACAAATACAAGAACGTCTAAGTCCTTGGTATATCTTGGCGCAGAGTGAAAGCCAACGGCAATTCCTCCGACAACGAGGTATTTAATCTCGTAGTCTTCGAGTGCCGCCAATAGTTCGATCCAGTCTTTCAGCCCCGGAGCCAGGATGCATCACCTCGTGGTATAGCTCGCGCAAGTGGAACATCGCGGCAATATGTTCTTCACCGGTAGCATGAGCCCAAAACATACGATCAAAAGAACCGTCGTCCTCTGAAACCTTGCCCTTAGCGCCCATCATTCTCGGCGATCGTAACACTTCCAGATTATGGCACGTAAATACAAAACGGCCATCCCGGATGAGATGGCCGTTTCGGGTTCCAAACTGTGGTGCCGCAACCCGGACTTGAACCGGGGACCCTAGCATTTTCAGTGCTATGCTCTACCGACTGAGCTATCGCGGCAAAACGTTGTTCGTGGCGCGGATGACGGGACTTGAACCCGCGGCCTCCGGCGTGACAGGCCGGCGCTCTAACCACTGAGCTACACCCGCGAACAAGATAAAAGTATGGCAGCGTTGAACCTGAAAGTCAAGGGCTCAGATCAGTAGAGAGTCGATTTCAGGCGATCTGGTAACTCACGGTCGTATCCCTCCGCCTCGATCTAGCACTCCGACAAATCGCTAAGCATAGTCCCCACACTCGGCAACTTAGACTTATCGACATGGCTTCCCTGCTCCCAGATTTTTGAGCGAATTATTGCCCTCGCGCATTGGAAGAACACCGTCTCTACATGGATCACCAAGACCGACCTTGGGAGCTTGCCGTCCATCTCGAACCGCTGAATGAGCGCTTCATCCACGCTGATGCGCGCCGTCCCGTTGACCCGCAAGGTCTCGCCTAGGCCGGGCAGCAGGAAGAGCAATCCGACTCGTGGGTCGCGCACGATATTCTTGAGGCTGTCGGTTCGGTTGTTCCCACGGCGATCCGGCATAAGCAGGGTGTGCTCGTCCTCCACGGTGACGAAACCTGGTTCGTCACCCCGCGGGGAGGCATCTAGGCCTTCCGGCCCCACGGTGGCGAGGATCGCGAAGGGGGAGGCCTCGATCATCCTTCGGTAGTGAGGATGGAGGAAGTCCACCTCCTTTTTGATCGATGCGAGGCATGGCTCGCCGTAGATGGCGGCGAGTTGCGCCTCCGAAGTGACCCATTCGTCCATAGTTGGTTCTACCCGGACGGCCCTCGGGGTCGGGGGGGTGAAGTGATGAGTCCGGAATGGAGGTCGACGTTTAGGGTTGGCGAATTTATGCGACCGCCCTTTGGGGGTCGGCAATATTCGTGGGTACCGTTCCAAGGTCTGCGACCTATTACGCATTAGTTTAAGCCGGTTTCACTCTTATTGATGGACTCTTTTAGGTTCGACTTGGCCCTCCCCTCCCTCTCCCGCGCACCGCTTCGCTGCCGGCGAGGGGGCCAATTGCAACGGTAGCGGCTTAACTGAACTGCATTGGTGTGCGACCCGCACTAATGGCTTTGATCCCTCCAGGGTCATCCGGCGGGTTATTGGGGACGTTTTCCCAGGGTTTCACCCTTCGCGAATCTAGGTCGCCCCTTTTGGGGCTAGCGGCCGGACGCTGGCGGGGGTTTAGCCTAGAAGGAGGAGCGCGGATGCGGCGGCTCCGGCGTGGTCGACTCTTAGGACGCGGGGGCCGAGGCTTACGCCTCGGTTACCAATCAGGGCGAGTTCCCTTGGCGACCAGCCGCCTTCGGGGCCGACGACGATCGTCATCTGCTCGGAGGTCACGGCAAGCTTCGGGGATAGGCCTTCGACTTCAGACAGGACAATCGCGTCGGGGCGCTCGCTGAGCACTCGCTCCAAATTGGGAAGCCATTCGAAAACCGGAAGCTTCGTGCGAAAACTGACTTCGGCGGCTTCTCGTGAAATGACTTGCAAACGCTGGAGTCGAGACGCCGTCTTTTTTTCATCCCAACGCACCACCGTGCGGTCGCTTGGGAAAAGAACGAACCGCGACACACCCAATTCGGTGCATGCCCGGATGATTTCGTCGATCTTGTCGCCCTTCGGCAGGGCCTGAGCCAAGGTCAATGTCAATGCAGGCTCGGTATCCGGCCATTCGACCGCCTCGGGGACCGCGTTGTGGCCCTGCAGCTTGCATCTGACCAGGGAGCCGTTGTCGGGCAGAACGGCAATCTCAGCCCCACTCGAGAGACGGAGCACCTTTCGAAGCTTATCGAGTTCCTCCTTGGGAAGCTCGATGGGCTCGTCGATGGAAACGCCCGGGAGGAACACACGGGGCAGGTGCCGCAGACTCGGAATCAAAACTTGATGAACCCGGCGGCAACCCAGCCGTCCTCTTCTCTCTTTTCGACCAGTTCGAATCCTCGAGACTTAGCCGCTCGCTTCACATCGGGCCAGTTTGCCGTGATAATGCCGCTCACGATCCAGAGGCCACCCCGTTTTACGATTTTGTAAATGTCGGGAGCGAGGCGGATCAGCGTCGCCGAGATGATGTTCGACAAGACGATGTCGTACGGTCCTACTTCGGGGATAAAGCCTACATGCTGAGGCGGAGCGCCAAAGCCGGTTGTCAGTTGCGCTTCGTCGGCAGGTCCGCCGCCCACTCCTTCTTCGTCCCCGCGAACGGACCGATGCAGACTCAAGGGCGTGTCGTCGTGCTCGACCTCGTGCGTTCCCTTCCCTTGTCGGCCGGCAAGAGCGCCGAGGCCTTCACCTGAAAAGGCGCGAAACTGGACGTTATTCAGGGTCGCATTCTGCTTCGCGACTTCAACCGCCAGCGGATCGATGTCGGAAGCCTCCACGGTTCCCGCGCCCAGCAAACAGGCGCCTACGGCGAGGATTCCACTGCCGCATCCAAGATCGAGAATCCGCTTCCCGGCCGGCTTGGAGTTCTCGAGGAGCTCGAGGCACATCCGCGTTGTCGGGTGATCTCCAGTGCCAAAGGCTTGGCCGGGATCGAGGACAATGATCTTGTCGTCGGGAAGCGACTCAAACTCTTCCCAAGTCGGCCGGATCACCAGATGGCGTCCCACTCTACGCGGCTTAAAGAACGCCTTCCAGGCTTCTTCCCAGTTGTCTTCGGGTAGCTCGCGAGTGTGAACTTCGACGGCGCCCGCATCAAGTAGCGCGGTCCGTAATCCTTCGATTCGGGCAGACGTGCCTTCGACGTCGACAAGGCACCCGGTCAAACTGCTCGCGTCTTCCAATGTGTTCTCGATACCGAAGTCACGGTAGAGATCGATCATTGGTGAGAGGTCGGCTAGGTCCTTTTCGAACGTCGTGCGAACTTCAATCCAGCTCATTTCTTCTTTGTAAACAGCCCACCAAGGAAGCCGCCTTTTTCGTCTCCCTTCGGAATGGTTTCACCCGATACTTCGGCAAGTTCTTTGATCAACTTGACCTGTGCCTCATTTAACTTCGTCGGGACCTTTACACGTGCCTCAACGATGAGGTCACCGCGACGACCGCCATGAAGCGGTGGTAAACCGGCTCCCTTCAAGGTGATTCGGGTACCTGGCTGCGTCCCATGCTCGATGTGAAGAGGCAGCGTCTCATCCACGCCCTCGATCTCGAGTTGGTCGCCAAGAGTTGCCTGAGCGAAAGTGAGGTCGACGCCGGTGAGAAGCGATTGGCCCCTTCGCTCAAACCGCTTGTCGGCCTTGACTCGAAGCAGAACGTAGAGGTCACCCGGGCGACCGGCGCCGGTGCCTTCTCCGCCTTGGCCGGGCAGGTGCATGGTGGCCCCATCATCGACTCCAGGAGGAATCTTCAGGCTGACCTTGGCTTGCTCGGTTGTGAGACCGACTCCTCGGCAGACCTTGCAGGGGTCCTTGATGATCGTGCCCTGACCGCCGCAGGTTGGACAGGTTGTTTGGGTGCGGACTTGGCCAATGAAAGTGTTGCGAACGGCAGAGACGACACCCTGACCGCGACAAGTTGTGCAGCTCTCGGGTTGCTTTCCACCTTCGACTCCGGTTCCGTGGCAGGCGTTGCACTCAGTGTCGCGATCGATTTCGATCTCGCGCTCGAGACCTACGATCACGTCCTTGAGAGTGAGTTCGACTTGCGCCTGGATATCTTGGCCGTCGCGGCCTTGGCGACGTCGCCCTCCGGACTGCTGACCCATTCCGCCGAAGAACATGTCGAATAGATCCGACACGCCACCGCCCATGCCCCCGAACGGGTCGTTGGGCATATCATCAGTGGTTCCGTACTGATCGAATCGGGCACGTTTGTCGGCGTCGGAGAGGATTGAATAAGCCTCGCCGACTTCCTTGAACTTGTCTTCCGCTTCCGGATCGTTTGGGTTGACATCCGGGTGATAGCGGCGGGCGAGTCTGCGATATGCCGACTTGATGTCGTCAGCAGACGCGCCGCGCGCTACCCCAAGGACCTCGTAGGGATCCCGCTTAGCCATAGGTATTTTTAGACTTCGTCGGCCTCGTCGTCATCGAGGCTGGTTTCTTGGTCAGCGATGTCGCTGAGGGACAGGGTGTCGTCGTCAGATGCCACCGCAGTCGATTCTTCGTCATCTTCGCCCACCAGGTCGGCAAGACTCGTAACTTCGTCGCTGTCCAGTTCCAGATCGCCTTCGTCGATGTGGTCATCGTCGGAGAGGGCAACGCTGGTGATGAGGGCAGCCTCGCTCTCGTCGAGAGCGGGGAGAAGCATTCCGAGTTCGGCCGGCACCGTCTCATCGATGAGCAGCGGTGTTTCGATCGGTTCGATCGCTTCAGCGGCCGCGAGCATGATCGGCTTGATCTTGCCAGCAGCGATCTCAGCGAGAGCGATCGTGAGCGGATGGTTTGAATCGGTTTGGACGAGAGGAGGGGCCCCCTCGCGGAGCTGCTTTGCTCGCTTTGCGGCCAAATTGGAGAGCACGAACTTTCCGTGCGGGTAATCGTTCAGAATATCTGGGCTTGGCAGCATAAAGGGACTCGTACGTGAAACTCAAAGGATACCCAACGGGTTCCGTCATACGCTAGGACCAAGGCATCTTTGCGCGGGGATTTCCGGTGTGAGCGCAAGTCTTGCGTCCAGCACTCAGTCCGACGCTCGTGCAGAGCCGCGAACAACCGACATCCATTTGACCTCTTTGGAGTTCCTACCGCGGCGCAGTTCCGACCGGGAGCCACCTCTCCCTTCCCTCTCCGCTTGCGGCGAGGGCCTAGCCTGCGCGTCCGGTTACAAGCTCGAAAGCTGAGGAATTGTCGGATTCATCGCGCTTCAAACGACACCCCGGCTACCAGGCCACGCCCAGACTCGAATTAGTCCATACTCAGGCCCATGGATCCCGAAGAGTATGGGTTTGGAACCCTTTTGGCTCACTTTGGCGAAGACGAGAAGCTCAAAGGCGCAGTCACTCCACCCATCTTTCAGAACTCACTGTTTCTGTTCGAACACACGGAAGAACTCCTCAGCAGCATGTCGAACATGCAGGGCGAGCCGTACCACTACAGTCGCATTTCAAACCCGACCCTCGACATCGTTGAGAACAAGCTCGCCCGACTCGAGGGGACCGAATCGGCCAAGGTCTTCGGCTCCGGAATGGCTGCGCTGACAACCGCACTGATTAGCAATGTGAGTCAGGGGTCTCACATGGTGGTGGTCGACACTGCCTACGGCCCCGTGCGCACCGTCTTGGCCACGTGGCTCAAGAAATTCGGCGTGAGCATGACGCTCGTGGACGGACGCGATCCATCGGAGGTTATCGACGCAATCCGACCTGAGACGAGCGTGGTCTATTTGGAGTCTCCCAGCAGCATATTGATGCGACTTCAAGACATCGACGCGATCACTGCCGAAACACGACGGCGAGGCATCGCGACCGTGATCGATAACACGTACAACACGCCTCTCCACTTCCAACCGGCGAAGCACGGAGTCGACCTTGTTTGTCACAGCGCCACCAAGTACCTGGGCGGCCATTCGGACATCACCGCCGGCGTCATCTGCGGATCGAGTAAAGATATTCATCGCATTACCCGCCACGAGGTGAATGTCCTTGGCAACATCCTGCACCCATTTCAGGCATGGCTGCTTCAACGTGGACTTAGGACCCTTAAGGTTCGACTGAAGGCCCACGAAGCGACGGCGAATACGCTCGCCGCATTCGTGGAATCTCGACAGGAAGTTGAAGTGGTCAACCACATCAGCCTGGCATCCTTCCAACAAAAAGAGCTGTACAGCCGCCTTTTCAGTGGCTCTGGCGGCCTGTTCTCGTTCGAGCCGAAGGTCCAGGACAAGGCAAAGATCATGGAGTTCTGCGACTCGCTCAAGCTCTTCGGTCGCGGCGTATCATGGGGCGGGTTCGAAAGCCTCGTCATCCCTATTCACCTGACCACGATCGACGACCCCACTCCGAGATATGTGATCCGTCTCTACTGCGGTCTCGAGGAGCCAGAGGATCTGGTTCGAGACGTCGAGAAGGCAATGAGAATCCTTTCTTGAGGGTCAGCGGTTGGCGGTTAGCAGTCCGGAGGGGTAAGCACTGGCCATTCACGCTAGAATCACGGTGACAGTGGCTTACCTCCCGATAGCCTTTGCCTTTATCCAAGTTATTGACTAACCAATCGCCGCTAACCGCGAACCGCAAACTGCTAACCCAAAATTTTTGGTTAGCGGTTTGC
>CAIVDU010000046.1 GCA_903904815.1 uncultured Armatimonadota bacterium
AAACAAGCCAAGGAAGTGCATGGCGAACAGGGCGAACCCTGCCCAGAAGGGCCCATATCGAGGCTGAATGAATGAAGAAATGAGCAGGAGATAGACCGGAAGTCTGGCGCTGCAAGACATCAACGGGGCAACCATGATGGTGGCCAAACGGCTCTTCGCGTCCGGCATTACGCGCGCGGCCATGATTCCCGGAATGGCACAAGCGAAACTTGAAAGCAGCGGAATGAAGGCGCGTCCGTTGAGCCCGCACCACCCAAGCAACCGATCCATCAGGAACGCCGCCCGGGCAAGGTAACCCGTGCCCTCTAGAACCGCGATAAAGAAGAACAGAATGAGAATCTGGGGCAGGAAGACGAGGACGCCGCCCACTCCGCGAATGAGTCCATCCGCAACCAAGCTTTGCAGCCAAGGAACCGCCGCAAGTTTAGGGGACACGAAATCTCCGAGCGAGTTAAATCCGTTGGAGATCAGATCCATCACCGGCTGCGCCAGTGTGTAGATCGACTGGAAGACCGCATACATGACTCCGACAAAGAAGAGGAGTCCAAAAACGCGGTTCGTCAAGAAAGCGTCGATCCTGTCGGTTCGCGTTCGCTTTCCATCGAGTGGAATCGACTGCCGGATAACGACTGACTGAACGTGTGAGGCCCAGCTATATCGAGATGCAACGTCGTTTGGCGACCACGGATGATCACGCGCGGCCACGAACGGGGACTTGAGGTTACGGTCAATCGCATCCCTTAACTGCTCGATTCCGCGGTCTCGGTGGCCTACCAGTGGAACAACTTCGCAGTGAAGCTCGGCAGACAGAGCCTCGATGTCCAATTCCCTCCCGACTCCCTGGAGTCGGTCGGTCATCGTCAGCGCCACCAGCAAGGGCAATCCGGTATCTGCTAATTGGCTGTAGAAATAGAGATTGCGTTCTAGGTTCGTCGCGTCGATGACGCAAACCAAAAGGTCCGGTTTTGCGACCCCAGGTCCTTCGCCGCGAATGACCGCAGCGGCTACGCGCTCGTCTTCAGAAACCGGAAGCAGAGAATAGAGCCCGGGAACGTCGATGCACTCGACTTGGCCAATGGGGAGTTCCAGGAAACCGGAGACCTTCTCAACGGTTACGCCCGCGTAATTCCCAACTTTCTGGTGTGACCCAGTGAGTGAGTTAAAGAGTGTTGTCTTCCCTGCGTTGGGATTTCCCACCAGGGCGACCAGATGCCCATGAACGGATGTGACCGCGACCGGTCCATCGCTATGACAGTGGCTCGATCTCAAAACTATTCGTCTCGTTTTTTCGAAGGCAGAGTCGGTAGCCCCGAAGGTCGATTTCGACAGGATCTCCAAACGGAGCAACCTTGATGACCTTAAACTCAGTGCCGACGGTTAGGCCCATTTCCTGAAGACGGAACAGATCCTCGCAGCACTCGCTTACGCCAGTCACTCGCGCGCACATCCCCTTTTTGAGGTTGCAGAATCTCATCGCTTCCGGCTCTTTGTTGGCCATATAATTAATCTACCCAAAAACGTCATGATTCGCACGTCGTTATTTTCAATGACGCAAACTTCCCGATGCGCGTTCACAAACCATGCTCCTAACATTCGGTTTATGGGTCATTTGACTACCCACACAAGGCTACGTTGCAAGCACTTAGAACGTCTCGGTTCTTCAGCCATATTGCATGTATAGCCGACACTTACTCTATAGCATTGGCAATAATCCCCGGTACACGAGGACATAGTCGATCAATGTTCAAATCGAGCGGAATTGGCGCAAATGGACTACTTGATCGTTCTGTACAGCGATTCGGTCGGCGTGCCATCAACCTGAAGCGTGCTTGTCCAAGTCGTGGTAACCGGGATCGCCGGCATTTCGGGATGATTGGGGATGCCGTACATCTGTTTAATCACAAACCGCTTGAAATCGCCCGATTCAGACACATCGATTTGATACTCGGCTGCCGCTGGCAGATTTGGCTCTAGCGAGTAACGGCCCGCAATCTGGTAGATCGTGTCGGAGCCGACTTTATAATTCCCAACGATCTGATATCCGGAAATTTGATGAGTCAGCTTGATCAAGTCGGGTCGCCGTCCGATCGCTACATTCAAAATCTGACTGGGATCGACAATAGAGTTCAGCGTCGCCGTATACATATCTCCGAGGTCAAGAAGTTGATACTGCGTCCTCGTGTATTCCACGCAGCGATCTGGACCATGCAGGTTCTTCGGCTTATCGTAGGAAAACGTCTTTCCGTCGCTCGTGAGCAGAAAGCTTCTACCTTCACTACTATGCTCCGTCTGCTTTAGGTAGATCTTGTTAGGCCTGGTGTACTGGAGAACCGTGTCGGTCGTGACCGACTGTCCCTTGGCCTCCTGAACCATTTGAATGGTGCCAACCAGCGACACCGCATTGGTGTAGCGCAAAAACATCGCGGAGATGAGGCTCGCCGCCGTAACTTTCGGCGCGTCTTGTATCGACAGCGAATTGCCGGTAGGGGTCTGGAAAACGATAGCAGCGACCAGTAGTGAAATCAATTTTGTGATTGCTCCTTCTTCATCCAAGCAACATCGGGGACGTTGCTAAGAGCGTTGGAAGTTCGTGCCGCGACGAACAGCCAGTCAGAGAGACGGTTCAGGTACCGAGTGATTTCACTTCGAACTGGCTCTTCTTCGTTAAGAGTCAAAACAGCTCGCTCAGCCCGACGGCAAACACAGCGCGCAAGATGGAGAAAAGCCGAAGTAGAAGTGCCACCCGGCAAAATGAACTGTCGTAATGGAGGTAGCGACGCGGTCTGAGAATCAATAGACGACTCCAGTTCAAAAACGTCGTCGTCACTGATCTTGGGCAGCCCATATCGTTCAACGTCTGGAGTGGCCAACTCAGATCCCAAATCGAACAGTCGGTTTTGAATCGATCTTCCCAAAGCGAGAAGCTCGGGATCTGAGCTAGCGGAGATAGCGACGCCAAGCGCCGCGTTTAGTTCATCCACTTCCCCAATTGCTGAAATCCTGGGGCTGGTCTTCGAGATTCTCTCGCCGCCGACGAGGCCGGTGCTGCCAGAGTCTCCGGTTTTGGTATAGATCTTCACCGCTTCACCCTGAGAACCAACATCACAAATCGGGGGAGGAGCATCACCTTGCCGATCTTCTTAGGATTCTGGAGCAGTCGCCAAAGCCATTCCATGCGCATTCGTTGGAACAACTTCGGTGCACGTCTCACCTTGCCGCTAAAAACGTCGAACGACCCACCCACTCCCATCGCGACTTTCGCGCCGATAATTTCGGAAGTCGCTTCGATGAACTTCTCCTGACGCGGGATTCCCATGGCTACGAACAGAACGTCGGGCTTAGTCTCCGCGACCTCCTGCGCTACCACACTATCGCTTTCAGGAGGAAAATAGCCGTGGCGGGCGCCCACGATATTGCATCCCGGAAATCGCAGCCGAAGCTTTTCCGCCGCGAGTTCCGCCACGCCGGGCGCCGCGCCCAAGAAGTAGATTCGGTAACCCTTGTCCGCACTGATCCGGCAGACTTCCTGAACGATGTCGACCCCGCTTACCCGTTCCTTTAAGGGCGTTCCGAACCGCTTGGCCGCCCAAAGAACTCCCGCGCTGTCAGGAGTGATCAAAGCCGCTTTCGCAAACAGTTGCTGAAAATACGGATCCGTTTGAGCTTGCACGAGCCCACTGGCATCCGCCGTAATGATCAGATTACAGCGGTCAGACGCGATGAATTGCTCGATCTGAGCGAGCGTCTCCTTCATCGTAACCTGGTCGATAGGCAGACCCAAGATCTCGATTCGAGGATGACTTTGCGTACTGGCTGGAGCGCTCGTCATACCGCTGAATTGTACCGAAACATTGCTAGGAGCGGAATGAAAACTCAAGGTTTCCTCGTAGACCAGATGCGGGACCGCTCCGAAGCGGTAAAACGGTAAATAACGGACTATGCCAGCAATCGCAGCCCCAACCAAGATTCGCCTTAAGGTTCTTCGGCAGAAGGATCAGAATTCTCCGAGCTATTGGGAAGAGTTTGAGATACCCAACCGCGAGAAAGTGAATGTGATCTCGGCTCTCATGGATGTGCAAAAGAATCCGACGACCACGGAAGGCAAAGCCGTCTATCCCCCGACGTGGGACGCGGCCTGTCTCGAAGAGGTTTGCGGATCGTGCACGATGCATATCAATGGAACGATCCGGCAGGCATGTACCGCGTTGATCGAGGACGTCGGAGAAATCAAAGGCGACTACATCGAAGTCCGCCTCGAGCCGATGAAAAAATTCCCCGTCATTCGCGACCTGGTCGTAGACCGCTCCAAGATGTTCGAGAATCTGCAGAAGGTCAAGGCGTGGGTTCCGATCGACGGATCGTTTGACCTGGGCATGGCGCAGCCCCAGGATGACCACGTGCGTCAGCTCCGATATGCCCTTTCCCGGTGTATGACCTGCGGTTGTTGCATGGAAGCTTGTCCCCAGGTTAACGAGCGCTCCGTATTCGTTGGCCCCGCCGCCATCGGTCAAGCCCTCCTGTTTAATCTCCATCCGGTCGGCAAGACCCTTGAGAACGATCGACTTGAATTCCTTACCACTGAAGAGGGAGTCACCGGTTGCGGCAACGCACAGAACTGCGTGAAGGTCTGCCCTAAGGGCGTGCCACTTACGCGGGCCATTGCCCAGATCAACCGAGACACCACGGTTTACAAGCTGAAGAGATGGATGGGATTCCTTTGAGACGACTCTCGATAGCCACCCTCCTCGTCGCCTTCGCCGCTTCGGCAATTGCCGCCGCTCAAGGTCCTCGAGCGAGCGCAACCCTCACCGTAGACAAGTCTACGGTCGCCGCTGGAGCAACCGTTACTGGTCGTGTAACCGTGACGTTTCCCGACGGCTACCACGCATACCAAAACCCTCCCAGCGAAGACTTCGAGATTCCGCTGAAACTTGAAGCCGGCAAAGCTTCGAAGTTCAAGTTGGTGAAGGTCACCTACCCGAAGGGCACTCCCATGAGCGTCGGCGGAGAGCCCAAACCGAGCGCGGTATACACGGACACCATAGTTATCCCTGTCGTCCTCAAGGCTCCAGCTGGCGTTGGCGCAAGTTCCGTATCCATCAACGTGAACTACCAGCAGTGCAACGCAAGCAGCTGCCTGCCACCGGATATGTTGGAACTGACCGCTAAGCTCACGGTTAAGCCGGCGGCAAAGAAGACCAGCAAGCCTAAGAAGTCATGACGCCATTTGCGCTTGGTGACTTCAAAGTCGGGACGGGGGAGCTTACTGTCATCGCCGGCCCCTGCGTTGCCGAAAGCCGGGAACTCTGCCTCCTCGTCGGGTCAGAGATGCGGGCACTCTGTGACGAGTTGGGATTCAACTACGTTTTCAAGGCGAGCTTCGACAAGGCAAACCGCACCTCAGTAGATTCCGCACGAGGATTCGGGCTCGAAGAAGGCATCAAGATTATCCAAGAAACCGGCCTGGCGGTAGGCTCGCCCACCACCACTGACGTGCATCTTCCCGATCAGGCTGCCCCGGTCGCCGAAGCGATCGATCTCCTGCAGATCCCCGCTTTCCTCTGTCGGCAAACCGATCTCTTGGAAGCTTGTGCGAAGACCGGGCGCCCGGTCAACGTCAAAAAGGGACAGTTTCTTGCCCCCAGCGATACGAAAAACATCGTGCAGAAGCTGGAAGCGTTCCATTCCCACGGAATCATGCTGACTGAGCGTGGAACGAGTTTCGGCTACAACACTCTTATCGTCGACATGCCCGGTCTGGAGATCATGAGATCGTACGGAGTTCCCGTCTGTTTTGACGCAACCCACTCGGCTCAGCGCCCAGGCGGTTCTGGGACGACGACCGGTGGAGTCCGAGAATCGATTCCTGCGATGGCCCGCGCCGCCATTGCCGTAGGAATAGACGCTCTTTTCTTAGAGGTCCATCCCGATCCCGCCCACGCCCTGTCGGACGCGGCCACCCAGTGGCCGTTGGACCGCGCCCGGGAACTCCTCACTTCCCTGCGTCGCATTCGCGACGCGGTTGCCTAGGCCAGACGCGATTTCCAGTAAGCAATTTCCGTGCGGATAAGTGTCCTCGTCTCGTGGGAAACTAAGTACAGGATGAGGATTTCGGCCCGAGGATCATACGATCTCGGAATAGACCTGTTCAATCCGCTCGGCCATTCGGTCGAGGGTGTAATCGGCCAACTGGATCTCTCTTCCCTTCTCTCCCATTTCGCGAACGAGGGCAGGGTTCTGGGCCAGCTTGGTGAGCGCCGCCCCCAGTTCACTCGCGTTTCCAGCTTCAAACAAAAGCCCATTCTGGTCTTGGTCGACCAATTCTGGTAAGCCCCCAATTCGCGAAGCCACCACCGGTCTTCCCACTGACATCGCCTCCAGGGCCGAGTATGGGAACGCTTCCTCCCACACGCTTGGAATCACGATCGCGTCCACCGCGCCCATGCAGTCGGCAACGTCGGTTCGAAATCCGTGAAACCGAACGTTCGCACGTCGGTTCGCGGCCTCTTCTACCTCTCGTTTCAGCGGACCGTCTCCAAAGATATGGAGCGTGATGCTCTCGGGGAGCGAGGCTGCCGACTCAAGCAGCACACTCAACCCTTTCTCAGGCGCGAGGCGACCAAAGAAGCCAACATTCAAACCCGTCTGCATCCCCAAACTAGTCCGCATCGACTGCAAGTCGGAGGACGGCGCCACCGGTGGACAACCCGCCTTGGCTACCCGCATTCGCTCACTCGGTACGCCACTTTGAAGCAGCTTACGACGTGATGCCTCCGATACCGGAATGATCCGATCATAGAGATTGGAAAAGTTCTTAGCCTTCATACGGGCCCAAGGCAGCGCCACGTGGCGCGTCATCACAAGCGGCGTTTTGCCGACTAGCCGCGCGGCGTACGCGACGATCAGAAAATCAGGATTGAAGTGGGTATGGACCAGATCAAACGACTCGCTCCGGAAAAGCCTGACATAAGCCGCTAATGCGCGCAGATCGAATTTGCCATGAACAGGAACTTCAAACACGTTGCCGGTGAACGCATTCGCCAGTGGCGTCCCCGGAGTCACCGACACCGAAACGTCGTGTCCTCGCTGACTCAGCCCTTCCTGCAAGAACAGGACGTATTTTTCGATTCCCGCCCAGCCATGAAGGCCACTTCCTACCTGGAGAACCTTCATAACCTGCCGTTGAGGTTCTCGACGAGCCACTGACGATTATTCTCAATCATGTCCGGGTGCCAGTCGTGCCCCCAATCGTAAGTCCGGAGCATCTTTCGTCCGGCAAGGGCGTCAAAAATCGCCCGTACATTGTCAGGACGAGAGGCAGGGTCCTTGAGTCCGAGCGAGACCTGGGTCGGCTTCACGCAACGTGTGGCCTGATTCATCGTGTCGAAATAGCTAAGGGTGTTTTCGACCCGTGCATGCCCTACTGGCATGTTCTCCATGGCATCCACGAGTTCCTTAAGCGGATACCGATGCACTGGATTCGAAAGCGTCTGGGTGATCGCGCCCAAAAACGGCATGTCGGCGCAGACTGCTTTCACAATACGGCACCAAGCTCCCAGCCAAATGGCCATGCCGCCGCCCTGGCTCATTCCCATCACGCCAATACGATCTTCGTCAACCTCGTTCTGGGCTTGAAACACCCGAGTCGCGATGACCGCGTCTTGAAACATCCGGCGAAATATCCAGGTCTCCGGCGATCCTGCCTCTTCACCAAAATAGCCCCTTGCTACGATGTACTTCTCTTGGTAAAACGCGTCGTAACCGTGGAAGTTGAAGCTCATGCTCGCGAACCCTTCGCGAGTGCCATAAGCATTCGGGAGCATGGATTCACGACCGTAAGGAGCCACCCACTGAAAACCGGGCAGACGCCGGGCGCCTTCCGGGTAAGCGATCCAACCATAAAGGCGACGTCCATCCATGCCATTGAATTCGATCTTCTCGACGATGAACCCGTCGAGTTCGAAGTCGTTGGTCAGGGAACGGCGGTAATCAAGAGGCAGTGCGTTTGCCTCGGCCACCGTTTCTTCCCAGAACGCGTCAAGGTCCTCGGGAAGGTACGGCGTGTACCCGCTCATGCGCCGACGGCGCGTTGCTTGGCTTCTACGTGAACGCCGGTGGTCATCAGCCAAGCGGTCGCGCGCTGGATCTCTTCGACCGGGCCATCAAGCTCAAGCTCAAGCCAACCGAAGTCCCCATCCACGTTCGCCTTCACGATGTTCACTTGAACGTTGAACTCGCGGCTCA
>CAIVDU010000047.1 GCA_903904815.1 uncultured Armatimonadota bacterium
GTCAGCTTCATGGACTTCGACCTCGGCTACATCGACTTGGAGACAGGCAGTCTCCAAAAACTAGACAACCCGTTTGTCAGCTCGAAGTTGTAACCTATGTGTCCGGAACGTTTTGTAACCTATGTGTCCGGTATGGACACCGTCGTCGCAATTTTCCTTCGTAAGAATTTTTAACCGCCAACAGCTAACCGCTCACCACCAATCCCCTGGGACGGCCCTTCATCCCTCCAGACTTCAGCCGCCCCGTACGAAGACCTGCAGCTAGGCTGCGTGTAGGAACACTTCGTTCCGCTCTCGTGCGTAGGTCGCATCCAAGAACACCACTCGTCGAGCCTCTGCGAGGCTGGTGAGCCCCTTGGACACCAACTCGAGCGCTGCGTGTTGCATGGGAACATAGCCGTAGCGCATCGATTCGGTCCGAATCTCCTCGATGGAACCCTTCGCCGCCATGACTTTCGCGACCGGTGGTGGAATGGAAAGGATTTCGTGGATCGCCGTTCGCCCCTTGTAGCCCGTCATGGAACACGCTGGACAACCCCCCGGCGTCGACACGTGCGTCAGGCTCACGCCATAGGCTTCCAGGAGCGCGCGCTCTTCGTGCGTTGCCAGCCGCTCCACCTTACACAGCGGGCAAAGCTTTCGAACCAGTCTCTGAGCCATGACGCCGATCAAGGACGTGCTCAGCAGGAACGGATCGATATGCATGTCGAGCAGTCGCGGGATAGCGCTCGGAGCGTCGTTACAGTGCAACGTGCTCAAAACCATGTGTCCCGTCAAAGCCGCGCGGACCGCCGTTTCTGCCGTCTCCGCGTCTCGAATCTCTCCCACCAGGACGATGTCCGGATCCTGTCTCAAAATTGCCCTGAGCTGGCGAGCAAACGTCAAGCCGACCTTCTCAAACACTTGAGACTGGTTTACGCCATCGACTTCGTACTCGATGGGATCTTCGCAGGTCATCACGTTGTTGGAGGATCGTCTTAGCTCCGCAAGAGCCGCGTACAGGGTTGTCGTCTTTCCGCTTCCCGTAGGACCCGTCACAAGGAACATGCCGTAAGGTTTGCTCACTAGATTTCGGAACTGATCAAGATTCGATCCGGTAAAGCCGATCTCGTCCAACGACTTCAGGCCGTGCGACTTATCGAGAACTCGGAGAACGATTCGCTGACCGTGGTGGTTCGGCAGAACCGAGACACGAAGGTCCACATTACGACCATCGATCACGACGGCCACGCGTCCATCCTGGGGAACGCGAAATTCGACGATGTCCAACTCGGACATGATCTTGATTCGCGTCGTAAACATCGGCATCAAACTGATGGGGAATTCCCGCATCTTTCGCAGTTCGCCATCGATTCGGAACCGGACGTCCACTCGGTCCGCGCGAGGCTCAACATGGATGTCGCTGGCGCCTTCACGGATGGCATCCGTGAGCATCTGGTTCACCAGTCCAACCACGGGTCGGGTATCCACTTCCGTGATCTCATTCGTATGAGGTCGCGCCTTGGGGTCGATGCGGAAGTCCTTTAGCGCCTGGTCGACGAGTTCATTGGTCGTCTGGCTCGCCTTCGTCACGCTGAAGACGTCTTCAATCGCTCTCAGGAGCCGATCGCCCTCGCACAGGACCGCCTCAATGCGCATGCCCGTTACATTCCGAGCCAAGTCGATGGCGTCGAGGTTGTGCGGATCCACCATGCCGAGCAATAGCAGGTCGCCTCGAATCGCGACGGGCAAAACTTGGTGTTGCTGGCAAGCCTTTTTGGGAAGGCGCTTGGCCACCGCTGGATCTGCCGGGTTCTCCTCGAGACGCCACGGCCAAACGCCATACTGGGCAGCCAGGGCATTCAGCAGAAGATCCTCAGTGAGGTAACCCAACCGAATGAGCACCTTACCCAATGGCTCGGCCCGCTCTTTCTGAGCTTCAATCGCCTCGTCGAGCTGAAAGGGTGTGATCAATTTCAGGTTTACGAGGACTTCCCCAAGGCGCTTGCGTTGATTCGACATTGTTCCCGATGCGTCGACGTCCGACGCTGATATGATTCTCGGTTGTTTGGATCAAGCGCCCAGCCGCGTGGAATTACTGGAGATCGAAAAAACCGTTTGTTCTAACTTGGTCGAACAAGATGAGATACCATCAGGGCGATGGTCGACGCCTGAGTGGCGTAGAGGTTTAAAGATGTTGGAGGAGAGCACACTCTGTCGATAGTAGCGAGGTCTCAAACCTCTAATCGCCCTGGGGCGCCCACGTCCCAGGGCGATTTTATGGCCATGGTGCGTCGCTACCGTTGGGTCATCCTGCTCGGTTTGATCACGGCAGCCATCATGGAGGTGCTTGACACCACCATCGTCAACGTAGCTCTCCCCACAATGGCCGGAAATCTTGGCGCGACCGCCCAAGAAATCGGGTGGGTCTCGACCGGCTACATTCTGTCAAACGTGGTCGTTCTGCCCATGACCGCGTTTCTGGCGGCCCGGTTCGGGCGGCGGAACTACCTCTCGGCATCCATCCTAATCTTTATCGTGGCGTCGTTCTTCTGCGGAACCTCCACGAGTCTGGGGGCGGTCGTCTTCTGGCGTATCGTCCAAGGCGCGGGCGGAGCGGCTCTTCTTTCTACCGCCCAAGCGACCCTACGTCAGATATTTCCCGCCGAAGAGCAGGGGATCGTCCAAGCGATCTTCCTAATGGGAATCATTGTTGCCCCGACTCTTGGACCCACGCTCGGTGGCTTTATCACCGACAACTACACCTGGAACTGGTGCTTCTTTATCAACGTGCCGATCGGCATAGCTTCCTTCTTCCTGGTCTCAACCTTCCTCCAAGATCCTCCCGGGATGCGACAAGCAAACGCCGTCGTCGACTGGTGGGGTATCGGTCTCCTCGCCGTGGGCCTCGGTTCCCTCCAGTACATCCTTGAGGAAGGCCAACAGGACGACTGGTTCCAAGACGCAATGATCTGCAAGCTTGCAGTCATCTCTGCCGTGAGCCTCGTGAGCCTCCTTTGGTGGCAGCTCACCCCGAAGAACGAGCATCCTGTCGTGAACCTAAGGGTGCTGAAAAACCCGTCGCTCTCCTCCGCCATCTTCCTGTTCGTCGCATTGGGCTTTGGCCTCTATGGCGGGATCTACATTTTCCCGCTCTTCACTCAAAGCATTCTTCGGTTCACCCCAACCGAAACAGGGCTTGCTCTGCTACCGGGTGGCTTGGCAACCGCATTCAGCGCCATCATCTGCGGTCGACTCCTTAATGGTCCGAAGGCGCTCATCGATCCCCGAATCCTGATCGTCATCGGGATGTCGATATTTATTCTTTCGATGTGGCAATTGGGACACCTAACCCCCCAAAGCGGTCAAGACGACACACGAATTGCCCTCATCATCAGAGGTTTCGGACTGGGGTTCCTCTTCACCCCAATCAATCAGGTCGCCTATGCTTCGCTTAAACCCAGCGAAGCCCAACAGGCATCAGGCCTGATCAACCTGGCCCGACAACTCGGCGGCTCATTCGGAATCGCCATTCTGGGCACATATTTGACCGAGCACACCGCCTTTCACCGGGCCAACCTCGTATCTCATCTCACGGCCACCAATCCAATTTTCAACCAAAGATTCCAGGCAACCGTGAACGCCATGACCGCCCGTGGCTACTCCGGTCCCACCGCGCAAAAAGCCGCCTACGGAATCTTCAATCAAATCGTTACCGCCCAGTCGCTCACCCAGAGCTACGACGACGCATTCCTGTTCATCCTGATTGTTTTTGCCGCAGTCGTTCCCGCTGTTTTCATCCTTCGCCGATCGAAGGCGCCTCCTGCCTCTCTCGATGCCCACTAACGGGGCAGGTCGGGCAAACGGGCCAGGTCAGGTTCTACGAATTCTGCCTTGGCCCTCGGGTCGGCCAATGCGATAGGAGAGTAGAACAGTCGAAACAGTTTCGAGCACATCAGCTCGGGATGGCGATCGCAGAATTCCTCGGAGGACGGTGGGTAGGCCACGTCGTAGGCATGAAAAGTCGATTCGACGATACGCAAGAATGCGACGGTGATCGTCTCATGGTAGCCGCTCCGGGGGCCCTCTTCGACCCCGTTTGCCGCGTTCAGCGACTTGATCCCTGATCGTAGCTTATCGAGCGCAACTGCGTACGAATAGTTCTTGACGTGAAGATAGGCGATCTGAACATGCGCACGATGGGTCCACTCTGTGCGCGGAATCGAGCTCCGTTCAAATCGGGCTAGTAACTTGCAACCCACCTATCGTCAAGACGGCCAGCTTCTTGCCCATCCGACTCAGCATACGGCAAGGCAAATGCAAATTCAATCTGAACTAGGCCTAACGAAAGGCAGAGCTCGGTTTTAAGGCCCTCGTAGGGGGGCCGCGCGAAAGCCCCGATCATCGACGACCCATATCCGAACAAACGAAACCCTCAGCGAAGAATCGGAGTCCGAATGATTAAGCACAAAATGCACTTTTATAGATACATGCGTGTATCAGCGAAGGGGACTGACATGATCCAAAGAAAAAGCCGAACCCGTATTTTCAAAGCCTTGTGCACCATAGGAGTGATGGGGCTGGTCCTCCCCGCAATCGCGTCGCCCCTTAACCCATCCTCTCAGCGTCCGCAAAACAACGCGCCTCAACGGAACAACCCGAGCCAGAATAGCCCCCGACAAAGTAGTCCCAGGCAAAATACGCAGAGGCAGGCGCCCCAACAATCGCCCCCCGTCCATGCCCGTCGAGAAGTCGTGCGAACCCCAAATTACGTGCCTCGCGGCAATCCTCAGCAGACGCAGATGCCACGCCAAACAAATCCTGGACAACAAAGCCCGCCAGTCAGGACGCGACCGCCCATCTCGAACCCTAGGTGGCCCCTAAATCAAGGGCAGAACAATCCACCGATCATCCAGCGCCAACCGACATCTCGCCCACAGGTGTTTCCCGGTGGTGGAGGTAGACCTGGTGTCCAGGCCAATCCCGATGTCCGCAACCAACGCCAATTCACGAGAACTCCTCAGGGACGTCACTACGATAACGGCCTCCAACTAAGAAAGGGGTTCCAAGTCACGGCGGCCTGGCAACGGCCCTACTTCCCACACGGTCATGCCCACTATCCGTATTACCGCCCCTCGTACATGCAGGGCTCCGTGTACATCTCGCCCTACGCGTTCTTCTTCGGGGTCAATGCTCCGTTTTTAGACCCGTCACATTGCAGCGAGTACCGACCTTCAATTGAGTTCATTGACGCCCCGGTCTACCAAGGCGTGAACTGCATTGGATTCGAGGATGAGCACTACGAGAACTACCTTTCGAGAGGCGACCTCGAAAGCTCTGAGCCTGGACTCAACAATGCGATCAACGAGCTCTCGGAGACGTTTCAGGGCGGAAACATCGACTCATTAATAACCTTGATCGACCCGAACGTTTCGATCGCGGTGTACCTACGAGGCGCCTATAGCTACTCGATGCCATCGAGCGACTACGTTGATCTGACACGAGACGCTATCCAGTCGACTCAGAACGTCCAACTGAACATTACCGACCTGCATCAGCGCGCCCCTGGCGTATTCAGCGTATCGGGGACCGAAACCTACACCGCTCTCAACGGAGCCTACCGAAAGGTCTATATGAGCTTCGTGCTCCAAGACTTCGGAGGACAATGGACGCTCACCCAAGTTGGGACCGCCCCAGATCGCATTCAGAACTGGTAAGCGCATCCACTCGAGCGAGCAGCTAGAGTCACCCTCACGCCCAACTCAGCGTGAGGGTAGCTCCGGCGGCCAAGGTCTGCGGCGCTGTCAACTGAATCGTTGCAAACGTACCGTCACTTTGCTCCGTGCTCGGAACCACCTTGCCGCCGAGCCGGACCTTAACTGACTCTCCAAATCGGCGGACATTTAATCTGTCCAAAGAAAGCGCGCCTTCGCGACACTCTAAGTCGAGGCGCTTGCCTCGTTGCGACAACACACCGTAGCCTCCCGGAACGAACCATGGGGCGACCAATGCGTCCACTTTCGGGTCGATCGTGATCGAAGAGTTGGGAACATCTAGGCGAAGCCCGGTCAGTGCCAGCAGTGTAGTCCAACTGGACATCGCCCGGAAGTAGTGATCGCCACACTCCACATGGTTCCAGCGTCGACCGGACCGGACATACCGCTGATGGACGGAACGAATCACCTCCAGCCCCTGCTCCACCATTCCCGACTCGATCATGAGAGCCGCGTTCGCGTACTCGATCCCAGTCCAGTTGCCGGCGGCTTGAAGGTTCTGGTGGGTGCGGAAGTGCTTCTGCTTCCCCTCCGGATAGGTCGCATTTCGGAGACCATGCTCGGCATCGAAGTTGTGGGAATAGATCGACTTGAGGGCAGTCTGAATGTGGCCCGCCGGAACGGAATGGGGCAAGCCCATCATGCCCGTGTACCACTCTCCACTCAGCTGATCGCTCATGCAGCACTCGTCCACCCCGTTTGAGCTGACCCAAAGGTTGAAGTATTCGCCATTCCACAGCCGGCTTAGGAAGCTCTTGCTTGCCGCCAGGTGCAACGCTTCCCACTCGGCTGCCTGACTTGACTCGCCCAGGTCGTGAGCGAGTCGAATCGCTGCCACCAAGGCTCCGAGCCAAAGGCTGCAGATGTACGCAGGCGACCCTTCAAGATCCCACTGATCGTAGGTATTTCTCCGCGTGCCGCTGTCCGGAATCCCATCGCCATCCGAATCCAGCTTTTGGGTGTTCTTCATCGCCCGGATGACCTGAGGCCAGTTGTCCCGGGCAAACTGCCTGTCGCCTGTCCAGAGGTAGTCCCGACAAACCATCATCACGTACTGAGGGTTCATGTCGACGCGATCAAAACCATTGTCCACGTGCAGTAGGTCCGGCGAGAAGAAGTGGGGAATCCTGCCATCGCTTCGTTGATAGGACGCCCCCATCTTGACCTGTTGCATTTGGAGTTCCGGGAATAGCGCGATGATTGGGAACGAGCCTTGGTACGTGATATCGGTCGTGTGCAATCCGCAACACCCAAGACCCTCCCAAATCGCGAACCGACCATCTTTGCACCACCAACTTGACTTGATCAGCGTGCTCAACTGGGCGCCCCAAGAGAACGCCACCGCTGGCTCCAAATTCGTGCTCAGCATCGTCTGGGCAAAGTTGACGGTTTGAGCTCGATGCGCGCTGTGATGCTCTACGAGGAATCGATTGACTTCGAGAGCGCCGTTGAACCAATGCTCATACTGGTGTCCGAGGTTTGGCCCCAACGCGCTGAAGTGGTTTGGAAAAAACCAGGACAGCACGAATCGAACTTCCTTCTCCTCCCCTGGGCCAAGGTAAATCTTCGACGCAAGGGCGGTATCTCCCCAACTTGAGTGGTCTCGGTGTTCACCACTGAATCGATTGAGTCGGTCGCGACACTCCTTCGCCAGATTAACTAACCCATCGTGGGTCTCCAGAAGACTAGGCTCGATCAGCCGAATCCGACCGATAAATTCATGGAAGAATGCGTCCGTCTCAAGTCGCCGCACCAACTCCTTCAGGTCTGGCAACGACACGGCGTTTAGATCTGCGTCGGAAACCCCGAGCAGAAGATCATCGAGTGAGGTAGACGCCGACAAAGACGGGAGGGCCCCATCGCGATAGAATGCGTGTAGGTAGGAGAAGTGGGCAGAGCCATATCCTCGTGAGCCACCCCATTCGCCGTTCCCCAAATACTGGCGATAGGTTCCGGCAATGTGACTCGCCTGTCCCCCAGTCACGGACAGGGCCATGCTGCCATGACAGGATTTCCTGCCTTCCGTCGCTAGAGTCCCTAAAGAGATAGTCGTAGTGCTGGAATCAGAGTGAACTAAGTTTCTTAACTCTCTTCGTGAAGCGCCAATCGCCAACGGGTTTTGAAGGGCTCCCATCAGCGAGACTTCAGTTGGGAGTGAACTCGTGTTGTGGACCTTGAATGCAACCGTAAACCCAGGCGTACCGCTCGTGCGTGCATCGCCGGGGACGATGGGCGCAAACGCGACCCCGGTGACCTGAACCGGCAGGCTGTCATCGAAGTACCCTAGGGTCGCAAACGGGAACTTGCCATCGAACTCGATTCCCTGCACCGGCATCGCATAGGCGACCGAATAGAGGTCGTTCTGGTCCTCACGGATGCCGAGTCGTCGAAGTTGGGGCGTCTTCCCCTTCTGTTCGCTGCGAAGGAAGAACTGAAGCCCTTCCGCGCCGACTTCGGGAGAGGGTCCGCTTTCCGAGCTAGGCTGCTCGGGCGACCACGCCCCCATGTTGAAGATCAGCCAATCCGCGAAGTAGCCATCGGGCCGGATCTCAATCGACCCTGCGCCAATTCCACCCAACGGGATGCCGCTCGGACTCTCAACAGTGGCCTTGAACGACGTTCCCTGCGTACCTTTCCCGCTCAGTTTTGGAGCCGCCGGATACGTACCCGCCTCAGCGAGGACTTCCCCCGCCATCAAGGCACTCCCGACCGTCGTGTAAGTGGCCCCTTTGAGGAAGCTTCGCCGATTAATCCGCTCTGACATCGAAGCGGAGTTTACAGCACGAGCGTATGGCTAAGCCGGCACGGCCGTGAGCATCACGCTGACCAACTGATCGATCGGCAGATACGTATGACTGGCCCCACTCTCCATTCGGAAGAACACGCCGTCGATGTACAAGGAGACCCCATCCTGAACCTTCTCACTCGCAAAGTTGAACTTTGAGGCGTTATCGGCAAAGTCGAGCGTGAGACTGAATCCAGGAGGGCTCGAAATCAGATCCTCTTTGACGCAGTTGAGCCGGTGCAGAAGGTGCTTCCAGTGTTCTGATCTATCCATTTTTAACCTCAGCTATATCGTCGGCCCCGGCAAACAAGTTCTCCAGCAACATCCTGCAAGTCGAGCGATTCTACGGTCCCTCGTCCACCCCAATCGGATGATATCCTTCGACCACGTATGAAACCACAGCTCATTCTTGTCGATGGTCTTCCCGGCTCCGGGAAGACCACGCTGGCCCAAGAGTTGAGCGCTCACTTGGCGAACAATAATCAAGTCACCGTCTATTACGAGACCACCCGAAACCACCCACTGCACGTGGTCCCCACCGACGACTTCGGCGCGGCTTGGCCAGACATCCATCTTCGCGTTTCGCCACAAGATTTCGCTGAAAGGAGCCTTGAGCGTTGGGCCACCTTTCTGAACATCCTGGACACTGGCGATCGTGTCGTCTTAGAGAGCTTTCCCTTTCAGAGCACTATCCGCGTCCTTCTTCAAATGGGTGCCGACGAGAAGCTGATCGAGAGCCATTGGCATGCCTGGAAGGATTTACAAAGGCCCATTGGTTCTCACTTTATCTACTTGAAGACCCTCGACCCCGCTTTCCAAATCACCCAAATCGCCGAACAGCGTGGTCAGTACTGGCAGGAGTACATCTCGAACGCCGTGGAGCAAATGCCATTCGCCAAGAGTCGCGGATTGTCTTCTTGGAGCGCAGTCGAAGAGTTCATGACCACCTACGGCCAGCTGACCGACCGTCTGGCAGAGCAGTACAACTTGCCCATCGCGATTCTCGAGGCACAACCTGCTGACTACCGCAGGCGTTTTGAGCAAGCTCTCTCCGCGATTCAAGTTGAACCTGTACGAGGGGAAACTGGACCACTTCCTCAGTAATCGCCCATAACCTGAACCACATCCTTCACTTCAAACCGCGTCCATTTTCTCGACGCGACAACGTGAATCACCGAGCCGTGCCCCTGTACCATCTGGACGTCCTCTCGCGATCCAATTTCAAGAGCACCGTAAACCCATAGTCAAACCAACCGCTGGGTGGTACGGGAATCGACTCTGTCACACCGATTTGCAATACACCCTTCCCCACGGTCCGCGTCAAATTCGTTACTATTCAGATGAAAAAGTAGGCCCTATCACTTTCGCTGCAAGACTCGGGCGGGCAGGATCTGGTTAAGCTCAAATCCCATCTTCTCGTAAAGGCTCCGGGCGGGGTCGTTGTGGGTTTCCGTATGCAGGAAAGGAGTCTTGCCAAGGCTTTGCAGTTCCTGCGCGACTCGCCCGGTAACCATTCTTCCAAAACCCTTTCCGCGGAAACCTTCGTCGACAACTACCGCGCTGATCTCCCCGTAGCCAGCGAACGAAAGCCGAACGCCGGCCATGGCCGCCAGCGTTCCTTCATGCTTA
Organism: uncultured Armatimonadota bacterium; assembly: GCA_903904815.1. GTDB lineage: Bacteria > Armatimonadota > Fimbriimonadia > Fimbriimonadales > Fimbriimonadaceae > Fimbriimonas. Next base: position 10,168 of record CAIVDU010000047.1, read on the forward strand.
ATCCCAAAATAGGGTCCCAGTTCGGCTGTGCGTCGTCGGAAATAGGCCGGGTACACGCGGGCGGTTAGGTCCAGCATCCCCTCCACGTCTTCTGGTCCAAGTCTCTCAACGTTGGGGAACCTTTCGGGCACCGCTTGTGCCTTGGGCCAGATGTATTGAACGACTTCGAATTCTCCCAAGACCTCCCAACCCTCAAGGTTGGTCGGCAATACCGACACAACTCCTACCGATCGACCAGTCTCGATGAGATCGAGCAGGGCTTGGTCCGCGTCCTGCCCGGTTCGCGCCAGGGCCGCAAAAGGCAAGACATCCGGATCGTACGCGAGTGCCAAGCCATCGCCCGACGAAACCCCCGAATGCTCAGTCGAAAGCGCATGCCAAGCGGGATTATTAAGAAGTTCAGGTCGCACGGCTGAAGTCGAGACTACCTGAGTGTGTCGGTTCCCAAAAGTCGCTCCGACCTCCGAAACGGAAGTCAAGGCGACTATAGGACGAGGCAGGTTAAGACAATGATCGGCAAGGATTCGGGCCCTATCCGAGCTGAGAATTCTTCGCGATCATCGGCGGGGTCTTAGGGTTGAGGTCGGATTCTGATGCTCATCCCTAAGATTGAGACCGCACATCACTCACCAAATTAATGGAGCAGCATAGTTTTGAAACGATTGATCCGCCGAAACAATCTCCAGCCCATCCGAAAGCGCTTGGGCGATCAGAATCCTATCAAAAGGATCCCGATGGTGAGGAGGAAGTTCATAGAGCTTTCCCAGATGTCTAACGTCGATCGGTAGCAACTCGGCGGCCAAAGGCTTCATCCAGGATGCACATAATTCAGGAACCCTTCCGGGGAGCGGCAGCTTGCCAAGGGAATGCTTGATCTGCATTTCCCACAAGGAAGCGACGCTTACGTACCGCTGATTATAGGGATCAAGAAGCGATCGTTGGGCTCTGGCCGTCAGACGCTCGGGTTCAAGTGAAGCCCAAAGGAACACATTGGTGTCAAGCAGGAGTTTCGTCTAACTTCCCCCAGATTCGCCAAGCCCGCCGAACAGTTCATCAAGTTCTTCCGGGGTCCAATCGACGGCAAGGTGAGGCGCTTTCGGATCCGCAAATGCACCCAATTGGGGTGTTGGCATACCGACCACCGAACGAATCTCCACTACAGGTTTGTCGTGTCGAGTCACGATCACGACTTCACCAGCTTCAACGTCCTTCATGATCGCTGAGAAGTGGGCTTTTGCCTCATGCACACTTACTCGTCTCATATACCGATTATGACCCGTTCTGCCAAAAACACATCATAATATGACCCAATTCACGGACTACACCTAGTGTAACCGGCATGTTCAGGTTCCCCGACGGTGCGTTCCAGTGCGTTTTGCTCCCGACCTACGAAGATTCGATCTCCGGAAAACTCGTCTATCTCGGCATTCTCTGGCGATTGGACCGCATTGGCCTTCGACCCTGAGCGAAAATGTTCTGGAAACCCCAATGAAGATCAAACTTACCACCGCCGGTTGGGAAAGTCGCTCGCCGTATTGCTCGACATTCGTCCCTCACCGAGTTACGATGATTTTGGCACTCATCTCTGGCGCCGTCTTCATTGGACTGCGCTTTGCCCCATTGCCGAGCCTTTGTGCGGTCTTAGGACTGCTCCTATTTCTAATCGTCAGAGGGAGACTCGTAAGACCTAGGCAATGGGGACCTTGAACCGAAAGAAGACCGTCGGCCGGGGCATACCCAGCCGGAGGCCAACGTTGCTACGCCACGAGCTTCAGCGCCTTGCGGGGGACGCCCGATTCCGTCTTGAATTTGGTAACCGTGGCCATCAGGCTTCCGCTCATTTCGTTCAATCGAATGGCGGCGTCGGCGACGTCCCCGATCGTCGCGTTGAGTTGTTCGGCGCCTGCCGACGATTCTTCACTGATAGCAGCAACTCCGGCGATGGAGTGAGCGATGTTTGTGGCGCCTTCGCCCATCTCTTTCGCCATTTGGAAGTTCTTCTTGGCGGCCTCCGCGACCGTCGTCATCACGACCGTCGCTGTCTGGGTAGTGGCAGACACCTCTTGGGATTGAGCCGCGACCTGCTCCGAAATCGTCATGATTTCCTTGAGGTGAACGCCTGCTTCGAACGACTGGGTCGTACTGGAAGCGACTTCCTGTTGGGTGACCTCGATGGCTTTGACTGTTTCACCCACGGTCACCGTGACACTCTCGATCAGAGTGGAAATCTCCTTGGTCGCGTTCGCGGCCAGTTCAGCCAATTTGCGAACCTCGTCGGCGACAACCGCAAACCCGCGGCCATGTTCACCGGCCCGGGCCGCCTCGATGGCGGCGTTCAGCGCGAGAAGGTTCGTTTGCTCGGCAATCGATTCGATGCTGAGAACGATCCGTCCAATCTGTCGGCCCTTCGCGTCGAGATCTTGGATCCGGTTCGCCGAATAGCCAACCCTCTCCTTGACGCGATCCATCGCTTGGATGGTCTGTTCTACTGCCGCATTGCCTGCGTTAGCGGCTGCGGCCATCTCCTCGGCGGCATGGGCGACTCCAACGATGCCTGCCTCGGCCTCTTCGAGCGCTCTCGCGGCTTCCCTAACCTGGGACTCCTGCACTTCGCTACTCGAACTAACGGCGGCAACTTGAAGGTTGAATCCGTCCATCACCTGGTTGGCACTCGAAGCGCTTCGGGCAAGGTCAATGCTACCCATCGCGATGTCCCTTGCGGCGCCGCCGCTTTGTTCGGCGGTGGCGGCTAGATCCTGGCTCGTCGATTGGACAGTGTTTGCGCTCGAAACGATGGTTCCTACGAGCGCGTTGAGTGAACTGCGTGCCTGCTCGTACGACTCGACCATTCCGTTCATTGTGTCAAGCATCTCATTGAATGAGCGGGCCATCATGCCGGCCTCATCCTTTGACTTGATGTCGACCGGCTTCGTTTCGACCACCACACTGTTCGTCAAATCGCCGTCCTTCAAAGCGTTCATCGCTTCACCCATTCGTGACACGGTGGACCCTCGAAGCTCTTCGAGCCGCGAACCCACTGCGTTGAGCGGCCGAGTGATCCGGGTGGAGATAAACCTGCCGAGGAATACGCCAGACACAAGGGCGAAGAGGCACATGGAGACGACGGCGGTATTTGAGGAAGAAACGGTCGACTTGGTCGACCGTTTGAGAGCGGTTGCGCTCTTGACCTCATAATCCGTCAGGCCGACGACGCCAGCCTTGACCTTGTCTCGGTGGTGAGAAGCTAGACTTGTTGCAAATCTCGAAGTTGACCGCGACCGGCGGGAAGGTCAATCCGTCTTGGAGTCGGTCGGCAACAGGATGGGGATTTCTACTCTTACCGGATAAGTCGAATCCACGATGTCAAGCAATTCCTCATTCGTCCTTGCCCTGAGTACTTTCGAAGCCTTCCGCATCTGCCCCTTCCAAGTAGCCAGCAATTCGGAAACGAACTTCAGGATTCTGGGGTCGGGGGGAGCTGACTTTTCGAATCGCTCCAAGAGAGCGCAGAGATGGTTACGCACCAAATTTCGTTGATGTGTCTTGGCTTTTGGACGTCGCTCAAGGATTTCAGCAAACTCTCGCAAGCCTATTTCAACCTCGCCATCCAATAGCAGCGCCGAGGCTAGGTTCACCGAATAGTGGTCGTAAGAAACCCAATCTGCCACCTCGATGTCGGGATGATCGAAGAACGCTCTACAGAACCGGATTGCCTCTTTCCATGCTCGTACCTCAATCGCGCAAAAGACGACGTTGCTTGTCGCCAAGACGGCGTCGTCGATGTCGACGGTCCACTTATCTTCGTTACGGCACAATTCCCAGAGTGCTTTCGCCCGCTTTTTCCTCTCGGCGACAGGCATTTTCGGCTTCGAAAAGCTGATGCGATCCCACTCCTCGTAGACGCGGTTGACCTGCCGTTGCATGTTGATAGTTTAGAGGATTACGAGTGAATCCACGTGGTGAAGTTTCGACGGGGCGCGTTGGACTCTATGACCGGTTGAGTTGGAATTGAGCTAATTCCAACGATGCTGGTCAATCAAGATCGGCCCAATCGTCTGGTGCAATGATAGGCCCCACGACATCGCCAACAATCGCCACGTCCCCACGAAATTGGCCGACCAATCGATTTGGAGCAGCCTCGTCTATTCGAACAAGCAGAGCAATGGGCTTGCCATGTTTGCTAATTCGAACCGCCTCCCCCGAGGCTCGAACGTGTTCGAGCAACTTCAGCGCGTGGCGTTTGTACTCGGTGGCGCTGACCTCAACCATGTGGCCATGATACATCGCCTTGATCGGATGTAGCGCCAGTTGCAACTTCATACCGAAGTTCGCAATCGCGTCCGATTTCGACGCTTATCGCGTAACGACTGAACTGTCGGTCATCAAACAGAAACTTCCTTGTTCGTGCCGAGGAGGGCTAGCGAGTGACTTGTGATCCGCCACCGCATTCTTGGACTCGGAACTGCACTCGAATACGAGGATTCGATTCCACTTCACTCGTTCATCGGGGCGGGCGCCGCCCAATCCTTTGGGCATTGCCTATCCGAACGAGCCGACTGGCATGGCCGCACAGTGAAAGACATCTGGAGAGGCGTAGGGTGCTAAAGAGTCCATCCAAAGGGGTGCGGGAGTGAGCCGGCCATCGTTGTCGTTTGCGTATAGTCGGAACGCCACATTCAAGGCGCTCTTGTTAGCTTTACAGGTTGAAATTGTGCCGCAGGTGTCTTTAGCGCATCCGCAGATCCCGAATCCTATCGCGAGCCAGCCGACGTCGCTAGGCAAGCGCCAATTCAAGAATGGCCTTCTAGAGTTTCGCGGTTTCGGACCCTGGTCGGAATTGTAAACAATGTCTCCGCACACTCCTTCTGAGCGACCTTCTCACAATACGACAGGACCCAGTGACAGTCCCACTCGATAAGCCCCTGTTAGTTCACGATGATCGATAGGTAGCCACTCGCGGGGAAGTTCTTAGCGTCTTGCAATTTGAACAATGCCACGAAGTAGGCACCGGTGAGTTTGACGTTCAACGACCCATCGCTGGCAAGTGGCATAGCCTTGAGGCTCTCGCTTGAGATCAATAGTTTATTGTCCAGGCTCAGTTGGGGAACTGGCGGAACGCCACGATCGGAAGCGTACTTCTTAAGAGTCGAGGAAAGTCGATATCCCATCGGCTTGCCAGAGGCGAAATTAACGGTTCCCAACCCGCTGAATCGATGAGATTGCCAGTGAAGGCCTGAAATATCGCCGTTAGCGGTTATGGACAATGGGGAACCACTGGCGTGGGTGAAGTTGGGTCCCTCCTCGATCGCACCCCGGAACTTTAAGAGATCGAGCTTGGGTCCGCCCGCAAGACGGTCGTAGTCGAGCACAACAAAATTGACGGCCACGGCGACTAGCAGTAGCCTAAAAAAATATTTGGAAAGGGTTTGGCTTTTCATTCAGGAGTCATGCACCCCAGCGCGAAGGAGCATATCCTAGAATAGGAGCCTACACCGGATGGCGCGACTCAGCACTCCAGGAACCCTAACCCATGTCAGAAGCACAAACAGTCAACTGGCGAGGGGCATCTCGTAAGGACTATCCCTTCACCGTACACGAGTTGAATTCAGAGTTCGCGCCAGATCACGCGGGCGTCTACATTCTCGCGAAGCCAACGGATCAGCCCTTGGAGGCACTTTTCATTGGACAAACCGATTCGCTGTCGCCATTTCCGAGTCGCGACTCAGCGGGACCGCAACTGTAGCTTGCGGCTACATTGGGCCGAGCTTGATTCTGGGTTCGTTTCGCAGTAAGTGGGAGCAGCGTTCGGCTGCGACGTGGTTGGCCTGGAATCGGCCTTCGGCCGGGTGGGGCATCCGCTGTTTGGTTTTCAATGTGCGTTGCGACTTAGTTTGCCTAATTGACCTGCTTTAGTTGTTCGTCGATTGGGTTCGTTTGGTAATTTGGACCTTTTCTGACTCGGTTTAGCGATGGCTTTCGCTCAGTTAGGCGATTCACTTGTAGTAGACATGTGTCAGCTCTTTGCAAGTTATTCAACACTCGTTTTGAGCCAAACGCTACACGGCTCTTAGAAATCAAAAGAAGATTTTTCAGTGGAGCGCCTGGAATTGCAATTATTCGGAATGTTGTGGTCATTCCGAATTGAATCGCCGGGTCTTCTATGACTGGACCTACCCGCATGAGGGTCTCCACCGCCACAATGAGATCGGAGGACTCCGAGGTCAAAATGAATCTTGCTCCCGAACCGGTATCGAAGCCTACGGTGCGGCAAATCATGCTCCAAATCCTGCAGGAGGACGGCATGAAACTCCAGATGGCTGGGTTCACGCTGTTCATTTTCAACGTAGTCTTGGCGGGTGGCCAGAGCAACCGGTCCTTGTGGCTCCTGACAATGGCCCCCTTTCTCGCTTTAGTCGCTGCGAACTGCTTTAGGGACCGATACGTGGGTCCCAAGCCGGTTTTCACCGAGAAACCAGAACAAGCATTGAATCAAGCAGAAATGATCGCGTGTTTAGCGGAAAATGAGGTTGTCCTTCAGACGGCGCGTCGCCGTGTGGCCCGCTTTAACCGATTTCAGCTTATTTGGGGAAGTGTGTACGCGGGAGGGGAGTCGCTAGTAGCAGTCCACGCTGTCTTGGCCCAAAATGGAGGTTCCGTTTTGGCCGAGGCTTTGGCGCTTTGCGTTGTGCTTGGGATCTCGTTTTCGGTTAGCCGGTGGATGTTTCGGCGCGAAAGTGCGCGGATTTCGCTCCTCTCAAATGTCGCCTAGGTGACACTAATTTGAATCAAATAGGCTGTCTTCGGTGGGTTGGAATAGAAGGGGATGATTATAATCGCGCGCCTTCAGCCACCGGATGCGACTCCTAATTCCGGCTAATGCTTCATCGGGGAAGCCACAGAGAGCCCCCCATTCGTAGGCGTCGTTCCAATCGAGCTTCCAATTCTGGCTCCCAGTGACGCAAAGACCACTCTTGGCGGAGGGTGGGGAGATCGACATGCCGGCGGTTGACTAGAGTTCTTGTTTGAATTGGAGTCCAGACGCGGTGACATACTTCTCTAGTAATTCGGGGAGCACGTCGCGCGGCGAATCAATCGGGCAGTTCTCGACGCGCGCAAGCTTGGCATTCGCTTTCGAGAGTTGGGCCGCCGTGTCTATCGAGCCGGAGGTGAGGGCGAAGAGCAGGGCGATCAATCTAGAGTCCGACCTCCGTTAGGTCATGGGCATTGGAATCAAATTGTCTGCGAGGCGGCATCTTCGTTTCTTCTCGTCTCTTAAGCTCCGACAACGCTTGATGCATGATCTTTTCCTGGTAATTCGGATGCAAGCAAATTTTAACGTGTCCCCCAGTTCTTGTTCGGGGCGGAGCCCATGACGAAGATGAGTTCTCCGCCTTGGATGATCTCTTGGTGGGAGATCCAGGATCGGGTCAAGGGTTTGCCGTTTAGGGTCGCGGATTGGATGTAGATATCGGATGGGCTTTTACGCTTGGCGCGGATGGTGAAGGTTTTACCGGTGGCGTACTTGGGGTCGAGGTGGAGGGTTACCTTGTCGAAAAGGGGGCCGCAGATTTCATATTGACCGTTGCCGGGACACAGCGGGTGGAAGCCCATGGCGGCAAGCACGTACCAGGCAGACATTTGGCCGACGTCGTCGTTGCCGCAAATCCCGTTGACGCTGTCGTGATAGGCGCGCGTGACCACCTCATGAGTCCACTTCTGGGTGAGCCAGGGATGGCCCCAGGCGTTGAACAGGAAGGGGACGTGGTGGACCGGCTCGTTTGAGTGGTTGTAGTAGTCGTTCCATCCCATGTCTTGGGGAGTTTTGGTGAAGAAGTCGTCCAGAAGAGCAGAGGCTTTGTCGGGACCGCCCAAAAGTTCGGCGAGGCCGGCAGGGTCGTGAGGGACGAACCAGCCTTGCTGGATCGGGTTCGACTCTACGCACCAGACCCATTCGGTGTTGCCCTTCGCTGGCCACGGTTCCCACGCGCCCGTGTCGGTTTTGGCCCTGAACCAACCGACGGACGGGTCGAAAAGTTTGCGGTAAGCCTGCGCTCTTTCCGCATAGTGCTTGGCTTCGTCTGGCTTGTTCAGAGAGGCCGCAAGTTGCGAGGTGCACCAGTCGTCGAATCCGTATTCCAGAGTCTGAGAGAGGTCTCCCGGGAAATAACCGGAGGGCGGATTGCCAAACTTCCTGCCGGTGGCGACGGCGAGATCGTAGGCGTGTTGGACCGGGAAATCACGAATCCCCTTCGCGTAGGCATCGGAGATGACAGGGATCGCGGGATTGCCGACCATGCATCCAGAATAGGCGTTGAGGAACTCCCACCGCTCAAGGTAACCCTTTCCGCTGGTGTCGGCAAGTTGGATGAGCGAGTTGATCTCGTCGTTCACAACGGCGGGATTGATGAGGGACTGCAGCGGAAACTGGCTACGGAACACGTCCCAACCGCTGAAGATGGTTCGGTAGGTGAAAGCCTGATCGGTTCGGGTTTTGCCATCGCCGCTTGGGTGTTCTCCGGTGACGTCGGAGGCGTCTCGCGGGTCGAGCATCGCGTGATACATTGCGGTGCGGTAGACGGTTCGCTGCTCTTGCGTGCCTCCCTGGACATCGATTTTTCCGAGCGCTTTGTCCCACAGGCGGGTGGCTTTCTTGCGCACCCCGTCAAAATCCCAGTCGGGAATCTCGGCGTTCAAGTTCTGCTCCGCACCGCCTAAGCTGGAAAACGAGATGCCGGCTTTAAACGAGACCTGTTCGTTCGTTTGAGTGGGAAACTCCAAGTAGAAGCCGAGATGCTTCGAGGTCATCGACTTGACCATCGGGAAGCGGACGGCGTCGCGCGACCACGCTTGAAACCCCCGGCTCTCCACCCATTCGCGCTTGAGGGATTGCCCGGTGGGCGGTTCGGCTGACCACGCTCCGTAGGTCTTCAGCGGCTTCGAAAACCTGCCGACGCAATAGACGGTGTAATTGGGATGGCCGTCGCCATCGCCCCATCCGCCTCCGTCTGGAGTGCATCGCATCCAGCCCTTGATGGTGTGACTGTCGGTCACCTGAACATTCTCTTCGACGGCGGTACCGCCTACTCGCCGGGCGAGGTCGATCTGAATGCGCGCTCGACGGTTCTGTGGGAAAGTAAAGCGGAGCATTCCCGCCCGTGGCGCGGCGGTGGCTTCGGCCCGCACTCCGTACCGATCGAGATTGACGGCGTAGTAACCCGGCTTTGCAACCTCGGTGGCGTGCCGGAAGGGTGAGCGATAGCCGTCGATCTTCTCCGCTTCTCGGCCGGAGTTCGTGACTAAGGGTCCAGTAGTGGGCATCACGAGGAGGTTGCCAAGATCGCCATACCAGCCGACCCCACTCATGTGAGTGAAGCTAAATCCTTCGATCGTCTGGTTCTCGTAGGAGTAACCCGACCCATTGTCTCCCCCGGTGATGGTGTCCGGGCTGAGTTGGACCATTCCGAACGGAGTCGTCGCTCCGGGGAAGGTCTTTCCGGCGGTGTCTCCGACGCACGTCGCGCCGATGAACGGATTTACCTCGGAGCTAGGCGACGTGGAGTCACCGAGGTGGAGGACGTAAGCGATGAGGGGGAGGAGCATGGCGTGGTTGCGGAAGGAGCCTTCGGAGAAGAGTTTAAGTCATTGCGCAAATTGAAAACGACCTAGACGATTATGGGTGACACCCCATAGAAATCCACCCATCGCTCCGCGGTTTGCCGTTCTGGCACTCTCTTCCGGTGGTCGACCGGCATCGGCGCATCGGCTAGCTTACGCACCCCCCGTCGGGGGTCGGGAGGCCATAGCTGTAGGGCTACTTCTCAGTTTTTCGCCGTCTTCGCGGGATTACAAGAGAGGCGCCTACGAGCACAAACTTTTGAAATCCTGAGCGCGCGTCCCAGTCCGGGGTCCGTGTGTAGGGTGTTGGGCGGTTGGACAAAGTAGGCAGTTGGCGGCGGCAAACGGGGTCGGAGGTCATGCTCCTTTCAATCATGGTTTTGATCCGCCCGCTCGGGTTAGCTGTAAACTGGTCGCATGCTGGCTCCCTTGATCGCGACCGGTCTCATGGCACTCATGCCCGATGTTCAAGTGGAATGCGACGATCTAGTTTTTGACAGCAAAGTCCTTGCTGACAACCCGCTCAAAGACCCGACCAAGCGGCACGTCGCCGTGTTTCGGCCGGCGGGGACGCGCGAAATATCCCTGCCCTTGGTGATTTATCTGCCGGGATTTGGAGGTTCGAGTGACGACGCCTTGGCCCACCAAACGGGCTGGGCAAACATTGTTAAATCCCTTCATGAAGTCGGCAAAGATGTGGTGTTTGCGGTGGTCGATGGTCGTAACCGGTACGTGTGCAGCCAGTACGTGAACAGCCCCAGTTCTGGCCGGTATCTGGACTACATTTGCGACGAACTGACGCCGTTTATTCAGAAAAAAGAGAACTGTGGCAGGGGTATCCAGAATCGACTGGTGGTCGGCCACTCGTCGGGCGGATTTGGGGCGCTCCGGCTGGGGATGGCCCGCAAGAAGCTGTTTGGAGGAGTTGTTGCTCTGAGTCCCGATTCCTACTTTGACGTCACCCACAAACCCTTCACGGTGGACCCGGCGGTGGCGAAAATCGGGCTGGACAAGATCATGGCGACGGCATCCCCGACGTTTGCGCCCATAGAACCGTTGGGTGGAGACGTGGGTTATGCACTGGCACTTTGTGCGGACTACGCGGGCAACAAAGACGGAAGCTTCAACTGGCTCTACGACGCGAAGGGGCATTACCGGCCGGAAACTTACGAACAGTGGCGGGACGCCGATCCAGCGGTGATCGCTGAGCGATCACGAAAGCCCTTTGACCCTGTTCAGCGTGTCTATGTCGAAGGAGCGGCACAAGACGACTTCAAGGCGAATCTCGGGGCTCAGAAAGTGGCGGATGAGCTGAAAGGTAAGGGAGTCACCTTCACCACTTATTTCCCACCTGGGCACCACTCCGACCATCTCCAGGAGCGGGTGGTTAGAGGGATCAGTTGGGTTCTTTGGGCTCCAACGCATGACATCGCGCCCTAGATCGCGGATGGTGTTGTGAGACGATCCCAATGCCGCTGTTGGGATTTACGATGAGGCTTGTCACGCTTGCACAGGGAGAGATACTTTTGGGTGACTCACTACGCAGCTAACATGAGCGGGGCGCTCACCACCAAGAATGATAGAAGGCGCCCCTGGAATCCGTTCCGACTCCTAACTACTGGCTTCGAACTGAAATCTTCTGTAACTATTGAACGGCCGGAATCTTGGTCTTCAGCCATGCCTCGCCTAACGCTCGTTGCTCAGGCGTCGCCGCAGGATCAACCGCTACGGTGTGAACCGGTCTAGTTGCCGCCACCGGGTCGATGGTCACTTTCACTTCCGCTCCAGCGCGCTTTACCACGAGTTCGATCGGAGTGCCGACCTTTGCTCCTGTAATCGCGGTTTGCACCAGACCAATCGCCGCGCGCATGTCTTTCTCATCCAGGGATGCGCCGTTCACGGAGGTGATAATGTCGCCCGTCTCCAGCTTGCCTGACGCAGGTCCGCGGATTCCACCGACTCCGATTCCTCCGCCGCCGAAAGATGGAGTCGCGTTAAAGCCGGATTCCGTGTAGGCCTCGTCGTGGGTCTCCAGTTTGAGCCCCATCTTCTGCAGTTGCTGGGCAATCGGCTTTTCACCCGGTTGATTCGCGACCGAGTCGTAAAACGGTCCGAGGGCGGGGCCGCCGAACTTGACGCACAACTTTCGGATTTCGTCTTCCTGGAACCCAGGCTTGTCGTTCTTACACTCGTTGAATAGGGCATGGGCGACATCGTCTAGCGAATGTTTGCCGCTCGTTTGGGCGCGAATCTCGGTGTCCAGGCACAGACCCACAAGCCAGCCGAGGTTGTAGTAGCTGATCTGGAAGCCGTTGCTATTTCCGCGGCCACCGTTCGCTTCGCCGACGCGCAGACTGGCGTCATTGGCGGAAACCGTCAACCGAGCCGGATTATTCTGGATCGCCCGCATGTTTTGGACGATCTCTCCATAAAACTGGTCTCGCGTCCAATTGCCATATCGGTAAGGGAGCAGGCTAGCGTAGTAGTCCGTCACACCCTCAAGCCACCAGAGCGCGCCGGTCTTCGGAAGTTTGGTGTAGTCGAAGGGGCCGAGCACGCTCGATCGGATGCGCTTGACGTTCCAGAGGTGGAAGTACTCGTGGGCGAGCAGGCTGACCATGCTGGGCGTCAGGTCGCTGGAGAGGGTGATCTGAGTGCTGCTGAGGTGCTCAAGGCCTCCGCCTCCGCGACCGTGCGGGGTTACGACGAAGTGCCACACATACTTGTGATAGGGGGCGCCTCCCCAGAAATCGGTCTCAGCCGCGCTGACGAAGCGGCAGTCCTTGAGGATGAGATCCTTGTCGATCAGGTCCTTCCCGGCGCCTTCTAGCACGATCGTGTGGGTCTTGCCTCGTAGGGTGTAGGTCTCGACGTTAACCTGGCCGGTGCTCATGGGGTTATCGGCGAGCACGTCGTAGGTCGGCGCGGTGTAAGTGTTTGCCTGTCCGGACGTGGGGTCCAACCCGACCAAGCAGGGCCACCCTGACGGGACGTCGAAAGTGACCTTGCACTTCTCTGTTTTACGATCCACGACGTAAAGGTAAACGGAGGGACCGGAAAGCTGGACGTAGCTCTCGTCAACCGGCCCGCGTCCGCCTCCTCCAAATCCACCACCGCGGGTGGCAGTCCAGTATTTGAGGATTACCGGACCAGACGCCTTCGTTGCGATCTCCCACGTGTTGCTTGCGGGATGAGCGACCGTCAATGCGGCCCCCGATGCGTCGGCCACGGACAGGTCGTGAACGTTCGCGCCACCGTCGCGCAACGCATACGCGCCAGGCGCCCAGTTGGGGATTTGGACGCTCAGCGTTCCAGCGGCCGAAACGGGCACGGTCATCGTCACCTCAAACCGGTGGTCGGTCGAATTGACCTTTACGTGGTAATCAATCTCGGCCGAAGCACTGGCGGCCCAAGCACATGCGAGAGAAGCAATTAGGAGGCGACGCATGGGACATTCTGCCACCGAGTTCACTCAGCACGCAAGTTTGCTGGCGTACTCACCTGACTTTACTCTGAGTTGAGTTCCGCCGGTAGACGTTCTGTTTCTTCCTGCGCCTTCCAATAGGCATAGCCTTTCCCGTCGGGATCGTAGGCTTGGCCGGTCAAGAACGCGTTTTTGACGGCCCGCTCGAACGCATACATTGCGGGGCGTAGGTGCTCTGGTATCTCTTTTCGCTCCATAGGGGCTACGTTTTTCATCACTTGCTATCGACGAGCGTTGGTCGTTCTCCTCGATTATCCCACACGCTCCAGTCATCTACCAGATCTTTATATCGGGACTCCAGTAGATAGAGACTTCGGCCGAACCGACGCCGAACGATATCCTCAGGAACGTCATGGCCTCCGTTTTTGACTCGCTGATGAATCCGCTCCAATGACACTTCGATGGACGGAAGTCGCAGATAGTACAGCCTCACCGAATAGCCTCTGGATCTCCATACGGGAATCTGGTTGGCAAGCCATCGACCTGACAAAGTCGTTTCGACTGCAAAGTCTTTTCCTTCTGCGGCAAGTTGGGACAATCTGTTTAACATCGCTCGTCCCGCTGCGACGTTGGCTGATTGAGGATCGAACGGCGATAGGCCGGCAGCGATAAGGTCGGCATTGACGAACTGAATCACCCCGGCCTCCTTAGGCAAGAACTCTTTGGCGAAGGTCGTCTTTCCTGCGCCGTTGGGACCGGCGATGATGATGGCTCTAGGCATTCGTCCGATCCCGGTATTGCACGGCCTCGGACAGGTGCACCTTGGCCACCGAATCCGCGCCCTGCAGGTCGGCGATGGTCCGGGCGACTTTTAGGATTCGGTCGAAGACTCGGGCGGAGAGGTTGAGGCGGGTCATGACGATGCGCATGAAGTCTTCGCTCTCCTTGTCGAGGGGGATGGTCTCGCGGATTTCTCGGGGACCCATTTTGGCGTTGATTCTTGCGAGGCCTAGGCGAGCGGATTGGCGGTCTCGGGCGGCGAGGACTCGCTCACGAATCGCGGCCGAGCATTCCCCGGGTTGCATGCCTAAAAGCTCGTCCGGCTTCAGTCGCGGGACCTCGATGTGGAGGTCGATTCGGTCTAGCAGGGGGCCGCTGATTCGGCTGCCATAGCGGGCGCACGTGGAGGGGCTGCCTACGCATTTCTCCTCTGGCAGACCCTTGAATCCGCAGGGGCAGGGATTCATGGCGCCGATTAGAATGCAGGAAGCAGGAAAAGTCAGGGTCCCGGCGACGCGGGAGACCGTTACTTCCCCATCTTCCAAGGGTTGGCGCAACGCCTCGAGTACCGAACGGTCGAATTCGGGCATTTCGTCCATGAACAAGACGCCGAAGTGGGCGAGGGATACCTCGCCGGGTTTGGGGTTTCTTCCGCCGCCGACGATGGCGGCATGGGACGCGCTGTGGTGCGGAGACCGGAACGGGCGATCCCAGACTAAGCCCGACTTCCCTCCCTTCTCTCCGGCTGCCGAGTGCACGCGGGTCACCGCGATGCTTTCGCCCAGAGTGAGGGGTGGCAGGATAGATGGCAATCGGCGCGCCAACATGGTCTTTCCCGATCCAGGCGGCCCAACCATGAGCAGGTTATGGCCACCGGCAGCGGCGATCTCGAGCGCTCGCATCGCGTTGCGTTGCCCCTTCACGTCGGAGAAATCGATCTCGTACTCGGAGCGCTTTCCGACTGGCGCGACTTCGAGCGGCTGGGGAGAGAAGAGGTTCGAGCCGTTAAGGAGTTCGACGGCGTCCACCAAAGTTCGAACTCCATACACTTCCACACCAGTCGCCACGGCGGCTTCGGCGGCATTTTCGGCCGGGACAATCAGCCGCTTGAAGCCCTGTTCCATCGCCATAAGGGCGACATTTACGGCGCCATCGAACGGTCGCAAGACGCCGTCCAGGCCCAGTTCTCCGAGCAGCAGCGTCTTCGCGAGTTCCGAGCGTGAAACCACGTTGTTCGCGGCGCAGATCGAGATTGCCATCGGCAAGTCCAGCCACGGGCCCTCCTTTCGGATATCGCCGGGAGCCAGATTGCACATGATCTTTTTGAGATAGGGGAAGTCGAGCCCCGAGTTCTTCATCGCGGTGCGGACGCGTTCTCTGCTCTCTTTCACCGCGTTATCGGGAAGGCCCACCAGGATGAAGTTAGGGCCTGAGCTATCGGTGACTGCGCCCACAAAGTCCGTCTCGACTACGATCGGTATCGCTTCGATACCGACGAGAGTGGCCGAATGGGCCTGGGCAATCATGCGAACAAGTATCGCACAAGTCCTCTGAAAGGACTAGAGACGGAATTGGGCTATCGAGTCATCGTCGCCTGGGAAGAGACCGAATCCAATAGCGCTTCCAACTCGGCGATGCTCTCCGGGTCTTTGTCGTGGTCGGGGTGGATTAAAAGCCGACTCAACTCCGTGGTGGGCACTGTAGGGTTCAATTGAAACCTCTTCAGGACCTCGGGGATGAGGTGTGAGGCGTCTTCGAATGCCACGGCCGCTCGAGCGAACCGCTCGCGATCCGAACGCAGATCGCTCGAGGAGCACAGCAACTCGTCTTGAGCGAGGCGGAAACCTTCGGAGAAGGCTTCTCGCGCTTCGTCCCCGTTTTGCAAGCCGACCAGGGCTTCCACGGATTGTCGAACCGACTGATCCACCACTCCGCTTGCGAGGAGCGCATTGATATCGACCTTCAGTCCAATTGATAGTGCCAAAGCGGTGGCCATCGTCTGAGCGCTCTTGGGGGGAATTTGGTTTAGCAGTTGCAACTTCGCGCGTTGGTCAATCCCCGGGAGAATCTGAGCGATCGGACTGTCCGGCGGAACGGACGACGAGGATTGTCGAAAGTGGGCGGCGACGGCCAGCGTTTGTCCGAAGAGGAACAGCTGGTTGCGTATACGCAAGGATTCCTTTTGAAATCGCCCAGCCTCGTTTGATTGGGTTTTCCAAAGCCAAGCGGTGTTAAAGACGCTCATTAAAAGCGCGGCGATTGCCGCGATCAAGATAGTTCGTTGGCCGTTTCTTGGACGGAGCTCGGTTGGATTTGCGGCCATGGATTTGGGTTCTGCGCGGCGATAACCAGGTGGATGGAGTTGTACCAGAGGATGTTGTGCAGGCATTGCAGGCTTTACAGGCGATTGGGGCCTTCTGCGACCGTCCTTTGGGGATCGGTTCGGACGGGACGGACTTCAGGTGGTCGACCGGAGTCGACGCCGCGGCCAGTATCTGAGACCCCTCCGGGGTCTAGCCCACGGCCGGGATGAGACGGAGCCCGAGCGGTGGTGCCTCATTTTTGGGGCGACTGGCGGAGGGCGCCGACACGGGCAATGCCCCGCCTACTTGCGGGTCGTTGCGTTCCAAGCTCTCAATACATCGCGACCCGTTACAAGGTGCTCAGGGAAAGTGCTTTCGCATCGTTACCGATATCGGCTTTGACTTCACGGCTCCGTTCCAGAGATCGGGCTCACCTTTGATATTCGAACTCTGAGCTAGCTTGGCGGTTAAAGTCACCGTCGTATCTTGGGTAAACCGCTCTGCCTCAAATCCCTGCCAAAACTTCTGAGCATAGTAGACCTCTCGTACCCACACGTCTCCCGGCATGACGCGTACGAATGCGGGGAAGTTTCGGGAGTAGCCCATGACCTGTGTGCGGGCGTCCCATCGCGTTCCGTCTCCAGACACTAATTCGAAGCTGAGCGAACCAGCGCACCAACTATTGCCTTCGGTGAAGAATTCGAGCGGGCGCTTGGACACGTTCCGGACGACAACCGAGAAGAATGCTTCCTTGACTCCTGCCTGCAATGTCCTCGGAAAGATCGTGTGCGAATAAGCCTCGCCCGACTCGGGGATAGCAATGCAGATCTCGACATCCGGGCTCTGGCGGATCAGGCTTGAGACGCGATTGGACATGAGTCTCCGAATCGATAAGCCGAGAAGACATGCCGACATTAGCATGTGAACTATGACGTTCCTGACCTAGTTGGCGGCACGACATCAAGACATATCACTCAAATGAACGGTAAGCGATACCAATTTGAGAGCTCTACTGCAATAAAGCGTGACAGCCTATTTATTGGTTTCACCTGTCGCATCCTGGAGAAATTGCCGACAATAGGTGAAGCTATGTCAGACCTGCGTCAGATCAACCGACCAACGACTGTGTGGACGCTCGTAGTGCTCACCTGCGTGGCTCACGGCCAGGTTCAACCGAAGGTTTCTGGCGTACTCGAGACCTACTTCCTGACGAACTCAAACAGTCAGGGCGCCTATCAGCAAATGACGTGGGCAGAGGTTCGTGCCCGCGTGACAAAGAACTGGTCTACGACCTGGTCTGGTTACGACGTTGGAAGCCGCTCGGCCTATGACGAAGCGTATGTCCGATACGAGACAGATCTCGGTTCCATTCGAGCAGGAAGACTCAGAACAAGCTTTGGCTTCAGTGACTGGAGTGAGAACTTCTACAATGGATTCAATCACAAACCTTTAGTTCGACAGATGACGCTCGTCGCCAGTCAATCTCTTGACCGAGACGACGCTGGCGCGGAGATCAGCACTAACTTTGGACCGCTCCAGATTCAAGCTGCATTGATCGACGTCACGCCCACCAAGGCCCAGGTCGCCCCGTCAAAAACTGACCATGCGACGCTCACCGCCCAATATGCGCTTGGGCCCGCAACCATTGGCCTGGATCTACTTACCGAAAATGACGGCTCCCAAAAGATCTACGGGGCAAATATCCGGTACACGATTCCCCGTTGGATCTTTAAGGGAGAAGCATTCGAGGGCGTAGGCCCCAAATCGGCCAGCGGAGGGTACCTAGACGCTACTTACCGAATTCCAAGCCTTACCCGCACTCAAATCGTCTGGAGGACGGACCGGCTAAAGGCATTTGGGTCTGACGCGCCCACCTGGTTGCACACCGTCGGAGTTCGACAGATCTTCAGTAAGTATCTGACGGCTAATCTGAACTATGGCTGGGGAGACGAGCTTGATTACAGTTCTTACGCAACGAAGCTCGGCCTTTCCGGCTGGACCGCTCGCGCTCTCCTGCAGGTGCCATTCTAATGCTTAGCCTGCTCTCCTTCGTCGCCGTGGCTGGACTCGAGTCGACCGTATCGGGGCGCGTCAGCCTGAGCAACGGAAAACCCGCCTCCGAAGCCATCGTTACCCTCACCGGCGCGGGCAAAAGCCATCCTCTTCCGAAGGCAATGGTCGACCAACGGGATCGGACTTTCATTCCTCACGTCAGCGTGGTAACGGTTGGCACGCGCGTCGACTTCCCAAACAACGACACCGTGTTTCACAACGTCTTCACGGAATTCCACAGTTCCAAGTTCGATCTGGGGATGTATGCGAAGGGAACAAGCCAACACCAGACCTTCAATCGACCCGGCCTCGCAGTGATTATGTGTAGCGTGCATCCAGACATGGGAGCCTACATCATGGTCGTCGATACCCCCTACTTCGCAGTTACAGACCGGTCTGGGAGGTACGTCATCAAGAACGTGCCCGCCGGTAAATACAAGGTGGACGTCTGGCACGAAAGCGGAGCAAAGGCAACCCAGAGTTACGACGTATCCGGGGAAACGCGTCTCGACATTCCGATTCGGAAATAGCTCAGCATGCGATTTAATCTGTCAGCCAAGATCACCCTGCTCATCGCCACGCTCCTGATGGGGTTGGGACTGGTGATGCTGGCGACTTTTGGCTCACTTTCGGGTAGACAAATCGACCGAACCATCGAGGCGGATGGCGTCACTGCCGCCAAGCAGATCTCGCTCTATCTTTCCGAGAGGGCGACCGATGTCAGCCGCAGCGTGCACTTCGCCGCCGTCGGCGAAACAAGGGTGCGCATGTTGGTTTTTTCGGAAGATCCTCCGACTATCCAGGCCGAAATCCCGTGGCTCACCAAAGAGTTCTCGGTGGACGCTGTTCAAATCGTCAACCAAGATGGCATCACGATGGGTCAAAGCCCCGAACTGGCGAACCTCACGGGAAGCGCAAAGGCGATCGTTTCAAGCGCCCTTCAGGACAACGCCCAACGGATGGCGGTCGTCCGCAGCGGATCTCGCATTTTTCTCGTTTCATGTGCCCCTCTCTCCAATCACGGGTATCTGAAAGGCGCCATCGCGTTCTTTCAAAGGCTTGGTCAATCTGATGCGGACTTGCTGAGCCGCGAGTCGGGATACGGGCTCGGTTTCACGGTCGGGGGTCGGTTAGTGGTGAGTTCTGGCAAGGTACGGTTCACGCCGCCAAGCGCGAACGGCGCCCCGCGACAGATGACCATCAAAGGTAGTCGTTATGTCGCGATCGCCCAGAAGCTCCCCGACACGGACGCCACCGAACAGATTGGATTCGCTATCCTTCGTCCGATCGACGCGATTGTGGCCCCCTACGAGGAGGCCCGAACCGCTTTTGTCACGGTGTTACTGGTCGCGCTGGTGGTCAGCCTTATCGGTGGCGTCGCTTTCGGGCGAGGTATCGTCCGTCCCATCGAATCCCTGGTAGCGGCGGCGCGAGTGATCCAGCACGGAGACTGGCCCGAGGCCTTCGAAGTTGACCGACAGGATGAGATCGGAATCCTTCAACCGTCGTTCAACGACATGATCGTCGCTTCGAAGAAGGCCCAAGAGCGGCTGTTGGCGATGATCGACCTAGACCCGTTAACCGAGCTAAGCAACCACCGCAGCTTCAAAGAGCGATTGGCTCAGGAAGCTCGGCGAGCCGAAGCCACTAACTCCCCGATGGCTCTTGCTTTGATCGACCTCGATGGCTTCGAGGCATTCAATGAGTCGGAAGGTCACCTCGTAGGGGATCAAGTTTTGCGTCAAGTGGCTGAAACGATTCACTCCGAAATTCCGGACTTCGGAATCGCTGCTCGCTATGGGGGCGACCAGTTCGGGCTCCTGCTGTCGGGCGCGACCGCGGATGGTATCGCTGAAGTGATGGCAAGGATTCGAGTTCGCTTGAAAGAAGCGGGGTGTCCGGTAACGGTCAGCGTGGGGTGCTCTGAATTTCCGAAGAGCAGTGCTAAGGAAGACGGGGTCGTTCTGGCGGCTGAACTCGCCCTCGCTCGGGCAAAGCAACTTGGAAAGGACCATATCTGCGCCTTTGACGCGGTCCCGGGGGCTGACCAAAACGCTGATCCGTTCCAGCTCTACCAGTATCTTGAAAACGGAAGCTTTGCCACGATTCAGGCGCTTGCTGCGGCCGTTGACGCGAAAGACGCCTACACGAACGGTCACTCAGAGCGGGTTGCTCAATACAGTTCGTCGCTGTCAGCCGAACTCGGAGACTCCGCCGAGATGGTCGATCGCATCTTCCGATGCGGGACGCTCCATGACGTGGGCAAAATCGGCGTCCCCGATGCCGTGCTCAAAAAGCCCGGTCGACTCGATCCCGACGAACAATTGGTGATGGAGACTCATCCGGTCCTGGGAGAACTCATCGCGGGCAAGGTGCCTCAACTCGCTGACCTGCTTCCGGGGGTGAGGCATCACCACGAGCGATGGGATGGCAAGGGATACCCCGACCAACTCGCAGGGGAAGCCATTCCCTACATTGCCCGCGTTCTGGCGGTTGCCGATACCTACGACGCGATGACGAGCGACCGACCCTACCGAAAGGGATTAGCCCAAGAGATCGCCCTTTCAGAGATAGAGAAGAATGCCGGAACTCAATTCGATCCACGACTAGCCCTCGCATTCGTGAATCTCATGCGACGGCAGAATCAATCGACAGAAGCTGCGTAGTCGTCATCCTCCCGGAACCCTGCACGGGGCATCTAGTCAAGGAGATTGAGGCTCGCGAGAAACTGGAGAGAGTTTCTCCTGGCCCTTCCGAAGGCGACTCGATGCGGTGGGCGCCTTTTGAGCCGTAACCTCCTATCCGCGAACGTGCGGGATCATCCCGGAGACCACTCATGATCGGCCACCGATTCAAACTTCACTTCTCAACCCCCTGCTGGAACCAAACCACGAGGTGGACATCGTGAGACGCTATCTTTCGAACCCCCACTCGAAGACGTACAACCAATTGTTCCAGCACCCGCTTTCACACAACGTGGAATGGCGCGATGTTCGGGCCCTCTTTCAGGCTCTTGGGGAAGTAACCGAAGAGCACAATGGTCACCTTGAGTTCGTCGTGAACGGCCATACGCTGAATCTGCCCCAGCCACACGATTCAAGTGTGTTGGAAGCGGATCAAGTGATCCTGCTGCGGCATTTCCTGGAAGCGTCCGGCCAGGACGGTATCACGTCCGAAGCTGTCGCCAAGGATATTCTCATCGTCATCGATCACTCGGAGGCCCGGATTTTCCGCCTCGAAATGAAGGATGAGCTTCCCGAGAAGGTGGTCCCGCATGACCCTCATGGCTTGGGTAAGCACGTCCACAACATTCACACGGATATCAGCATCCATCAGAAAGCGAATCGAAAGAGCTTTTACGAAGGCATCGCCAAGACAGTGGAAGGCGCAGATCGCATTCTGGTCTTCGGTGACGGAGTCGGCAGCAGCAGTGAAATGACCCTCTTCGTGGAAGAGCTTCAGCACCACCACCCGAAGACCGCCGCACTCATCCTGGGAACCTCAACGGTTGACCTGCATCATCAGAGCGACGGACAATTGTTGGCGAAGGCCCGGCAGTTTATGGAGAACGCTCCCGCTCCCGTCTGAGGGGCCAACGGAGCAGCCTTCGGCCGAGGAGTGATGGAGTAGTTCTGGAGTGTTGGGTCCGGACTCGGATTGGGGATTTATCTGCTCCATCACTTCGGCTTTAGGGGCCGGCGCCCCTAAAGCCACCTGTCCGTGACTTGGCGGGCTTTTTGGGCAAGCTCGGGGATGCGGTCGGGGCGGTGGTCAATGGCCCAGCGGACGACGTCGACCCTACCGAGCAGGTAGAGATCCTTCATTGTCGCCAGCATCGGTTCCAGGGCTACGCCGTAGCCTTCGGCGAACCATTGAAGGTCTTGCTCCGAGAACTCCTCTGACCCGGGATCGGACCAGATGCGATTGAAGTCGTCGTAGGGTGATGGCCCGGTTCCGGCGCTGCCCCAATCGATCACCACCGGCGTCCCCGTCGGGTCGAGCAAGACGTTCTTTGGAACGAGATCGCCATGGGTGAGGCCGAATGTATTCACTCGGTCGTGGAGCTTGCGGAATCGGTCGCGAAGCACCTTTTGATGGCGCCGGTCGTACGCGCCGAGTTCAATCAACGTATCATCGCTGGCCAACTGCTCCAAGTTATATTCGATATGGGCTAACCAGTTTCCAATCAGGTCCCGGCCGAATCGAGGAAAAAGGGAGTCCGGAACCGAGTCGTCAAGGGGCAAATCGTTGATGGCTCGACAATACGCGCCAAGGGTTTTCCACAGATGAGGAGAGCGATGGACGTCAGCATTGTGGCCCTCGACAAAGCGTTGGACGATAAACGGAATCTCGCCTTGATGTCCGCGCCCAACGAATTCGGGGACCGGCACTCCGATCGAGCCGATCGTTTCGAGGCACCAAGCTTCCTTCTCGTAGTCATCGTTATCGAGCGGATCGCGATGAAATCGGACCACCCACTCGCCTTGGGAAGTTCCGATCACGTAGACGTAATTGACCGCGCCGAGACCCTCGATCTCCCGAAACGAGGCGACCTTCTCTCCAAACTGCGACACCATGGCCTGCACAATTTCGATGTGGTGGGAAGGC
This sequence comes from uncultured Armatimonadota bacterium, assembly GCA_903904815.1. Classification (GTDB taxonomy): domain Bacteria; phylum Armatimonadota; class Fimbriimonadia; order Fimbriimonadales; family Fimbriimonadaceae; genus Fimbriimonas. The sequence continues at coordinate 32,950 of CAIVDU010000047.1, forward strand.
ACGGCGCAGTATAACAGGGGGCCCAGAGCCGATTACCCATAACATTTGGCTATCTGTTCTTTGGAGTCGCTGGCGCGACGCAGATAAGACAGGAATCCACCTCTCCCTACCCTTTCCGCCTGCGGAGAGCCACGAACCTTCCTGACGGGACAAATATTTTCAAGCGGGATCAGTTCCCAAGACTTCTTCGCGGATAACTAGAATCCGACGGCCATCCCGTCCTTTCGGTGATCTGAGCCAGCGAGGTAGCCGTTCTGCGTTCGCAGAATCAGTTGGGCGCCACCGAACGACTGGTTGGCGTAACCGGGATCGACCACCACTCGGTGACCAAGGTCGGACAGTCCGCGCACCACCTCGGGAGACATCGAGTCCTCGACGGTCAAGGAGCCGTCGTCCATTACTTGCCACCTCGGGGCGTCGGAGGCGGCTTGGGGTGTTTGCCCGTGCATCAGCACTCGAACACACATCTGGAGATGCCCTTGGGCCTGCATCGGTCCTCCCATCACGCCAAAACTCATCACCGGACGGCCGTTTTTCATGGCAAAGCAGGGGATGATGGTATGAAACGGGCGCTTTCGGGGACCCACCGAATTGGCGTGACCAGGAGTCGAGCGAAATCCACACCCACGGTTTTGCAGGCTGATTCCGGTTTGGGGCACTACGATTCCCGAGCCGAACCCCATGTAGTTCGACTGAATGAAGGAGACCATCGCTCCCGAAGAATCGGCGGCGGTTAGGTAGACGGTTCCGGCCTTTGAGGGCGTTCCGTAGCGGAACTCGCTGGCGGTGGCCATGTCGATCATTGAGGCGCGCTGCCGAAGATAATCGCGGTCCAAGAGATCCTTGGGGGCTACGGACATGTGGCCGGGATCGGCCACGTATTCATGGAGATCGGCAAATGCGAGCTTCATCGCCTCAACCTGGACGTGGATTCCTTGAACTCCGTCGGGGTCGAGTTCTTGAAACGCCCCTATCTCCTCAAGGATCCCCAGCGCCATCAGCGCGGCGATCCCCTGCCCGTTGGGCGGAATCTCGTGAATATCAAAGCCATTCCACTCCTTTGCAATGGTGCCGCACCAATTTGGTCGGTGCGAATCGAGATCTTCCATCGACATCGCACCCCCGTGACGACTTGAAAACTCCACCATCTTTTTTGCGAGTGACCCGCGATAAAAAGCTTCACCGCCGCTATCTGCGATCTCGCTCAGGGTCTCGGCCATCGCCGCAGACTGGAACAACTCCCCGGCCCTTGGGGCCCGACCTCCGGGCATAAATGCTTCGGCGAATCCGGGCTCGTCGGCGAGAAGGGTAGCCGCCCGCTGCCAACTCGTGGCAATGATGGGCGTCACTGCGTAACCGTCTCGCGCGTACTCAATCGCTGGGCCGAACAACGTTGCGAACTCAAGCTTTCCGAATCGTGCCGACAGCGCCACCCAAGCGGAAACTGCCCCCGGAACGGTGACGGAGTCCCAACCTCGTCGGGGCATTTGGTCCAAACCGGCAAACCGCTCCGGAGTCCAACCAGCGGGTGATCGCCCCGACGCGTTCAGACCGTGAAGCTCCTTCCCATCCCATACAATGGCGAACGCATCGCTGCCGATTCCGTTGCTGGTGGGCTCCAAGACGGTGAGAGCAATGGCGGCGGCGAGCGCGGCGTCGATCGCATTGCCTCCATTCAGCAACATACGCAGGCCAGCTTGTGACGCGAGGGGATGCGAAGTCGCCACCACATTGCGGGCAGAGAGAGACCGTCGATACGTAGGATATTCCTGAGTCATTCCGAACACTCCGAGCGAGCAGTTTAGAGGAAAGCGGCAAGGTCAGCATATTCTCGCGCGTGACCGGTAGCCTTATGGGTAATGCCTGGGATCGACTTCACGGACCATCCGCATCGACGCTACAACCCGCTCTCCGATGAGTGGGTCCTCGTCTCCCCTCATCGCACCAAGCGTCCCTGGCTCGGGCAAAAGGAAACTCTTCCCCCCGATAATCGCCCATCTTATGACCCTACCTGTTATCTCTGCCCTGGGAACGAGCGGACGAGCGGCATTCGAAATCCGGCCTACGAAAGCACCTACGTGTTCCCAAACGACTTCTCGGCGCTTTTGCCCGGAGGGGCGTCTGAAGACATGCCGGGAACGGGAATCCTCAAAGCAAAATCGGCAACCGGTGAATGCCGGGTCATCTGCTTCTCCCCTAGGCACGACCTCACGTTGGCCCAAATGGAACCGCAAGACATCCGACGTGTCGTGGATGTATGGGCCGAGCAGATTTCCGACCTCGGGCGAAAGTACGCCTGGGTCCAGTTGTTCGAAAATAAGGGTTCGGCTATGGGAGCGTCGAACCCTCATCCTCATGGTCAGGTGTGGACGGCCGACTATGTGCCGACCTTAGTGGCAAAAGAGGACCAGACCCAAAAGCAGCATTTTGAAGCTCACGGAAAGCCGCTTTTGCTGGACATTCTGGACGAGGAGATCAAGCAAAAGGATCGCATCGTCGAGCTCACTGAGCACTGGGCGCTGATCGTGCCGTTCTGGGCCGTCTGGCCGTTCGAGTATCTGCTCGTTCCGCGCCGACACGTGCTGCGACTTCCCGACCTTTCCGACGCTGAAAGAGACGACTTGGCCAAGATCCTTAAGTCGGGCCTGACGCGTTACGACCAGTTGTTCGAGACCAGCTTCCCCTACTCCATGGGTTGGCATGGCGCGCCCACCGACTCTGAAGACCGGGCTCATTGGCAGCTCCATGCTCACTTCTATCCACCGCTGCTGCGCTCGGCGACGGTTCGGAAGTTCATGGTCGGCTTCGAACTGCTCGCCGAAGCTCAACGGGACTTGACGCCAGAAACCGCTGCCCAACGGCTGCGCGACACCCTGGGAAGTTAGCCGCGATCGATGTATTCGGTTCGAATCTTGATCACCCGCCTCAAGCTGTGATCTAACACCGAGGCGAGATCGGATAACTTCACCGCGCGAAAATCCAAGGCTATGGGGGCGGCCGCGTTGAGCACGAGCCCAAGCGTCCGGTACGGAAGGTAGCTGGCATCCTCCTGGCCATCCGGTCTGAATCGATAGACATCGCCAATCGTGGACTCGTTCGCGGGTATAGGCCAAGCCTGAAATGGCGCGGAAGGGATCGCCCGATCGTTGATACCTTGCCTGACGGGCGAGACCAGGATTCCGGCCGGAAGGTCGCTGGGTAGTGCCTCAAGAAGCGCGTGTGAAGCTTTCTCGAATGCGGTTGAACGAAACTGGTCCCACGTTTTGGCGAGATCCTTCAGGGCGGTGCTTGGATCGTCTTGGCCGTCGGCCCACATGGTCGCGTTGTCTGGGAAGAAAGGCTGCTGGATCGCCGTTCGGAAATTCAGTCGCTGCCCGATCGTATCGATCGGATCCAGCGAGCGTTCCCGCAGAAAGGCGAGACGCTGGTTGACGCTGTAACCAAAATCCGAGAGTTCTCCGAAGGGCTTCTCAAGATCGGAGTGCTCGTAGTCCACATGCTGCTTCTCGTACCCAAACAGTTGCAAGTCATCAACCACGACGCCGGTCACGCCGGGCGTCCGTGCTAACTGGGCAAAGCTCGCCCAACGAGAAAAGGTTGAGCCGCCGGTGGGACAGATCGATCGGTATGGCGTCATCGTGTAGGCCGGTTGCTCTGTGATCCACCGTGTCCACTCCTCCATACTGCGCTCACGATCCAACAACTGATCCCCATGGTCGCCCAGAATCGTGGAGTCCTCGTCATCGGAGCGGTGATCTTCGGGCAGAGCCCAGGGGCGGATAAGAAGTCTTAGGCTCATGCCCTTCGCCTTGCAAGCATCGATAGCCGCTTTCAAGACATCTGCCCGAGTCGCCTCCAGCCAGACTTCGTAGAATCCGAATTTGCCGAGTAAATCGATTTGCATCGCCACGGATTCAGCATCACCCGCTTGGATCATTGCTGGACGCCGAGGCCTTTGTTCACCTGACCGGACCAGCGAATAAGGCGGAGGCGACGCCTTCGGATATTCATAATTCGCTTTGGGTTGTTCGAAGAAAAGAGCAGGGTAGCCGAGACCGTCGTCCGGGCTTAGGGCTTGACCGTTAGGAAGCACAAACCCGTACTCGAGGTTCGCGTTGATCATCGCTTTGGACGTGTCGATGGGCTGGGTCTTGTAGACCGTGTTGATGTAGTCGAGAAACTCTTTCACGGCTGGGGTCATGGCCGCTGTTGGAACCATTTCCATACTCAGGATCTTTTCTCGCTTAGCAAGCTCGGCTGACATCGCATCGTTCGGCGCAAATCGGCCGCCCGAAGGGAAATGGATCTGCGATAAATGACCTCCGTTGCCGATCGCGAGTCGCCATTGAGTTGTGCGGCGGTTTAGCTCTCGGTGGGCGAGCGCTTCCCATTTCGCGAACTTGAGTTTTCTCCCGCCGATCCCCTCAAGGTCCGAAGTCAGTTCGTAAGCCGGTCCGACCTTGCGATAGGTTCCGGTCACGGTTAAGGCTATCGCTTGGAGAAGATCGCCCGCGCGGCATGACTGACCCTCGATGGACAGTCCACGATCTGAGACTCGCAAGTCCGAGTGCAACTCGATTCCGGTGGCGTCCTGCACCTGCTGGAGCGCTTGGTCGATCGTTTCGGAAGACGGCAAAGAGATCTTCGCGTCGAGGCTTGGAGAATCGTAAGGCAATTGGGAGAGCTTCGACTTGTTTGGCGCCTCCTTTCGGGCCTGACTCCCAAAGGGATTTGGGCCGTAGCCTCGATCTTTCCACTCAAGCTTGTAGACCGTCTCTCCCGGCCATCCGACTCGCATATTCGTCGACTGCCCGGTGTAGGTGTTCGCCTGGCCGGCAAGATTGACCTGAAACGCGAGCCCGCGGCTCAATCTGAGCTTCACTTGAGACAGTTGCGATTCCGGAACCGTGCCCGAGTCGGCATCAGAATACTGAATTCCATCGGCCGCGACTTTGACGGCGGTCCAATGCAATGGCTTTGGCAAAATCGATTGCAGGACGAGCCGAGCTTCCCCCTTTAGGTCATTCATCGATAGCCCGTCGGTGGTGACCATCGACCATTGGGGATCGTTTAGGAGAGTCATCAGGTACAAGACCTTCGCATAACGCTCGATTCCGTCGTAAAAATTCGGTGGTTCGGAAAATGTGTCGTCGATCAGCACCATTTCGGTGGGGGCGATGACCGTGACTCCCCCGGCCCGAAAGACCGCCCTATCGAAGTCTTGAAGGACCTTGGCTGGTTGCTTCGAAATCACCTTGGTGGGCTCAAGGACGATGCGGGGTCCAGACAAGACGGGGTCCCAGGTGCGCTTCTTCAGGAAGTCGGCGAGATCCGTCTGCCCACGGGCCGGGCTGACTATGGCGGCGATGATCGAGGCTGAAAAGAGACCATGGCGAAAGAGTGATAGGGCTTTTGGGTTCATCTTTTCCGCCGGTACCTAACATTCATTCTATTCGCGATCCGATTCGATATCTGGGGCGAGACCAATAACCTGGCATTGTTCGATGGGACTCGAACGTAGAATAGAGACAACAGCCTATGCCAAGTTCGCATCCTATCCCGCTCTCCGTCCTTGATCTCTCATTCGTTCGTGAGGGCGAAGATGCTGGCCACGCGATTCGGGATAGTCTGGCGTTGGCCCGCCACGTCGAACGTTTGGGATACCATCGCTTCTGGCTCGCCGAACACCACAACATGTCCGGAATCGCCAGTGCGGCTACCTCGGTTGTCATCGGGCATATCGCCAATGGCACTTCCACGATTCGGGTGGGTTCGGGTGGTGTGATGCTGCCCAACCATTCGCCTTTGGTGATCGCGGAGCAATTTGGCACTCTCGAATCGCTGTTTCCTGGTCGTATCGATCTCGGCATTGGTCGCGCCCCAGGAACCGACGTTTCTACTTCCAGGGCGTTACGTAGACAGCTTCAGGGATCGGCAGACACGTTTCCCGACGACGTCCAGGAGTTGATCTCGTACTTTGAATCTCCTAGAGGGGGACAAACCGTGCACGCGTTCCCTGGGGAAGGCCTCCAGGTGCCGGTCTGGTTGCTCGGTTCCAGCACGTTCAGTGCCCGCTTGGCGGCGATGCTCGGGCTTCCGTTCGCGTTCGCATCCCACTTTGCGCCTGATCAACTTATGAGCGCGTTGGCGATCTATCGTCATGAGTTCCGACCGTCCAAGCACCTCGACCGGCCCTACGCCATGGCGGCGGTGAATGTCTTTGCGGCCGACACCGATCGGGAGGCGACAAGACTGTTTACGTCGGCCCAGATGGGATTCCTCAATCTCATCCGAGGCAGGCCGGGCAAACTGAAGCCGCCCGTCGATTCGATTGACGACTGGTGCTCGGTCGATGAGCGCGCGGCGATCGATCGCACTCTCCGGTACTCATTCGTGGGCCAGCCATCAACAATTCAGCCTCAGCTACAAAGGTTCCTTGAGGAGACTGCGGTCGATGAACTGATCGTCACCGGTCGCATTTACGATTCCACGGACCGGCATTATTCGTTTGAGCTACTCACAGAAGTCCGAGCATCCCTTGAGTCCAGAGCCTTGGATTCTGCGGGAATCGCATAAACAAAAACGCCCTTCCTCCGGGGCCATGCAATGAGGGCCGGGAGTAAGGGCGTTAGGGTTACTTTAGCTTGTCGGAGTCGCCGGTGTGCTCCCAGGGGAAGCTCTCATTGCCGAAGTGGCCGTTGCGGGCGGTCGGAAGATACTTGATCTCCTTGAGTCGCAGATGCTTGATGATCCCAGCCGGAGTCAGGTCGTAGGCCGCTCGAACGCGCTTGGCGATCTCATCGGGGGAGATCGACTCCGTTCCAAACGTCTCTACATTGACGGCAACCGGTTCGGCAACGCCGATGGCGTAAGCGAGTTGAACGACTGCGCGCTCGGCTAGTCCAGCCGCCACGATGTTCTTCGCGACATAGCGGGCGATGTAAGCGGCTGATCGGTCGACCTTTGTGGGATCTTTGCCGCTGAAGGCGCCACCGCCGTGGGGGGCCATGCCGCCATAGGTGTCGACAATGATCTTTCGGCCAGTCACGCCGGTGTCACCCTGTGGCCCGCCAATCACAAACGCGCCGGTAGGGTTGATGTGATAGGTGATGGGGTCCTTGACGTAGGCTTGGTAGCCAGCGAGAACGGGGTCGATAATTCGGGTTCGAACCAGTTCCGCGATACCGCCTTCCATGCGCGGCCCGTGCTGTTGGGACACGACGATCGTGTTGATCTGGATGGGCAGGCCGTTTTTGTCGTATTCGACGGAGACCTGGCTCTTCATGTCCGGTCGCAGCCCGAGGGTCGGATGCTTTCTCCGAATTGCCGCCGCCTGGCGGGTCAACGCATGGGCGATGGAGATCGTGAGCGGCATGAGTTCAGGAGTCTCTCGTGTCGCGTATCCGAACATCATGCCCTGATCTCCAGCGCCACCCACGTCAACGCCCTGGGCGATGTCTCGCGATTGCTCTTGGATCGCCACAAGCACGCCGCAGGTGTTACCGTCGAATCCGAGGTCGGTGTCAGTGTAGCCGGCAAGGTTGACCGTTTCGCGAACGGTTCTTGCCACATCCACATAGCCGCTGGTCGTTACTTCACCGGCAACCACCGCGACTCCGCGAGTCAGCAATGTTTCGATCGCGACTCGAGCGTTCTCGTCTTTTTCGAGGAACGCATCAAGAAGAGCATCCGAGATCTGGTCGGCCAGCTTGTCTGGATGTCCTTCGCTCACGCTCTCAGAAGTGTAAATTCTCATCTTAGGTCCGACCTATAAGGGTACCCCCTCTGAATTTGCATCGACCGCGATTGCTCTAAGACCCACTGTTTCTGCGAGGTGATCGGTAAAATCTCTCATGCCCTTTCGACTCGACTCGGATATGAACGCCTACCTGAGGCCAACGCCCGAAATCGACTTCGAACATCCTCTCGTCGAATCCGTCGTGATTCAACATCGATGGGAATCGCTCTCCGCGGTGGATCGCGCGAGAGCCGCGTTCGAATTCGTTCGCGACGAGATCGACCATTCGGCGGACGTCCAGAGCAAAGTCGTGACCCGAACTGCTTCGGAAGTTCTGACCCATCGAGTTGGCATTTGCTACGCGAAGTCCCACCTTCTCGCGGCCTTACTTCGACGGATGGAGATCCCCAGTGGTATGTGCTACCAACGGCTCACACTCTTAGACGATGCGTCTGGCGGATACGCCATTCATTCTCTTAACGCTGCATATTTCGAGGAGCTAGGGAGGTGGATTCGGTTTGATGCGAGGGGAAATAAGCCTGGCGTGGATGCCCGGTTCAGCCTTGATCAGGAACATCTGGCATTTTCAGTTCGGTCGGAATTCGATGAAGTCGATTACGGAGTCATTCATGCGAGCGCGGCGCCCGAGACACTTCTTCCGCTCCTGTCGTGTAGCGATGCGGAGGACATGTATCTCCACCATCTGCCGTCGTCGTTGACGTACTGATTGGGCTTGGCGAAGTTGGTTCGTCATTTTTGAAGCGTGCGCCGAAACGCTTGGGCCATTTAAGGTCCATACGCGGGGCATTGATCCGTCATCGGGAGTCGGCGAGGGATAACTTCCTAGTTGACGGACCTCCGAGCAGGAATTCGAGAGTCAGTTGACTAGCAAGAGATTTCCCGCAGGCTCCTAAGCAAGTCGGCAGTTTGCAGTCAGGAAGGGACAGCGAATTTCAAATTCCGAGTTGGCTATAGGACCGCTGCGCACCACGAATCACAGAGTATCGCAAAAGTCCCGGAGCTCGTAATTGGGACCCTCGCCCGCAGCGAAGCGTACGCGGGAGAGGGAGGGGTGAGGGCCAAATCGAACCTGCGAGCGAAGCGAAGTCCATTGATTTCGAGCATTCTGAGATGTCGCCGACTTTTGCGATACTCTGATCATTCGCCGCCTACGGGGCTTACATATCTTTGGTTGTAGTGGTCCTATCTACTGCGGGTTGCAAACTGCCAACTCTTACATCGGAGGAGGGACGTCATCATTTCCCTTCACCGGTGGCTTGCTGAGTGCCGTCTTCCTGGAGTCTTCAACCTGCGTCAGGATCGAATCCGGCAATCGATCCCTGGGATCGGCAAGGTCGAGAAATAGCTCAGAGAGTTCCAGATCGAAGGTCTTCTCCCCGGGCATGAGTTTGAAGTGAAGCGTGTAGGTTCGGAAAATGCCCATTCGAAACCTGCGATTGCCGGGTTCGGGCTGTCCGTTCGATGAGTCTTTAGCAAGGGCTTTTCCGAAAGATGTTGCGTCGTAAACGTATGGGGCGGTCGGTTCGGACTGGCTCGATTTCCAGGATGAGAAAACGGGTGTCTCCTTCACCGACATACTCACCATCCCGTCTTGAAGTCCGTTTGGGAACAACTCAGTGGGGTCCGCTTCTCCAAAGCCCTCGTACCAGTACACTTGCTCGGCGATTCTTTCTTGAGCGGCTGCTGGAAGTGAAGTTATCCGGAGGGTCGCACCGTTCCGGAGTGCGGTTCTTGCTCCGCCCAAAGAATCCCATAGCCGCAATCCGGTTTCGTCGTTGACGGTGCTTAGGACGCTATATCGACCGAATGACGGAAATATCACGCCAAGCGCATTCCCTAGCCAATCAATGAACGGGAACTCATAGGGGTCTTGCCCTGCCCATGTCGCTGCGTCGTCTAGCGAAAGTCCACCTGCTGCCACCGCACGCTTCAAGATCAATTCGCCAGCCGGGCGAGAGAGCCGCTCGACCGGCCTAAGGGGCCGAACGATCATCCATCCGTCGTCTTCGCGATGAACCGAGGTCTTTTCAGAGTCGAAGAACTGCGATGGGGTCAAGTTCGACTTTGTCGACCGATATCTCAGAAAACTCTGTTCGTCTGGAGTACCAACCAAATTGGCGCCGGAATCCTGAGCTGCCGTAACAAACTCTGTCCCCATAAGGAGGCGCAGTGGCTCGTATTTAGTGGGACTGCACAGGATGGGCTTCCACTTAGGCATCAGAATCTGAGCACGCGGAGAACGAGCGGTCATGGCGTCAAGTTGTTCCTGGGCTTCCTCTGGAAGCACGATCACATGCTCGGATTCCAGCGGTTTAGGAGCTACGAAGGTGTGCCCGCCTGGCTTCTTGAGAATCTCGGTGTCGTTGGCCATTCGAATGTTCTGGGCATCCACCTTCTCTCCGCCTGGCCCGAACGCCTCCACTCCGGCCGAAAATGCGCCTCCGTCCTCCCAGCGCTCAAGGATCAACTTGACCCGAGCGACCTTCACGCCAGGTTTAAAGATCGAAAGCTCATCGCGATAGGCTTGGAGGGCGGATGACGCCCCTACCGGAAGGGACCGCTGCATCGGATTGGGATTCTCCGCCCAAACCGCGCGTTCTCGGTGCGCCATCTTCATCACTTCCCGCTCGTCGAGCGTCGAAAGTAGCCGGGCGCCTAGTCGCCAACCTGGAAGGTCTTCGACCGAGGAGTCGAAGACGAACATGCTGGTGAAATCTTCTCGGCGCTCCGCCGCTTTGCGTGCCGCCTCGGCCGCGGCAGCTCGCTTTCGTTGAGAGTCGGCGAACGCGGCATCCAAGGCCACCGGCTCGCTCATCAGGCGCTTACGGACGTAGGCTAAGGAACCACGCCACGTCGCCAAATCCTCGGCGTAGAGAGCGTCGAGTCTACGCCGTTCCGCTTTGGGGTCCCGATGCAGAACCCACGATCGACCTTCTTGGAGCCATTTCCCGTCGAGCGTTGTCGCGATTGCCGTCCTTAGGCGAGCTGGGTCAGCATCGCTCACCCGCAGAAACATAAGATCGTTCCGAATGTCGGGGGCTGCTGTCAGTTCTCCGGCGCCCGCACTTGACAGGATCTTCAGAGCCTTTTCAACTGGGATGGAGGAGAAGTTAGCGGTGACCTTCGAGAATTTCGTGGCTCGGGACAATACAGGGATGATGAGGCTTGAGACGACCACGCAAGGAACGACTCACTATTTCTTGCAAGAGTTCATAAGGTGGGTCAAGTAGTTCAATCGCTGGCCACAATAAGGTATGAAGTCCCCTATTCCCTCACATGCGGAACGAATCGTTCTGGGGGAATTGGTCGCTTATATCTGGCGCACGGATCTGGGATGGACCATTCTCCAGTGGCCCTATCAGTTCGACTTAGAGAACATCACCCGGAACGGTCAACCAGGGCACACAATCGATGCCATGGTTCTCTCGGGCGGCCCGGACATGTTCGAAGGCTACTTGATGCGGAACGAAGCGGGGCATATGGACCGTGAGACGTTTATTCCGATCGTGGAAACGGGGCTGCGACTGCTTCGAAAGACACACGCCCCGCCTGAACGCATTAAAATAAAGGAGTAGCGCGACGCATCAGCGACAAGAGGCCCCGACGGTTGAAGTACCTCTACTCTGCTCTCTTTCTCATCATCGTTTGCGGTTGCAGTCTGCGGACGACGAAGCCCTTGGGAGAATCGGCTCCTGCGTTTGGAAGCTCTCCTGAATACAGCACCACTGAAGGATTTGTGGTGGGCAAATGGAAGCGCGTCTACGATCTCGCGGCCATGGGTGGCAAGAGTACCGACACCTTGTCCCGACTGATGAACAACGGGTCCTCCCGAGAAGTCGACATTCGAAAAGATGGATCGTTCGACATCACGATCGACAAGGACAACGAGGGCACTGGCACCTGGGTGGCGGCGGGGGATGGGATTGACCTCGTGATTGTCAGCGTAAACGGCGTTGCGCTGAAGACGATGAAGGAATTCGCGACTCAGCCGGTAGTGATTCATCTGACGCTCCACGAAGACGGGAAACGTCTTCAGCAAACGATAAAGACGAGGGCGGGTGGACTGGCCTCCTCGCCGATTGAGGCTTGGGAAAGGGTTTTAGGTTAGGATAGGAGTCCCAAACCAGATCGAACGCTTGCCCATTACCGGCGTAGACTGCAGTGCGATGCAAAAAGAACCGTGGGATCAGCCCCATACTGCCGAAGGCCGAGAAGCGCTGATCCGTCTCGCGGCTCAATACGAACAACAGGGCTTGGCCCGCGAACGCGGTATCACGCTCACTCGTTTGGCCCGAATGCTCAAGTGGGTGGGGTCGGGACGACCGGGCGTCGGGGAGTTCGAGTGGGCAGCCGAACTCGGTCAGCAGGCGGTCGAACTTCTGCGCGGGACCGATGATCGACTAGCGCTCGCCGGCGCGCTGAGGGCCGCCGCGCAACCGCTGGTTGAGACTGGGAATCGCGAGCAACTCTTGCGCGAGGCGCTTCTGATTTCGAAGGAGATCGGTGATCTTTCCGGCGAAGGCTGGGCCTATTTTTCCCTTGCCGTCCCTCCGGCGGAGACAAAGCCTTTACTGGATAGCGCTGCCGCTTGCTTCGAAGAATGTCAGGATCGACTCGGTTTAGCGAACGTCGCGCAACGGCGGGGAGCGTCTACGCGCGATCCGAAACTGTTCGTGAATGCCGCCGAAACCTTTACCGAGCTCGGACGACCGCTCGACGCTTATCGTGCCTTCATGATGGCCGGGGTCTTCGCGCACGGTCGGTACAGTGTCGAGCAACGAGAGGCTCTGTTTCTTCAGGCGCTTGAAGTCGCTCGTTCCTCAGACCTCGTGGCCGAACAGCGGGAGGCGCTCAAGTCTTTGGCCGACCTCATGGAGTTGGCTCGAAGGGAGGACGACAGAGCGAACTATCGGGCGCAAATGGAAGCTATCCCTTTCGAAAGCTAAGGCAGACTAGGCGTCGAAGACATGATTGAGCCGGCATCCTATCCACGTCCGCGTCCCGCCCATGGCCAAGTTTATCGAGCAGCGGCCGTCACGTCGCTGTGTTTGTTTTTTGTGGCCTTGTGGCTGCCCTCCTATACGTTTGTCACGCCAGATCACGAGACCAATCTCCACCAAATAGGGTTCCAGTCGCTGCTCCATCCGCCGACTGAAATTGACTATGTCGTGAACGGCGCTTACGCGCTCGTGATCTACGCGATGCTGAGGAACACTTTGTCGGCGACCGCGCTTTCGACCGCGCGCGTTCTGCTCGGGATTCTTACTGCTCTCGCAATTTTTCCGTTCATGATGGGGGACCGTCAGCCGGGCAGCGTCGTTCAGTTTGGCTGGGGCGCCTATCTATGGCTGCTGGCGCTCGTCGTGGCATTCTCCCGGATTCAGCTGAGTTTCAAGTTTCGACTGACTCCTAATCGGACTTAGAAGCAAGGTTTTGCGAGGTTCGGAGTCTGCGTATAATCGTTTCATGAGCCAGTCGGTATGGGACGTGCCGCGAACAGAAGAGGGGCTTCAAGAAGTTCAGCGGCGGCTTGCCGAGTTCCACGCAGCGGGGGACGACTTAGAGGTTGGGAACGGACTGCTTGCGTTGGACTTTCTGGTCAAGTGGGTTCCCTGTGTCACACCGCTGCCTCCCTTTATCGAATCTCGCGACCTTTCTCTGCAAGCACTGGAGTTCTTTCGAAGAGCCAAAAACGAGCCGGGGCAGGTGCGAGCGTTGGTCGCAGCAACGGCGATGGTCGATCCCGAAACGCGTGAGACGCGGCTTTCTGAAGCAGAACAACTCGCTGAGAAGGCGGATGATGAAAACCTGGTCGCGATGGTCATTGCCGCACGTGGGCGCGCCCTTGGCGGTTCTAACCGCCCAAAAGCCGCCGAACTGACCCGTCAGGCCCTCGCCATCTATCGACGCCAAGGCAATCATAGGGGAGTTGCGCGATGCCTATTTAGCCTAGCGGTCCAATCGGGAGACAAAGCCGAAAGGCGAGATGCCGCCATGGAAGCCGCCCAAATTCACCGAGCCTTGGGTGACCGGTCCGAAGCGGCTCGGTGTATCACCATCGTTCTGTGGTTCGCAAAGGAGCTTGATCCCCCAGAGAAGCTTGAAGCGCTAGCGCATGAGGGATTGGAGGATGCGATTTCGGCCGGCGATCGGAATCTAGAAAGAGGGCTCTACAACGAACTTGCGAGTATCACAGAGGCAGCAGGACGAATCGAGGAAGCAGAAAAATTCCGTCGCATGGCCGAGAGGATCCTGGCATCTGACGGCCTCACCCCTCTCGAGCGATGGCAACAACGCTGCGACAGTTTAGAGGGGCATATCGCCACCGCAAAGACTCGTGGAGCCGAGCATTCCATGAAGGTTTTTCAAACAGAACTCAACCGGCTAAGGGAAATTAAGCCAATTTAGGGAATGATCTCCATCGCCGCAGAGGCGTCGATCAGAGTCGTTTCTTGATGCAGACTTTGCGATCGCGACCGTTGCTCAATCGATCGAAGTTTAAGACATCGCGAGACCTTTTGCCGCCGGCTGAACGATCCGCCTCTTGCTCGTCACTCACCAGGAGTGAGAGATCAACATTGGGTTCGCATTGAACGCTTGGCTCACTTCGTTCGCCGAGCGGTGCTTATCTCCGGTGGAGCGCTGCTGTTTGCCGCTCTCGGAATGTATGCGGGCCCAATTATCGCGGTTTGCTACTACCTTTCCACCACATCGACGGGTCACGGGTCGAGTGGATTCGCCGTCATGGCGATGCTATTCATAGGCCAATTAGTCGGGCCGCCCGTAGGGCTCGCAGTCGGCGGCGCCGTCTCTTACCGGCTCAGTTCCAACCCGCGTTGGCGCGTATGCGCTTGGAGCCTTGCCATCGTCGGATATGCCGTATCGGTCTCTAGCTCCATGGATCAACTTCTCCTCAGTTTTGGGCTCCGATAGCCAGCCCTGCCTCTGCTCCAATTCCGGGCCATCTGGTGACGAGGTTTCAGGAAGTCGTTCGCCAAGCACTGAACAACTCCGAGAACGCGTACGCTAGGTGCACAGCCTGCATGTTGGCCGTCTGCGATCCGACGATTCGCGCGACGGATATTGAACCGCTCCTTTCTGACTCGGAAGGACTGAAACCCGGTGGGGCGCCCAAAGTGAGTGTTTATGCTCGGGACGCCTACAAGTCGGTACGAGACCGATAGGCGCTTTTTTAGCCCGGTCATTGACAAATCAGATTAGGTTTTCAAATGGCTCAGATCCGTGCCAGATTCCCTCGCTGCGCTCGACGACGCACCTCGTGAATGACGTGCGATCGGCGAATCCTCCGGCGCGTTGGCGGAGATGGTAGTCCTTATGCACACCGGGCCCGTAGGCGAAATCGCGGACGGAGGCGAAGTCTTTCCAAATCGTGACCGTGAAACCGTCTCTCCCCTCCAGGGAAAAGCTCTGCTGTGAATGCAGGCCAGGCATGCCAGTCATCGCAATTCGCACTGCGGTGACGCCGTTACTGAAGTCGAGCGCGCGCTCCTTCCAGTCGCCTTCCCGCACGAAACCGGCGGTCGTAATGACTACGAGCGGGCCCGGAGGCACTGCCTCAGCCGGGCAGTCGTAGATGAGCCCGGGGTTGACCGGATCTAGGAAGTCGACCTCGCCAACGTGCCTTATGGGCCGAAGAACCGCACTCCAGACCTCTTTCGCATCTGCCAACCACGTAAAGATTTTGTCCCGGGCATCGTAGTAAGAATCCGCCGACTCTTTGTCCCGGTGAAGGGCGATCGCGCCGAACTTGTAGGCCGTTTTCGAGGGAACGGAAGTGCCCGGAGCAACCCAGGTTCCTGCCGCACGGGAATCGGTTCCGATGCCGGCAAAAATCGGATCATCGCCGTGAGGTGTCAGTTGACCGGCCTCCCGCTGGGTGCCGAATCGTGCCAAAGTCAGGGTGATGAAGGAGGCTTTTTGCAAACGGTTTTCCTTGTGTCTAAGCTTGCCGGAGAGCCAGCGCGGGAAGTGCTCAACACCTAGACGGAACTCTAGCACAGAGTCGAGATTCGTACAAGCACAGTTAAACTGCCTTGTTCTATGAACGCACTGCCGAAGTCGGATTGGTGCGGACCTCACGGGGAGAGCAGCCCAGAGTTCGGTGGATCATGCGATTAAACTGTTGGAGGTCCGGAACTCCTACGGATGCGGCGATGGACGTGATGCTCATCGTGGAATAGCGCAAGAGGTGTTCGGCGCGGTCGGCTCTTCGGCGACGGATGTATTCCACGACGGATTCGCCGGTCTCGGCTCTGAACAGCTTCGAGATGTAGCCGTAGGAGACGCCCAGGCTTGCCGCCAGTTCCTCGACCGATATCGGTTGGGCAAGACCGCAGTCGATGAGGTGCATGGCCCTCTCGACCGTTCGGTGACATACCTTCCTTCCCGACAGTTTCATCGGGTCGGAGGTGAGCGACCATAGGATGTCCCAAACCACTGCTTGACGACGAGCAGGGGGCGCATTGACGTCTAGGGCGACGTCTTGGAGCCGAGAATCGAGTCCGGCAAACCGCTGTCCGACATCCTGCATTGCCCGGATAGGCGAATTTTGTCGGGACGGCGCCAGCCGAAAATGACAGTAGGAGTGTTCCGACCGCCCTAGATATCGGTAGACCATTTTAGTATTGGGAGGCACGATGCTCGCGTACCGAGGCCGGATAGGCAGTGGATTTCCATCCAGCTCCAACGTGCCTTCATAGCGATAGAGATGGAGGCACCAGAGGTCAGGAAGCCGATATTGATCGGCGGACGGGCCGCTCGCGCGTCCATGCACGCCAATGCCCATCTGGCTGATCTCAGGAGGCTCTAAAAGCGGAATCTCCCATTCAACTTGCTTCCAAAAGAGTGCAATTTTTGACAAGTAAAAGCGAGTATAGCCAATTCAAACTGGCTCGGTCTCACCGTACTATGATCAACTGTGGCCGAACAGAAAGTTGAAGCAATCGCGAATCCTTCCGAGGTTATTCCAACCGTCGGCTTGCCAGGAAGTTTGACCCGCGAACAGGTCGAGTTCTACTGGAGAGAGGGGTATGTGGTCCTCGACCGTCTGCTAGACGAGTCCGACATGGCGCCGATCAAGGAGGCCTTGAGCTTCAAGGTCTCCAAGATCGCCTACGAGATGCTCCGAGTGGGCAAGATCAAGGATCTCTTGCTAAGCGAGCCTTTTGAGACTCGGTTAGCCAGGCTATTCGAAGGACTCTCGGACGCCGACTTTCTGGCATTCGGCCGTTCGTGGAGAGACCGTCACCCCGGCTACTTCCAATTCATGTCGAATCCTCGGATTCTGGATGCGGTGGAATCGCTCATCGGGCCGGAGATTTTCTCAAATCCGGTTTACAACGCTCGTCCGAAGGTCCCTCGGGTGGCGGCGGGCGCGGTGCCTTGGCACCAAGACCGATCTTACTGGCCGGGGGCAAACGCAAACCCGGTGATCACGGTCTGGATTCCCCTAGTGGACGCTGATGAAGTCAACGGTTGCCTTCAGATTTGGCCACGGACCCACAATACTGAGCTCGTCGAGCACCACGCGGAGACCTACTCGGGTACCGCTTACACCGAGGTGGATATCGACGATGCTTCGCTCCAACCTTACAAGAAGATCAGCGCAGTGACCCTCCCCGTGCTGGCTGGCAGCGCCATTTTGTTCAATGATCGGTGCATCCACATGTCGACTCCAAACAACTCCGATCGGGTGCGCTGGAGCGTGGACCTACGCTATCAACCGACCGATCAGGACCCGATGACCAACCACGGGGTCGGCTTCTTGTGCCGAAGCAGTTCTCATCCAGATCGCGTCGCAACGCTCGACGATTGGCTCGAGTTTCGGCCCGAGCGCTCAAGCTGAACCCACGTACACCCTCCGTCTTTCCTGCTCCGTAAATTCAAAAGATGCTCCTCAGTTTATGCCTCGCGCTTGCCCACCAAGCAGTCTCGTCGTCCGCCCAAAAGCCACCCTTTGAGCCAACTTGGGCTTCTCTCAGTAACTACCGTTGTCCCGAATGGTTTCGAGATGCAAAATTCGGCATTTGGTCGGTCTGGGGACCTCAATCTGTTCCGAAGCAAGGCGACTGGTACGCCCGAAAGATGTACCAGCAGAGCGACCCCGACTACGCCTTTCATGTTGCGCACTACGGCCATCCCAGTAAGTTTGGTTACAAGGACATCATTGCGCTGTGGAAGGCCGAACGGTGGAACCCCGCCAAGCTGATGAAGCTATACAAGCGCGCTGGGGCCAAGTACTTCGTGGTGATGGCTGTTCATCATGACAACTACGACCTGTGGAATTCCAAGTACCAGCCTCGATGGAACTCAGTTAACTCGGGTCCGCATAAAGACATCGTGGGCTTGTGGCGCAAGGAGGCTCTTCGAAATGGCCTTAGATTCGGAGTGACCGAGCACAATGTTCGAAGTTTGAACTGGCTTCAAACCAGCCACCAGTCAGACACAATGGGACCGTTGAAAGGCGTTCCGTACGACGGTGCGAACCCGGCCTATCAGGACCTGTATCATCCTCCGTTTTCAGAGTCGACCTTCACCTATCCACAGCATCCCACCGAGGCGTGGATCCACGAGTGGGCAAATCGAACGAGGGACCTACTGACGACGTACAAGCCAGATTTTTTCTACTTTGACGGTGGGGTGCCTTTCGGAGACACGGGTCGCCAAATCGTCTCCGAATTGTATAACCAGAACGCGGCGCAGCATGGCGGAGACAATCAGGCCGTGGTGTGCGTCAAGAAGACGATTGACGGTGAATACGTCGACGGAACCTGTGTTCAGGACGTCGAGCGAGGTGCTGAGAATGATATTTCAGCGCTGCCTTGGCAGACGGACACTTGCGTCGGGGACTGGTTTTATCGAGAAGGAATTCGCTACAAAACCGCGAAGGAAC
Organism: uncultured Armatimonadota bacterium; assembly: GCA_903904815.1. Classification (GTDB taxonomy): domain Bacteria; phylum Armatimonadota; class Fimbriimonadia; order Fimbriimonadales; family Fimbriimonadaceae; genus Fimbriimonas. The sequence goes on from CAIVDU010000047.1 coordinate 51,621, forward strand.
TGGTTCGGATGCTCGCCGATATCGTCAGCAAGAATGGAAACCTGTTGCTGAACGCGCCTCTTAGCCCGGAGGGCAACCTGGATTCGGATGCTGAACACACACTCCTCGGAATCGGGGACTGGCTGAAAACAAACGGGCGCGCCATCTACGGCACTCGACCGTATCGCGTGTTTGGCGAGGGACCGCATAACTCGACCGGAGAGATGTTCCGAGAGGACACGTCGTTTACGGAAGAGGACATCCGGTTTACGGTGAAGGCAGACTCTCTGTTCGCCATCGTTCTGGGTCGACCATCGGGCACGTTTACGATCCGATCGCCCCTGACCCTCGGCGCCCATCACGAGATAAGCTCAGTGAAACTGCTGGGAACGAGTTCTCCGTGCAAATGGGCCTCGAGCCCAACTGGGACAACCATTACTCCGCCCAACCAGGGCGAAAATGACCTCGCCAACGTTTTCGAGATCCGATTTAGATAGGCCCCTATGAGCGAAACCACTCCCTTCGAACCCACCTGGGATTCCCTTTGTCAATACACCGTTCCCGAGTGGTTCCAAGACGCTAAATTTGGTATTTGGGCGCACTGGGGACCGCAGTGCCAGCCGGCGCGTGGCGACTGGTATGCCCGCGGGATGTATATCCAAGGGGAAGAGAGGTACCGCGAGCACATTGAACAGTACGATCACCCATCCCGGTTTGGGTTCAAGGACGTGATCCACGAGTGGAAGGCTCGCAATTGGAATCCAGAAGCGCTCATGGCGCTTTATAAGCGCGCGGGGGCCGAGTATTTCGTGGCGCTGGCGAACCACCACGACAACCTAGACTTGTGGGACAGCACCCACCAGCCTTGGAATACCACAGTGGTTGGCCCTAAGCGCAACATCATCGATGAGTGGGCTCGGGCGGCCGAAGGACAAGGACTCCGATTCGGGGTCAGCGTCCACGCCTCTCACGCGTGGAGCTGGTACGAACCGGCCCAAGGCTCGGACGCAGATGGACCCTTAGCCGGGGTGCCCTATGACGGCAAACTAACCGCAGAAGACGGCGCCGGGACCTGGTGGAATGGTCTCGACCCGCAGGATCTGTACTCCCAGAACCATGAGGCCACTCCGATGGACCGGAACATGTGGTCGGTGATCAAGTTCTGGGAGTGGGAAAACGGCTACCCAGCTCCGAGCACGGAGTATTGCGAGAAGTTCTTCAACCGCACGATCGAGCTGATCGACAAGTATCGGCCCGACCTCGTCTATTTTGACGACACCGTTTTCCCCCTGTATCCGGCAAGCGACGCCGGCCTCCGAATCGCCTCGCACTTCTACAATGCCAACCCCGACGCGGTGATCAACGGCAAGGTGCTCAGCGAGTCACAGAAGCAGGCGATGGTGTGGGACATCGAGAGGGGGCAGACTTCGGAGATCGAGCCCCTACCATGGCAAACCTGTACCTGCCTTGGCGATTGGCACTACAAGCAGTCGATCTTCGATAACGACGGCTATAAGTCCAGCTTCGAAGTGATCCAGATGCTGGTGGACATCGTGAGCAAGAACGGCAATCTGCTCTTGAGCGTTCCGCTCACTGGCGATGGTGATGTGGACCACAAAGAGATCGCGATTCTGGAGGGGATTGGGGAGTGGATGGCCGTTAATCGGGAAAGCCTGGTGGGAACGCGGCCGTGGATCGTTCCAGGCGAAGGCCCTTCTTCCGGGAGCGTGAAACCGCTGACGGCACAAGGCTTCAACGAGGGCTCGGGCATTCCCAACACAGTCGAAGACATGCGGTTCACCCAAAAGGACGATGCCCTTTACGTGATCGTTTTGGCACAACCTGAGGGCATCGTTCGCGTGAACTCGCTGGGAATTTACAAGGGGCTTCTCACACGTCCGATCCTATCGGTTCGGCGGCTCGGAAGCGACGTCTCGCTTACCTTCGCGTTGACCGATGACGCATTGGAGATCGGCCCGACCACTGGCGGCCACGAAGCGGCGACAGCATTTCGATTAGAACTCGGCCCATCGTGACCTTTCTGGTCATTGGCGGTATGTTCCGGGCATGGTGACCGAGACAAGCAGATCCCAAGAAGGCTGATTCCCTTTTCTGTAGAAAGCGGAATCACAGCTCATCTAAAGGGAGGCGATCCGCGCCAGTCGCCTGCGCGTAAAAATCCCGCCGTGGCGAGGACCACAAGGGGCCCCGTGGCCGCCGCCTCCGGATCGCAATCGTAGGTGCGTCCCTGCGTGGACCTCGGTTTCTCTGTTACAAATCTTGTTACATTCTCCAACTTTTCGCCGAATTAATTCCTAGGACACCCTCCTTTACCTCCGATCGGGCTCCGGGGTTACGATTTAGTTACGATTCGCTCTCACTATGGCCTCAAGGCGCAAGGTACGGCCTTCGGACAGAAGAGTTGCATTTATGAGTATCCGATCGATTGCACTGAAAAGAGTATTTATCGCTGGCGCGACGGTCGCCGTTGTCGTGAGTTCGCACGCGCAGACGCTGGATCTCAACAACCAAAATCAAATCGTGGGAGGCACTTGGAGCGTTGTGAACGCGACTAAGTCCGTTATCGAGATCAATAGCGGTCTCGATGTCACGAGTGCCTTCAATGCGTCCTACCAAAACCCGAACGCGATCTCCTACGGCGGCGACACCATCACGGTGGACTCAGGGGCGACGTTTAACGCAACGAACGCGGAAATTGGGCTTCTCTCCAACCTTCTCGTGAACGGAATCCCCTACGCGGAAGCTGGGACCAGCGCCATCTTCAAGAACTACGGGACCACGACCTTCACCGCCAGTCCAGGAGGCAGTAACTGGATCGAGTTCGACCAATTCACGAACTACTCCACTGGCATTCTCAATGCTGACAGTTTGGACCTTGTCGGCAACGGCACGATTACAAATGCTGGCCAGATCAATATCTCCAAGAATCTGAACTTGTTCGGGACCACGAATCAGGTAGCGAATTGGACCAACGTGTTGAACAACACGAACTCACTGACGGTCGGTGGCAACCTTCAAATCTCGAACTACGGCGGCCTGGTAACGAGCGGGGTCGGCGCGACTGCCTTTCTGAACAACGTCACCATTTCCAGTGGACAGTCGACGTCCATTCAATATCAGAACGGGACCGTGACTCCCAATATTCCGACCGAACTCCTGGCGACGAACGGGGGAACCGTCGTCGTTGGCAACGGAACGGCGGCTGCGTTCTTCTCGAACGGCCAAGCTCCAGCCGCCTATTCCCCCGTCGGCGGCGCAGGGCAAGCGAGTGGCGGCATCGTCAATGTGGACGGCGCGGGAAGCAGCATTACGATTAACGCTAACGCTGTTTCGAACCTTGTTGAACAAGATTATGCTTTTCAGCAGCCGGATGTCGTCATGTCCGCCACAGGCGGCGGCAACCTGACTATTAATGCACAGACCATTACCGAGGAGGTGCAGAGCGCGGGGGTCTACACGCGGGACCGAAATGGAACTTACGTTTTCGGAATCTGGAATCCCGACTACATCACGCCGAGCAACGCCTACATGTTTGCCGACGGGGCTGGGAGTCAGCTCAATCTCAATGCGAGCGTGTCTCTCAACCTGGACTACCACGTTGTACTTGGTTATGCTTATGGCGAAAGCACAACGAGTCCCGTATTCCTCGAACCAAACATTCCCTCACCTCAGATCAATGCCACCAACGGCGGTACGGTCAATATCGACACCCCAACGCTCAACGCCGGTGGCGGCGGATTCACCGCGAGTGGGGCTGGCTCAAGCATCAATGTCTTGGCCAATACGATTAATCTGACGAGCTCGTTTACCGCCGAGAGTGGGGCGAAAGTTGAGATCGGCTCGATGGCAAATCCGGTGGATACGATCCAAGGATCCGGTGGTTTCCTCGCGGGCGGTCCGGGCAATCTGACCCCTGCGCTCGTAGACATCTACGCCACCCACTACGACTCACCTCCGGTGTCGGAGTTTTCTGGATCGCTCGTAGCATATACGGGAAGCGTCCTCAACCTTACCGGGGAGACCTATTTGGGCGGAGAGATCTACTCGAGTTGGAACGGCTTTGGTAGTCCAACGCCCACGTCACCTCTTGCCCAGGTGAACCTAAAGGAATCCCAAAGCGTCACGGGACCGGGGATCATTGAGGCCTACTTCGGGGACGTCACGGTGACTTCGCCTGTTATCAACTTCTCGACCTTCGGCGCAAGTGTTTATTCCGGGACGGTTCTCTTTGATGCGTCCAATTCGGTCAGCCTTACCAACGGCGGTCCCTATGCCGCTTTCTATCCCACTTACGGTTCGGTTGCCAGCTCAATTATCGTGAGCGGAGGGACATTCGATGCGATCAGCCCATCGATCACCTTGGGAGATGGGATTACTCCGACCTACTTGAGTTCCAATGGACCTCAGTCGATGATCTTGCTGCAGACCACTAACGGGCTTGGGGCATTGACTCCGGGGACAACGGTATCGCTTCTGGACGCCCAGAACTACCAAGGCGAGTTTGCTTCAACCGGTTACGCGGCTTACAACGGTGGAGTCATCGACCTCCTCGCGCCGACCGTGACCATCGACGGGACTTCCAGCCTGCAAATTGGGTCTTCGTATTACGCGGCTTACGGCCCTGCTCTTACCTCTTACCTTTTGGTAAACGGCGTAGATATCTCTGGCCTCGATTTCCAAAACTCAGGGCTCCTGACGACTTCAGGCAATGGATCGATCGTGATCGGCGGCTCGACATTTGAAAACGAGTCAACGGCGATTTTCAACGCGGGCGCCAATACAACGAGCTATCTTGGATACAACGAAGGCTTTACCGGTGGCCTACCGAATGCCGCTCCCACCGCCAACCTAACTCCGTTCGCGGCGACGAACGCGGGTTCGTTGAACGTCAACGGAACACTCTTTTCCAACGGCTCCCTCACCAATAGCGGATTGTTGGAGGTAGCTGATTCGGGACTCGATCTCGTAGACGCACCCTCCAGCGCATACACAAGCGGGCCATACCCCTACCGACCGGCAAAGCTTGAATTCGTCAGCGGGGACTTCACCAACACCGGGAACATTCACGTGACCGGCAGCTCTCTGAATGTTGATAGCGGAAGCGTTTATAACTCCGGGACGTTCAACGTTGCGGATGACCTTTCGGCTCCGAACAACTATCCAGGGCCGCTGGATAGCTCGGTAACCGTCTCTGGCGACTTCCACAACTACGTCAGCTCCTCCGCGACTCCATCGGTCGCGACCTTCACTGGTAGCTCCCTGACTGTCCAAGGCGTGCTCACGAACGATTCCACGTTCAGCGTTACCGACGATGCAACCGGAGGAACGTCCTATGCTGGAACACCTCTCGTCGGCACTCCCAATAACTATCCGGTTCAGTACAGCACGATCACTGCCACGGGCATTGTCAATACCGGTCTCTTCAACTCTTCGGAATCGACGCTCATCATTGGCTCTCACGGGCTCAATAACAGCGGAGTCTTCAACGCTTTCGCGGACGATGCGCTCCCAACACCAGCCGGAACCACGATTTCGATTGCCGAAGGGACGCTGACCAATTCGGGAACGATGTTGCTCGCCGGATCTACGGTGACGGTGGGAACGGGGCTAGTGCCCGCGATCGTCGGCGTAGCCAACGAGGGGGGCGTTTTGAACCTCACGAACGACTACACTTCGTATCTTGCCGGAACCGCGTCAACCCCCTTGTTGGGAAGCATCACGGTCGCCAGCGGTGACGTCCAGAACGGAGCGGGGGCGATCAACCTAACCGGCACGACGCTCAACCTGCAAAACGGGAACCTGGTAAACGACGGCGGGGCGCTGAACGTGACATCGGACCTTTCCGCGCCGAGTGCGCTGGGGGTCGTGCAGGGCAATCTTCAGATTGCCGGCAATCTGCTCGTCACGGACGGAACCGTCACGATTCAGGGAAGCACGCTTGGCCTTGGCGGTGATATTGAGATCGGCGCAACGGGCTCTCCTCAGACGGGCACGTTCGTCATCACGGACGACTCGCTAGGGAACCACAGCGTGATCAGTTCGTATCTTTCGTGGGCGCCGAATCCCAACATTACCGTGAGCGGAAGCGGCTACTTTGAGTCCAAAGAGACCTACTTCAGCGCGAGCACCATCTCCAATCGTGACAACGGCACGTTCCTACTCGTTGACGATCAGATCATGGCGCAACCCGTCGGAACCATCTTGAGCGCCGACTCTATCACCAACCAAGGCGCGGCCCAGTTTCAATTGGTTGGGAGCCAGGTCAATGTCAGCAACGGAATCACAAACACAGGAACCTCGGGCGCACTCAAGGGGGCGACGATCTCCTTGACGAACGACGTTACTCCGGCCATGGCGGGCTCCGGAAACGTCGTAGCGAGCACGATCAATATCTACAACGGCGACTTCAACAACGAGATAAACGCTCACCTGAACCTCAATGGAGGCTTCATCCAACTTTACAACGGGGACGTCCACAATAACGGCGCTTCGCACGTAGATGTTGAAGCAGACGCGCTTGGAGAGGGAGGCGGAATCAGCGCGAACAACTTTGTCAACCGAGATTACGGGACGGTAGATATCGCAACCAGCGGAACGTTTGGTTACTCCGGAATCTACCTAAACAATAACTTCACGAACCGCGATCAAGGCTTGGTCAACATCGGTCAGGCGGGCACTCTGTACGTACCGGTTGGACTGTTGACCAATGGTGTTACGTCGGGTGATGCGGCAAAGATCAACAACTACGGGTCGATCACGATCGGCGCTCAAGGGCTTTTCCAGACCGGAAGCGGATCGGCCATCAAGAACTTCGGCAGCATCAATACCTGGGTCGCATCCTCCACTCTCACGCTTGGCAATGTGGGCGATGCTGCGCAATCAGCGGGGACCCTGGGTGGCAACGGGACGATCGGCTCAGCGGGGCACACGATCAATGTTGTGAATAATGCGGGCACCGTGAACCCCGGCGACCCCCAAATCCTGACGATCATCGGCAACTACGTTCAAGGCGCCAACGGCACAACCATATTCAACATCGACGGACCAGGAGGAGCGGGAGTCGGCTACGACCAGTTGAACGTGGTCGGGACTCTCACCCTTGACGGAACAATCGATTTGGTGTTCGGCAATCTTCCCGGCACCACGACCCCCTACTCTCCGACCGGCGTGTTGAATCTCTTCAATTTCGTCGGCACCGACACCAACTTCTCGACCTTGAAATTCGAGGAGACGATCAACGGTGTGACAACTCAGGGTCTTGGAAACGGATTCACGGTGGGATTCCATAACGCCGCCGTCCCCGAGCCTTCCCCAATGGTGGCTTTGGGTGTCGCCGGCTTTGGCTTCCTGCTGCGACGGAGGAAACGAAGCGCCTAGTCCTTCCATAGCCCCCGATGACACCCCCATGGGCTCTGTTGGGTCAGCGGGGGTGTGAGGCAGTAAAACGTGCCAAGCCTTCAGCGTCTCGTTTTTGAGAATGATTCGTGTCTCCGCAGTCTGCCTATTCGCTTGAGGCGCCGCTAGGCCGAACCTTTCGGACTACAGACTGCCGGCAGGGTTTATCTCGATGGTTACCTTTTCGCCGCTAACGTCTCGATCACTTTGGCGATGCGGAGTTGTCGGGGCGCCTCTAGATTTTGGTCAAAAGAGTGTCGGGCAAGCCCCGCATTTTCCGCATTGGCGGGGAGTCTCCCCGGAAGCTTAGGGAACGAGGCAATGCGCGTTGCTCATATCGTTCGGCGGCGCTTGAACCATTGAGCTAGCCGGGTGCCTTGCCATAGGTAAAAACCTGTCAAGGTCATGACGGGTACGGTGAAGTACTGCATGGAGAGGATAAAGAACTGATGCGTCCCCAACGGCGTATAGGTGCCGGCCGTAATAGCAAGTCCGCTGTTAACATGGGCGCCTAGCTCAAAACTGATCGGTCATGAACATCTGGGGAATCATCGGGATGTTGTGGCCCATGATGTGGAGGTCGGGTTTGGGCTTTGAGATGTTCAGGCTTAGCTCTTTCGCCATCGACATCAGGCCGTACCATTCGCAGTCGGCGGGGACAGGGAGGCGTTCTACGGGTTGGGTGAAGATGAGTTCGCGGAGCAGGCCGGGTTCGTAGCAGAGGTAGCCGTCCTGGAAGGGGCTGCACATGCGGAAGTGCCAGTTCCAATACTTCCACCGGAGGTCATCGCGGCGGAGGCGGGCGGGGTGGTCTTCGGCCCAATCCTTATAGTACTGGCGCACAAACTCCCACTCTAGCGGATCATCTGGCTCGCACGGATCTGAGGCCAGTTCGGCACGGATCACCATGTCCAGCTTCTGAAAGCCCACCTTTTCATACAGCGCAGGCTCCTTGGCGAATAGGAGCGCGCCCTCTTCACCGAACTCGCGGCTCTCCTCCATCACCTGGCGGAGGAGCATGCTCCCGAATCCCTTGCCCTGACGGTCTTTCCGGGTAGCTACCCCGGCGATCCCAAACGCTTTTCCCCAGCCGAACTCCAACGGAGTGGTGGTGAGAATCGAGACCATCTTCCCGTGTTCAAACAGGGCCCACTTTCTCGAGAGATCGAACATCGGCTCGGTGAAAAAGATGCTGTGGGCCCGAGTCAGGTCAAGCCCAAAAACGCCGCACAGCAGTTCGAGAAAGTCCTCGGCTTCGTCCCTCCGGATTGGCCGAATCTCCACCACTAATGCAGACCACCCTTTCTCGGGATCAGCGGTGGCACACGATCCGGAAACGCGGGAACGGTCGCGGCAGGAGGCGTATCGGCCTTCGGAACCTGCTGCCGCTGAATCACCACTCGCACAGTCACTGTCCTCGTCTGCATCAGTTTCAGCTCCTTTGGCAGGACGAGAGCGGCTTCTCGGATTACGGTTCCATTGAGGCCGCCGACATCGATCGGCTCGGTGGAGAGACTGCTGGTCTGCGAAAGCGTCAGGCTGCCGCCGGTCACGCTCAACTTTTCGGGGACCGTGGTGTACTCACGCACTTCGTATCCCGGCGCCGGGCGACCGATCAGCTTCGGAATGATGAACAGTTCCTTGTCTACTGTGGCCGGCTCGACCGAGGGATGCACTTTGATGAGGCTGACGCTCGGAACCACGTAAGGCACTGGTCGGCCATTGGCATCCAGACCCTCGATCGGGAGACTGAACGTTCGGTCTGACTCGTTCGGATCGAAGTCGCCAAGGTCCAAAATGACCCTCGCTTTGCGAATGGAGTCGACTCGACTCTGGGAACCGGAGAAGATGACTTCCTGTGGCTCTACCGCCGAGACATCGTAGCGGAGGTTTCGGTCCGAAATGCGTCCCTTGGGCTCCACGGTGATGCTGAACGTCTTGGAAGCCTTCGTCTCAATGCCGATTAGGACCTTGGCGTAGTCGCGCGGTAGGAGTCGCTGGACCTCGGGATCCGGCGCCTCGATGATGGCGCTGTACAGGTGGCGTCCTGGGGCGGCCTTGCTCAGGTCTACGATCGCCACCGCGTTTTTCAGCCCGGGATCGGCCAGCTTGTCTCCCGGCCCTTCGAACTTCACTTTGACGGTGTCATCGATCTCGGTGATGACGTATTTGGGATCGAGATTGTCGGCCTTTAAGGGCACGGCGACCACCTGCTCCTTGATCTGCATTGTCTGGGCTTCGACAATGACCCAAAGAGTCAGAGAGAGGAGCAATGAGATGATCAATAGAGGGACGTTCGGACGGCCTAGCTTCTTTCTCACGACTGAGACTCCTTCTGCTCTTTGATCTGAGCGCGTCGACCGCGCGACCGACGGAGCTTCAGCGGTTTGGGTGGCTTCTCTTCGCCCCGCAACTCCCGATTGAGAAACTCACGAAGTTCCAGGTGGTTGGCTAACCGACGCAATCGGCCCTCGAACGCTACGCTGATCGTGCCTCGTTCCTCGCTCACTACTACCGAGATGCAGTCGAGATTCTCAGTGACTCCGACAGCGGCTCGGTGGCGCATGTGGACGTTCGGGTCCAGCCGGGAGGACTCACTCAAGGGCAGTCGGCATGCTGCCGCTGCCAGCTTGTCTCTTTGGACGATGACTGCGCCATCGTGCAAAGGGTTGTTCTCGAAGAAGATTGCGCCGAGGAGCGGCGCGCTGATTGCCGCATCCAAGGGGACTCCGTTGCTCACGATCTCTTCCAGGGAGATCGACTTCTCGATGACGATCAACGCACCGACGCTTTCGGAGGCCAACTCCGCGCATGCGGCGACGATTTCCTCGATAGTGCGGGCTTGGGCCATCTCCTCCGGTCGCCCGGCGAGTCCGATCGGGGTCTGCAAGAGACCGCCGAATCGGCCGAACTCTTCGATCCCTTGGCGAAGCTCGGGAAGAAAAAGAATGACCAAGGCGACCGGTCCGGCAACCGAGCCCTTCTCGAGAAGCCAGTACAGCGTATTGAGTTTGAAAACCTCGCCGACGAGCATGGCGAGCAGGTATCCGAGGACGCCGAGAGTGATGCGCCAGGCTCTGGTACCTCGAACAAGCAGCAGCAAACGATAGATCAGAAACGTCACAAGGGCGATGTCTAACGCATCCTTGATCCTGATCTCCTTAATGAAAGAAAAATAACGTAAAGCGTCTATCAATTACTGCTTAGTCCGGCTACGTTTTTACCAGACGTAGCAGCATGCCCGTGGGTCTCAAGTTCTGTGGAACGAAACGGCCATAATTAATGACACTCCATGCGCAGCCTCGACGAGATCCGCCGCGACATCGATTCGATCGACGAACAGCTCGTGCAGCTGCTTAATCGACGGGTCGGCCTTGCCCAAGAAGTGGGCCTAGTGAAGGGAAAGGACGGGCGACCGTTTTTCACACCGGAACGAGAAAGACAGATTTACGACAAGCTTCAACGCACGAATCCGGGACCTCTCCAGAATCGTCAGTTGGCTGCCATCTACCGAGAGATCATCAGTGCGGCGATCGCTGCCGAGAAACCTCTGGTGATCGCGTATTGGGGACCTCCGGGGACATTTACCCACCTCGCGGCTATCCAAACGTTTGGGACCAGCGCCAACTTTAGCCCGCAGGATTCGATCGCCGATGTGTTCCAGGCCGTCGAGCACGGCAATGCCGATTACGGCGTGCTCCCCATCGAGAATTCGGTGGCGGGAATCGTCCCAGAAACCATCGACATGTTCCCCCAGACGAACGTGAGGATCTGTGCCGAACAGTACGTCCCGATCCATCACCACCTCGTTTCTCTGGCGCCTTCGTTGGACCAGATTGAACGGGTTTACGCATTCTCGCAGCCCTACAATCAGTGCCGCCGCTGGATGCGCGCCAACCTTCCTCACGTCGAGGTCATCGAGACTGCTCCAACTGCGAAGGCGGCGCAGCGCGCGCTCGAAGATCCAAAGGGCGCCGCGATCTGCAATCGGTTTGCGGCTGAACTTGTCGGAATCCCCGTGCTCGTCGAACACATCGAGGATAACCCAGCGAATCGCACCCGATTCATCGTCACCGGTTACAACGAGCCAGCCAAGACCGGGCGCGACAAGACGAGCTTCATGTTCAACGTCCGCAATAGGCCTGGCACCCTGGTCGCCGCATTGAAGGCGTTCGAAGAGAATGGCGTCAACCTGATGATGATCGAATCGCGGCCCGCCCAAAGGGCAACGTTCGAATATATCTTTTACTGCGACTGCAACGGTCACCGAACCGACACCGAAGTCCAAGCGGCGATCGAGGCGCTCCGAAACGTCGCCAATGAGGTCGTGACACTCGGAAGTTATCCCTACCGTGACCCGCTCGACGTTTAGGGTGAGGCAGTTGGTCCTAACGGAATGCGCATGGCACAACTCGTTCGCCGTATAGTGGTCGCATGAAGGGAAATCCTAGGGTGGACGTGGCGGTCTTCATGCTGCGCGTTGGATTGGGACTCATTCTCATGTTCTATGGAGCCCAAAAGCTCCTCGGGGTCTTCGGAGGTTCAGGGCCCGCCCCAACCATCGAGATCTTCCGCTCCGAGATGGGAATCCCGGCGCCTTTCACGATTCTCGCCATGTGCGGGGAGTTCTTCGGCGGACTCGGGATGATCGTGGGGCTACTCACGCCGGTCGCTGCCTTTGGCGCTTTCTGTACGATGGCAGTAGCGACTTACGAGAATTGGAGGACGCCAGGCGTCGTCCACGGCGTGTTCGTCGAAGGCAAAGGCGACCCATCGAGACTCTTCTTTACGATTGCGATCATGCTCGGCTGTTTCGCGGTCATGATGATCGGCGCGGGGAATGCTTCGCTCGACGCAAAGCTGTTCCCGAAGGGTAAAGGTCGGCGATGAGCGCTATTCGTCCGGCTACCGCGGCCGATGTGCCTCGGGTTTGGGAGCTCATAAAGGAGCTCGCTGAATTTGAAAAGCTGACCCACACGGTCACCGGGACGGAGGCGCAGCTTCGCGAGTCGCTCTTCGGCGCATCCCCGGTCTGCCAGTGCCGCGTGATTGAAGTCGATGATCAAGTCGTGGGCTACGCTATCACGTTCACGACTTACTCTACATTTCGAACACTGCGCGGCTTGTGGCTGGAGGACCTCTACGTCACCCCCGCCCACCGAGGCACAGGACTGGGAAAGGCGCTGCTGCACAGCGTTATCGAAGACGGTCGGAGTCAAGGCGTCGGTCGGATCGAGTGGTCCGTGCTCGATTGGAATACCTCGGCGATCGAGTTCTACGAACGAATGGGCGCACAGGTGCTTCCCGATTGGAGATTTAGCCGCGTTTCGCTGGGAATCTAACTAGCGGAGCCAACGCTTCGGATCGAAATTCACGGCCGATGCGCAAAGGGTGAGCATCGCGACGGCAAACATCAGGAACCATTCGTCATCGTGGGAATAGAACGAATGGCTCGTCATGTAGTGGCCAATCGTCCCGACCAGCGCGAGTAGCGCGGCGAGGAGCATTCCCTCTTTGCTGATCTCCTGTTCCTTCATCTGGAATTCAGAATATCCATTAGCCGGGGGTACTCAGTAGCCAGTACCCTGCTCTTGCGCGAGAACCCGCACGAAGAACGAATCGTGAAAGAGCGGGCACGGAACTGCCCGCAGTGGGTGTAATCAGAGAACAATGGCAGTTTCCTCAGATCTCCAGCCCCCGAAGGTTCGTTGGGACCTTACCGCCCTCTTCAGCGGCATCGAAGACCCCAAGATTGAGGAGACCTGGACCAAAGCTCTCGCGATTGCCGACCATTTCGCCGGGACGTATCGGGGCAAGATCAACACCTCTTCGCTTACCGCAGCGACTCTCGCATCGGCCCTCAAGGAGTTGGAAGCGCTTTACAACGAGGTCGCGAAGCCTCTCGGGTTTTCCGGCCTGCTTTTCGCGACGGATAGCAGTGACGCCAAGATCGGGGCGTTCATGCAGAAGCAACAAGAGCGAGGCACGGAACTCAGCGTCAAGCTTATGTTCTTCGACTTGGAACTTCAGGCAGCCCCCCATGATCTGATCGAGCCGCTTCTTGCGGATGCGGAACTTGCAAACTACGTTCACTACATCCGAGCGACCCGTGTTTACAGCCCCTACCGACTCTCAGAATCCGAAGAGATCGTTCTGGAAGAGACTTCCAATACGGGGTCTCGAGCCTGGGTTCGTCTGTTCGAAGAGGTGACGGCAAACCATGTGTTCAAGCTCGTTCGTCCGGGAAAGACGGAAGCCGAGGACATGACGGAGCAGGAAGTGCTCACCCTCTTGCGAGACGCAGATCGTGACGTCAGGCAAGCGGCGGCGGATTCCTTGAGTTCGGGCCTCGCCGAGTTGCAGCGAGTGCTGACATTCACCTACAACAATCTTCTGCAAGATAAGTCGGTTGAAGACCGACTACGTGGGTTCGAGTACCCCGAGAAGAGCCGGCACCTGAGCAATGAACTCGAAAAGGAAACGGTCGATCTCGTCATCCGAAAGTGCCGAGAGAACTACCATCTCGTTTCGCGGTTTTACAAGGTGAAGCGAGAGATCCTAGGGTTGCCCGAGCTCACCCACATCGACCGCTACGCACCGCTCTTCGCCATCGAGGAAATGGTGCCTTGGGAGCAGGCTCAGAAGATCGTACTCGACGCGTTTTGCGGCTTTAGCTCCACTCTCGAAGCGAAAGCTGCGGAATTCTTCGACAAAAACTGGATCGATGCCGAGCCCAGAAAAGGAAAGCGCGGGGGCGCCTTCTGCTCTTACAACACGCCTGACACCCACCCCGTGGTCTTTCAGAGCTACCTGAACCGCATGGACGACGTGATGACGCTCGCTCATGAGTTGGGCCATGGAGTCCACGCCTCGCTCAGTCGCGAACAGACTTACTTCAATTTCCACGGCACCCTTCCGCTGGCCGAGTTGGCGAGCACATTCGGAGAGATGCTCGTGTTCGAGAGCTTGGTCAAGGAAGCCAGCCTCAAAGATCGACTCGCTCTCTATGCCGACAAGATCGAAGGGGTCTTCGCCACCGTATTCCGACAGGCGGCAATGTTCTCATTTGAGCAGCGAGCCCACGCGGCGAGGCGCTCCGATGGCGAGTTGTCCTCCGAAGCTTTCGGCAACATTTGGCAGGAAGAGATCCAGGCGATGTTTGGGGACAGCGTCACCATCGGCGAACAGCACCGCTCCTGGTGGAGTTACGTGGGGCACTTTATCTTCGCGCCCTTCTACGTCTATGCCTATTCTTTTGGCGAGCTTCTCGTGTTGTCGCTCTACCAAATGGCCAAGGCAGAGGGTCCCTCGTTTGCGACCAAATATGTCGACCTTCTTCGGCTAGGTGGCTCCCTATTCCCTCAAGAATTGATGGCAACGGTGAATGTGGACCTTAACGATGAGGCATTCTGGCAGGGCGGGTTAAACGCGATGGAATCGCTCGTGTCTGAATTCGAGAAGATCTGGGCGGAATATTCACAATCTTGAGCAGAGCTACTGACTGACGTAGAATGAGTGTGCGTACCGCCACATCTCCGAACCCGGTTGTTCTATGAAAGCTAAATCTATCGCGAGTCTTGGAACTGCCGAGGAATTAGGTGTGGGGATGCCCGCGCTGGTAATCGGCCACCAAGAACGGGAAAAAGGAATAAAAGGGTGTTCGCCTTGGCAGTGACCCTTCGCGATGTTGCGAGCCGAGCGGGAGTATCCCCGATCGTGGTGTCGCGTGTTTTACACAACAAGGCGCTTTCCATTCGGGTCGCGGAGGCAACGGCCGAACGTGTACGAAAAGCCGCGCAAGACCTGGGTTACGTGAAGAATGTCGCCGCAGTCAACTTCCGAACGCGGCAGACGCTCACCATCGGAATCCTCCATGGCCTCGGCTTCGACATGCCAACTGCGGTGGGTGGAAGCCGATACTCGGAGTTCATGCTCGAAGGCATCATCGGAGGATCGTTCCGAATTCTTCTGAACGGCATCATCATCGGCGCCTTTCACCATGGCTATTCGATCATCCTATGCCCGAAACTGTTGGGGCAGACGGCGGAAGAGGCCATGTCAGATGGTCGATGCGACGGTCTCGTTCTCTACAACACCGATCACACCGAAGCGAATGCGGAGATCCTCCGAAAGTGCACGGTTCCGATCGTGCTCGTCCATAGCCGTGCCAGCTATTTCGATTGCAAGCTGCCCTCGGTGATCTGCGACAACCACCAAGGCATTGGCTTGGCGGTCGAACACTTGGCAAAACTTGGACACCGTCGGGTGGGGTTCGTCAAGGAAGCCCGGCCTCTCAACGCAGAGATGAGTGAGCGTGAAGACGCCTTCTTCGCCCAGGCTCATGCCTTCGGCCTCAATGTCGATCGCTCAGACTCAATCGATCGTCAAGACTTCGATACGATTTTCTCTCGTAGGTATACGGCCGTGATCACGAGCCACGACGGCGTTGCCGGCTTCCTCATCCCCGCCGCCGAGGCGAGAGGAATCCGGATCCCCGAGGACCTCTCGATTGTGGGATTCGACTCCACATCCTATTGCAATGAGCTCCGACCAACCCTGACTTCGGTTCGGCAACCTCTTCAGGTCCTTGGAGAACATGCGGTGGACCTTCTGGTGCAGAGCATTCGCGGAGAACTGACCGACCCTCCCCAATTGACCTTTCCATGCGGATTTGACGTTCGGGAATCCACGAGCCCCCCAGCCCACTAGACCGCCTGCACTGCGGAAAATATCGAAAACGGGTCTTCACATTTTCTCAAAGATTTGGTATACCGGTATAGCTCTCAAATCAAAGTGGATTGTGTGGGGTTATGGCTGATAAGTACGACATCGCAATAGTCGGAGGAGGACCTGCCGGTTCAACAGTAGGCAGCCTTCTAAAAAAATATAGTCCTGCTCTTAGAGTGGGAATCTTCGAGCGGGAGAAATTCCCTCGTGACCACGTCGGGGAAAGTCACCTTCCGGTCATCTCTAACGTCCTTGACGAAATGGGTGTCTGGGGCAAGGTAGAAGCGGCCGACTTCCCCATCAAAGTCGGCGCCACCTATCGCTGGGGAAGAACCGACGACCTGTGGGACCTGGAATTCATCCCCGGGGGACAGTTTCAAGTAGAACCCAGACCGGCAAAGTTTGTCGGCCAACGCAAACTCACTGCGTTTCAGGTGGACCGGTCCGTGTACGACAAAGTGCTCTTGGACCATGCGTCTTCGCTAGGGTGCGACGTTCGAGAAGAGACCACCGTCCGCTCGGTTTCGAAGGATGGCGACCGCGTTACTGGCCTCACGCTTGAGGATGGCTCCGAGATTACAGCCCGGTACTACGTCGATGCCAGCGGTCACTCCGGAATCCTCCGGCGAGCCATGGGGATCGACATCGAGTGCCCCACGACTCTCCAGAACATCGCGATCTGGGAGTACTGGCGAAACGCTGAATGGGCGGTCTCGATCGGGGTTGGCGGCACTCGGATCCAGGTGCTTTCACTTCCTTATGGATGGCTTTGGTTCATTCCCATCGGCCCAGACCGCACGTCGATCGGTCTGGTGATTCCAGCCAGCTACTACAAGGAACAAGGCAGAAGACCGGAAGAGATTTACGCCGAAGCACTGCGATCCGACCCGATCATCTCCCGACTTATCCAGAACGCTCAGGCGGAAGGCAATGTCCAGACGACCAAGGATTGGAGTTTCGTGGCGGAAAGGCTTACCGGCGAAAACTGGTTTCTGGTCGGCGAGAGCGCGGGATTTGCCGATCCGATCCTTTCGGCAGGCATGACACTAGCCCACTTCGGTGGAAAGGACGTCGCGTACGCGATCTTGGCGATGGAGCGTAAGGACTATGAACCCGAGTGGATCCGCGAGTTCTATTGCACCACTCATCGCGCGCAAATCCGCCAACACATAAGGTTCGCCGACTTTTGGTACACCGGCAACGGTGTCTTCTCAGACCTGAAGGATTACGCGCAGCAGATTGCGACCGACGCTGGCCTCACAATGACCGCCGAAGCTGCCTGGAGATGGCTCGCACAGGGGGGATTCGTTGAGCGGAGTGGTGGCACCGACATCGGGCTCTACGGACTCCTGTTCACGAAGGAGATCCTTGCTTCCTTTACCGGCGATGTGCCGCACTACGAGGTCGCGGGGAAAACCCACTTCGTCCTCAATCTGGATGGGGCCGAAAAAAGCTGGACCGCCGAGCTTGCCGAGGGCCGGCTCACGCGCCGAAGGATGTACCGGCGCGACGGAAAGATTCTCCCCATGCTGAACATCGTCGGATGGATGGCCCAACAGCTCAAAACCGAAAAATCGGCGGTCGAGTTGACGGAGCTTGCGAAGCTATACGTTGGCCAAGCCAACCTGCCCCCAGGCGTCCTACAGACCTTCTGGACGGACTACTACAAGAGCCTAGAAGCATTGGTGGCAGACGGGTGGGTGCTGGCCTCTACTAGAGAGGGAGCAGAACCGCTTCCTCCTCCCTCGGTTGACTTCACTTCCGTCGTCCACCCTAATCACGACATCATAAATACCTTAGCCACCAATGCAAGCAACCATGTGCATGCATAGTAGTAGCAACACTATCTTCTACAGGAGGTCATCCGTCACGATTGGCGAGGCACAACCCCACTCGTGCAAGCAGCACCCAAAAAAATAAAAAAACTCTTGGTATACCGGTATAGTTGAGTTATCATGGTGCATTAGAGATGGGGCCGGGGAGTGCTCCCCCACTTTCTCTTTGG
The DNA here is from genome assembly GCA_903904815.1 of uncultured Armatimonadota bacterium. Classification (GTDB taxonomy): domain Bacteria; phylum Armatimonadota; class Fimbriimonadia; order Fimbriimonadales; family Fimbriimonadaceae; genus Fimbriimonas. The sequence continues at coordinate 69,748 of CAIVDU010000047.1, forward strand.
TTTAAATGCAGCGTTGCAACCCAAGATTCCCGATGAAAATCGGGAATCAAGAACAATCAGTGGCAGAGTTGGAGTATTCCAGACTTAGCTCCTTTTGTTGCGACAAGAATTATTTTTGGCGTCATTCGGCACCACCTTTTCTCACATCGTCAACGGTTGTTCAAACCACATACATATCCAACGGAGGATATTCGTGCTCAAAAGAAAAGCATTCACACTCATCGAGCTACTCGTAGTCATCGCCATCATCGCCATCCTCGCCGCCATCCTGTTCCCAGTCTTTGCACAAGCAAAACTCGCGGCGAAAAAGACGGTCAGCATCAGCAATCTCAAGCAGATGGGACTCGGCCTTAAGATGTATGAGCCGGACTACGACGATAACGTCCCGCAGGCTCAATACTGCAACGTATTGAACGACGGAACGTCTCTCATCACCTGGGAAAACGAGATCTACCCATACATGAAGTCGGGTGGTAACACCACCGACACCACGTATGGAACTGGAAACGGTTCGATCGATCGAGACAAGTCGATCGGTATCTGGCGAGATCCGGGCGCTCCGGACGACCAGAGCTTTGCCTACGGCATTCACTTCCACCTCGCTCCCGACAACTGGGGCGCCACTTGCGCGTCACCCGGAAACGGAAGCGTTCAGTCCAGCGTTAGCGAGACGCTTCTGCCTCACCCGGCAGACACCATCTTCGTGATGACCAAGGGCAGAACGGAAAGTGACCCGACCAGCGCGGTCAGTCGTTGGGGATGGATCTACTTCATCTCGGACGAATATGGATGGAGCTCCGGCTACCAAGGACAGGGCGGCACCATCAATGGTGACCAAGTCACCGGTGGATCTGATGACAACGCCATCAAGAACGGCGACTGCGACGGTGCAAGTGCCGCCGGACTCGGCGAGTCTTGGGCTGGTTGCGGCATGCTACCCCGATACCGGTACACCAAGACTTGTCCCGTCGCCTATACCGACGGCCACGCGAAGGCGCTTGCAAAGGGTCAACTCACCTACTGGAAGAACGTGTACGTTCCAGGTCTGAACTCACTCTATTAAGATGCCAACACGCAATCTATCTCGAATCCTGGCGCCCACAGTGGCGCTGGGATTAGGTCTGGTCATCATCGGTGGCTGTGCAGCTGCATCCGGAGATGACGGCGGGAAGCCCCAACCGCAAACGAAAGCGGAACAGGACAAACAGCGTCAGGACCAGATCGACGCGATCAAGAACAACCCCAACATGCCGGAGCAACAGAAGGCGATGGCGTTGGGCGCTCTGCAGTCAAATCAGAGCAACGTCAAAAAATAGCAGTTTCGGGCTTAGTTCCGAGACACGTTCTGAAGACGCCGATGGGACATGTCCCATCGGCGTCTCGCTATTTGGACTCGTCCTGTAGCGCGTTGAACTCTTCGCGGACGTTCTGTACGAGTTCGCTCCTTTGTTCCGCAGGGAGGAATGCAGCCTTCGCCGCGTTATGCGTTAGCGTCCAAAGAATGTCCTCGCTGAAGTCGAACGCTTCCGCGCAGCGAATGAACTCGTCGGTTAGGGTCGTGCCAAACATGGGAGGATCATCGCTGTTCAGCGTCACGTACAATCCCTCGTCCAACATGCGGGGCAACGGATGGTCCGATAAAGCACTGAACACTCCGAGTCTTATGTTGCTCGTTGGACAGACCTCAAGAGGTTTCTGGTTGAGGAAGAATTCGCGCGTCAACTTTGGATCCTCGAGGATGCGAACGCCATGCCCGATCCGCTCCGGATCCGTAAGCGAACAGATTTCCCGAATGCTCTCGGCGCCCTTCGTTTCGCCGGCATGAGCGGCTATGGGCAGCCCTTCCGAGCGCGCGAGGTCGTAGGCTTCCCGGTAGGCGTCGCTTCCGAATCGCTCCTCTCCCGAGAGCCCCAGAGCGCACACGCCGTATTCCCGTCCGGCGAGAGCCCACTGTGCGACTTCCAAACCACGCTCGGCGGGATCTCCTCTCACGATGTCGATGATGTACCCGCAAGTAACACCCAACTCTTTCTCGCCGTAAGCTCGCGCCCGGCCTAACGCTTTGAATTGCTCCTCCCAAGGGATCCCGGCATACTTCTCAATCGTGGAAGCGGTGAAGGTGATCTCAGTGTGGAGGACGTTCTGATCCGCCTGACCTTCTAGGAATTCGCGGGCGACGAACTCAAGGTCATCGGCCGTGCGAATGCATTTAGAGACGGCCACGTAAACGTCGACGAAATGCGGGAAGTCTCTAAACGTATACCACTCGGCTAACCCCTCGACGGTATTGGCCGGCAGCGAGACGTTGTTCCGCTCGGCGAGTTTCAATACCGTCTCGGGTCGTATAGAGCCTTCTAGATGAACATGCAGTTCCACCTTGGGCATTCGCTGACAGAACTCGCGTAGGTCCACGGACGGAGTTTACATTCCCCGGTGGTAGCCTTCGCGGCGGACGAGCTTAACGTAAGCGTGATCCGCAGAATCGTGAGTGTTTTCTGGATAGACAAGGGCGAGACGCTCTTCGTCGAATTTCTGGAAAAACACGTCCCAAGACAGATCCTCGACTCGCGGACCCAGGTCTGAGCCGGGGACACGGATTCTGAGGACGCCTGGATCGTAATGGCTGGCAGAGTCCTTGACCAGGGCCGGTTGGGCCCCTCGAGACTCCGCCCAACTTCGAATCTCCGAGTGGTCGGTGGTTTTTTTCGTGGTAGGCATTGTCGTTATCACTTCTTATCGGGAAATGTCTCTCTTGCGACGACCGTATGAAGCACGAGGTTCGCACTTTAGGACCGAATACCGTGGTAGAACGTGAAATGGCGCAAAAGCCTCAGGGAGCGATCAAATGATTAGAACAGCAAGTGCCGTCTGGAACGGCGGATTAAAAGACGGCAAAGGAACGATTTCGACCCAGTCGGGCGTCCTGAGCGAGACTCAGTACAGCTTCTCTACGCGATTCGAGGATGGCATCGGAATCAACCCCGAAGAGCTCATTGCGGCCGCTCACGCCGGCTGTTTCACCATGGCGTTCAGTGCGCAGTTAGGCGATCGGGGGATCACGCCCGAGTCGGTAAGCACAACCGCTGCCATCACGATGCTCTCCCTGGTCCTCACGAAGAGCGAACTCACCACCACCGTCGTTGCCCCAGGCGCCGACAAGACAACGATTGAAGAGGCTGCGGCGGCCGCTAAAGCGGGTTGCCCGATTTCAAAGGTTCTCAACCTTGAGATCAGCCTGGACTTGACAGTCACGGTCTAAAATCCGTCTCCCGATCGGGTCCGCAGTCATGCGGATCCGATCGTTTTTTTACCTGCCACCCAGGCCCGTCATCGCGATCCCCTTGAGGAAGTATCTCTGTGCGCAGAAGAAGATGATGATGGTCGGCAGGATGTGGATCAGTGAAGCGGCCATCACCTGCTCGAATGCGGTCGTGCCATCGGTGTCCTGGAACATCCGCAGTCCCACCGAGAGCGTGTATTTCTCCGGCGAATTCAAGTAAATAAGTGGCCCCTCGAAGGAGTCCCAATTCGCAAAGAAAGCGAACACGCCTACGGTCGCAAGGGCTGGTCCGGAGATCGGCAACAGAACACTCCACCAAAACCTCAAGTGGCTTGCTCCGTCGATCGTAGCTGCTTCATCTAGTTCTCGGGGTATTCCAAGAAAGAACTGGCGGACCAGAAACACGCTGAAGGCACTTCCGAAGAACGAAGGGACGATTAACGGGATGAACGTGTCGATGGCGTGGAGGTCTCGCCATATGAGGAAGACGGGGATCATGGTGACCTGCGAAGGGAGCATCATCGTTCCAATCAGCACGCCGAATAGGGCATCTCTTCCCCAGAACTTGAATCGCGAGAAACCGAAGGCCACGAGAGAGGAGGAGATCACCTGCCCAAAAGTCGCCACCACGGAAATGAAGACGGTGTTCCCAACAAAGATCGCGAACGGCAGGGCCCTCCAAGCCTTTCCGAAGTTCTCGAAGACGATATGTCTTGGAACCAATCGGTCGGGTTCCTTGGCGAACTCCTGAGCGGATTTTAGTGCGCCAGAGACCGTCCACATCAATGGGATCACGAAGACCAGCGCAAGCGAAACAAGAAGCAAGAACACGATCGCCGAAGTGGTCGGAAACCGCCTCTTCATCGCGCCTCCCCTTCGTAGTACACCCATCTCATGGCTAATCGGAACTGGACCGTGGTGATCACGATCAGAGTTCCGAACAGCATCCACGCCATCGCACTCCCCTTCCCGAGCTTGAAGTACTCAAACGCGTTTTGGAAGAGATACAACGCAAAGAACTTTGTGGCGTTATTGGGACCACCTCCGGTCATCACATAGGCATTCGTGAAGACCTGGAACGATCCGATCACGCCCATGACCAAATTGAAAAACATCACGGGAGAAAGCAGTGGCAGAGTTACCGACCGAAATCGTTGCCAGGCAGTGGCGCCGTCGAGCATTGCCGCTTCCATGTAGCTGTCGGGAACGGCCTGGAGGCCGGCCAGGAAAATCACCATTCGCGGACCGCCGCTCGACCACAGGGACATCAGAACGAAGGCAAACAGCGCCCAGTGCTGATCCTGAAGCCACTTAATAGGGGGAAGCCCAAACACGCTCAGGCCCTGGTTCAAGATTCCGTTATCGGCATTGAACACCCAACTCCAAAGAAGCGCCGAGGCCACAGCGGGGACTAGCGACGGCATGTAAAAGAACGTTCTGAAGAGTCGTTGGCCGCGCACCTTCTGATTCAGCAACACAGCGAGGCCGAGGGAAAGGATGATCCCGAGGGGAACCGAAAAGCAGGCGTAGGTAAGGGTTACCCGCACCGACTTCCAGAAGATGGGGTCCTTGAAAAGGAGCCGGCGATAGTTTTCGCCACCCACGTAATCCATCTGGTGAAGATCGTAGATGTGAAGCGAAATCCAGAACGACGACGCCATAGGGCCTGCAGTAAAGATCAGAAAACCCACGAGCCAAGGCAGGATAAAGAAGAAGCCCCACGGCCCCGGCCTTGAAAGCCAACGCCGAAGTCGGCTCAGTTCCACTAGAAGCCCTCCCGATCGTCGAGCACACTGTTTGCCGCCTGTGTGCCCTGGTGAAGCACGGAACGCCCCTCACCGTCTCCAGAGTCAAGCCAGGCTTGTACGGGGCCGTTAAACGCCGTTGTCCACTCTGCCCATCGATCAGTGATCGGAAGCGTCTGGCCATGTTCCACCACGTCCAGGTAGGTCTGGATGTTGTAGGGAGCCTCTTCACTCTCTAGATAGGCGGGATCCAGTGCAAATCGCTTGTGAGTCGGCCCGCACCTTCGAATCTGGGCAGACAAAAGCCACTCGGTCTGTTCACTCGTCATGAAACGAACAAACTTCCAGGCCTCGGCCGGGTGCTTCGTTTCCGCGTTGGCCACCAATTGATTGCCCTTGAGCAGGGTTGCCCCGGAAATCGGCCCCTTGGGCACGGGGCAGATATCCCAATCGAAGTCCTTAATGGTCTGCCGGTATCGAACCGATGTTCCGATGAAGGAAAACTCCAATCCCAACTTACCGCTCTCGAAAGAGTAGGCCGAGTTTGCCGCCTGAGAAGCAGTTGGGGCGCACTTATCTGTAGTCTCCATCTCGTGCCACATATTCCAGCCGACCATCGCCTGGGGTGAGTCTAAATGAATGTGGCCGTCCTTCCCCATGATCTCGCCGCCATAGGCACGAACGGGAAGCAGATTCGTTGGGAAGGAAGGAATCGCGGCGCCGAACGTGAGGTACTTGCCCTCTCGATTGCGACTGGTCATCCGTCTTGCGTATTCGCGATACTTGTCCCAGGTCCACTCCCCTCTTTTCCACAACTGAAAGGGATCTTCAAGGCCCGCCTTGTGGAGTAGATTCTTGTTGTAGGAGAGGATGATTCCTCCGAAGAGCACGTTCATGGCATAGAGCCGCCCATGGAACTTGCACTCGCTAATCGCAGTTGGGAAGAAGTCGGATTCGTGGAAGTCTCGGTCGGCTTTGGCAAATGGGTCGAGGTCTAGAAAATAGTCCTTCCTAACCATCGAAGGAAAGTTATAGTGATCCACCCGCATCACGTCCGGAGCGGTGTGGGATGCCAGCATCAGAACCATCTTGTTCTGATAGGCAGAGCTAGGCAGTCTTAGGAAGCGAACGTGAATCCCAGGGTTTTGCTTACTGAACTGATCGCAAAGGCTTTCCTCGAGAGCCAATTGTTGGGGATTACCCCATGCCATGTACCGAAGCTCGACGACCCCAGGGGATGAATTCGGACCACAGGACGCTGCGAGCACGCTGAAGGCGAGCGACAGGGCCGCAGATCGAAGTCCGTTGCGTAGTTCAATCGCCATAGGGAGTCACGGCATCATTACCGCCCGAAACATCCTATCACGTTGAATACGGTTAGATCTTGAGCCAGTAAGGAGAGTCGTACCGTGCGGAACTGCACTTCTTCGCCTCGGCGTAGGTCAGACCGGCAGGACCCGGTGACCATACGGCGCCATCACGCGTATCGTAGAGGAGCGGTTGATCCGTAAATGGGTCAATCGGGATGGAATCCAAATGACCGTTGCCGACCAACTCCTCTAGGCATGAGGGCTGGTGTCCCAGTTGGCACGCACCAGCCATCACCAGCGTGGCCTTAACCCTTAGTTGGCCGAGAAGTGCGGCTCGATACACTTCACACGCGCTGTGAAGGGTGCGGGCGCATCCGAGCCGACCGTAAGGATTCTCGACACTAAGCAGCGCCTTCCGCGCTTTCGCAAGCTCTTGCATCGAGATACGCTGTCGGGCGATTGGAGCTGCGGCGACCCCGTCGGGCCAACCCGCCGCATAGTTCTTTCTCATCTCCTCGATCGCGGGGGCCATAGACCACCCTTCCTCGATCCAAGCGGCAAATACTTCGGCAATTGTGGTCAGTTCTAAGACGGTCTCGACCGGATTGTACGGGGCTGGATGGTCGGCAACTGCCCACTGAGCGGCCAAATTGGGAATGGCAAACGAAGCCGGCGACCCCTCCCGGACTGGCTTCCAGGGACGTACGTACAGAAGTGCTTGCGGTATGCAGAACCGGACGAACTCAGATCGATAGATCTCAACCAACTCTTCTTTCCGCCCCTCGAGGGTCACTTCTTGCAGGACCAGCAGGGCAAAGTCGCGATGATCTGGCTTACGAAGAAGCTGACGCAGCACCTTGTGAACCACGACTTCCAAGGCGACACCCACCAGCAGATGAAGAAGGAAGCCTTGGCAATTTCGCATCCGATTCGCCAGGCCAAGAGCATGCCTGAAATCGCGGAGCGCACCCATCTTGTCGCCAAGGCATAGCTGAACCGCGCCCCGAAGAAGGAGCGCATGCCCCAGGCGTTTAAGGTTCTCGAGTTCTGGAAGATCGGTGTACTCACCCGGAGTCGGAGCCTGCCACTCAGAAAACGAGTCGAGGGCCTCTGTCAAATCGTCCATCGACGCCTCATAGCCGCAAAGGGCTTTCCGGCTTGACGCGATCTCGTGCTTGCACTGCGTCGCTAAGAGAGACATCGTTCTATGAACGGCGTTGCACTCGGTGGGAGACTCCGGAGGCATCGCGTCGCAGATTCTGAGCGCTACCAAGTAGCCGTTTCGGTTGGGGTCAAGCGTGTCCGGCGCACGCAAGTACTCGGGTATCAACTCGTCTAACGACGGAAGGTCGTTAAATGGAAAGCTAGCCTCATGCCGACGACGCGATTGTAAGGTCGCAGCACGCGCGGCAAAAACTTTGGCGATATCGAGAAGCGAGTCCGGGGCAAATGCCATGAATTGCTGTTCTAGAGAAATCTACGGCTGCCCGGCCCTTCACCGTTCACCAATTGTGTAAGGATGCCTCAAGAAAGCATTTAAGTGCACAACATGAACGTCGAACGGACGGGGCAGACTGTTCCAAATTCGATATAGTGGGTATGGAACAGGGATGGAGACCGAGTGAAACGACGCACTAAAATCGTATGCACGCTGGGGCCAGCAGTTGACAGCAAGGAAAAGATAGCGGCCCTCATTGAGGCCGGGATGAACGTGGCACGGCTGAACTGCAGCCATGGGACGTGGGAAACCCGAGAAAAGTGGATTCAGTGGATTCGTGAACTGAATACGGACATCAGTCCAGTCGCAATTCTTGTCGACCTTCAGGGCCCGAAATTCCGAGTAGGGGACATCGCGGGTGGCCAAATCGAACTGACCGTCGGTCAGACCGTAACGGTGGGTCGCGGACCCGAGATTGAGATTCCTATTCTGCAGGACGAGATTCTCAAGGTGATGGCGGCGCATGGGCGACTGCTTCTCGGAGATGGCGAGATTGAACTCCGAATTCTCAGTGGCGCCGATGGGGAATTCAAAGCGAAAGTTGTCACCGGCGGAATCCTGCGAAGCAAGAAGGGGGTGACGCTCGTTGGAAAAGTCTTCGACGTGCCCGCACTCACGGTCAAGGATATCGAGGATGTCCAGGAGGCGGTAAAGCACGCCCCCGACTTCATCGCTTTGAGCTACGTGAAACACGCAGCCGATATTCGTGAGCTTCGACGGACCATCGATCGATTGGATAAGTCGATTCAGATCTGTGCCAAGATCGAAACTCGAGAGGCCATCAAGGATCTCGATAACATCCTGAAGGTCGTGGACATCGTCATGGTCGCCCGGGGAGACATGGGGCTCCAGATGGACATTGAGGACGTGCCTCTGATGCAGAAGCGAATCATCTCTCAGTGCACAAACGCCGGAAAGCCCGTCATCACCGCCACCCAGATGCTTGAAAGCATGATCGCCAACCCCCGCCCCACGCGTGCCGAAGCAACCGATATTGCCAATGCGGTCCTCGACGGCACTGACGCCCTAATGCTCAGCGCGGAGACCGCTTCAGGCGCGTATCCGATTGAGTGCGTCAAGACGATGGTGCGAATTGCTGAGAAGGCAGAAGGGCATTTCGATAGTTCCGGAGTTGAGAAGGCGTTCCACGAAAGACTCAAACACGGAGTCAGCCACACTGACGCAATTGCGCATGCCGTATCGGACCTCGCAAGTCTCATCAAACCTCACGCCATTCTGACGATCACGACCAGCGGACAAACTAGCCGCCTCGTGAGCAAATTCCGTCCCAAAGCGCCGATCCTCTGCGGAACCTCAAGCCGCCGAACGCTTGGGCAAATGGCCATCGTTTGGGGAGTCGAGGCGATCCACATTCCGGTTGCGTCGACCACGGAAGACACCATTCATAATGCAATTGACGAATTCTTCCGCCATCGGCGCGTCAAACATAAGGACATGCTGATCATCACGGCAGGAGTTCCCTCCGGCGTGCCCGGCAATACAAACCTGATTCAAACGGAGATCGTGAAATGAAACGTTCTGGCGCGGTCAATACTTCAATCGCAGTCCTGGCCATTGGTACGGGACTGATTCTGAGCATGCGTCCCTGGCACGTCTATCGTGAGCAGAAGGTGGATACCGACCACCAAATCCAAGTGATGAAGGCCTCCGAAAAGGAGCACGCCGACCTTCTGCGAGAAGAATCGCGGGCCAA
>CAIVDU010000048.1 GCA_903904815.1 uncultured Armatimonadota bacterium
CACCATCCGCGGCCAAAGGCCGCCTGCCCCATTGGGCTGCATATGTTAGCAAAGGGTTGGTCGACTCCGGTCGACCTACCCTGGTAAGGGTGAGCCGACTCCGGTCGACCTACCCTGGTAAGGGTGAGCCGACTCCGGCCGGTCTACCCTGGTTCAACAGAGGCCTTGCGCAGTTCTCACCGCACGTCGTTCCCCGACCGCCGAAGGTGGTCGCATGGGGTAGCCGGTGCGTCGGCTCCGGTCGACCACCGGAACCGGCCCTCCCCTCTCGATCGACCCCCGAAGCGCGGTCGAATAGATCGACTCAAAATATTGCCCTTCGCGTCCCTCTCCCCGCACGTCCGCGCTGCAACCCACTTGCCACGGATGCGCCCCAGTGTTACAATGCTCAATCAGTTGAGCAATGTTGCTAAAACCCTTGAGCACAACATTTAGGGCTGCGAAGACGGCCACGGCTTTCGAGCCCGAAGCGGCATCGATCTTGCCGCGAGCGACAAGCCATTCGCGCATCGCCGTTCAGCCCGTCACTCCATCACTCCAACGCTCCGCTACTCCGTCACTCCGCGGCCACAGGCCGCTCGGCGCTCGCCCGGCCCGGTCTCAAAGATGAAACCCCTCCTTTGCTCTCTTCTCGCCGCAATCACCCTAGGATCCGCCAGCGCGGACTACACCGTCACCCCATCGCCGACCGACCAGCGCGGTCTTTGGAAAGGATTTGGGACGTCTCTCGCTTGGTTCGCCAACGGAGTTGGCCAATCCTCTTATCAGAACCTTTACGCCGATCTGTTGTTCACGACGAAAACGCAGACGGTTCTCGGGAGCCAAGTTCCCGGCCTCGGCCTGAGCCTGGCCAGATACAACATCGGCGGGTGTGGGCAGGGTGATGTGATTAACGGGGCAGTGGAGCACCAGCCGGACCCATCGGTTCTTCCGTGGTACCGAGCGATCCACGGCTTTTGGCTCAACTGGTTCAGTTCCGACCCCACCAGCTCCAGTTGGGATTGGACTCGAGATGCGAACCAACGCGCGATGATGCTGGCCGCCTCCGCCCGTGGTGCTCATATCGAGATGTTTGCCAACGCCCCTGAGTGGTGGATGACCGTCGAAAAGAGCTCCTGTGGCGGACAACTTCAGGCCTGGAATCAGCACGACTTTGCCACTTACTTGGCCACCGTCGTGAAAAAGGCGAAGACCGATTGGAATGTCACCGTCGATTCGGTCGAAGCCTTCAATGAACCTGCGGCCGGATGGTGGACGTATCCAAAGAACCAGGAGGGGTGCAACATCGTCCCTCCTGTTCAGGCAACCATCTTGGGATACCTTCGGCAGGAACTGAACGCCCGGGGGTTGCAGGGGGTCAGCATCGCCGCATCGGATGAGAACGCGATGTCCCAAGGTGTGAGCACCCTCAACTACTTGAAGACGCACACCACGACCGTGAACGGAACACAAACCGTCGCTGCGAACCTGATCGACACCGTCGATGTCCACTCTTACAATGGGCTCGATGCCTGGACCGACAATTCGGTCCGCACCGCTCTTCACCAGGCGGCGGGAACAAAGACAGTATCCGCTTCCGAGTTCGGAGACCCAGACGGGGGAGGCATGACCCTCGCCCAGATGATCTCTTGCGACATCAACGTGCTGAGGGCCAGGTCGTGGCACTACTGGCAGGTCATTGAGCCATCTTCCGGCTGGGGGCTGGTGAATGCCCAATACGATGCTCCTGCCGATCAGACGTCGACCAGCCGTGGCGCTCCGAAATGGGTCTACACCAAGTACTACACCTTCGCCCAGTTCACCCGCTTTCTCCGACCGGGAATGATGGTCTTCGGCACGAACGACATCAACACCGTCCTCGCCTACGATAACCAAGCCCACACCCTGACGTTCATCACCGTGAACTACGGCACCGCCCAAAACATCGTGTACGACCTGACCCAGATCGCGAAGAAGGGCACGACCGCCGTGTCCACCACCACCTGCACGAACTCCTCCAAAGTCTTCACCGCCACCACCCGAGCTCTGACAAGCGGCAAACTGACCATCCCCGCCGACGCCAACAGCGTCACCTCCACGGTGATCCCGGGAGTCACTTTCTCTTTGGCCCCCGAACCTTAAATTCCTGGAAGCTCCCTGGACTAAATCGCCAATTTAGCGGCTCAAAACGCGTAAGGTTTACTTGCAGGAATCGTTAGGCAGTCGTATAATTGCGCGGCTCGATTCGTCGGGCGAAGGGCGTCGGAATTCAGGATGATGAAGTCGGGGTGGTTAGGATCTTTTGCCTTCTTGGCACTGCTTTCAAAAGCGAACGCTCAAGCTCCCCAAACGCTTAATCTCAGTTCGAAAGTTCAAATAACGTCGGTTCAATTCAAAAACTTTGCCGACGGCCAACCCTGCAGCGGTACGGGAGACCTGACTCTCGTGCTTCCGGCCCCGTTGGGCACGACCACCGTCGCTAAAGGGCTGCCGTTCGCAGGCATTGTCGCCCATACGGATGGCTCAGTCGACAAGGGCAAGACCGGGTACGCGTTCACATCCGATATTCCGTGGAAAAACGCGTTGGGCTCGGGAGTCGATTTAGTGCTGCAAGCCAATCCCAACCCCGCTGCTGGACAGCCGCCACCCGGGATTGCGATACGAGTCGGCGCCGATGGAACGGTCAATTTCCTTTCTCCCGGAGTCCAAGTCACCACCCCGTTCAAAGATAAGAACGGCAACCCCGTCTCATTGACCGCGACCGACTTTAACATGTCGGGATCGTCTCAAGGGTTCGAGCTAAAAATGACCAAGCTCACCCTAGCCAATGTGGGCAACGCCGCCGGCTCTCCGGACGGGATTCCGAGGCTCCAGGCGTGCGGATTTGGGATCGGCATGGCGAGCCCCAATCTCGTGGACATCACCACGTCTGGGCCTCACAAGCTGACAATTGTCTCCACCCGGGTCGATATTGACACCCCGATCCCATCCTTTTCGTCGGGGGGCACCCTTGGAGTCTCTGCTCAGAACTTCACGATCCACGAAGATGGCCTCCCAACCTTTGACCACCTGAGCCTGGTATCGGGGGCCACGAACCCGACGGCGGAGCTGCTGGCATCCATCGGCCCGGAAGCCCTGCTGGTGACCTCCGGGTTTGCCACCGTCCCGATTGGGCCGGATGGGATGACGTTCACCCTCACCAAGATTGGAGGCTCGGTCCTCAACGGTCAGATTGGGACAGATTTTCAACTAGGCGGGCTTTTGACCCTGCCGACCGATTCGTTTCATCAGCTCGAGGCGAACGGCAATCCGACCCAAAACCCTGCCCAACTGCCGATCACCTTTGGGACGGACAGTTTCTCATACTCGGGAACAGGCCCAACCGGTTTCGACTATAAACCGGACGGAGGTTCGCTCGACCTCCACGTTTCGGTTAGCGGATTCACGTTCGATGACACCGGGGTCCACAACCTTATCGGAACCGCCAGCGTTTATGGAGATTCCGGGCGGATCCCCGATGGGACTTCTCTCGCAATATCCGGCGCCGGCTCTGCGGCTGGGGCGAGCATCGACAAGTCTGGGTTCAACGGCACTTTGACCGTTTCGACTCAGTTCACGATCGGGGGTGAGGCAACCATCACAAAGGGCACGATCGAGATTGAGAACGGATCACTCGCCGCTGCCGCCCTCAGCGGAACCCTGAACTTTAACTCCCAGCAGGTCAAGGACATCAGCGACCCGCAGAATCCCAAGCCGCTGGTGCTTCCGATTAGTGCGGCGTTTAGCCGGACCGGAATGAGCGTCTCGATCGACGCCACCCTGAGCCCCAAGGTCCTCGATGTGGATAGCATCGGAACCTTTACCATGTCGTACGGCCAGGTTTCCTTCAGTTCGGACCCAGTTCAGCCCTTTACTTTCGACGTTTCGGGCACGTTGCAACTGAACGCCTACAAGAGCCTTACCGTCGATGTTCAGAACCTTTGTGTGAGCGCGAAAGGTTTGGACCTGGGAACGCTTTCCATCAAGCAGCCGATCCAGATTCCCCTTGGCCCGGTCACCGCGAACATCAACCAGATCGGCTACCAGAGCGGAAAGACTCAGGATGGACAGCCGCCAGCGCCGGGAACCCCAACCGGCCCGGGGATCATGCTCACGGGCGGAGTTGACATTTCCGACTCCTTGCCTATCTCCGGAAGTGTTGACTTCAACGGCATTTTTATCCCACTTCCTTCAAACTCCTCAGACGGAGGTTCACCCAAGATTGGCAGCGTCCAGTTTCAAGCCGTGATCGACGGCGTGGGAACGATTGGCGGATCTTTCGGCAACCTTGACACCTACCAGACGAAGGCATGTCAGGCTCAGACCACCCAATTCAACCATTGTTGGATGGGAGACGCACAGCTGACGATCGACGCATTGGGCGCGGGCGGTCAGGTCAACTTCTTGTTCGCTGATGACGGGGTGATCCTGCTTGGAGGCAACATTCAGATGCCGGACATCGCGCTTCCGGGCCCCGAAGGGGCGTTCCTCTCCTATTACGGTTTTGGAGGCGCGTTTGGCCATGGAATCAAATATGATGCGGCCATCGCCAATGCCTCTCCCAATGACCCCCTTGCGGGTTACTCCCCCCAACCGGGAGACTGGCTCTTCCAGGCAAGCGTCTACCTGACATCGAACGACGATTTTACGATTTGGGGTCCGGTTGGCCTCACCGTCCAGGTCCCCGATTTGGCCATTATCCTTAACGGCCAGTTTGCTCTCTTGACCAAGAAGGGCGACAGCATCAATCCGAATCGCTACGCCCAGATATCAGCCGGTTTCTATAACGATGCCATCCGGGTCAACGGAACGTTGAACCTGTCCGTCCCAAGCTTGTTTACCATCAAAGGAAACATCGATTCCCAGTTCGGTGGGGGGCAGGCTTATATTCGGGCCGGTATTCCCGTCCACGACAATGGAATCACCGTTCAGATTGGGGGAAGTGGATTTGATGCCTACTGTAAGGTGGGGGCGGGAATCGACTTCCTTCAGAACCCCTTCGCCCAGGGAGGTTACGAGTCCGGGTTCAACCTTGGGCCGTTGAGTGGAAGCCAAAGTTCATCCTTTGCGATCTTCGGGCCGCCGAATCCGGGATTCTCGGTGGATGTGGCATTTGCCGGCGAGATCAATTTTGGAATCGCCTCCATCGAGGCAAGCGCGGAAGGACAAGGAACGATCACCGAACAGTACGGTGACATTGAGGGGGATGTGACGGCCGGTATCAGCGTGGGCCCGCTTCACCTCGACGCCTCAATCCACGCGACCTTTTTGAAATACGGGAACGCGAGTTAATCATGAAATTCTGGACTTCATTGGTAGCCATAATTTGCGCCACCGGGTCTTCCGTTGCCCAGGGCCCGCTTTCACTTCCAGCCCCGCCTGCGGCGGCAGGCTATCCGCCCTTCGTGTTTAGAGGGGCCACTGCGAACGTTGGCGCGACGCCGGTGGTAAAACTTCGGTGGGTTTTCACGGAAGGTTTTCTTCCCGATGGCAAAGGCTTTAACGTGTATCGGATCTCGAACGGTACCGCCTCGAAAATAAATACGGTTCCGATCACAGTGGCTCCTTCCAAGCTTGCGGTCGAGATGCAAAAGCTCTTCGCCGTCGCCAGGACCAGCGTCGCCGGAGTGCCCGGAAAGTCTCTGTTTCACGCCGAGTTAGGCGGAGTTGCTGAGAGCTCTGCCCTCGGTTTCGAAGCCATGAAGCAAGAGGTCGGCCAACAGTCTGCCAAGAGTGAAAACATGTTCCTCACCTCGCGCGAGCGATTTGGAATGGCGATGAAATCGGACTCGGTCAAGGAATTTGCCTCCGAAGTGGCGCCTCGTCGTGGCCAAGATCGACAGAGAGTTATCAACAAGCCCTTAACCGAAACTCAGAAACAAACCTTGACCGTCGCAAATGCCCGAACCAGCTTGGTGGTGAACTCTTTGGTTCAAGAGGAATTGGGCCAGGAACTTGGGCTGGCATTCCAGGACCGTTCAATTTTGGCTGGTCAGAAGCTCACCTATGTGCTCACTTTTATCGATGCCTCGGGCGATGAATATCAGCTTCAAACCATCAAGGACTTTGTGGTTGGGGCCGACCCGGTTCCGCAACCTCCCACCCACTTCGGGGGACTTCAAGTCGGAGTTAACGCGGTTGGTCTTCACTGGGATCAGGACAAGCAGACCTCGGACGCCGGATTCCTCTGCCATTACACGGTGACAGTGAATGGCATCCAAAAAGCCTCAAACCTGGTCTTGGCCGATGGTCCCAACTCATCTGGGGGAAGACGGTATCGGGTGTTTGGATATGTCGATCACAAGGCCACCCCTGGGGCGGTGACCTACACGCTGACCATGACGGACGCCTTCGGACGGAGTCCCGCCCCGGTCCAGGCAACCGTGAGTGTGGCTGACTGGACGTGTCCTCCGATCCCCAACAACATCGCGGTCAAATTGAGTGACGCGTCGGGAGACGCTCACCAATCGTTAGCAAGTATTCCGCTACTAACCTGGGACCCTCCCCTCGATGTCACTCAAACGCCTCCCGCCGTGGTCCCCAACGTTACATACCTCGTCTATCGAGCCGATGGGTTCTCGGTTCGGAAGGTATTGGCCGCTGTGGAAGCTGCCTCTGGCGGTTTCAAGCTGGGTAAGCCTACGAATTCATCGTCGAGTAATTCTCAGCCCGCACCCACTCCGACGATGACTCTCCTCACTCCCAGCCCAATCTCCGATCGGACGTTTCTGGACAAGACCGCTCAGCGCGATCACTACTATCGGTATTTCGTCGAATCGGTTTACGGAACGGATGTTGCTCGTCACTCAGAGCTAGCGAGCGCATACACGACGCTTAACACCCGTGCCTTCACCCCCCAAGGACCAGCGAACACCCCGGGCGCGGTTGCAGATTCTGCTTCACCGAAATCGAATCAGATCGGCGTGCCCCTGCTGACGCCTCCACCGTCTCCATCGGCTGGTCAAATTCCCAAGACCACGCTTGCAATGACGACTCCCCCGGTTCCCACGAACAACTTTGGGCGAATCGTGAATTTGCCTCCGTTCATCCCGGTCGCTCAGCCACCCATGCCCCAGTTCTTCAACCAAGTGGTTTGGAACCAGCAATTGGTCACCCCGGAAACTCTCGTCAACTCGGCGTCGTCTGCCGCGCTAGCCGGTCAACTCAGCCAATTTCAGAAGCAGTTGCTCGCATCCCCGGCAGCCCAAGGTAAGGAAATGTCGCAGTTAAAGGGGGCGAGTCCAGCCGCTGCGGTCAAATACATTTTGGGGGGAGCCGCAGGAGAGGCAGGGGGCGCAACTCAGGCTCAGGCCGTGGCAACTTCGCAGTTCCGACAACGGCATATTCCGGTTAGCACCCCAGGCGCCGGCACCTTTGTTGGCAGTACTCGAGCGGTAGTTTACGGAACCAGGACAAATGTGACTTGGAGTTTGAATGCTCCCGGCGCCCCATTCATATTCACGGTATACCGAGTTCCCGTGACCTCTCAGGTCCCTGATTTCAAGATCACGGCGGGAACCTATTCGGGATCGGCAAAGCGGATGTTTGCCGGTAGTGCTGCTGTTCACCGCGTCAAGTTCCGGGATAACACGAAGTTGACCCTCGCCCCGAAAGACGCTCTCGCTGCAGTCACCGATCCGGTCGTTAAGTCGTTTGCCGCCAATCTTCCACTCACGGGTGCGGTGAAGCTCATTGGAACGACGTCGGGCAATACGATCACCGATAGCGATCTGGTCACCGGGATCCTGAGAACCTTCGACTACATCATCGTGGCTCGCGACCAGTGGGGGAACGAGAGCCAGCCCACCCTCGTGCCTGCTGTCATCCCGCCTTCCGCAAATCCTGACGCACCGCTGCTGAGAAACTGCATTGCCGACCCAGAAGATCCGCTCAAGGTCCATATCCTTTTCGATCCTCCCGAGCCGCTTCAGGATGTTCGGAGCTATCAGGTTTTTCGTGTGCTGACCGGTTCCAAGTCTCCGGATCAAATTGTCACGCTCTTGGGTGCAGCGAACGCGGTGCTCGACACGTCGAAATCCTCAGATCCAGTTCAGTTGACGGTGGATTCGACTTCGGGGCTTTGGGTCCTCACCGACCTGTCTCAGAAGACTCCGCTAACCGAATATGGCTACGCGATCCGAGGGGTGAACTCACTCGGACTCCCTTCTGCCCGCAGCGCCTACTTGGAAGCACGGACTTGGTACGGAAAGCCAGGAGTTCCGACGGTTAAGGTACAAGCCGGCCCCACTGGGATTCAACTGATTGTCAGTCCCGGAACCAACACGCACGAAGGCTTCACGATCTTCGTGCGCCGTGCCTTAGCCGTCGGCGGCCAGGCCCCGACGAACTCAAATCAGTTCAACCAGATCCCGGTCACGTTGTCCCCCGCCAACGTCTCTGGAAACACCACTGCCACCGACGTCAACGTCATTACCGGCCAGACCTACGTGTACCAGGTGAAAGTCAAAGACGCCTTCTCGAAACTCACCTCCGACTGGACAACCTCCGCGGTCGTGACCGCGAAGTAAAGCCAAAGGATGGGGTTTCCGGACATCGTAGGTTTGTCCAGCAAGGGCCAAGTAAGGGAGCCCATGGCTACACCCAGACCCAACGTAGCCGTTGGGTCCAGCCTACGGTCTCCGAAAATCGTAGAGTTGGCCAGCAAGGGCCAAGGACAGGAACCCATGGCTACGCCCATACAACAGTAGCCGCTGTCTCCACTATAAACTCAAACCTTAGGAGAAGATTTTAGATTTACACGGAAAAATTGCGGAGTTATTGACGATTTATCTGCGGTCTGTTGCGCTCGGGCGGATTTAGGTGTTGAACAAATTGAAGGAAAACGTCTTGGCGTTTCACACCGGAGAGGACGTCACTCAAAAACAAAAGAGCGTATGGACCAAACGAACCGAAATTTAACGCAACAAACCTACTGCGAAACGAACCCAGAGGCCGGTAAAACCCTGACCCCAATCGGTCTCTGCAAAGGAACCAATTGCAACAACCCTACTACGAAACGAACCCAGTCACCTGTCCAATCCCATCTCCCGTCCGACCCACCGCTCCGCCACTCCAATACCCATCACTCCGCGGCCGAAGGCCGCTTCCGCCAAGGGCGGACCGCGCTACTTTGTTTCCGCCATCATCTTTTCGAAGGTGCGGAGGCATTTTTCGGCGCAGACCAGCGGGGGGAAGGGGTAGGTCTCTTGCTCGATGATGAACCAGCGGGTTGCCGTCTTGTGTTTCAGGATCGGGAGGACTTCTTTCCAGTTCTCGTCGCCCTCACCTAACAGAGCCTGGCGATTCGTGGCGGAGAAGTCTTTCACGTGGACGGAGACCACTCGCTTCGGGAATTTTAGGAGGAAGGGGGCGGCTTGTTCGCCACCTTCGAGGGCGTTGCCGGTGTCGAACTGGATCTTCACGCGCGAATCCGAGTTGCCGAAGAACGTATCCCAAGGGAGTTCGCCCTCGACAGGTTTGAACTCGCTCATGTGGTTGTGGTAGCCCAGCATGAGGCCATGAGCTTCCAGCTTCTTCGCCAGTTCGCTGAAGAGCTTGGCGGTTTCGATGAGGGCGGCTCGGGAGTTGCGGCGATTGTCGGGGATCGAGGGGACCACCAAGAGCTTGTTGCCGAGGATCTTGTTGAAGGCGACGGTCTTGTCGAAGTTGTCTCCTAGCAGTGAGTCAAGCGAGATGTGAGACCCATAGCAAGTGAGATGGTCTTCGTCGAGCATTTTTCGCAGTTGCTCGGCCGACTGGCCGTAGTAGCCGGCGAACTCGACGCCGGTGAAGCCCATCTTGGCGACCGCCTTCAGAACTCCCGGGAAGTCCTTGGCGCAGTCGTCTCGCACCGTGTAGAGCTGAAGCCCGACGAGGTAGCGGGATCGCTTTTCGGAATGGCCAACCGCCGCGTGGGCGATCACGGGTACGGCGACCGTGAGGAAAAGGAGGGCGGTCAGGGCAGTTGACAGTCGTCTTCGAATGTTCATGTTGTGGCTCCAGCCGGGGAATTGGCAATCCATTATAGGCGGGGCGGCCTGCGGCCGCGGATTGGTGTGGCGGAAGAGGGGATTGTGCGACGGCCCTACGGGAGGCGGCACGGCTTGGGAGGTCCAATGCGGTGGTCGACCGGAGTCGACGCACCGGCTATCATGTTGGCCCCCCTTCAGGGGTTGGCATTATCCACATCTTTTGTTTCAGATTCAAACTCAATGTTGGAGTCGCTTTCGCGACGCAGGATAGCTGATTTCCCCCTCCCTTCCCTCCCCATCGCACCGCTCCGCTGATGTGGAGGGCCCCGTTCACAACGGCTGCGTCGAGGCTCGGGTTCAAAACGGCCTGGAGATTTGGGTAATGACAAGTCTTCAGGGGTCGGGGCGCTTCGGGCGGAGTGATTGAGCGGTGGGCCGGATAGGAATTGGCCCGCTCATGCATAAAAAGAGCCCAACGACGCGAACGTCGTTGGGCTCATTGATGGACTTGGGATTATTAGCCTCGGCCGAATCCGCCGCCGCCCATTCCGCCGCCACTCATGCCGCCGCCGAATCCGCCGCTCATGCCACCGGACATTCCGCCGCTCATGCCTCCCGACATGCCGCCGGACATTCCGCCTCCCATGCCGCCACCCATTCCGCCGCCCATGCCTCCACCCATGCCGCCGCCCATTCCACCGCCCATGCCGCCACCCATTCGGGCGCCTTTATTGACAGAGGAGATCTCGGGGGCGAGGATCCAGTTTTGGGTGCCTTCTTTAGAGCCCACCAGGATCGCGATGAGCTCGGGGTCTGCCGAGTTGATCTTAATCCGTCGAAGGACGGTGTTTGCCTTGATCGGGGTTACGGTCTGATCGTCAGTCTTGGTCGGGTTGCTGTCCTCTCGCTTAACGATCTGCCAAACGCCGGTCTCGATGCGGTAAGTCGCGTCGACCTGGCGAAGGATGTTCTGCAGGGCGGTCGAAAAGCTTACGTTACGCAAGCTGACGGTGACCTGGCCCTGTACTTCGGGAGCGATCGAGTAGGAGACGCCGACGTTCTTGAATAGAGCCTGTAACGCTTCTCGAACGTCCGCCTGCTGGTATTCCAGCGACGGGATGATTTTAGTGCCGATATCCTCTTGTGCGTGGGCATGGATCGGCGCCGCTACCAGCAGCAGCGCCCCAAAAGTCACGCTGGCAACAAATTTAGTCGTATTGTTCACGATAGACCTCCAGATATTAGATTTGCCAACGAGCGAGTCCGTTACGTTAAATCATGAAAATTTGTTCACGTCGCAGTCAGCTCAGCGTGATCCAGCAGGTCCACGCAGCGTGAACCGGGCGAAGGTCAGCCCCTTGGGAGGCCTCCTCAGCGAGGTCCATCTGTGTTAATTGTAAAACAATATCGGCGCAAGTCGTAGGTTTTTGTACTTATATTTATAACCTTTTAACGCAGGACGTTCCCAGCGGTTCTCGTGGGGTATTTGGCCCTATCTTGCTAAGGGAATCTGAAAAAGTCCACTAGAACGAGCCCATTAACTCCACCGCGCTCGGAATCCAAAAAGAAAGTCGTGGCCCGCAGCGTGTCGAAATACAGGTTGCACCTGCCGAGCCACACCCCTCCCCCGCAGCGACGAAGGAGCGTACGCGGGGGAGGGGCACAGGGGAGAGGGCAAATGCAAATCCGAAAAAGTCCACTAATATGAAAACGTGAATGCCAAGTCAAAGTCGCTCCGAAAGAGGATGACCGTCTGGGAGAAAACGATGTGGCAGATGGTCCGAGCCAACAACCTTGGATTTCATTTCCTAAGACAGCATCCTTTCGTCCCTTACGTGCTGGACTTCTATTGCCACAAAGCAAGGCTATGCGTCGAGCTAGACAGCGACGAACATGCTCAATTCTCCCAAGCAAAGGATGCTGAACGCGATCGATACCTAGAAAGCTTCGGAATCCTTACGCTTCGACTGTCCAATGGTGAGGGCGGCTATAACCCCTTGGATTGTGCAAGGCAGATACTTCGGTTGTGCCAAGAACGCACTGGCATTGAAGTCGACGAAGCTTCGCTTAATCGTGAGCTCTGACTCCATGGCGATCTAAGTTGGAGTCGCATTCGCGACGCAGGAATGGCTGATTTCCCTCTCCCTACCCTCCCCCACGAGCGCTCCTGCGTCGCTGCGGGGGAGGGACCAGCATGAAATGTTCTCGGCAACTCAGGCGTCGATCGCGAGTCCTACTCAGAGGGGATGATTCGGATGTCACCGAGCAATTAGCATCGCATTGCTGTACGTGAATCTCAATTGTTAAAAAATTGATCCCTCTGCCCCGGCAACGCGGGAGTGCGCAGGTAAGAACATCACAGAAAGAAGACATAACTGAATCTAGATATTCGATCACAACCTGCCCATTGAAACTCTCATCGCTCAGAAGACAAAGCAAAAAATCACCGGCAGAGTTATGCAATTCAAGCCCAAATCTACCGTCCAGACCCCTCCCCCGAAGCGACCAGCGGTGCGATGGGGAGGGAAGGGAGGGGAAAATCGGCCATCCTGCGTCGCGAATGCGACTCCAAATCGATTCCAAAACCGAAATGCAAGATGTGGATAATGACGAGCCGTAACACGGTGCACCATGCTCCGGAGACTCGTGATGCAGGAATGGACCCAGCAAAGTTGAAGTTGCGTTAGACTACGACTCGGATAGGGCGACGACGCCTTGAATGGGCGGCGCACGCTGGAGTGGGTTGGAAAAGCAGGACATGAGACTTCCGGATTTGAAGCGGGGCGGGGGAATCCTTCTGGTGCTGACTCCGTATGCGCTGCTTCTTGCTCAGCATCCGGCGGGAGGAAAGCCGGTTCATTTTGCGTCCGATGTAAAGCCGGTTCTGAGAGCGCATTGCGCTTCTTGCCATAGTGGCGCTTCGGCGGCGGGCGGGCTAGATGTTCAGACGGTCAATTCTCTCCAGAAGGGCGGGGATTCTGGGCCTTCGGTCATTGTGGGCAAGCCGGACAAGTCGCTGCTGCTTCAACGAATCCTGGGTCTGGGAGGCTTGCCTCGAATGCCCAAGGGGCAGAGTCCTTTGTCCGATGCGGATGTGGACACCCTCCGACAATGGATTGCGGCGGGGGCTAAGGACGACGCGACCGAGGTGCGGCACTGGGCTTACGTCGCTCCGGTCAAACCCAAAGTTCCCACTCGCGTCTCTAGCTGGGTTCGGAATCCCATCGACGCGTTTGCACTGGACCGCATGACTAAAGCGGGGCTGCGACCGTCCCCGGAAGCCTCTCCGGAAACCCTTATCCGTCGACTGAGCCTGGACCTCACCGGGTTGCCGCCGACGCTCGGGGAAGTCGATGCGTTTACGTCCGACCGGAAGCCGAACGCCTACGAACATCTGGTGGATCGCCTGCTCGCGTCGCCCCACTTTGGCGAGCGGCTCGCGCTTCCCTGGCTCGACGCCGCCCGGTACGCCGACTCGAATGGGTTTCAGCAGGACGGAGACAACTACCAATACGTTTGGCGCGACTGGGTGGTGCGGGCGTTCAATCACAACATGCCGTTCGACCAGTTCACGGTGGAACAACTGGCGGGCGACCTGCTACCGAACCCGACTCCCGATCAGATTCTCGCCACCGCGTTCAACCGCTGCCACATGTTGAATGGGGAAGGAGGCGCGATCCCGGAAGAGCAACGGAATGTGGTGCTGTTCGACCGGGTGGACGTCACCGCAACCACCTTCCTGGGACTCACGATGGCCTGCGCCCGGTGCCACGACCACAAGTACGATCCGCTGACCCAGCGCGACTACTACTCGATGCTCGCCTACTTCAATCGGGTGCCGGAATCGGGGGTTCCGTCGGGGGCCGGGCAGTATCGTATCGCGGCTCCGGCAATGCCATTCCCGGCGGAGCCCGATCGCTCACGGTGGCTGGCCTTGCAACAGCGGGTCTCCGAACTGAGCTCCCAGTCCGCGAAGGAGTCCAAAGCGGACTCCGCCCCTCAAGCTTTGGCCGCGTGGATCCGAGACCAGCGAGCAGCACTGGGCGAAGTGCCATCGATGTCAGAGTGGGAGGCGTCAGGGCCGTACCCGACCGACACTTTCGATCACGCGTTTGACGCGAAATTCGCCCCAGAAACCGACGGTGCGAAGGCGCATTGGAATCCGCACCCGGAATGGGCCGACGGCGTCGCCCATGACTTGTCGGGCGAGAACGCGGCAACCTATTTGCGTCGGACGCTTCACGCCACTCAAGCCGCGCACGTCACGCTATCGCTTGGCAGCGACGACGGCGTCAAGGCGTGGGTCAATGGTCAACTTCTGGCCTCCCACAAAGTGACCCGAGGGGTCGCCCCCGACCAAGAGGTTATCGAGGCGCCACTCCGGCCCGGTGACAATCAACTGCTCGTGAAAATTGTTAACGGCGGTGGGGCCACCGGGTTCTACTTCCGGCTCGCGCCGAACGGCCTGGCTGCCCGCATCGTCGATCTTCTCCGCAAGGACCCTACCAAAGCGGAGCTCCAAGAACTCGATGCCTTCCGGCTGGCAAACGGGCCTGGCCGCAAGAGTCTCAAACAGGCGCAACAGGAGTTGGCGGATTTTTCGGCGAAGCTACCACAGGTGATGGTGATGTCGGACGCGATGCCTCGCAAGACCCACATCTACTTCCGAGGCAACTACGAAGTACCGCTAGACGAAGTCAATGCGTCGACTCCGGCTGCGCTCTCGCCTCCAAGGCCCACCTATCCGGCGAACCGATTGGGCCTCGCTAGGTGGATTGTGAGTCCAGAGAATCCGCTGACTGCGCGGGTGCAGGTCAACCACTTTTGGCAGATGCTGTGGGGGCGGGGGCTGGTAAAGACTTCGGAGAACTTCGGGGTTCAGTGTGAGCCACCGGTGCAGCAAGCCCTTTTAGACTGGCTCGCGGTCGACTTCCGGGAGCATGGCTGGAACGTGAAACGGCTCCTGAAGATGATGGTCATGAGTTCGACCTACCGCCAGAGCTCAAGGGTGCCTCCCGCCCTCCGGGAGCGGGATCCGGAGAATCAGTATCTAGCCCGCGGGGCGCGGTTCCGCGTTTCGTCGCTGTTCATTCGCGACTTGGCTCTCGCCACGAGCGGACTCCTTAACCCCGAGATGGGCGGAAAGCCGGTCTATCCCTACCAACCGAAGGGGATTTGGGACGGGCTTTCCATCACGAAGGAACGGGACTTCACCTATCCACAATCCACGGGAGCAGACCTCTATCGGCGGAGCCTGTACACGTTTTGGCGACGAACGGTGGGGCCGGCTAACATGTTCGACGCGGCGACTCGACAAGCGTGCACTGTCCGGCCGTCGATGACCTCAACCCCATTGCACGCACTCACCACATTGAACGATCCCACTTGGGTCGAGGCAGGACGGGTGCTCGCCCAGCATCTGCTACGGAGTGGCCTGGGTTCGGACCGGCAGCGGGCGGCTCTGGCGTTTCGAACCATCTGCCAGCGTCCGCCGAGCGATCGCGAGGCGAAGATCCTGGTAAGGAGCTTAAATCGGGCGAGGGATTCTTTCCGGGCGAACCCAAAGGCGGCCAGTGAGTTTCTCGCGGTGGGAGAGAGCCCGCGAGACGGGAAGCTGGACTCAGTCGAGCATGCCGCCCTCGCCAACCTTTGCTTATCGATTTTCAATCTGGATGAGGCCCTGACTCGGGAGTAGTGTATGAACCCATTTTTCGAACGTGATCTGCGCCTGAGTCGTCGGCAGTTTTTCGGCAAGGCCGCCAACGGGATTGGGGTGATGGCGCTCGGCGGACTGCTCGCCACCGACGGCTTCGGGCGTATGTTCCAGAAGAAGGGCGGGCTCCCGCCGCTTCCGGGCCTGCCCCACTTCCCGCCGAAGGCGAAGCGCGTCATCATGCTTTGGCAAGGCGGCGCGCCGTCCCAGGTCGACCTCTTCGACTACAAGCCGGGGTTGGAGAAGCACCGTTTGGAAGAACTGCCCCAGTCGTTGCGACAAGGGACTCGGCTATCTACGATGACGGCCACTCAGGGCCGCTACCCGGTCCTTCCGGCGATTCGGCCGTTCAAACAGTACGGGGAGAGCGGCATGTGGCTCTCCGAGATGCTCCCCTTCATTGGTTCGATTGCCGACGACATCTGCCTGGTGCGGTCGATGAACACCGAGAGTGTGAACCACGCGCCCGGCGTCACCTACTTCCTCACTGGTAGCCCCATCCCTGGGCGACCGAGCATGGGAGCTTGGGCAACCTATGGTCTCGGCAGTATGACCGAGGAGCTTCCCTCGTTCGTTGTGATGACCTCTTCGGACGTGGGGAAAACCTGCGGTCAGCTGTTTTACGACTACTATTGGGGCAGCGGGTTCATCCCTTCCAAGTATCAAGGGGTCCGATTTCGAAGCGAGGGCGAGCCCATTCTGTACCTAGACAACCCTCCTGGTATCTCCCACGATCTTCGACGGGGCGTGCTGAACGATATCGCCGAACTGGACCACCAGCGATTGGATGAGTACGGCGACCCCGAGATCGAGACACGCATCACCCAATACGAGTTGGCGTTCAAGATGCAGACGAGCGTGCCCGAGCTGCTGGATATCTCCCACGAGCCGAGCGCGGTGCTGGAGATGTACGGGCCGGACGTTCACCGCCTGGGTTCATACGCGCGAAACTGCCTGCTCGCCCGGCGTCTGGCCGAGCGTGGGGTCCGGTTTGTCCAGCTGATGCACGCGGGCTGGGATCAGCACATGAACCTCAGCACCCAACTGGCGTTCCAGTGCCGAGACACCGACCAACCGTCAGCGGCGCTCGTCAAAGACCTGAAGCAGCGAGGAATGCTGGACGACACGATTGTGGTTTGGATGGGCGAGTTCGGGCGAACGGTGTTCGTCCAGGGCGACGTCAACAACCCAAGCGGCCACGGACGTGACCATTTCGGCGCCGCCTACAGCATGTGGATCGCCGGCGGCGGATTTAAGGGCGGGACCGTCTATGGGGAAACCGACGACTTCTGCTACAAGATCGTCAAGGATCCGGTGCAAGTCCATGACATGCAGGCGACGATTTTGCACCAGCTCGGGATCGACCACCAGAAGCTGACCTACCGGTACCAAGGCAGGGATTTCCGTCTGACCGACGTGGCGGGAAACGTGGTTCCGGCACTATTCGCATAGGTACCATGTCGCCCATGAGATTGGCGGAGGCTTTGATAAGTCGGGCGGACATGCAGAAGCGATTGGCCCAGCTTCAGGCGAGGATTATCGAGAACGCGCGCGTTCAGGAGGGGGATCAACCGGCTGAAGATCCTACGAAGTTGATCGCTGAGTTCGAGGAGCTGCTTCAATCGCTGGTGTCGCTCATCTCTCGGATCAACCAGACCAACCTTTCGGTAGTGTTGCCTTCCGGGCAGAGCCTCACAGACGCCATCGCGGTTCGCGATGGGTACAAGATTCAGGCGGCGATGTACCGGGCGGTGGCCGATGCGGGAATCGGGAAGCAGGCTCGGGTTACTCGCAGCGAAGTCAAGTTCGTGGCCACCGTCAAGGTCGGTGGATTGCGAGAGGACGCTGACCGGGTGTCGCGATTGCATCGCGAGTTGGACTCGGCGATCCAGGAAGCGAATTGGAAGTATGATCTCGTAGGTTAGGCTCCAGTCGGTACTCGAGTGGATTGAGGTGAGACGCAAAGGCGCCCAGAGCCTGAATCTGGATCAAAGGTCACCGGATCGGGGTTTCCGGTGCATGGGGTTCGAATCTCCCATTCACAACTCACGCCCAGCACCGTTACATTTGCATCGGGCACAGGGCATTGTTACTACCATGCGTCTAATCGGTCCGCTTCGGGGAGGGTGGGAACGGGGATTTAGGAGCCTAAGTGAGATTTGGTAAAACGCCGCCTGCGCAGTAGTCGGGGTTTCCGAATCGGTCGATTCGGTGTCCGAAGCCGTGGGCAATTGACATGAGCAGTCGGTTGTGAGGTACGTGGCCGAAGTTGAGCGATCGGCCCATCTTGAACCCAAGACCATTGCCGACACACACGAATGGGATGTCTTCCAGGGTGTGGGTGTTGCCTTGACCCAGTTCGTTAGTCCACACGATTAACGTGTTATCGAGCAGGGTGCCTTGTCCGTCTGGCTCGGCCGTTTCGGAGAGCCGCTTGGCGAGGTAGGCGACTTGGGTGCAATACCACTCGTTGATGCGGGTGAGCTTCTCTTGAGCAGTGGCGTTGCTATCCGGCTCATGGGATAGGCCGTGTTGGCCCTCCTGGATCCCTAACCACGTCATGCGGGCATCGCCGACCGAGTTGGTGAACTGGAAGGTGGCGATGCGCGACGCGTCGCTCAGGAAGCTGCTGACGAGTAAGTCAATCTGGAGCTTGCTGATCTTGGGAATGTTGTCGTTTTCTCGGCGAACGCCGGGTTCGACGACGGGCACCGCATGGCCTAGGTCGGTGGTCCGGGCCGCGCGAATGTCTTGCTCCATCTCTCTCACGAGCGAGGTGTGCTCGTCGAGAATCTTTCGGTCTTCCGCTCCGACCTGAGACCGAATCTTCGCCAAGTCTCCCCGCAGGTCATCGAGGACACTCTTCAGCATCTCCTGATCTTTGGCTTGGCCGTAGAGCTTGCCGAACATCTGGTACGGATCGTCGATCGGGGCGATCGGCTTATTCGGGCCGGAATAACACATCCGGGTCCAGGTGTCGGCATGGTCGGGCACCATCACGCCAAATTCGAGGGAGCCGAATCGGGTTCGGGTGGCCGGGTTCTTCTGAAGAAAGGCTTTGATTTCTTGGTCGATCGAGTTTCCACTGGACCAGCCGGCGGGGGTGTCGCCGCCGCCTTGAACGTTTCCGGGAAATAACTCGATACCGGTGAGGAGGCAACCGATGCCGCGCATATGGTTGTCACCGTCGCCACGAACCTTGTCCGATACGCCTCGGATCACCAGAGTACGATCTTTGAATGGCTCAAGCGGTTTCAGACTCGGCTTGAACTCAAAATTGGGTCCGACTTGATCCGGCCAGAAGGTGTTTGGAACGACGCCGTCTGGGCTGAATAGGATCACGAGTCGTTGCTTTTTGAGCGGCTTCCCGGGAAGCGCCAGCCCCGGCAAGTTGGCAACAAAGGGCAGGGCCGACGCGCAAAGTCCAAGATCCTTTAGGAACGCTCTCCGAGATTTGTGATAGTTCACGGTTTCTGAGTCCTCGTGGTAACGGACGTCGTGCGCGATGGCACGGTTGTTGCGACAACCATGTCGACGAGCAGACTACGAATACTATATTGGTTCTTAGCGAAAGACTGTTCCAGTTCCGACAATTTTCTCGGACTGTACGCCAGCGGAGGCTGTTTGGCGACGTTCAGGAACAGCTTTTCTACGAAGGCGGAGCGTGCATCGTCGCTTTCGGCGAGATACCGGGAGAGGTCGAGGGCAGTGGAGAATTTGACGACGGCGCCAGCACGATCTCGGTAGGCGCCTGAGGCGTCGACCGGCTTGCCATTATCGGTATCCCGCAGTCGACCGATGGCATCGAATCGCTCGAGAGTGAACCCGAGCGGGTTGATGATGCCGTGACAGTTGTTGCAGAACTCGGGCTTGGTTTGAAGGGAGACCCGTTGACGCGTGGTCAAGTCGGGATGAAGGCTCGCGGCGAGCGGGACGAAGTTGGCAGGAGGTGGTTTCAGGGTTCGGCCTAATAAGTTTCGCACGATGAGCACCCCTCGGTGAATGGGGGAACTTCCGTCGAGGTAAGCGAATCGGGAAAGCAGATAGGGGTGGGTCACCACGCCGGCTCGTTGGCCAGGATCGAGAACTACTTCCTGGAACGGCGCGTCGGCGGGCAAATTGATTCCGTACAGAGCCGCGAGCCGTCCATTCAGGAACTGCTTGTCGCTCAGCATCAAATCCCGGTAGTCCGACTTCGGGCTCCATGCAGTGTTTTGGAGGAACAGTTCGAGGGATGTACGGAGGTCGGATGCCGCGCTGGCGTCGAAGGTGGGGTAGTGTTGTCGGCTTTTCACGATCTCGGGCACTTCGTCGACTTTGAGCCAAAGCAGCAGGAACTGCCGCAGCTTGTTCCAGGCCCGATTGTCGGCGGTGAGGCGGGTCGCTTGAGCCGCGATCTGGTCGGGGCGGGAAAGTTGTCCGGCGCTGGCGGCTCGCTCGAGTTCGGGATCGGGAATCGAATCCCAGAGGCCAAATGCCAGTTGGGAGGCGATCACGTACTGGTCGGGATTGTTCGAACCGATCTCTCGAAAAAGGAATCGCGGGGACTTCAGGGCGAGCACGATCACGCGTTTGACGGCGAGGTCCGCGTTGCCGGCGGCGAGGAACTGCTTATCGAGATAGGTTTGCTTGAGGTCTTCGGTGAGAGGCCGCCGGAACGCACGCTCCAGAAACTGTTGACAATATGACTTGAGCCTCAAGTCGCGGTCTTTGGAATTGTCGGGAACGCCGGTGACCTCTGGAATATTCTTCGTCACGTAGTTCGCCGCTTCGAGGGCGGCGGCGGTGGTGGCGTCGTCCCACTCTCGGGAGATGTCGGTTCCACGCTCGTAGCCGGTGCTGCGATCGTCGGGCGGAAACGGGGTGGTGAGCACGAAGGTCTTCGGGAAGTAGTCGGGGAAGAGGAATTGGCTCGGAATCGGCTCGTCGGCATGGTCGGGTCTTCGCCATCGAAGGGTGACGTAGGAGGGTTCCGACGGTTTGGCGTTGGTTTTCTTGGGGTCGTCGACTCCCTGGGTCGCCTTCGTGAAGACCAGGCGCACGCTGTAGGCGCGACCTCCAAGGAGTGTGATCGTCCCCTTCGGGTCGGCATCGCCGGCCGATCGAACCTCTCCGTCCACGACGGGGTAGCGGGTGTCATTGATCCAGAGTTGGCAGGAGTGACGCGAGTGGATGCTGAACTCGTATTCGCCGGTGTCCGGTGCGAGGACACTTCCTTGCCAATAGATCGAGAAGTTCTTGGGATCGAAGTTCAGCTTGTCGGGGAATCCAGTGCCGAAGTCGAAACGGACTTCAGGGTCGACTCGTTGCAACACCTTGTTGGCCCCATCCCGGGATCGCCCTTTGAAGTAGGTGGCGCTGAGACCGTGAGAGGCGCTCGAGGGGATCGCAGGATGGAATCCACTCACCAAGTCGGAAACCGCGTTCCGAAATTGCCGGACGGTGAGCCGAGACAACTGCACCCGGGCCGGTCGAATGCGCTCTTGGGCGATGGGAGAATAGAAGGCGTCGTGGATGTAGGCGGCAATCTTATCCGCGATGGGAGCCGGACATTTCTTGGGTCCCGGTGGCATGGATCGCTTGATGAAGGCGGCGAGTTCGGTTGGAGACAACGTTCCGTTGAGCGGTGATGGATCGGCAGACCCACCTTGCCCGTTCTTCCCGTGACACGGGGCGCATCTCGCTTCGAACAGTCTCTGGCCCTCGGAGACAGTCGGCGCCGGATGCGGAACAGGCTTGACTTGGGTCGGCCAAAGCGCCGCCGCTACGAGGAAGGACAGGGACCCGAGCAAGGAACCACCTGAGCGCACGAATGAAATTGCCATTGACCAAACCTAGGTTTAGCTTATCCTTTTCAGAGGGATAACTACGGGCCGTGGGTCCAGAGGGGAAGATCTTCGAGGTCGATCTCGTCGAGATTGATGGCGGAGTACGTCGTCACGGGAATCTTGATTTCCCCGACAACGGCCCGGTGGATGGCAGCCGGTTTGCAGCCATATTGGGCGGCGATAGCTTCCGAGATGACCCTATCGATGCTGAATCCGGTTTGAGTTGCCACGTCTTGGACCAGTTGGAAAGTCTGGGGATCGAGGTTGAGCGTGGTCTGCATGGTTTTTCTCCCAAAGGTTGGCCGGTCAGTCGGTTTGGTCGGCAGCGGAGGTGGCGATTGAGCGGAGGTTTTCTCGACGAGCCCATGCCATCGACGTGATCGTGACCATCATGAGAGCGATGCCCATCAGTTCATAGCGAAGGTTGATCAGAGGCTCGATCGCCGCGAAAAGGTCTCCGGGGCCCGACCAGCCGAAGGTCGGAAAGCACAAGAGATACAGCACGAATCCTATGCAGCCGGGAATGATCCATGTTCGGGACTGAGCTACGGCTGCGCCAAGCAGGACTCCGACGATAACGGTCGAGTAGTGGTCACTTGGGAGGGAAAAGGCAAACTCAGTCCGCACCTGACGCCAAACCATGAACTGCTGGGAGACCACGTAGAACAACAAGTCCACGATCGCGAAGGCGATTGCTGTCGATACCGCGCCAACGAGGAGAGCTGAAGGCACAGCGCCTTTTCGCTTTGTTCCGTCGGTTGGGTGACTAGCTAGTTTAGGGGCAGCGATTCCCATTTTGGTTGCCTACTCCTTTACTGTAACACACACTATCGGCATCTCAACCTGTGCATTCGCGTCGAAGTGCGGCGACTTTGTTTTGACGTAGACGAATATCGGCAAGGCTCGGATGCAGCTTGGATCGTCAGGTTTTTACCTGTCATCAAACGGCTTCATTTAAGCCTAGGCATCGAGATCGAGGGTGGGCTTCACCACCTTGCTCGTCTAGAAAAGCTGTTCAGTCCGCGATGAGGGCACTACTGAGCGAGGCTTGCGACGCAAGCGCCCGAAGTTTTTCCCGTCGGACCCAGAAGATGAGCAGTGCCGCGTTGATGACAAGTGCTATGCCGACGAGTTCGAATTGAAGTTCCGCCAAAGGCCGGACCGCGTCATACAGTTCTTCTGGCCCAGACCACGCGGTGACGGGAAACGTGAGGAGGTAGAGCACGAAGCCGAGTGCGCACGGGATGACCCAGGTTCTAGACCTCAGAATGGCTAACCCGATCAAAACTCCGACAACCATAGCTGCATAGTTATGGCTGGGGAGGGCAAAGGCAAACTCGGTACGTGGTCGAAACCAAACCTGTAACTGCAACGCGACTACATAGTAGAGCAGGTCGATAATTGCAAACGCGATTACTGTCGAGACCGAGACGATGCGAAGAACCACGAAGACGGACTGTTTTGGCCGATCGTCGCTCGTCCATGGTTTGGCTAGGTTAGGTGCGGCAATTCCCATCTCTCTTACCTACAGCTTTATTGTAACACACTCTATTGGGTTCTCTACCAAGCTTCATATAGAGGAGAACCAGTCCAACGTACCTTGAGAGTAGTGCGAACCACGACACAGGGATGGAATGTCTAAATGTCTCGTACGGTCCTAGGCACATGATCTTGAGTAGACGCCGCTTCAGTCGTTCGAATCTTGGGACAACTTCACGATCCGTGTGAGACTGACCGTCCTGCCACCATTCGTGAACGCAGGTTATGTAGAACTCTGGTAGTTGAGGCCCATCTGGTATCGATAAATACGCCCTAATGCCGCGACTTGGCCCAAGGATATCCATCGCCATGGACGCCGTAATGAATGGGGAAGGCGGATACATCAAAATGTTCGTGCGCGGGGAAAGTTTCTGTCAGCGAAAGTCCTCCGTGACGACGTTTTGGAGGCGGATCGCCGTCAGTGACGTGAATGTTCGCCGAAATCGATCGGCTTAACTTGGTCAATCTTACGCCGCTCACTCCAGCTTTCACTGGCCAACGGTAGGCCGCTCCATCGACGTAGAACGCGATGCCAAAGAGATCAATCGTCGGACTGAAAACGATGCCATCCAAGGTATTGAAGAGCCGGACGAGTTGAGAGTGATAGTTTTTGAACTCGCCCAGGTCCGGCCCGCCCATAAATGCCCCTACACCGATTTCGCTCATTTCACAGACCGTCAATTTCCATTTGTGCTCTATGTGCGTCGCCTCAGTATTTCGAGGATCTCAGTACAGCGAAGGCAAACGTTGACTAACTCCTCTTGCGTCGACGGGTGAAGCAACCGATACTCCGCTTCGTCCGCGATCAAGCGTTCACAGGTTTTGATCAAATTTGGAATGTAGGCAACCGCATCTCGCCCAGTAGCCAGGAGGTCTAGAGTGCCATGATGAGTCAACTCGATACATTCGTCGGTGCTCCGCTTCGCTAATTTCTCCCTGATCCAACCCATGGAAAGGACGCAATACTCCGCTAGAGCTTCGACGGGTGTAGTGCAACTGCCCGTGTCCATGTGAGAGAGAGGAACATCGCCCGTCATGACCCAAACTTGAGGGTCAACGTTTTTGGCGAGAGGAACAATTTCCAATAAGAGGACGATGGCACCGTAATCGGCGGCAAGGTAGCTGGACGTGACACCCCCGCACCAACTGTGACGAGTGATATACCGCTCTGCCTCCTCGGCGATCGCAGCCAGTTCAGGACCTGAGTCCGGATAAATTGGCGCAAATCGGGATGTGTCAATCATGGGTGGTCGACTCCATCCAAGCTAGCCGCAGAGCTATGAATTTCACTTTGTCTCTGGACGATAACGAATGTTTCGATTCCCGCCTTCAAGCCACTCTCCTCCGGCGTTGAACCAGTCAAGAGCGCCCTGAGGTTAGTGCGTTCCTCGGTAAATGTGAGTGATTGTCGGATCTGCTGTTCTATAAGCCTCATAAGGACCCTTGCACATGACCTTGAGTAAACGTCTCTTTAGCCGGTCGAATCTGGGGACAACTTCACGATCGACGTTTGATCTCCCATCTGCCCACCATTCGTGCACGCACGAAATGCGGAATTCGAGTAGCCGATTTTCCACTGGAATTGGCAATTCAGCCAAAATTGCTCGATTCGGCCCCGGAGTGCGCATTCCGACGAAAGCGGACACTGATTCCAATAATTGGCGGACACCCATTCCAATTGAAAGCGGACAATTCCGTCATTTCTTTGCAGGTTCCTTTTTGGGGTTCGGTGTTGTGTCGATAAAACCGGCGTCGAGGGCTTTTGCTTTGCGCATAGATTCGCCTTTGAGTTCGAGCCGGTAAGCGTTTTGGACGAGGCGGTCGAGGATTGCGTCGGCCAAGGTGGGGTCTCCAATGGCTTCGTGCCAATGCTCGACTGGCAGTTGGGTAGCGATCATTGTCGACTTCGTGTCGTAGCGATCGTCGAGAATTTCGAGTAGGTCGCGGCGATGGGCATCGTGCAGCGGCGCGACGAGCCAATCGTCTAGGACGATTAGATCAACGTGATTTAGTGCTGAGAGCTTGTTTCGGTAAGTACCATCGGCCCTTGCGACGTCGAGGTCGTGCAGGAGCCTCGGGGCCCGGATGTATCTTGCAGAGTAGCCCTCCTCGCACGCCCTAAGGGTGAGTGCGGAGGAAAGGAAGGTCTTGCCGACGCCGGTGGGTCCGACGAGGATGAGGTTTCGCTTCTCCTTGAGCCACCGGCAAGACGCAAGTGCTTCCAGAGTGCCCCGGTCAATGCCCCTGGCGGCGCGATAGTCGAGCTCCTCGATCCGCACGTTCTGCCGGATCTTCGCCTTCTTGATGCGAACGTGAATGCGCTGACTCTGACGCCAGGCATCTTCGGCCTCAATGAGCAGCCCGAGACGCTCGTCAAAGCCAAGCTTTTCGCAATCGCCTTTGTCCGATTGGTCTTTTAGGGCTTGCCTCATTCCGTGCAATCTGAGTTCGTACAGCCTGTCGATGGTCAGTTGGCGCACGGTGCCTCCTGGGCGTAGTAGTCGCCGCCGCGGACGTTCTCATGTTCGGGAAGGCGGGCAAGCTCCTGGGTGGGGACAAGCGATTCCAGCCCCTTGTCAAGGATGGATTTGATGCTCTGGTAACTCAGAGCCCCTGTGGCAAGCGCTCTTGCGCACGCGGCTTCGAGGCGCGCCTTGCCGACCTGCTTTTCAAACCCCAGGACTCCGAAGCACATCCGAAAGGCGTTCTCGGGATGGACCTTGCCGACTAATAGCGCCTCGATGAAGGCGGCGGTTTGGGGTCCGGTCCTAGATGCCCACTCGGTAAAACGTTCAGGGCTCCACTCGGCCATGCGCCGGTGACGCTCCGGCATATGAGTGGGCTCGGTTGTATTGCGGCGGCGACCGAACGCTCTGAGGTGCGCCGCCACCCTTTTGCCTGCCAGGAACACCTCAACCGTCGTAGAGGCCATTCTTACGTCAACGTGCTTACCGACCAGCGTGAAGGGCACGCTATAAAGGTGCCCATCGACTTCGAGGTGGTAGTCGGGCGCAACCTTTGCACGCTTCCACTCGGCGAAGCGGTAGCGGGATGCTGGAAGCGGCCTCATCGCGGGAAGGTCTTCCAGTTCAAAGAACTGTTTGCGAGACAGCCCTGGGCCTTTCATGAGCTTGTCATTGAGTTCGGCGAGTTTCACCGCGATGGCCTCGTTCACCTCGGCGACGCTGAAGAATTTCTGGTCAGAAAGTGGAGCAATCACCCAGCGTTCGACCTGCAAGACCGCGTTTTCCACCTTCGGCTTGTCCCGGGGCTTTCGGACCCGTGCGGGCACCACGGCGATCCCGTAGTGCTGGGCGAGATCCGCATACGAGGGGTTCAGGGTTGGTTCGTAGCGGCAGGCTTTCTCAACCCCGGTTTTGGGGTTGTCAGGAACTGCGAGTTCCGGTACGGCACCAAAGAACTCGAACGCTTCCACGTGCCCTTCCAGCCAGTTGGGAAGTTGCTCGTTTTCGTAGGCGCGAGTGAAGATGTAGTGGCTTGCTCCCATGGCCGCAACAAACAAAGACGCCTGGGCCATGGCACCCGTCCGAGGGTCGGTGATACCAATCTTTAGGCCCGCCCAGTCGACGAATACCTTCTGGCCCGCCTTGTGGTGCTGGAGCATTCGGACGTCGGTTGTGCCGAGCCACTCACGGTAAAGGCCCGCGTAGCGGCTGTAGCCATAGCCGTCCGGGTGGTCCTCACGGTAGCGCTGCCACATCAGCAGCAGAGTCATCCCCTTCTTGGTAAGACGGCGTTGAACCTCCTGCCAATCTGGCATCGGCCGCGCTGGCTCCTCCTTCGTCGGCCGAGGGGGGAACAGCAAGTGTGTAAGGGCCGAGTCCGTCAACTCCTGCGGGAGCGGCCAGCTCAGACCGGCCGCCGCCGCTCGATGCACATATTCTTGGGCGGTCGTGCGGCCGATGTTGCATGCACGCGCGATCTCGCGCACGCTCGCCTTGCGGTCCAGCCGCATGCGAAGTACTTCTCGAATCTTTCTCATCTCGATGGGTTTCCTTGCCAAGCTGCCTCCGAGCCCTCAATCGGGCTTTGGAGGCGGGACGTGGAACCCCGCTCAAGGAGTGCAAATCGGACGAGCGTACAATGTCACATTTTGGAGATATTGTACGCTTTCCGTTGGAAACGGTGTCCGCTTTGGATTGGAATCACTGTCCGCTTTGCATTGGAATGAGTGTCCGCTTTGGATTGGAATACGCACCGGAGCGTCCATTGCTTGACGTGCTGTCACGAGCGGGTAATCGGGATACATGACTAGGTCGGTCAGAGCTTGAAGATCGTCCCAATTGACACCCTCGGTCATGACGTTTCTGCGACGGGTCGCAACCAACAAACGTTCCTCTGCGACGAACTTGTCTAGAACTGGGCTAACCTCTATTAAACGCACAAACCCTCGTAGGCTCCTTCCTCCAGCCAACCGTTTTCTCCTTTAGTCAATTAGCTATCTTGCTTGAAAAACTACCTTGAGTTGTCAAAATTGGGCTAAAACTATCGAAGGTCCGCGCATCGTGTGCGCCAATTCTTGAGCCCGTCATACGACCATCGGAGTTTTGCGGTAGCGGAGTGATGAGTCAGGAACGGGAGGGCCTTGGATTTCGGGGAGAGCTGCGCAACAGGATTCCTAGTGTCATCCAGAAGCTTCTTGGTCTTCGTGGATAACAGCGATTCCATGTTCGCAAAGCATTTCATCTTCGACGATTACGCCAGGGCGAACATAGTCTCTTAGAAGTGCAAGTTTGGCTCTGGCCGGGAGAGAGGCAAAACTTTCGAGGGGAGCGTCGGGCTATCCGCCCTGTAAACTGAAGCAATCTACTGGTATGGTTTCGCCTGTAGAGTGATCCGCGATAAGCCTTGAATTAGGTTCCGCGATAAAGAGTGAGGCCAGTTGGAGTCCTTCTTCAGCTATAAAGTTATCCATCACTGGCAGAAGCTCCTCGTAAAGAATGTATCCGTCTAATGTCTTGCACCCACTCATTTAGCCCTCCAACGTTAGACTGCGCCCCCACCGACAAGCTGGCGGGAGTCTCGGCCCAAAGCACATGTTCATCTCGCCCAGTTACCAAGAGTCATCGCCAACCACGATGGTCCACTCCATGTGGTCAGATGCGTCAATTTAAGGTGGCCGAAACCTCCCGATCTCGCCGCGATGCGTAATTGGAACAGACAGGGCTATTTGTGGATTACACCTATCGGCTTCTTGGGGCCGGGTTCCGGAATCGGCACGTTAAACCATTCCATTATCGTTCGACTGACATCCGCTATTGTATTCGGATTGCCTTGACGTACGATAAGCATTATCTTCTCGATAGTGTCCAATTGTTCAAAAAACGCTTCCAGGCTAGGAATCAATTCATCATTAAGGATATTGTATGATTCAATGTCTGAAAATGTACTGGGGGATTTAAGTAGCTTTTCCAGTCTTGATCCCTTCTGGACTTTGGGCCGCTCTTTAAGATGAGCGCGATACCAAAGCGGCGGCTCATCGCCAAGGCATGCGGTTACGTAAACGCCGCACTGGGCATAAACGAGTTCGCTGTATTGCGAGCGATCGAGTGAAAACACTTGTATGGTGTCGTTTTTCATTCGGATCCATGCCTTGTGCTTATAGCTGAAGCCCACAGTATGAAGAACCCGCGTTACGGTTGTTCGAAAGCCTGGTTTCAATAGTTACTCCTCGAGCAGGCGCGTAAGAAGCGTAGATCTGCATGCGATTCGATTCAGCACTGATTATGCCCGTTAATCGTGAGATAGTAGTCACTAGTAGTTCGAATCCGCTAATTCGGCATTCTCACGCCGTTCAAAGTAATAATATGTTCTTTTGGCCCTTCTGGAATCGGAACTCCGAACCACTCCATGATTGTCCGAGTTACACTTGCGGTCGGGTTCGGATTTCCCTTCCACGTTAGCGCCTCGACTTTCTCGACGGTGTCTAGATCTGCAAAGAATGTTTCGATCTTTGGGAGCAAGTCATTAGTAATGATCTCGAAAGCATCCTCATCCGAATATGCACTTGGCGTTTCAAGAAGCAAATCCAATCGAGAACCTTTCTCGATCTTCGTTCTTCGTCTCAGGTGTGCTTGGTTCCATATGGGTAGGTTGGAGCCTAGACAAGCGGTCACAAACACCCCACATTCTGCGTAGAGCTGTTCGCTATAGGGAGAACGGTCCAAGGAAAAGACCTGAATGAGATCATTCTTGTTGCGTAGCCAAGCTTTCTGCTTATAGGAAAAGCCACCTGGCTCAAGAACTCGCGTTACGGTTGGTCTAAAGCCTGACTTCAATAGTTACTCCTCGAATAGATCCGTGCAAAGCATCAATGTGCATGAGGTTCGGTACAGCATTGATTGTTTCCGCCAATCGCGATGTAGCAGTCACTTGTAGTTCGAAGCTTTTAATTCGGCATTCTGACGCCGTTCAAAGTAATAATATGTTCTTTTGGCCCTTCTGGAATCGGAACTCCGAACCATTCCATGATCGTGCGGTTGACCCTGGCTATCGGGTTAGGATTTCGCTGCCATGCCGTGGTCTTTACCATTTCAAGCGTGTCCAATGTCGAAAAAAATGCTTCGATCTTTGGGAGCAAGTCATTGGAAAAGATTTCGAAAGCTTCCTCGTCCGAATATGCGCTTGGCGTTTCAAGAAGCAAATCCAATCGAGAACCTTTCTCTGGCTTCATTCTGCGCCTCAGGTGGGCATGATTCCACATCGGAGGGTTCGACCCGAGACAAGCACTCACAAACACACCGCATTCGGCGTACATCTGCTCAGAGTCGGGCGAGCGGTCCAGGGAAAAGACTTGAATCAAGTCGTTCCTGGCGCGTAGCCACGCCTTGTGCTTGTACGCAAATCCCGCATCGTGGAGCGCTCTCGTTACGGTTGGTCGAATACCTGACTTCATTTTCAAATTATACGGTGACATGTTGCGAAATACGTGAGTACGAGAAGGCCTCGTTCCTTGAACCTACCGCCATGTTTGCACTTTATTTGACGCATCTAGGTCATTGGGTATTCAATTTATGGATTGATCTTCCAAGGCTCAGGTTTAAGCGGATCGTAGGTGATTACGTCACCAGCCCAACCTCCGTCGCGTGGGTCCTCCTTTTGTAATTGTTTTAGATAGCCTTCGAGCTGCTTGTTGCCTCGTTTTATTGCGCGTGGGTTGTTCGGTTTTAACTCGATGACGTGGGCTTTTGAACTATTCACTGCATCCGGCTTTTTCCCGTTTTCTAACGTCACACGCTTATCGTATCCTTCACCGTAATCCCATTGCTTGTGGACTTCTTTGCCCTTCGCAGTCGCACTTGTCTCGCCGTTGATCGCCGGTGGAGCCGCCACAACTGGCGGAGGAGCCGGAGATGGAGCGTGGTGCGGGCGGCCGCACGACATCGGTGAGCGGATGGCATGAGCCGCTGCCGCTCCTCTTGACAGGATTTTCCAGAGCCTTTGTAACTGAGCTAGGCACCCTTGTGGCTCGGGATCAGAATCACTTTCCAGTTGTATGCCGGTTTCGTCGGCTAGGTCCGCCGCCTCTTCGGCCGCCCATCCCGCGGGGTCATCACGGCAAGTCACTAGGAGCCCCGACGGATCCACCCCGGTCAGGGGGTTGTTGTCAGAATAGGCGTACCAGTTGCTCCCAGCTCCAATCGGGTCGCAAGTAATGAATCTGCCTGAGCCGGGGTCGTAATATCGATGCCCTAGGAGCAGCAAGCCGCTTTCGGTGTCGGTCTGGTAGTTCCAACCTCCGGCAAAGCCGGACTGACTGCCTGACGCTAATCCGCCTACGCCTGGATTGCCGAACGAGTCGGAGGTGAACGTGTTCGTTTTGACGCCGGAACCGTTCGTTTGCGCGGTGGCGGTGCCGAGGCGGTCGTAGTGGAGGGTTCTCGTGACTCCGCCAGAACGCTCAGACACTCCAGGAACGTAGGTTGTGTTGTTCGTCCAGAGCAGATCGTCGGATGAACCGGCTCCGTCCCGCAAGTACTGCTGCAACACCGATGTGCCGCTCAACTTCTCGACCCGGGTATCGAGTGCGTTATACAGGTACCCGGTCGTGGTCGCGTTACCGCCGGTAGGAGAGGTGGTTACGGACGAGATCCGGTCTTCGTAGTCATAAGTGAAGCCAGTCGAGCCCGAGGGATAGGTAACTCGAGTCGTTCTTCCAGCGGAATCGTAGGTGTAGTTCCAGGTTCCAGCGGCACTCGTGCGTGATTGAAGCTTGTCCGCCGCGTCGTACGAGTAGGTCTCGGTCATCGAGCCATACGTTTTGTGAAGACGATTCCCGTTGTGGTCGTAGTCGTAAGTAAAGTTAACACTCGGTCCGACTTCAGAAAGAAGCTGCCCGATTGCGTCGTACTGGTAATTCGTCGTTCCGCCGTCGACGGTCTTCGAAGTCAAGTTTCCGTTGAAGTCGTAAACGTAAGATTCGGCGGTTAGCGTGGCCCCAGTAGAAGTTAGATGAGTGATTCCCTGTAGCCGGTCCAGGCTGTCGTAAGAGAAGTTCGTGTACGTCCCGTTCGCATTGATCTGCTGAGATAGGAGCGCACTTGTCGAGTCGTAAACGTACTGGGTTACTTCGTTTTGGGGCGAAGTCAGCTTGGTTAGCCGGGCACCCGTGTATCCGTAGGTGATCTTTCCAACGGACGACGACACCGACGTTCGTCGGCCCCATTGGTCGTACGTGTAGGTCAACATCCCGAGAGGTTGCGCAAGCTGAGTCAGACGATCTGCATTGTCGTAGGTCCACGTGGTGGTTCCCGACGCATCGGTCATGCTGGTCTGCCGCCCGTCGTCATCGAAGCTGGTCGTGACACCTGTACCGGTCGGGTAGGTCACGTTGGTCGGTCTGTCATCGAGATCGAAGGTGTACTTGATGGCCTGTGAGAGCGCGTTAGTGCGCTGCTTCTGGTTGCCGTTCGCGTCGTAAAGATAGGTTTCTACCGAACCGTCATCCAGTGTGAGGCCGGCGATTTCACCGCGTGGAGAGTAGTTGTAGTGCTTGGAGTTTGAATTACCATCGGTGACCGTCAGCACGGTGTCCCGATCGCGCCACCGATAGGAAGTAGTGTCGCCTCTAGCGTTCGTGGTCGAGCTCAGTCGCCCGGCGGCGTCATAGACAAATTGGCTTGAATTCCCTAAGTAGTCCGTTGCCTGAACGACGCGGTCCATGGAGTCCAAATTCACGGAGGCGATATGGCCATCAGAGCGGGCAACACTCGTCACACGTCCCCACTCGTCGGTGTAGGGGTAAGCGGTTCGAGACATGGTGGTGTCCGTCACGCTGACAGGGACGTCGGGTAGCGCGGCGGACCCGATGCCGTAAGCGATCTTGTAGGTGCGATCGGGGGTGGTAACGGTAGTCGGCCTTCCGCCGCTGTCCACTTGAATGGTAGTGGTGACGCCCTCAGAGGTGGAAGTCGCAATGTCTCCAAACTGGTTGTAGGTGTTTGTAACCAGCGTGTTGTTGAGGCCATCGACGACGCTGAGAACTTCGCCCGTTCGGTTCGGGGCTAAGTTGTAGGTAGTCATTGCCCCCCGGCAATCGATGGTCGATGTTACGTTGTTATAGTTGTCGTAAGATGTTTGTTCTTTGAGTTTCTTGGCTGTCTGGAGTGGAGTCTGAGACCAGATCTGATTCCCCATGGAGTCATATCCGAAATTGCTCGTGTTCTTTCGGAAGTCCGAGTAGGCAGTCAGGTTGTATTTGGAATCCCATGTGTAAGTATTGGAGAAGCCCGCTTCGTCGACGTGCGAGCGAAGCAACCCCGAACTGTAATTGTCAGTGCTGGTGTATCCGTAGGGGTCCGTTTTCGTTGCCGCAGACCCTGAATATGCGTATTTGTAAGTCCCAAAGGAAAGAATGGTTCCGCCACTCACAATCATCGGGGCGGGGAACGTGTAGGACTTGAGTTCGTTGGAGGAATCGTAAGTGAAACTAAACGTGGACCCGTCTTTCGAGATCTCTGATAGGATTGCCATTCCGGAGTTGTAAGTAAATCCTTCAACCGGACTGGCACCCGCGATCGTGGGGTAGTGGATCGAATCGAGCCGGACTCCGGCTCCATACGGGAGATATCCCGTCGTCTGAAGCTTCCAAGTCCGCTGACCTGGGGCGGTAATCGAGCCATAACCCGAGTATCCAAGGGACCCATTTGCGGCCAAAATGCCGTATTCATTGAGCTGAATCGTGCCGAGGGATGAACTAATCGTCCCTATGCCGTTGGAGTTTGAGATGGTGATCCTGTTCCCAAACCGGTCCGCCACCGTGTTTAACCGGTAGGCATAGAACGAGTTGGTTGGACCGGCTCTCAGCCCCGCACTGGCCAAGGAGGAATACACATAGGTGGTCATGCCCTTGGTGCGTAGGGTGAAGAGCGTTGGGCCTACTTGGGTGAGTGCGTCGTAGATTCCGGGCGGTGGTGTGTAAAGGTTGGTCGTTCCAACGATCGCACTTTTCGTGAACACGATTCGCTGACCCGTTGGGTAGACGACCGCGACCTGGGGCCTTCCAGTAGTCGAGTTTTGACCAAGGTTTACGATGTATGAATCGTAGTTACTTCTCCAGTTCATTCCCCAACCGAGGTCGAGGTCATCCTGTGAGTTGTGAATGAGTTGCAGGCCACATTTGCCGCCACCCGGCAGGTTCCAACTCACGATTGGAACAATCGTCATGAGGTTGCCAGTCGCCGTATTCAAATAGGCAGGCGCTGCCGAAGAGCCACCGGCGCGGTCCATTCCTTCCCAGGGAAAAGCAGTCCCGATCCCGCTCTTGGGATTTCCACCAGACCCCAATACTGAGGGCAAAACGGATATCAGCGAAGCGATTTCGGTTATCGCGGTTCGCCAAGCACCCATCGGAGACTGCCGCTCGCGGAGTAAGACTGTTGAGCCGTTGCTAGAAAAGAACGAGTTGTCGCCGGGATCGGAGCCTTGTGAGGGATCGTAGGACGGATCCGTAAGAGCAGCTGTTTGCCCAGTTTCAACTGAGTCGAGAAATGATAATCCTGTGAGATCGTCGGCGGAGTAGAACCCTCGCCCGACCGGGTCTCGCAAGGGATTCGATCCAAGATCCGGGCTTGTGGGCGTGTCGGTATAAACTGCTGAACCCGTTACGTCATCGGTGGAAACTCCGCTGCTTATGTTCGCCATCCTTCGCACTTGGTGAGACCGAGCGATTAATGGACCAGTAACTCCAGCAATTGCCGGGCTCGCAGTGGTGACCAAAATGGACCCTACAGCCGTGAAGGACACGATTCGTAACAATCTGTTCATTGGGCTCTTCGACATAAGCTAACTCTCATGCTTCGAATTGATCATATTTGAGTCAATTGCAAAAGTTGACAGATGTTGTATAGCAAGTCTTTTCATCTACCAAGAATAAAGTACGTATTTTAAAGAAACAAGTAAAAATACGAGGATAAAATGGACCTGGCGAGTAAGGGGCCTATCACCGTGAGGACAGAGTGAACCGTTGCTCGAATAAGCGAGTGAGGTGTTCTTGGGAAGTGCCAGTCAATTGACTTGATCCACTCAAATCGGCCCACTCAAGGGCGACCGGCTTCTGTCGTCAGTGAGTCGA
The DNA here is from genome assembly GCA_903904815.1 of uncultured Armatimonadota bacterium. Lineage (GTDB taxonomy): Bacteria > Armatimonadota > Fimbriimonadia > Fimbriimonadales > Fimbriimonadaceae > Fimbriimonas. The sequence goes on from CAIVDU010000048.1 coordinate 34,663, forward strand.
CGAATGCGCGCACTTGGCCAACCCTAGCAATGCAGTTCTTTATCGTGCGATCCATGATCGCCGAGTTCAACCTGCTCCCGCCACGACCCCGGTCCGAAAGTTGGGTTAGCTTTCCTGACTTCTGCTTCCGGGCTTGATGCCCCGCTTGATCCAGATGGCAACGATCAGGGTGGTGATAATGACGGACATGCCAAGAAGTTGGATATTGAGCCCGAACAGGGCCATCGCGCCTCCAAAAAGATCGACCGGATATGAGCCGCCTAGGGTAGGCACATATAGACTGTATAGGAACAGTCCCAATAGCAATGGAACTCCCCATTTCTTGGTGTGAGCGATAAGCACGCCGGTCAGGAAGCACACCAGCACCATGAGCGTGTGTTCGCTGGGAAGCATGAACGCATAGCCCATTCGAGGCTGTTTCAAGGGTAAGGCGGGAAGTGAAGCCTCGTAAAACAGGAGATCGAGAAGGCAGAACGTGACGGTGGTAGCTGCCACGGCGATGAGCAGCGACTACAATGCGTTCCCGAGTGGGTCTTTTTGGGGAAACCCTTGTTCTCTGCTAGCCAGTTCCACGGCGTCACCTACCCTTCAAGGTAACACAGGTTCTCGGCTAAGCTGACGGGCTGACGGGCTGACGGGCTGACGGGCAGCGGGCCTATAGTGAATGGACGTATGTTGATTCTAGTCAGCACGTCTGGACTATATCGGTCGTTTAGGTTCCGCCTGGCGTAGGGCCTGGAGATGGCCCTCCGCATAATTCTTACCCTCTCATCCGTGCTGTCTCAGAACAGAACATGCCCCCTCTTTTCATCCTCGCCTCCCTCCTGTGGATCCCTCCGCAATCGCCGACCGCGTCGGCAAACTTTGAACGCGATCTCTCCGAATGTCTTGCAATCAAGTCAGATACTTTGGACCGAATGACGCGTGCTGAACCGTGGAAGTTGCCCGAGGAACTGGTCCAGCCAGCAAGCCAAAGCGAATCTGGAGTTCAAGCGATGTCTCGACTCTTCCTGGCAGGGGCCGATGCCATTCCTTTCCTATGTGCTCACCTCAAGGACCCACGACCTACTCAGCTTGTGGTCGTGCCTACCTTGCACATTCTCGCGGAAGTTTCGGCGTTCTACGACGAGTATGGGTTCCATCAATCACTCAAACAGCTTGAAAAGCTCGAGGAAATGGGGTCGCTACCAAAGCCGTTCCGAGTCCCTTGCGGTGACTTATGTTTCTGGCTACTTGGCGAGATCACCAACCGACGGTTTTCGCCCAACCAGCAGATGGCGCAGATCGCCCGAATAAGCGCGCCGAGTTTGTTCCCTCAGTTGGCCGATCGGGCGAGTCGGGAGTGGGGGCACTGTAGTAAGGAGACCCTCTATCGCTCTTTGGCACGAGATCTTGAAAGTCCCGACATGATGTATCGAGACTCTGGGGCCCTGAAGCGACTGCTGGCGCTTTATCCAGGCAGGGCTGTGGACTGCTTGCTCGTGCGAATTTCGGAGCCGCTCGTTTCGGGAATCCTGGAAGCGGATGTTGAAGACCGATTGAGGCATAGGAATACGCTTGACCCTTATCAATTGCAGATTCTGCTTAAGGAGATGGAAAGCGTACCGGACGCGAGGCTCGATGCGGCTGCCGTACGTCTGCTGGCCAAAATTCAGCGTTCTCCAAAGCTCATGGATGCTGCGGAGGATGACTTGATATCGATGTTGAAGCGGCGAGCGGCGGCATCGACCAGCAAGAAACAGGATTAAGCTCGCTCTAATAGGACGAGCGCGCCGGCTGCCCAAGTGGGCTTTGGAGATGCGTAAATCGAGTTCGAGAAGTCGCTTGGTACCATGTCGATCAGGTTTGAACCTAGCGGGCCACGAAGGTGATGGACAACCGGGCCAGCGTCTCGCCAGTCACTCTTGACGACCTCAACGCAGTGTTGAATGTATTCAGCGCAACGACCTGCATCGAGCAGGTGAAGGCCAGTTTCGATGCGGTTGTGGATTTCCCGCATACCGGCTTCGTCGAAGTAGAGGGTGTCTTCAGGAGAGTCGCCGTAGCCGATTCCGTGATGGCAGTGATCGGCGGTCGAGACGAGGACGGAGTCGCGCGCCATTGACTCGAGTTCTTCGATTCCGGGAAGGGTCTCGGGGTTGGGACCGGTTAGGAAGGGGTATCTCTCGATGAGTTTCGGCGGCATGACTCCCCGTCGCTCGGCTTCATGGAGGAGCAGTCGTCGGAATCCGTATAGCCCGTGATCGCGCTTCCAGCACTCAATCGCTTCCGGGAGCCCTTCGCCGTAAACTCCTCGGAGAGGTTCGGCTTCGTAAAGTGTCACGCCCTGGGTGGCTCGGGTCTTGGCGGCGTCCATTTCGTCGGTTGCGGCATGAAGCACGCCAATGGCTAAGACTTGGTCGGCGCCACTATCCAGGCAGGCATGCACCGTCGCCGCGACGTACGGCCCGCAGTCCGCGATATGGACGTGGGGGAAAACAATCGCCCCGCCGCTCTTCAAAACTGGGGCAAGGTCCCAGGTTCGGCCTCGATCGAGTATGGCGTCGACCCCGACCACACCGAGATCGTCGTATTCCTGCCGGTAGGTCTCGGCGAAGTAGTTCATGACCTCAGCGCGTGGGATGTTCATTTTCGTTTTGAGTGTCTCGCTTGCTATTGCCTAATGCTAACCTGAACGGGGATAACAATGGCTGTACCTGTACTCAAACCGACCAACGTTCAAGACGAAGTTTTCGCAGGCGTGACTTACCACGTTCAAGGAGAGCTCGTTCCGGTGCTCGTCACCGAAGTCGCGGACAATCCTGTCTACTTCGAGCACCACATCCTTTTGTGGAAGGACCCAGGTCTCAACATTGCCGTGAAGCCTCTGCCGGGCGCCTTCAAACGAGCGATTCACGGCATGCCAGTGTTCATGGTCGAGACTCAAGGCCGCGGTCGCATCGGCTTCAGCCGAGATGGGGCGGGGCATGTGTTTGGCCTTCACTTCGAGGCGGGGGAGACGCTGGACGTGCGTGAGCATCAGTGGCTGGCGGCTACCGCGACGCTGGATTACTCCTTCGCTCGGGTCAGTGGCTTTGCCAACATGATGTTCTCGGGCACTGGCCTGTTCATCGATACGTTCACCTGCTCTGGCCGAGAGGGCATTTTATGGCTTCACGGCTATGGCAACGTGTTTGAACTGACGCTTCAGCCGGGTGAGCAGATCGACATCGAACCAGGCGGATGGATCTACAGGGATCAGTCGGTGCGCATGGATACGAACGTTCAGCGACTTGCCACCGGTTTGTTCGCGAGCGCGGGGCAGTTGGTCTTCAATCGGTTCACAGGGCCGGGGCGAATCGGCTTGCAGTCGATGTACATGCATATGCCCGCCGCTGAGTAGCGTCGTCGTCATCGTAAAAACTGATTGCAATCCATGTGATGGCGTTAAACTCGTCGCACTGTGTCCATTCGTGTTGGCTCCGCAATCGTGTATCTCATGTCGAGTCTTTCTATTCCGGTGGTTGCCCAGGGGACGCTGGCAGCTGACGACGGCGTTTATGGGGCATTGAAGGCGAGTCAGGAGTGGACAAAGCCCTCCGATCCGGCAGTGCTCAAGAAACTGCAGAAATGGCAGGACCAAAAGGTTGGGCTGTTGATTCATTGGGGGACATACACCGAGTGGGGCATCGTCGAGTCTTGGAGCCTGGTCACGACACGATATCCATGGAACAAACGGCCTGCGCGCTACGCAGGGCTGGACGACCTCGCATACGAGAAGGTGTACGAGAACCTGGCCACGACGTTCAATCCGTGGAACTTCGATCCAGCCAAGTGGGCGAAGGCTGCGAAAGAGGGCGGCATCAAATACGTTCTGTCGATGACGAAGCATCACGATGGGTTCTGCATGTGGGACACGAAGCAGACCGACTATCGGATTACTTCAGATCGGGTGCCTTTTCATCGTGATCCTCGTGCCGACATCGTTAAGCAGATGAGCGCGGCATTTCGTGCCGAGGGACTGAGCTCTGGACTGTATTTCTCCAAAGCTGATTGGCATAGCCCGTATTACTGGCTACCCGAACTTGGTCCAGGCAGTGGCCAGGGGCCGAATTACGACGCAAAGCAGCACCCTGCCGAGTGGGCAAAATTCAAGGATTACACCTGGAAACAGATCGAGGAGTTGATGACGGGCTACGGTCGCCAGGATATCTTGTGGCTCGACGGAGGCGCTGTTCGTCCGCCGAACGCGGACATCGACATGGACGGCATGGCGGCGATGGCGCGAAAACATCAGCCTGGTCTTATCGTAGTGGACCGAACAGTGGGCGGAGCGAATGAGAACGTGGTGACTCCCGAAGGGGAGATTCCGACTCACTTCCTGCCGTATCCGTGGGAGACGTGCATGACGATGGGCACGTCTTGGCCCTGGACTCAGCACGATAACTTTAAGAGTGTCGGAACATTGGTCCGGAACCTTTGCCGCATCGTCGGGCGAGGTGGAAACTACCTCATCGGTATCGGCCCGGACTCGAACGGCGAGTTCGACCCTATCGTTTACGATCGATTAAAAGGAATGGGAACATGGCTTAAGCGGAACGGGGAAGCGATCTATTCGACGCGGCCGGTGCAGCCCTATGAACTCGGGGACTGTTTCTTTACTCGGAAGAAGGACGGCACCGTTTACGCGATTATCCTTTCCAAAGATGATGCCGCCGGGATCCCCGAGAAAGTCTCACTGCCGAAGGAGCTAGTTGGTCGGGCGAGCGGCCTGCGACTGCTTGGATTCGGCAAGGTAACCGCCGACGCGGATGGAACGGTATCGATCCCTGCTCGATTTGCGTCGAAATCAGCGGGCGGGTTGGCGTGGGCCATCAAGCTTTCGCCTAAACGTTAGGAGGTTTGTCTGGGTTCTGGGGGCGCTCAGCATAACCGATTCATGTGCCTCGCACAGCAGAGGTCTCCAAGCAAACTCCATCTCTAGGGCAAGCCTGGAATCGGAAAGCCGGCTCCCTCTCCCGCAGCGACGCAGGAGCGTTCGCGGGGGAGGGCGGGGTGGGGGAAAATCGGCCGATCGCGCGTCGCGAAGCGACACGAAATTTCGGTTAAGGCATCAGAAACGCGTGGTTTGTTTAACTCGATCCACCAACCATCGTAGCTTGACCGTGAAGAGGAATCTGGGCTTTGAGTTGGGGGTACTTGGCCACGAGGTAGGCCATGAACAATTCGGGATTCTCGGTGTTGCCGTCGAACATCTCAAAGTGCGTGGGAACGGTTAATCCGGGGCGCACACTGCCCGCCAGATCGACTGCCTCTTGGTACGTCATGTTTCCGATGCAGCCGGAGGTAAGACGCCTTGCGCATCGACCGTTGATTGGGAGGAAAGCGAGGTCAATGTTCCACTGTCGAAGCTTTGCTTGTATCCCCTCGTAGATGCATGTGTCACCAGCGTGATAGAAGCAGAATCCATTTCCTTCGACAACAATGCCCAGGCAGTCGTGGAACCCGGTGACGGGGTCGGTCACGAGGAGTTCGTGGGCGGCGGGAACGGCAGTGATTTTGACGCCCTCAATGGTGGTGGACAGCATATCGTCAAGGCCGATAACTCGATCCCCTTCGAGGCTTAGGTCCGCGATCAGGGCTTCCCTATGCGAAGCGGGGACGACGAAAGTGGCTTTGGGAGAAGCGGTGGCTAGCGCTGGCCAGATGGGGCGGTCAATGTGGTCGCCGTGGTCATGAGTCCCAACGATCACGTCGGCGTTGGTGACATCTTCCGGCTGGAGGAGCGGGGGCACGTTCCGAGCGGCACTCGGTGAGAGGTAAGCGTCGATGTAAAGAACGACCTCGCCCAATTTGACAATAAACCCATGTTGGCCCAGCCACCAGAAAGCGCCCTGACCGTGGGGAACAGTCGTGGAATTGACGTCGTCGATGAGTGCCTGTCCGGTAGGGTGATTCATTCCTTCGCAAGTATGACTTCGAGAGTGGCGTCCGGTGTATGATCCGGCGCATGACTGTTGGGATCGATCTAGTGGCCTACAAGGAGCGGGTCGGCTTGGGGGCGGAACCTCAGCCAGACTTGGCTTCGCTTCGGGCGATCATGATGGCTCACGTTACGAGCGTGCCATTCGAGAACCTGGACGTGTTGCTGGGGAGGCCCATTCTCTTAGACCCGGCGTCGTTGGAGCACAAGCTGGTTCATCGGCGGCACGGTGGGTACTGCTTCGAGCAGAACGGGCTGCTACTACTCGTGTTGCAGCAGATCGGTTTCGACGTCACGCCGATGGCCGGACGAGTAAGAGTTGGCGTTCCTCGGGGGGTGGTCACACCGAGAACGCACCTTTTTCTCAAAGTGAGGATCGACGGAGTTGAGTGGTTGGCTGACGTAGGAGTCGGCGGCATGTCCCTCGCGTCGCCGATTCGGTTTGAGGTTGGTATGGAGCAACCGACGCCTCACGAGCAGCGACGCATCGTTTATGAGGAGGGCCGCCACTACCACCAGGCCTGGCTAGGCGAAGAGTGGGGCGACGTGTATGAGTTCGCCGGCGACGAGATGCCCGAAATCGACCGGGAGACCGGCAACTGGTGGACCAGCACGAGCCCAAAGGCAAAGTTCAAACAGAACTTGATGGTGGCGCTTGCTCGTCCGGACGGGACGCGCTACGGCATTTTCAATGATCGATTCACTCATCGCCGTGGGCCTGAACTGCTGAGCGAAGTGGTTATCGCAGACACCGAGCACCTCTACCATTTGCTGCTGCAATACTTCGGCCTTACCGGAGATAGTCCAGATCAGCTAGTTGCTTGTTTCGGCCTGGGCGGCTAGGTTGCTCCCATGAAGTCGTGTGTGGGGAGTCCCAGAGCTGGAATTCAGCCTCCGCATCTCCAACTGAGGATCTAAAGCCTTGACTAGCTTCTGGGATCAGTCGGAATAGCCGCGGATAATCACAGCAGCCAGACCGCTTGAAGAGCGGCGGCGGTTAACGACGAGAAGTCGTCGGCGGGATCAGTTGGCTCGTAGGGACCGACGAGGTTGCGCGCGTCTTCGTGGGTCAGTGAGTAGTGCGGAGAAATCATGATGTCCTTCGCCGTGCGCGTTGCTTCGGCTAAGTCGAGCAGTCGTTTCGCCTCTCTCAATTCTCCGAACGAAGCCAGCGCGTACGCCACCATATCGACGGCGGGCAGAATTCCAGGACCGTTTGCGACGGAATTCCATGCTTGGAACAGGCTCCGGACTGACCGCTCGGCCTCCCGGCGATCTTTGCGCTGAACCCAGTACAACACGGCAATGTAATGGCGGACTCCGCGCAGGTAAGCGTGGGCGGAGGGTTGGGAAGGGTCTAAGATAAACTGAAGGTGCGCCCCGGCCTCGTCGAGTCGCCCCGTTCGCACGCAAACCGTCGTCAAGTGCATCCGGCACTGTACTTCCTGTGCGGGCAGCCGGTAGGTCTGATTGGCCTCAAGAATTTGGAGCAGGATTCGTTCCGCCTCGTGCCAACGACGAAGACTTAGGAGCGCCGCCGCATACGTCTGCATTGCGGTCAAAATTCGAGGTTGGTCCTTCCGCTCTTGGTGCACGGCCACGCATCGGGAAAGCGACTGCAGCGCGGCCTCACCCTTTCCGAGGTTCTGCTGCGCCAACGCGAGATCGGAAAGCGCAAACCCTTGCATCAGGGACTCTTGGAGTTCCTCCGCAGCGCGTATGAGGTCACTGCACTCCAGTTCCATTTGGCGGAAGTTGCCCCGAAACAGAGAAAGATGTGTTTTGTAGCGCAAGCACTGCAGACGCCGCGTGGACAAGCCCAGCCCTTCGAAAATCGAAGTTGACTCGATCAGATTGGATTCGGCTTCGTCGTACCTGCCCGCTTCAAGGAGTAATCGGGCGGCGACGAATCGGTGATCACCGCGATCTTCCTCAGAGTCATACTGATCTTCCGTCAGCATTCCCAATGCCCAGTCGGCTGCTCGTGGTTCGTTCTGGCTTGAGCACCAGAACCCGGTCATGCCGACAATCATGCGGCGATACCGCTTCGGAAGATGGCTACGCAGCCATTCCAGGCTCGACTCGATATTTGATTTCTCAGGTTGGAGCAAAGCGGCGGTCTGACTTAAGTTGGTGGGATGCGATTGATAGGCGGACTCGACGAGGTCCGCGTAGTAGAGAGCGTGATCCTTGTGCCGGGAGTCGGCGAGGGGCGTGAGATCGAACAGCGTTTCGCGTATCATGGGCAGGAGGCGAAACCGCGAACCGCGAGGGGAAATATCCACTGCCACCAGACTTTGGTCGACGAGAGCGGCCAATTTTGTTTCCGTTGCCCTATTTCCATTGGAGTCATCGGCAAGCCGCCGAGCAGCTTGCAAATCCCAGTCTGCTGGGAACACCGCCAACCTTGTTAGAAACTCGCGCGAGTCTTTGTCTAGGAGGTCCAAAGACCATTGGATGGCGAGATGAAGACTCTGGTGACGCGTTTCGGCATCTCTCGAGCTGGTCGGCACTTTGGAGAGCGCGTTGAGGTCGCGAAGAATCTCGGCTGGTCCGAGCGTCTGCACCCGGGCAGCGGCGAGCACCAGACCAAGCGGGAGACCCTCTAACCTCGTCGCCAGTTCTGAGATCCGGTCTCGCTCCTCAGGATGCGGCTCGTATCCGGGCAAGATGCGCCGCGCGCGGTCTACGAAGACTTGTATCGAGGAGTCCGCGCTGAGGGGCGGCAGTGATACTCGTTGCTCAATGGAAAGGTTGAGCGCGCAGCGGCTCGTTACCACGATTCGGACCTCTGGCAATTGCTTGGCCAAGGTGGCTAGCCAGGAGACTCCGGATGGCACTAGCTGTTCGAAGTTATCTAGCACCAAGAGGGCGGGAAAACCTTTTAGGGTCTGAACAATGGACTTTAGAGGATCTGGAGATTCCTTGGCGGCGTTGATGCTCTCAAGAACCTGGATCACGAGGCTCGGCAGATCGCTCACGGCAGCTAACGGAACGAAAAATACCCGCCCCCGATAGTCCAACGCGAGATCCCGCGCAACTTCGAGGGCGACCGTGGTCTTGCCCATGCCTCCTGGCCCGATAAGGTTGAAGATCCTCAGCGGCCCACCGGCACCTGGTTTAAGATTCTCCCTTAACGAGGCAACAAAGGCTTCTCTCCCAAATACCGCATCGGTCTTTGGTGGAAGCTCCCGGAACTGGCTGGGATCGGGGGACCCTGATGGGATTTTGCGGGCGTACTCGCGACGAAGATTGGCGGCGTACTTTACGACCAAGCGGTCCGGCGCAAGGTCTGATTGCGCCGCCAGCCGATCGACATAGTCGTCAAAGACCGCCAGCGACTCTTGCACTTCGCCGCGAACGACCATGGCCTGCATCAACAGCAGAATCAAGCTTGCCCGATCCGAAAACAGACTCAGTCCTCGGCGAGAAATGGCAATACTTTCTGGGATGTGCCCAAGGTCCAACCCAAGCTTGGCGGCCGCTTCGAACGCTTCAAGCGCCTTGCCTTGCCACTCTGCGCGGAGTGAGAGGCACCACTTGCCCGATTCGTGCGGCGTAAGGGGACCGCGGACACCTTCCACCGCTTTAATAAGCAGCTGATAGCGATGTTCGGCGTCTACCGCGGCAACAGCCTCAGCACGGAGGCCTGAAAACAGCTTCAGGTCGGTGTTAGCCCGTTTGTCGTCTATGCGAAGCCACTCTCGGCCGATTTCGACCACGCATGATGCCTCTCCCAGGGCTTCGCGAAGCCGATGAATTTCGGTGCGTAGGCGCGGTCGGGCTACCGAGAAAAGTTCATCGGGCCAGAGCTGTTCGGAAAGCGTCTTGCGATGGACCGGCTCGTCAGATGTCGCCAGTACGGCAAGTACGGATCTCGCCAAGCCAGAGCCAAAGTTGGTGATGAGTCCGTTCGGCCCTTGGACCTCCAATCCTCCAAATGTGCGGATTTCAAACAGGAGTTCGTTTGACTGCTTGATGTCCATCCTATTGCATGATGTCATGTTAGAGCGGCACTCCCCTGATAAAGGCTTTGAATTCATCTGGAGCTTGTCGGATGTGTCCTTAGGCAATCAAGTTTAAAAGCTTGGCAAGCTACTCAAAACAAAACGTGCGAGGCTAGTTAGAACATAATTTCCCTTGAGGATCGTGCGCGCGGCCCCCTTAAGTCTTCCCGTTTTGGCCGACCGATCGTCACAAAATCGTGACAAATCAGTTCTTGGTCCCGGTCGGAAATTGAGATCGAAATTGGACCACGTGCACGGCAACGTGAGGCTCATTTGAACCTAGAAGCGGTTCCCAACTACTGCCGAAATCCATCGTCACAAGTCCATAAACCCGGTCCTGAAGGTCGTTGACCGAGGAGTGTATGTTTTTCTTCGAGCCAATTTTCTCGGCACGTTTGACTGAGACCGGCTGCTTTTGGAAAGGAGAAGACTTTGAAATACCATCCACGCATTCGAAACATTTCCCGACGGGAATCCCGTTCCTTTACACGGTTCAATCGCGTTGTCTTGTCGACCATGCTCGCACTGTTGGGGGCCGCATCCCAAGCTCAGTCCCTGTTTAGCGTTGCGGGCGAAAATTCCGGGTTCGGCGGCCTTGTTGACCTTCACGACGATGGCAACCCTGCTCACTCGCAGTATACGGATGGCGAATTTGCAGGCTCAGCCGATGCGGCCGCCGAGTACGGCGTCCTTCATGCCTATGCCCATGCAAAGAATCTTGGGAACGGCAAATACTCATTCGCGACGGCCACGTCACGGTTTTCAGATGAATTGATATTGCAAAAGGGAGTGGGCGGTCCGGCGGGAAACACGGGATACTTCATTCCGACCTTTACCATCGATGGCACCATGCAGAAGGATTTTGGTGGCTTTCCATGGGCTGGCATACGATATTGGTCGGACAATCTCTATCATTCGGGAGATTTCGCGGTGAGCAGTGGGAAACACACGTACACGGGCAACTTTGCCATTCCATTTACCTACGGAGTGGCGTTTGACTTTTCCGCCCAACTCACCGCCCAGGTCGTCTTCTCGGGTGGGGCGTATGGAGAAGGAATTTGCGATTTCGCGCACACCGCGCGGTTTACCAGCTTTGACGTTTTGGACACCGACGGAAATCGCATCAACAGCTATAGCCTGACTTCGGCCTCAGGCACGCATTACGGTTCGCCTGTTCCCGAGCCTTGTTCCCTAGTCGCGTTGGCGACCGGTGCAGTCGGGCTGCTTCGCCGCAAACGGCCGACCTTTCGAAAGTGATTCAAACGATCCCCAAGTGAATGTCCCGGCGGCGGGGTGAAAACGGCAAACCCCGCCGCCGAGACATTCCTCGGAGCCCAAAGGGCGATACAAAATGGACCGTGCCCCGACGCCAATAGTTAGTATTGCGGGGAAATCATGATGTCCTTCGCCGTACGCGTTGCTTCGGCTAAGTCGAGCAGCCGTTTCGCCTCTCTCGACTCTCCAAACGAAGCTAGGGCATACGCCACCATATCGACGGCGGGCAGAATTACAGGACCGCTTGCGACGGAATTCCATGCTTGGAACAGGCTCCGAACTGACCGCTCGGCCTCCCGGCGCTCTTTGCGCTGAACCCATACGAGGACTGCGATGTAGTGGCGGACGCCCCGAAGATAGGCATGGGCGGATGGCTGGGCCGGTCTAAGACGAATCGGAGATGCGCCTCGGCCCCGTCGAGGCGGACAGTTCGAACGCACATGGTCATCATAAGGGCGCGTCACCGGATTTCCTAGGCCCGGTTCCCATAGCTCTGATTCTCGGCGAGAACTTGCAGTAAGATTCGCTCCACTTCATGCCAGCGGCAAAGACTAAGGAGCGCGGCTGCATAGTTTTGCGTCGCGGTAAGGATTCGGGGTATGTCTTTGATCATTTGCCGTCTTCGTCACGAGGAAAGTATGGGCCTTACTCGGTGTGGGCTCGGCTCAGTGTTGAGAATCGTCGCGATCCTATAATGGCTGCATGGTTGAGTGGAATTTAACTCTCAAGTTAGGCCTTGCTGGTTTGCTCGGTTCAGTAATCTGCTCATTCTGGTTCCTGACTCGGGTTGTGTCAAAGCAGGGGGTGCCTGCTTTGTGGGTTTTGGGGCTTGTATTTGCGATTGCTATATCGCTTGGGGCAACTGTGTTAAGCCAGTTATCGAGACTTTCATTCGGTTAATGCCGAGAGCTTGATGCAATCCAGATTGGTTTACCAATCGGAAAAGACCGAGCCTTCGGGCTTGTATCCGGTTGAGGGTTTGTTAGGAACCTCTTTTACATTGCGATCTGGCGCAAGCAAGGGTACGCCCCAAGACAGACCGCAAATTAAGCTCACGATAATCCAACTGGACCCCAAACCTTTTGCTCGACAGAGAAGGACCGTTGCTGCGATTCCCGATGCGTAGCTAACGACGGCATCAATCACTAGGAGAATGAATATCTGATCGTCTGGAGCGGAGTTGCGCAGGCGCAGATACACAATAGCGGTAAAAATGTTTACGACGCCAAAAGCAAAGCCCTTGCGCATGTTCTTGGCCTTGAGCGCTTTCCACAGTTGGTATTCGTTCCATTCGCTTGTAACTGCCGTCTCCATCCCCGGTTTCCCACCCCATGCCTGTCTCGAGAACTCCGCCGATGCCATCTAATGAGTTCATATCGCGTCGCGCCATAAATTCGCCGTGAGATATATGTACGCCTATCCTGAGTACCGCTTCAGTAAAGATCGACCGCTTATGGTCCTCTAAAAGGTATTCTACTCTGAGAAAGCGATATTTGACAACCGGCGCTCCACCTTTTTGACGCATCCTGCGATTGCCGAATGATTTCCTTAGCATGGGCCGACAAGCGGAGCGAATCTGGCATCGACGCGTTGAATATCAACCCGATACCGAAGCTATGCCTGTTGAAAGGAGGGACCGCATCCATTCCTCGGGGACCGAAAAGGTCCATTGGCCTGAGTGGACAATTGAGTACACACCAAAACAATAAACAAGAAAACCCCGCCCTTAGGACGAGGTTTTGAACCTGAAGAGGTGGCTGCCGCAACAGGACTCGAACCTGTGACCCGCTGATTAACAGTCAGCTGCTCTACCAACTGAGCTATGCGGCAATGCGTCCATTATGGTACCCGGCGCGGTGAGCACGTGCAAGGGGGGTGCTGTTAGAATCGGTAAATGCAGGCCGTATCGTTCAATATCAGGTATGGGACGGCGGCGGATGGGCCGTTTGAGTGGAAAAATCGGCGCGATGGACTGCAGCAGATGCTTCTGGCGCTTGATCCCGACATTCTTTGCCTTCAGGAAGCCCTTCACTTTCAGGTTCTCGAGATAGCAAAGTGGCTTCCCGGCTACACCTGGGTAGGGGCTGGTCGGGATGATGGAGCATCGGCGGGGGAGTACGCGCCTATCTTTTTGAAGGATCTTCCCGCCCGGCGATCGGACACGTTCTGGCTCTCGCCGACGCCCGACGTACCTGGCTCTCGCGGCTGGGGAGCACGCTTACCCCGGATCTGCACTTGGGTCGATACCGGCGATCTTTTGATCGCCAACGTCCATCTCGACCACGAGTCGGCGCTTGCTCGCCAAGAAGGCGTAGCTGTCGTGCTGGACCGGATCCATGGAAAGTCTCTCCTTTGCGGAGACTTTAACGCCGAGATGAACGAGCAGTTTTTCGATTCGGTGCTCGAAGCGGAGTTCAAAGACATGGCCCCGGCTAGCGGCGATACCTACAACGATTTTAAAGGCGAACCCTGTGGCCGGATCGATTACATCTTTGGGCGGGAGGTCACGCCGGTGTCGGGCCGGGTGATCCGCTCACCGTTAGTGAGCGATCACTGGCCAGTGGTTGTTGAGTTTGAGGTTTGAGTCGCTTCGGGCGCGGCCCTCGGTAGCGGCCGTCGGCCGTGGAGTGACGGGCGAGGGTGCCCATTACGACCTCCGGGACTTTTGCGATACTCCGTGAATCGTGTCTCCGCCGTCCCCGCCAGACTCGTATGAACAACGCATCTGGCTGGCGGTCGCTGAGAAGGGGTGGCGGAAAAGTGGAATAGTCGGACGGGATTTGCCTCTGGGCGGGCAGTCACCTTTACCAGCTTTGACCGACTGGAGTCGGTCAAAGCTTCGCCAGGGTAGACCGACCGAAGTCGTTCAACCCATTACCAGGGTAGACCGACCGGAATCGTTCAACCCATTACCAGGGTAGACCGACCAGAGTCGTTCAACCCATTCGCTAACATATCTAACGCCTTTGGCGTAACGGAGGGTGATCGCCGCTTTCGAGGCGCCTAGGCCTTCTTTTTTAGGAACAGGATCGAGTCCTTTGGTGTGAATGAGAGGGGGGCGATTGTGAAGTTTTTCACGTACACGGTCGTGGTTTCTTCTTTGCCGGTGTTCAGGTCGACGATTGTTGCGTTGTAGGCGCCGTCTTGGAGGGCGGCACCGATGATCTTGACGGGGAGTGGGGTGGCGATCCCCTCGGCGGTGGTCACACGAGCCATGAACCAGTCGAGTTCTTCCAGTCCTGTCACCCGCACGGGGGAGCCGAGTCCGGGAACGGAGATGCTAGTCAGGGTGTACCAGTCCGCGCCTGAGTTGGCGATCTTGAGGTCATGAGCGCCGGGGTGAAGCGGTACTGAGATCGTTTCGTCGACGGTGTGGTTCTTATCGGAAGGAGGATAGACCTTCGACGTGAGAGGCTGTCCGCCGTCGGTGATCTCAATGGACGCCCCGCCCTGAGAAATCTGGTTCACCTTGATCTGAAGCGTGCCTAGCTTCGTCAGGGTGAATTTCAGTTCGATGGGGCCGGGGAACATGTCTCGGTGAGAGGCTCCCTGGATGTAAGATGGGAGTCCGCCGAGGTCTTTTTGGCTGGCTTCCTCTGGGAGATTGAAGCTAATTTTGGTTGCCTTGGCCCAAGAGCCACCAGGACGGAGGACGAGATCGCCACCGCCAGGGGCAGAGACGGTCAGCCGAGATGGGTGCGCATCGGGATGGTTGGCAATTCCGGTGAGGTTGGCAATTCGCTGGCCCGTGGTGAGTTCGGAATAGAGATTTTCCTTTTGCACTACGTCCCAATACCAATACTGCCCGGCACCGGCCTGATTCGCCAGCATTCCCGCATAGAGCCCGTCTCGCATGGCCTGGCGAGAATCCTGTTTACCACCGGGGCCGAATTCACCGTAGAAGACCGGTTTGCCACTGGGAAGAGGTGTGCCGAGGATCGAGGAGGCGATGTCGGCTGGATAGGTGTGGGGCTGGAGATAGTCGAGCGGAGCAATGATGTCCGGATAGTCGAGTGTCGAGCTAGAGGTGACCAGGTGGTGATAGGGGTCGATGGAACGGAGGTAGTCCGCCATCTCTTTGTGCCAGGTGGCGACATCGGCCGACCGGGTCTTCATCGCGTCGACCCATTGGACCTCATTGAACAGTTCCCAACTCAGGACATTGGGAGACGATGCGTAGCGGGCGACGGCATAGCGGAGCCAGATCTTAGCCCGGCGTCTCGCCTCGGGGTCGGTGAAGAAGTCGGACGGGTCTTTTAGGAACCCGCCTTTGGCGGCATTCCAGGGATTGTCGGGCCAGTTCGGATCAGTCGTGGAAGAGACCTCGCCATGGTGGAACAATGTGAACTGAAAGGGAAGGGATGCCTTGTCGCAAGCGGCGACGACGCCTGCCCACTGTTGGAGCGCGGGCAGCCACATTTGGTTCTTAATGGCTCTTGGGTCGTTGTTCGGCCACCAGGGGTTCTTGCCGTCCCAGGCGCAGGCCCAAATTCGAGCCCAGTTGCCTCCAGCCGCGCCGACCTTGGCAATCTGGTCGGTGAGGCTAATTCCTCCCGCCGCCCATGCCAAGTCGATGCCGACTGGGAAATAGGGTTGGCCGCTGTCCCACTGGAATCGATTTGAGTGGACTGGGTCGCGGTGGATGAAACCGTTGGGTATAGGGGTCGTGAGGGTTACGGAACCTTCGTCGGGAGATTGTTCAGCGATCTTGCCGTTGCGGTTCAGCACGGCCTTGAACTTGCCTCTTGTGGGGGCGACCAGGATTGCCGAGTAGCCGTTTCCATCGAAGTAGGCGATTCTCTCGTAGCTCTCCCCGTGCTCACCCGTGAACTTCACACGAACGTCGTTTTGGTCGGGATCGTACGGGTCGCCATCGAAAACGGAGTGGAAACTAGCGGTAGCCGGGCCGTACCAGACCGTCGGTGTCGTGGGTCCCTGGCGCACGACGGAGAGCGCGGGAAGAAGCAACGTAACCAGCATTCGGCAAGCATACCGAAGCCGACGGGAAATCTACTAATGGTGTGTTAGTCCTCTTTTGTCATCACAAATGAGGACAGCGAGCAGAAAAGTTTTCCCTAAGATATCCCTGTATATCTTCCAACAATCCCTGGATATACGGGAAGCCGATTAAGTACTTGTGAGTTGCAGTAGGTGTTTTGATGCGGTCTCTGGCGCAAGGTTTGCCACGCCGGGCGCAGTGAAGGGCGACCGAAAATTAAGGCACGGCTCGTGGAAATGGCAGGAAGGTGCGGAAAATGACAAAGATATTCGCGAATTTAGGATTGAGAATTAAACTTGCATTAGGATTTGGGCTAGTGTTGGGCTTTATGGTGGTCGTGAGTGTGTTCGCACTCAACACCCTCGTGGAGTTGAAGGACGGGGTTCACCGAGTCACCGACGGGTCTCTTGCCGCGACAGCCCAGCTCAATAAGTTTAGTTACAACGCCTCGATGGCGCGTACCGTGCAGTTCCGCTTGACGGGTGTGAGCCGCACGAAGATCGACAAGGTTCTTCCACGCGAGACCGGCGCGGAGAAACTCGCCAACGAGGCACTCGACGCGTACGAGAAGAGCGCAAAGGATCCGTTTGAGAAGAAGAATATCGCCGCCTTGCGAGCCGCTTGGGAGCACTACACTTCGCTCTGGCAGCAGTGCATGCCGGTAGTCCTGGGCGCAGACCAGAAGGCGGGCTTTAAGCTCGTCGATGCCGACTTGGGGAACGTGTTTCGCGACGAACTGCGTCCACCACTCACTGCCCTGGGCGACTGGAACATTAAGCAGGCGAAAATGATCGCTAAGCGTGCGGACGCCTCTTCTAAGACCGCCGTTCAGATTGTCATTGCCTTGACTGCGATCGCTCTCGCATTTGGAGCACTGTTGGGCCTCTTTATCTCCAACAGCATCATCCGACCGATTTCCGAAGTGGCTTCGAGACTCGTGAAGCTCAGCGATGAAAGCGTGAGCGAGTTGAGCCGAGGTCTTGAGGCTCTGGCCCTGGGCGACCTCACGTCCCCGGTGCTTCATTCCGTAACTCCCGTGCCGCACGCCTCCCGTGACGAAGTGGGGCGTATGGCCGCCACCTTCAATGTGACGCTGGAACGCATCGATCAGTCGATCGAGTCATACAATGCTGCCCGTCTTTCGTTGGCGGCGATGGTTGACAACATCGCGAAGTGCGCTCACACGGTAGCGGCGACGAGCGAAGAGTTGGCTCAGTGTAGCCACCAGAGCCGAATCGCGTCTGCAGAGATTGCTCAAGGTAGCGAGCGACTTGCCAGTGAGTCCATTGATGCGGCGTCAATTGTTGAGGAACTGAACTCGATGGTCAGTTCCGTTAAGACGAGCAGCCGTCAGCAACAGGCAGCGATCCAAGGGGCAGCTAACGTTCTCGCGGAGACGCAGGGGCGAATTTCGGGCGTTGCGGATGCGGCAACCTCTATGTCGGAGTCCGCTTCGACCGGTTACGATACCGTTTCGGGCATCGTGTCGACCATGGACCACGTGCGAGCCCAGGCGGAAGCTTCTTCTCAGAAGGTGCAGGACCTTGAGGCGAAGAGCCAGCAGATTGGCCGCATCGTTCAAAGCATCGAGGCGATCTCGGAGCAGACGAACCTGTTGGCGCTGAATGCGGCGATCGAGGCAGCGCGTGCTGGAGAACATGGGCGCGGCTTTGCAGTGGTGGCAGACGAAGTTCGAAAACTTGCCGAAAAGGCGGCCCAATCGACAAAGGAGATCACGGTTCTGATTGATGGCGTGACGATGACGGTATCCGAGACGGTGCTTGCGATTGAAGGAACTTCGATCGGAGTGGCGGAAGGGGTGGCTCATACCCAGAGGGCAGGCAAGGCGCTCGAGGACATTCTCGCCTCGTCTAAAATCGTTGCCGCGCGGGCTTCGGAGTTAGGCGCTCTGACTCGCAGTGCCAACGAAAAGATGACTGAGGTGGCAGAAAGCGCAAGCTACAATGTTGGCTCTTCGGACGAGATGGCTTCGGGAACAGACCGTGTGAGAAGCACAATCTCTAACGTGGCGGCAGTCAGCGAAGAGTCGGCGGCCGGCGCTCAGGAGTTGAGCGCGTCGGTCGAAGAAGTGAGTTCGGCGGCACATCAACTGAGTCAGCTAAGCGTCGAGTTGAAGGATCTGGTGAGCCATTTCAATACAGGAATGACTCATCAGGAGACGGTTTTGAAGCGAGCCGCCTAGGCGGCCTCCGGCCGGGGAGCGGGCGAGGGCGCCTTTTACGAGCTCCTCGACTTTCGCGATACTCTGATCATCCTCCGCCTGGGGTCGCCGTGCCTCCCCAGGGCGGTGGGAACTCCGGAAGGCTGTATTCCCCGGCCCTGGGTTTTGAGCGTGCGGGACTTCGGATATCGCCCAGAACGGTCCCGCTGAGCGCTCTTGTCCCCTGAAACCTAAGGCAGTGGGTTCGCCAGGATCTATTCCGCCTCATCCGCTTTTTCGTGCTTTCGACCAGACGCGGGGCGGGTGCGCATTTCGGCCCAGGTTCTTAGTTCATCGATTTCTTCCGACATCATGACGCTCAGGGGCACCGTGGCCTTTGCCTCGGCGATGATGTCTTTTTGAAGGAGCTCGCGGCCAGCATCAAAAGCGACATAGAGCCCGCCGAGGATGACTTGCTCGATTTCAGCTCCGCTGAAGCCATCGGTAGCCTTGGCGAGGGCTTTGAGATTGAACTTGGCGACGTCTCGTTTCCGCTTTGAGAGGTGAATCGAGAAGACTTGCTCGCGCTCGGCTTGGGAAGGCAGGTCGACGAAGAAGATCTCATCGAATCGTCCTTTCCGGAGCATCTCCGGTGGGAGCGTGGTGACGTCGTTTGCGGTCGCGATGAGGAAAACCGGGGAGGTCTTTTCGCTCATCCAGGTCAGAAACGTCGAGAACACCCGGGCGGTGGTGCCGCTGTCACTGACGCTTCCCAGACCGGCAAACCCCTTCTCCAATTCATCTGCCCACAGGACGCAGGGCGCTACCGATTCGGCGACCCGAATCGCCTTGCGGATGTTCTCCTCGCTCTGACCGACCAATGACCCGAAGATACGACCGACGTCGAGGCGCAACAGGGGAAGATTCCACTGGGCAGCGACCGCCTTGGCGCAGAGCGACTTTCCGCAACCCTGGACTCCCAGAAGCAAGATGCCCTTGGGAGCAGGTAGGCCGAAGGCTTGGGCTTTGTCGGTGAAGCTGTTGGTGCGCTTGCTGAGCCATTCCTTGAGGAGGTCGAGTCCACCGACGTCGTTCAGTCGCGCGTCCGGCTCGTAATATTCGAGGAGGCCCGATTTGCGAATGATCTGCTTCTTCTCTTCGAGGATGACGGTGACGTCGAACTTCTTCTTTTCGACCAACGATCTGGCAAACACGGATTCAATTTCGTCTTGGGTGAGCCCCTGAGCGGATTTCACCAGGCGCTCTCGGGTAGCAGCGTCAATCGTGACGTCCAGGTTCGGATTGTCGCGAACCGCTTCAATGATTTTGCTGAGAGTGACCTCGATTTCCGGGTACCCCGGGAGGGGGAAGTCGATGACAGTGATGTCTTTCTCAAGGTCAGGCGGAAGGTTGAGGACGGGGCCAGTGAGAATGAGCGTCTGGGCGCGACTTCGGAGCCGGATGGCCAGATCGCGCAGCAAGCGGGTGACCCGGTAGTCCTTCATGTAAGGATGGAAATCCTTGAGCATAAAGGTGGTGTATTCGGCCGCTTCGTGCACCTGGGCGAGGGCTTCGAGCTCGGGGGAGAGGCTAGAGGGTTTTAGCGGTCCCGAGCTCCGGACGACGGGCGGGCGAATGCCTTGGGTGACGGACCAGGTGTGAAGTGTGCGGTTGAGGCCGCGGCAGATCGTGGATAGGGTGTCCTCCAACCGCCGCTCTTCCCAAGAGACAACATAGAGAATGGGATACTTGGCGCGGATAAGGACTTCGATCTCGTGAGCGGCAGACATCTGGAAGTGATTCTATCGCTGTTTGGCAGGGGCGGTGGGCGGTTTGGCAAATTGCTCGGCCAGTTCCAAAGCTATTCACGGGGAGGTAGCAACGCCGCATCCAGATGCATTTGGGCTACATGCTTGAGAGCGAAGTAGAAGGTCGCCGCGAGAATTGTGGTGAATACTCCGGCAGCTTCAAGCTTCTCGACCTTATAGTCTTTGACCACGAACCAGGCCAACTGAAAAATGTTGAGGGCAATAATCCCTCGGAGCATCCAGTTCACGTGGAGGCGAGCAAGTATATAGGCGCCAAAAGGAGCCATAAAAAGTACGACCGGAAATGCACAGAGCCACGTTCTAATCTGGTAACTCGTGAGACCATGTGGGCCTTGGTCAATAATCGCCCGGTAGGCGAATCCAAAAATGCTGAGCGATGCCTGCAATACGATGCTGATACGTACGGCAATCTTCGCGGTCATGTTGAACCGGGTGATCAGAAACATGTACAGCAGGATGTCTGCCCCGGTGCCAAAGAGACTGGACACGATTCCGCCGCCAATCAAAATGACGCCGAGATAAGCGGCGTCGAGCTTTGAGCCTATGGTCAAACGCGTCTGTGTACCGCGATGGTCGCTGAAATAATAGGCGGTCACGAATGTGGCGCTTAGGCTCACAAAAAGTGCCTGGATGATGTAGACGGGAATCTGCTGGAAGAACTGGAATCCCGCCACCATCCCCGCGATGCACATGGGGACAAACACAAAGCACGGCCGATAGTCGCGTCTATCCGTTTCCTTGTTGGTGAGGATCCAGATACTCGCACTGGTCATCCCAATACTCTGGATCATCATGGAGAAGTCTCGGGCAAGCACACGGTCGATGTGCAGAAACACGCTGAGCACGGGAAATGCAACGGCTCCGCCTCCCTCTGGCGTAAACCCGGCCACGAACGCTCCAACCACCATGATTGCCGGGTAGTACCAGTGTTCGAAAAGAAACTGAATGCTATTGAGAGCTGCAAATAGCGCTCCCCACACGGTAAGGGCCGTGAAGTACCAGATCGTAAAGATTCTGCTCTTGAACATGAACCAGCTTGCCTGAGGCGCCCATGATACCAAGGCGGGTCGAGAACGGCAATCAACTTGAGATTTGGAGGGTTGCGCGCCTGAAGTTTCGCAAGAGTATTGCTGAGGCCAAACTCGCGAGTCCGGTCGGGTGAGCAGAGGATGTTGGGCAAGTTTCTAAGTTAGAATGACGTCTAGGACGAGTCAAATTGAAACTCACCGGAAAATCATCCTGTTGTGCACGCCTAAGCCCGAACGGTGCTGTCGGCAGTCCATTTAGTTCGTGGAGAAAGCATGGTGGTGAAAAATCGGCTCGCTCCTTTCCGCGCTCTAGAGTCAACGATCTCAGCATCTGCGATTTGGGCCCGGAAAATTGCTGGCGAGAGGACGATTACTGGCGACGGTTACCTGGTCAAAGTGAGCGCTTCTCTTAGTCCCAGACAAATTACATTCAGGACCTCGCGGTAAAGGCGGTCCAAAAATGAGAACTCGGTGGAAAATGGACGGATGACCGATGTTGATCTCATGCTGCATTTTTTGGTGCAGATCATTCTTATTTTAAGTGCTTGCAAAGTAGTAGGTTGGTTCGGATCCAAGTTTCTCGGTCAAACCCAGGTGGTCATGGAGATGGTCACGGGTGTGATTCTGGGTCCCTCATGTTTCGGCGCCTTCTTTCCAGAGCTTCAGAAGTATGTCTTTCCGAGCGGAGTGATCGGTAAGTTCAACGGCGCGGAGGTAAAGCATCCTTCGATGACGGTTCTGTACGTTATCGCCCAAATTGGACTCGTCCTTTACATGTTCACGGTCGGTCTTGAGTTCAACATCGGACTCATTTCCAAACGGGTGAAGGGCGTGATCAGCGTCTCATTGGCCGGCATCATCCTTCCCTTTGGGCTGGGCGCTGCATTGGCCTACTTCCTCCTGTCATCCGGGCGTACCGATCTGTTCGCATCAAGTGTGACGATCCCGGAAGCCGCTCTTTACATGGGAGCTGCCATGTGCATTACTGCTTTCCCGATGTTAGCCCGCATCCTGGTGGAGCGCGGCATCGCCCAAACAACGATGGGAACGTTAGCGCTCGGGGCGGGAGCCACAGACGATGTCACTGCCTGGGCCCTACTAGCAGTGGTATTGGCCTCCTACAAACACGATTCCAAATTTGCGCTGTACGCGATTGGCGGGGGAATCCTGTTCGGCATTATCGTCTTTACGCTGGGTAAGAAATTGATGTCTGGACTTGCGGCAAAGGTTGACCTCGGCGAACCACTCTCCCAAGGCACCTTTCTCACCGCGATGCTATTTCTTTTTACGGGAGCCTACATCACCGACGCGATTGGCGTTTATGCGGTATTTGGGGCGTTCATGGTAGGCGCGGCGATGCCGCGCGGCAAGCTGGTCGCCGCGTTAAGAAACAAGATTGAACCTCTTACGGTGGGCTGCTTCCTTCCTTTCTTCTTTGTGTATTCGGGCCTAAGCACAAAGTTCGGTTTGCTCAATACTCCGACGCTTTGGGGCATTTGTGGATTGGCTTGCGCGGCAGCAATGATTGGGAAGTTCGGCGGGTGTACCCTGGCGGCAAAAATGTCTGGAGAGTCATGGAGATCGGCCAGTGCGATCGGAACGCTCATGAATTCACGTGGCTTGATGGAACTCATCATCCTAAACATCGGGCGTCAGCAGCACGTGATTTCAGACACGTTATTCACGATGCTTGTCATCATGGCTATCGTCACTACGCTGATGGCATCTCCGTTGTTTAGGGCCATTCTCGGATCAGATCCCGAGAAAACGGTCCGAGAACTAGAGGACTTGCCCAATTCTGTGATTTCTGTAGGGCTAGCTTAGGCAGAATTTGAGCATTTTTAGGTGATGCGATTAAAATGTTGAGTTAGGTAGGATTTCCGGTTAAGGGACCATTAAAAATATCGGGTTAGACCCTAGTTATTGGAGAATCACGGATGACATTTGGTATAGGATTCGCAATCGCAGCCTTCGCAAACTCATTGGCTATCAAGGCTGATGATGCCGCAAGCAGTAAGCTCACGCTTACGCCGACCTTTGACGATCGAGAGAGATTCGAGCGCCGCACGAACAAGGGTTTCAGCGACGCCGTTGCCGATAACCGAAGCGACCTCTTTTCGCGAATTCGACCAGGTGTCAAGTTCAAGGTAAACAATCTGACGGGTCAGGTCGTTTACCAATACAGCCACGATCTTGGCTGGTTCCACAACGGGAACAACTCGACAGAAAACAGCGATTTGCTTCTCGCAAACGTCAACATTCCGGAGGGTGATGGCAAGATCACGGTTGGTCGACAGAGACTCAACATTGGCAGCCTGCGCATGTTGGAAGAAAGCAATTGGAATAACATCTCCACGACTTGGGACGGTGTCCGATTCCAGGGCCCAGAGGGCGACATCTTTGCGGCGTCGCTAGGAACAAACGGCAAGGAAGACCGAGAGGCTCGCTTGACCGGGTTCGATGTCGATTCTCGTTACGGAAAGACACTCGCTTTCTTCCAGCACGAAAACCTCGCTGGCAGCCGATTGGATCTCTACTCGTTCGACCAGTACCTTACGGGCAAGGTTGGAGGATTAGGATTCTCGATCGAAGGTATGGCACAGCTGGGAACTTGGGGTGCGAAGGACGTTCAGGCGTTCGCATCCAGCGTCAAGGTCACGAGGAACTTCTCTTCGAAATTTTCCGCGACCGTGGAAGGCGATATCGCCAGCGGTGGCAGCAACGCTCACCGAACAAACCAGTTCACCAACTTCTTTGGTGGTCACCACGCGTTCGATGGAGCATCCGATAACCAAGGTCTTTCCAACGTGAAAGAGGTCAACTTAGTTCTCAACTACCAGACCTCGAAAACGCTCAAGTCTTCGCTTGGATGGTACAACTTCTCGCTCTACGACCCGACCGGCGGTTGGATCAACAAGAACGATACGGTCAACAAGAGCGGATCGACTTCGCTGATCGATGCAACGGGCGGTAAGGGTTCAAGTGTTGGACAGGAAGTCGACTTCGACACAAGCTGGACGTTCCGAAAGCACTCTACTCTCACTGTCGGCGTCGCCGACTTTATTCCAGGGAACTACCTCAAGGCGTTCACTGGAAGCGGGGCTTCGAAACAGTCCTACTGGTTCTTTGCCCAGATGGTCGTCAAGCTGTAGGAGATCCATCGAGCAAACAAACAGGGTGCTCCGCCACGCGGAGCGCCCTGTTTTCGTTTTAGTTCAGCCGTTCGACCGAAAACCGTGCGAGCGCTTCGAGGATGCCGCCGGTGTCCTGCACTGACTGTAAGCATTCGATGCCCCGCTCCGCCGCCCTCAGGGCGGCGTTTCTTGAGCCCTCAAGGCCGTAAAGCGCCGGGTAGGTCATCTTCTGCCGTTCTCGATCTGAACCCGCCGCTTTGCCGAGTTGCTCTGGGGTCGAGGTCTCATTAAGGAGATCGTCGGCAATCTGGAAGGCGAGGCCGATCTGCTCGCCGTATTCTCGCAGTGCTTCTATTTGGGAAGCTGATCCACCTCCGAGAATTGCCCCTATTTCGCAGCTTGCGGAAATGAGTGCCCCGGTTTTCATCCGGTGGATCGCAATCAGGGTTTCCAATTCCACCGGCTTTCCCTCGCTGAGGAGGTCCATTGCTTCGCCAGCAACTAACCCGTCGGAGCCGGTTGCTCGGGTGAGGGATCGAATCGCCTTGACCACTCTCTCGGGTGGCGACGTCAGTCCGGTCATCGTATGGAAGGCAAGCGAAAACAGGGCATCGCCGGCAAGAATCGCGATGGCTTCCCCGTATTTGACGTGACACGTTGGGAGGCCGCGTCTGAGGTCGTCATCATCTAGGGCTGGCAAGTCGTCATGAATGAGCGAGAAGCAGTGAACCATCTCGATCGCGCATCCAGCGTCCAGCGCATCTTCGATTTGCCCGCCAACGGCGACGGAAGCGGCCAAGCACAGGACGGGTCTGAGTCGTTTTCCGGGCGCGAGGCAGGAGTAGCGCATTGCCTGATGTAGTTCGGGCGGTGGACTGGCGGCCGAAGGTAGCAGAACGTCCAGACGGGCATCCACACGCTCGGCGTGGGATTTGAGAACCGATTGCAGCGCCACGGGGGACCAGTCTACCGCTCCTCGAAAACGAGGACTGGTAGACTCCCCCACTAATGGCGTTGATTCGGCCTTTCAAAGGGCTTCGATTTAGTGCGGACAGGGACTTGGAGAAGTTGATCGCTCCGCCTTATGACGTGTTGACCCCAGCGCAGAGGGAAGCCTATGCGGATAAGGATCCCCACAACGTCGTCCACTTGACTCTGCCGGAAGCGAAATCCGACGACCGAAGCAAGTACGTAAAATACGCTCGCAGCGCGGCTGCGTTGTCGCAGTGGCGGCGAGACGGGGTGCTGAAGCCAGAGGCAGAACCCGCACTCTATCGCTATTCCCAGCGGTTCACGGTCCCCGGGCAGAGGCATGAATACACGAGAACCTCATTCATCTCCTTGCTGAAGCTGGAGAGTTTCGAGTCGGGAGTCGTCTTACCGCACGAGCACACTTTTCCTAAGCACAAAGAGGATCGGCTCCGCATACTGGAGGCTACGCGAGCGCATCTTGAGACGATTTTTGGCCTCTTCGAAGATGCCGAGAACCTGGTAGAAAAAGTTCTGTCGAATGCTCCGGTGGCCACTCTAGCCGAGGCGACGGACGAGGAAGGGGTCTTCCATTCTCTGGCGGTCATTACGGATCCGACGTCGATTGCGACGGTCGCGAAGCTACTGTCCAACAAAACCATTTGGATCGCCGATGGACACCATCGCTACGAGACGGCTTTGAGCTTTCGTGAAGGGATTCGGGAGGCAGAAGGTGAGATCGCTGAAGACTACATGCCAATCGCTCTCACGTCAATGTCAGATCCTGGTCTCGTTCTCTTGCCGACTCACCGAATTCTTTCGAACTATCCTCACACACCGGAAGAGACCATCAAGAATCTTTCGCTTGGATTCGATTTGGCTCCAGTTCCTGCCGAGGAAGTGTTCGAGGCAATTCGACCCTTTGGCGAGAAGAGTCAGTGTGCTCTTGGCGTGGTGTTTTCCAATGGCGACGCGTATGTCGTGACGCCAAAGGATTCAGATGCCCTTTACGGATCTTTGGATTCCCAGTCGAGCGAAGCGCTTCGCCACCTCGATGTGACGGTCCTACACGAGGAGATCCTCGGTCGGGTTCTTGGCGTCAAAGGAGTGGAGGGGCTTAAATTTACACGTGATGATTCGGAGGCACTGGCTGTTGCAAGGTCAGGAGCGGCCATGGTTTGGCTCATGAACCCACCAACCGTTGGCGACATGAAGACTATTGCCCTAGGGGGTGAGCGAATGCCTCAAAAGAGCACGTACTATTTCCCTAAGATTCAAAGTGGACTCGTTCTTTGGAGCCTTAACGACTTTTGAAATGAAGATCAGACTCCTTGGAACTGGCGGGGCGGATGGCATCCCTGGTCTCTTCTCAAATGATGAGGTGAGCCGTTACGCTAGGGCCAATGGAGGTAAGGACGTGAGAACGCGTGCGGCGGCAGTGGTCGACGGCGTGCTGAAGATCGACCTCCCTCCAGAGACGGCCATGCAAGTTATTCGGGACAGAATCGACCCGCGTGACTGGACTGGACTGGTGTTTACGCATAGCCACGAGGATCATTGCGCAGTGAGCGAGATTCAGTACGCGCTCTTCCCGTTCGTCTCAGCCGATAGCCTGCCCTTCTCGATCTATGCGAACGAGGCAGTGATTGGCATCATCAAGGCCCGATATCCCGAGTGGCCGATGGAAGTGATACAGACGAAGTCATTTGAGACTTACGTCCATGGCCCATTCACCATCACGCCGGTTCAGGCAAACCATATTGAGGGAGAAGATTGTCACAACTTGCTGATCGAGCGGGATGGCCAGAAACTGCTATATGCCACCGATACCGGGATATGGACGGCGACAACTTTCGATTTCCTTAAGACGGTCGTTCTAGACGCATTGGTGATTGAATGCACGGACGGTTTTGCCCCGAGCGGTTACCAAGGACATCTCGACATCCAGGCTTGTGTGCGAACAGTGCAGATGCTGCGTGAGGTCGGGACGTTGAGGCCCGATTCGCAGGTAGTGACAACCCACCATTCTCATTCGGGTGGAGCGCGTCACTGCGACTTGGAGCGCGTTTTGGGTCCGCACAACATCGAACCAGGGTTCGATGGCATGATCATCGAGATTTAGTCGGTTCGTTCGGACGCCTTGATCCGTCCTAAACTATGCCAACGGACTGGCGGGCGCAATTCTTGGCCAGGATGGCCATCCCTCCCTTTCTCAGCCAGCTACCCGGCGACGAAGAGCTTTACTTTGTTCGAATCGACTTGGTCGAGCCAGTAGGTAATTCCGAATGGTCCCTCGCAGGCCTGAATTCGTGGCACACGCAGTCCGTTGAACTTGGGACTCGATACCGGTGGCGCTGGATTTGCCCCAACGAGAAACACCGCTTTCGGCGCGATGTGCTTTCCTTGATAGTCGAAACCCGACAAAATACCTTTGTTATGGGGTGAGACTCCAAATGGAAGCGCAAGGCTGGCAGGGGCGGCAACTCCGAGTTTCTCCAACCGCATTTCAGCCTCTCCGATCTCGTACTCGGCCTTTTCGTCGGTGAGTTTCCGAAGGACCGGGTGGGTCATTGTGTGATTCGCCAGTTCGCATCCGAGCTTGCGAAGTAAGTCCAGCTTGGCGGAGAGCATCTTTCGCTGCCCCCACATGGTGTCCGGCAACACGAAGAACGTGGCTCGAATCGGAAAGTCAGGGTGAGTCTTGGTGAAGTCTTGCCAGATTCCCAGGAAGCAGTCGCTGGCAAGGGATCCATCTGGATTGAGCTTGACCTGGTCGGGATTCGAGTCATCGAATGTGAAAACGGCTGGGCTGGCGCCCTTTGCCAGTTCGGTCGATCCTTTAAGGTAGTCGTTGACCGTCTCTGGTCGAAAACCCATCTTGTAAAGTCGCTCTAAATCGCCCTTAAATTGGTCAGGTGACCGAAACATGGTGTCCTTAGAGATTCCCAGATGGTGGTACTCAAGGATGAAGACAGATCCCTTCGGGTTCGCTGACCGATCTGAAACCGGTTTACCTGACGAGAGCGAATCTTTCGCCGAATTCGGGGTGGTGTTGGGAGTCGCTTTGGCTGGGGCCGAACTCATTTCGGAACTTTTTGAGACCTTTTCAAGTCCTTGCCCGCAACCGGTAATCAGCGCCATCGCGCCAAGTACAATCCAATAACTTCCATGTCCTCGAACCTGCCTCATCGTCTTCCGTCCGCTGCCATCCTGGCGATTTTATGCGGCTCACTCTATTCTTGCGCGCCCAGCAAGTCAGGCGATACGGTTGTAAGCGGTTCTTCAAAAGGAAACGTCGCTCCGGTCGCTTCCACTAAAAAGTCGGTCGCTCCGACAACCGCTCCGGCGGCGGCAAATCCGGTGTTTAAGCGTCCGGATGCGGTCCATGGGATCTACTTGACGGCATGGTCCGCTGGTAGCTCGAAGAAAATGGCCAAGGTCATGAAGCTCACGGATGAGACGGAGATCAACGCGGTCGTCATCGACGTTCGCGACACGGGCGAAATGTACTTCCCAACGCATATCGCCCTTGCGGACGAGGTGGAAGGAAAGGAGTATCTTGCGGTCCCAAAGCCAGCCAAGCTAATGGCATTGCTCTCGGAGCACAACGTTTGGCCCATCGCACGAGTGGCCTGCTTCCGAGACAATCTTCTCCCGACCAAGCACCCTGAGATGGCAGTGCAGGTCGCAAGCGGTAAAGTTTGGAAGGATCGATCTGGACACTCTTGGCTCGACCCGTACAACCAGAAGAATTGGCAATACATCGCCGACACGGTGGATTACGCGATGGAAATCGGTTTCCCCGAGATTCAGTTGGACTACGTTCGATTTCCAAGTGAAGGTAAGTCGAATACTCAGGTGTTCCCGTCGAAGGGGCAGTACAGCGATCCCAAGGCAAAACCAGAGGACGTGATTGCGTCGTTTGCCGAGTTCATCCGTAAAAAGGTCAAGGCTCGGGGAGACGTTTTCTCGGCGGACATTTTTGGAATCATCTCTTCTACCAAAAAGGATCAGGGGATCGGCCAAGAACTCGAGAAACTTGCGGCGCCCTTTGACGTGATTTCCCCGATGGTATACCCCTCCCACTTTCACAAGGGGGAGTACGGAATCAAGGACCCGAATCGGTCACCGGCGGAGATCATCACCAAGTCGTTGGGGGATTACAAGAAGCGCGTTCCAAACAAGTCGGTTCGGCCGTGGCTGCAGGATTTCTCTTTGGGCTACCACTACGGACCCGAAGAAGTTCGAGCTCAGATCAAGGCGGCAGGCGCTCTCGGATACAACGAGTGGCTATTGTGGAACGCAGGTAACCGATACACCGAGTCGGCTTTGCACAAAAAGGGACAAGGTTAACGAAGCCCTTTAATCCGCAATTGTGATGTATTTGAACGCCACGTTCGCGGTTTCCGGAGGATATCACTTATCCTTAATGAACTTATTTACGCCCTTTTCGGCCTAGGATAGCTAATGCCAATGAAGTCTAACCGAGCGTTCACGCTCATCGAGCTCCTCGTCGTTATCGCAATCATCGCGATTCTCGCCGCCATTCTGTTCCCGGTTTTTGCCCAGGCGAAGGAGGCTGCCAAGGCCACCCAGTGCCTTTCTAACAGTAAGCAGATTGGCACATCGACGATGCTTTACATCAACGACTATGACGACGTCTTTCCGCAAAGCGTCTACGACATGGATTCAACGAACATTCAGTTTGGTGGCGGTGACCGAGCATTTACGGTTTACGACGCCTTGATGCCCTACATGAAGAACACGGGAATCCTGACTTGCCCGTCCAACATGCCTGGGATTAACTTTGCCGGGACGGAACCGACGTCAATTCTTTCATCTGTCGGCCTTCGGGCAGCAGGTGCGTTCAAGTTTGCTTCTTACGCGCCGAACTTCACGGTTTTTGAGGATCCTGCGCTTGCGGCAGACTACGGCGTACAGCAATATGCTCAGGTAGTGAATGCCACTTCACTGTCGAAGCCGGCTGACACCGTAATGTTTTTCGATGCCACCTACGTGACTGTTCTAAATCCGGTACCAGCTTCCTACTCGGCCTACTGCAAATCGGAATGGCCGGCAGACGCTCAAGCGCTGTTCACGACCGCCAATTTTCCGGCAAACCCTCTTCACCACCAAGGGTTTAACATCTCCTGGGCGGACGGCCACTCGAAGAATGTGCGTCAGAACGCTGACTTGAAGTCGACGTCGACCAGTGGTTGCTTCAGTGAGGGACTTCCGTGCCCGACTTATCATCTCCCATGCGACCTTTCAGGCATTCCTGACGGCAACGCCTCAACCTGGGACGGACACTGAAATAACTCAGCCCTCCGGTCGATTGCTTGAATCTTTCAACGTGATCGGGGGGGCTCCGACCTGCAAACTTCCGACTCCTGTAGCTCGAGCCGGTGGGTCACGTTCAGATGTTCATCCGTAGGCTCGAAGCCAAGCCGGCGATAGAATTGATCCGCTTCGAGTTTGGTCGAACGGAGTTCCATCACCCGGTAAGTCAGCTTCGCCTGGTCCAAAACCACCGCTGTCTATTCTTCCGCGATGAAGTTCTCACGAAGCTTGTTGACTTCACTTTGCATCTCAACGAGCTTGCGATAGATACCGTCTTCTTTTTCCAGGAGTTCGGTGTGAGTCCCCATCTCGGCGACCTTGCCATCCGAGATGACCACGAGACGATCCGCGTTGCGTAAGGTCGACAGGCGGTGGGCGATGGCAAAAACGGTTCGACCCTCCACGAGGTTCTCGATCGCTTCCTGAATCATCCTCTCGGTTTCCGTATCGACGCTGGCCGTGGCTTCATCGAGGATCAGCACCTTTGGATTGTGGAGGATGGCTCTGGCGATGGCGATTCGTTGTCGCTCTCCGCCTGATAGTCGCTGCCCACGCTCTCCTACATACGTGTCATACCCATCGGGGAAATTCACGATGAAGTGGTGGGCGTTGGCGGCTTGGGCGGCTTCAAGGACGTCCTCGAGCGGTGCATCTGGTCTGCCGTACGCGATGTTGTCTCGAATCGACCCTGGGAAGAGGTAGCTCTCCTGAAGGACGACTCCGACCTGTCGACGGAAGTCGTTCAGGTCAACCTTTCTAAGGTCCACTCCATCGAGTTCGATGGTGCCTTGAGTCGGGTCATAGAAGCGCATCAGAAGATTGATGAGGGTGGACTTGCCTGCGCCGGAAGGACCAACCAGGCCGATCATCTCACCGGGCGCGACGTCGATATCGATTCCATGGAGGACTTCGCGGGCCTTGTCGTAGCCAAAATGCACGTCGGTGAACTTAACTCCGCCGATCACTTTGGGCATTGGAACTGCATCCGGCGCCTGCTGAATGTCGACCGGAGTGTCGATGACTTCAAAGACCCTCTCGGCTGCAGTGAGTGCTCGGGTCGACCAGTCGATGATGCGTTGGAGCATCATCAATGGCTGTTGGAGCATGCCCACATAGGCAATGAATGCGGTCAACTGGCCGACCGTCATCATTTTCGACATGACGGAGAGGCCGCCACTGAACCAAACGAGGACAACACCCATGGCCATCGTGAGCTGAACGGCCGGGAAGAAGGTGGCCCAATTCGACTCGGCATCGTATCCGGTTTGGGCGAGTTCGGTGATTCGGCGGTTAAACCGGGCAACCTCTCGAGTCTCCCCGTGGAACGCTTTTACGACTCGAGTCCCCTGCAAAATGCCGTTCATGGTTCCGCCTAGGCGGGAGAACTGGTGCCACACCCGGCTCCATACACGATGCATCCGTCGTCGGAACCACCGAACGGCTATGAGCACAAACGGGACGGGAGCGACCGCCCAGATCGCGACGTGCCAGTTCATGAGGAACAGGGCAATCGGGATTCCGATCAGAAGGGCGCCCTGGTTGAGCACGACTGGAATTCCGTCGATCAATACGTCGTAGAGTGCCGACGTATCGTTCGTCATCCGGGACATGATCGAGCCGACGTTACGCTTGTCGTAGAAGCTGAGACTTAGTTGCTGGAGCTTTTCGAACAGGCTGTGGCGAATTGCCACCGTGATGTTCATTCCTAAGAAAGCGACGTTGCGTCCCTTGGCGATCTGAAATAGGGTTACCGAGACCTGTCCGAGCACGAGTAACACGACGATCGGAACAAACTCGGGTCTTTGGCCGTGAAGCAGGACATCGTCCACTAACCGCTGGGTCAAGTAAGGCGGGACGAGGGTGATCGCTGCTCCGCAAAGAGTTAGGAACGTTCCCCAGACAATGCGTCCACGGTAAGGGCGGGTGTATTCGAAGAGACGTAGGAGGGTCTTGCCACGGTTGATGCACCCCTCACAGACGTCGGAGTGTTCCGGTAACGGTCGTCCGCACTTTGGACAGAGTCTAACCTTGTCCTCAATTTCGGGCATCGGCTCGCCCGCGAGAATCGCTTTGAGTCTCTTCTCGGCGCCGGCAACTTGAAGGGCGCGGCGCGTCGTTGTGCGCAGCAGCTCCACGGTCTGGCCCTTGAAGTCAGCGAGAAGGGCGCTTGCATCGACTAGGTCCTCAACACGAGGGTTAGACAACTCCTTGAGGGGGTAGGAGACGACAAGTTCGTCACCGAGGGGCGTCCCCTCCATCCGGCGAACCTCGTCGGCAGTGACGATCAAGCGGGATGCGCCCAGCGCGCCCGTCGATCGTAGATCTCCCTCGGTTGTAAAGAGAGATTCGCCTTTTTCGGTGGTTTCAGATGTCTGTAAAATGCCGGCCATAGGAAAGGGTTGGTCTGTGGAGTATACGGCCTGCGCGGGTACCCTCCTTATAAATGGACCATCCAGAGTTGCGCATTCCGATCCGAGGAGACAAATTCTCTCTCAACGTGTCGGTAAAAGCTTTACTGCACCACCGGGACACCGAATTTCAGACAATCGATATTTACGACACCGACACGTTCGGTAAGGCGCTTCTGCTCGACGGTCACATTCAGTTCACCTCACTCGATGAGCATGCTTACCACGAATCGTTGGTTCAGATTCCGCTCTTGAATTTGCCGAATGCAAAGAGAGCGCTCGTCATCGGTGGCGGCGACGGCGGAGTGATTCGTGAGCTTTGCAAGCATCCGTCCATCGAGAGAGTGGACATGGTGGAAATTGATCCCGGAGTCATCGAGGCGTGCAAATTGGCGCTTCCCGAACTCAACGCGGGAGCGTTCGAGGATTCCCGTGTGAAGGTTCATGTTGAAGACGCGTTCGCATTCGTGAAAAGGGCTTTTGAGCCATACGACCTGATCGTGGCGGACAGCACCGACGTCTATGAGGATGAAGAGGGGGGCTTGAGCGAAGCCCTGTTCACCGACGAATTCTATCGAGACTGTCTTCGGTTGATGACAGAGGACGGACTTCTCGTGACTCAGGCCGACAACCTCGTGTTCTGTCCCTATTCCTTGGAAGGAATTCTATCGCTGTTCGGTCGCATCTTCCCTAAGACCGGAGCCTACCAAGGGCTCGTGCCGTCGTTCGGTGGATTCAGTGGTTTCGCGTGGGCTAGCAAAGGGGCTTCGCTTTCGCCTACTCTTCCGGCCCTCGCCAGTGACATCCCGCTGCGCTATTTGAACGAGACCCTGTACTCCTTTGCTTTCTCCTCGTTGTCCTTTAACTAACCACCCACGACGAGAACAGTGAGCGAGTACGGAGGGAGGCTGAACAGAGTCGGGTCCTTTATCTGGACCCGACTTGGCGGCAAGCTTCGAATCGCTCGCCCGTTCGCTCCGTCTCGCTTCCACTCATATTGGCGGCTGCCGTACTGATAAAGAACCCCCGGCCTTGAACGCATGGCAAGGGGGAGTTCGAGATCGACTCGGGCGTTTGCCTTGGGATTTCGATTCAAAAGCATGATGCCAAGACGGCCATCGGGGCGAATCACGCTGTAGGCATCTACCCATGGCTTCTTGTCCTGCAGAACGTTTGTTTCGCAGAGTTCATGCGGCTTGGCTTGGTCTCCACACCAGGCGTGGGTCAGTAACCATGCCGAGTAGTAAGTGCAGAGTCGCGTCGGTGCGCCTCCGCTGGGATCCCCCTGTAGATCCATGAGATTGCCCCAGGCTCCCGTCTTTTCCTTGATGACTTCGCCCGGCTCGTATCCATAAAGAAACGAGGTGTCTCCACCTAAGGTCAGGAATCTGCCAACGATGTCGGCATTCAGGATGGCGCCGGGCATTTCGACTTCCGAGGGGCCTGCGAACGCGGAGTAGCCGTATTCAGTGATCATCCAGGGGATGTCGTGAGTGAGACCTTGCGCCATGAGTCGATCCATTGTTTTGGAGAACAACTCGTCGTGAGAGAGAAGTTGAGGGACGGGGTCTGCCGCCACGTCGTCGAAGGGGTACCACTCGAACGAGAAGAAACCAAGATCCTGCGATCGGTTGCGGCTCTTCAGGTAGGCAAAGAATCGACGTAACCACGGCTGACCGTGAGGATCCGGCCAATCACGGAACTCATGCTGGGTCGTTTGAAAGCAAGGGCCGCCAAGGGTTACACCTGGTTGCACCGCCCTTAAACGATCCGCTACCTGAAGATACAGGGCGGCGTAATCTTCGGGGAGGGTCATCTGGCCGTCTGGCTCTTCGCCCATCTCCACGCCCCTCACCGGGTAGCCACGTGCTTTCAGCCAAGCAAGTTCGTTGGCCGCATCCTCGGGGACACCGAATAGAACGGGCACCGGAATGAGCATGGGTAGGTGACTCGTCAGGCCAGATCGTTCGATCAGGTCAAAGCCTGGCTGTTCCACGTCGCGGTCGCGATCGGAGGCGCGATGCCACGGGTCAGTCGAGGAAGCAACGAGTTCCGTCTGGCGGGAATCTTTGCGGTGAATCACCAGATCCTGGAATCGCCCTTTTTTATCAAATCGTCCGACACCCAGCTCTCGAATGGCGAACCCGAGTCGATCGCGGACATCCTTGCTGCCGAGCGGAGCGGTATTTGAACTCTCATCCAGCCAAATCCGTACATACTCAGCGCCGACGGGTCTCGCGGCAAGAGCGAGAGTTTCTACTCCACCTTGGCCATTGGTGCGCGAGCCGGTCGGGAACGGCTTCCAGTCCCCAGAGGGCGGATCGACTTCATCGACTCGTGGCGCGCCGTCCCAGTACTCGAAGCGATATCGAACCGCATAGGGAGTCCCCCACCGAATTTTGGCCGCATTTATTTTCTGCGATTTTCCAAAATCGATGACGATCCATTGAGGATGCTTGGCGTTTGGCTCGCCGGTAAAGCGCTGGTCCAGATAAGGATTGCTTTTCCAAAACGTCGACAGGTCGCCATCATCGATTCGAGAATAGCCGCGATTGTTGGCTTGGTCAAACGTGCTTCCCCTTCTTGGAAGGGAATACCCAAAGGAGACTTCGATCGGCTTGGAAACCTTTCGACTAGAGATCCAGTAGCCTTGGTTCCGCTTAGAGTCGCTCCACCTACCCTCTGGGTTCCAGTGCCACGCCTCGATTCCCAGTTCGGTCCTAAGTCGATAGCTGAGCGATTTCAGCCCAACTGACTGCATGGCCTCGATGTTATTGGGTGTGAAGATGGATGCGATATCTCCGTGCTCGTGACCATCCAGTCCTGCGCCGAAAGCCACCTGAGGAACGAACCGCTTGAGCGGTTTGTCCGACCTTACGATCACGTGAGCCCGGATTTCTCCGGTCAGGAGAGCGAACACCAAAAGCGGTAGCATGTTCCGCCATTGTTCCACGGATCGGACGTTCTAAGATCGCCGCCTACTTTCGAGCGCGACGTCTTAGCAGTCCCATTCCGGCTAACCCGATGCCGAATGGGATATATGCAGCCGGTTCAGGGGTCGTCGCTGGGATGACGCCTCCGCCACCACCACCACCATGGTTGAGCGCCACGCCCCCAATGATTCCCGCCAGAGCTAAGAATCCCAGGCTTCCGCCTCCGCCAAGCCCGGTAATCGCATCCACGGGTCCCGTTCCAACTAGCGGTGAGGCTGGCGAAGGAGTGATTACGAGAGCGCTCCCGACTGGTACGCCTTCGTCGGCGACCAGGGCGTCGGCAGGAATTGGAGGCACCATCGCGTTCAAAGTCGAGGAGTCGTCTTGACTTAGCGCATCGAGTGATCCTGGATTTGAGGCGCTTCGGGTACTGACCGGGGTGCCTGATCCACCTGCGGAGTGCAATTTCTGGGCACTCTCGCCAAGGGCTGGTAAGTAAGCAACCATCGGATTGCCGCAGCTTCGTTTTAGTATCGGTTTGTGGGAGGAGTCGGCAAAAACGAGCGTGCCCTTCTTGAGATGTAGAAGGCGATGCCTAATCGAGAATGCGTCGTCCACGTTGTAAACGAGGTATCTCTTGTCTTGTGTGAGCGGTTCCACGTGCAGTCCCTTGAAGTAATGAACCAGCGTAGGCTCGGACATCATGAAGTGTCGCTCGTATCGTTTGAGGACTTGAGGGTCTCTGTGCAGCTGCTTGATGAGCTGGTCAGTACTCGCCACCGGCGAATTGAGGAAGGCGTTATGCTCTGGTCGGCCAAAGGCACTTGGCGCGGTAGCCAATATAATACATACAAGACTCGGTTCCAACCAACGCATGACGATGCTCTCCCAAACTTACTGACAGAGGTTCAGACATCCGCTACCTCGCAATTGTTCTGTCAGTTTCTTTGACTGGCCGAGACGGCCTAAAGACTGCCCTGTTGCCGCAGCAAAGGACTAGATAATTTGAGATGGTACATCAACCTAAGGTGTTTTTACCACTGGCAATTGTGATAGGCTAAGGAACGGTAGTCCAACCTGAGAGATTAAAGTAACCTCATGGCTAGGACAGCACCGCCAGATGCTCGTCGAATCATGATCGTATCGTAACTGCTAGAGGCCCCTTTTGAGTTTGAAAGGGATAATTGCAATCTTGTTTGGTTGCCTTCGCTCAATACTTCCGCAAAGCGCTCCCGAAAGGGTTCGCGGTCCGCGACATCAAGTGCCCATTCAAACGGTTCACCTGCCTCGACCGTGGCATCCGTGGCACGATTTGTATAGGTCGTAAAACCTTCGATATCTACCGCCACGATGAGATCTGGAACCGCATCCAAAATCTGAGTTGCTTCCGGGGACTTGCCCTCTCGGTCGGAAGGCTCCGAACGCTGGTCTCTCAAGACTACAAGCAGATGGTCGGCCACTTCTCTAAGGCCTTCGCTCACCTGGGTGAGGTGCCCAACCTCCGCTTCCGCTTGCAGTCGGACAACTTTTGCGACCACTTCGGTTCGGCTAGCCGCCGCGTATTTTGAGAGAATTCGACGCCAGTAGGTACCGACCGTTTCTGGGCTGAGCTTCAGCCTGGCGGCAATCTCCTTGTCAGTAAGTCCTTCGCTCGCCAGCATGAGGATCTGTTCCTGGCGACTTCGAGCTTCTGTCTCTGGTGGGTGGTCGGACATAGCCTATTATGATCAGTTGCTGGGCATATCGCACTTCATCCGTAGAAACACGTCTGAGTCCGAGAACCCGAGTAGAATCCAGGGATATCCATGTCCGTTGAAATAAAGTCGGTGAAGCGAGGCAATGTCATCGTTGTTGAGGTCACAGGGGATGCACTGGATGCATCCAATGTGCAGCAGTTTAGAAACGATGTGAGCCAATTACTCGAAGGTCAGAAGGACATCGTGTTCGACCTTTCGTTCGTCAAGTTTGTTGACAGTTCCGGAATCGGCGCGATGCTCTCTGTTCTCAGGAAAGCAAACGCGATTTCTGGAGATGTCAAGCTTTGCAATCTTCAGCCGAACGTAAAGTCGCTTTTTGACCTCGTTCGAATGACTCGTCTCTTTGAGACCTTTGAGACGCTTGACGAGGCGGTTGCCTCGTTCGCGGTCTAGATTGGCATGAGAGGGTGTGCGAAGCATGAGCGTTGAGGGTCAACCAACTTTGTCTGACGTTGCCGTGACCTACGATCGATCACGTTTAGACGACATTTGCGCCGGCAACGAAGAGCTTCGCAAGCGGATTCTCGACGAATTTGTCCGGAGTTCGCCCGACCAAGTCAGGCAATTAAGGGAAAAGCTGTCCATAAACGACCAGAGCGCGGTATCTCACATTGCCCACGGCCTCAAGGGCAGTAGTCGCGCGATCGGAGCCAACCTTTTGGGCAACCTTTGCGAAGAACTGGAGCGAGGAAGTTCAACCCAGGCTGGTGATCGTCTCGAAGGCGAACTGCAGCGCATTTTCGAAGCGATCAAGGCTCACGAAAAAGGAGTCTGATTGAAGATCCTCATTGCAGACGACGACGGCGTAACGACGATCTCGCTCGCTGGTATGTTGGAGGCGGCGGGTCATCAGGTGACGACGGTGGACAACGGCCTGACGGCGTCGGAATTGATTGCCTCAGACGGTTTTCAGGTTGTCATTGCCGACTGGGTAATGCCGGGACTCGATGGTTTAGACCTTTGTCGATTCATCCGAAGTCATGAGTCAGACAGCTACGTATACGTCATGCTGTTGACCGGAAGGTCACTTGCCGACGACCGAGTTTCGGGTCTGCAGGCGGGCGCAGATGACTTCTTGACAAAGCCATTTGACCGGGCAGAGATTTTCGCCAGGCTCGGCGTCGCCGAGAGAATTCTCAAGATGGAGCGGGCTCTGCGCGAAGCCAATCGCACCATTGAGCGAACTCGTAAATACGAAATCGAGATCGGCGCCCACATTCAACGCGCTTTGCTTATGGCTCAACCTCCAAGGGAGCCGTCTGCTTTCACTTTTGCCGCGATGAACATTCCGTCGAGTCAGATCGACGGCGATTTCTTTGACTTCTTCATCCATGAGGAAGAGATTGTGGACGTGTTCATCGGAGACGCGATGGGGAAGGGCGTCCCGGCGGCCCTGGTGGCGGCGGGAGCCAAGAGCTACCTTATCCGTGGATTTACGAAACTCTTCGACGGTAGAAATAAGCGAGCGTTGCCGAGCCCGGTATCAATCGTTCAGCATGCTCACGATGGGTTAGCGAAGGAGTTCATCGCGATTGGGTCGTTCGTAACGCTCTGCTACTTGCGCCTCGACGCAATCGCCGGAGAGGCGACATTTGTCGATTGTGGTCACACGAAAACAATTCATTGGGACAACTCGGCCCAACAGATTTCGACTCTTCGCGGAGGAAACTTCCCGATCGGTTTCGTCGACCACGAGACCTACCAAGAGCTCAAGGTTTCGCTGGTTCCCGGCGACCTGTTTTGCATGTATAGCGACGGAGTGACTGAAGCCTCTTCGACTTCGGGAGAACTGTTTGGCATCGAAAGACTCCTTGGCCTGATTGAGCGCCATCACGACGAAGAGCCAGCGCATATTCTGTATCGCATTCGAGAGGCTGTGCGCGAGCACACGACCGAATGGGCGATGGACGATGACTTCACGTGCGTGCTCATCCGTGCGGGCGCCGTTATCAAGCCCTGGAGCAAGCTGGAGGCGGAGTTCCCGAATTCGCTCAGCTACTTGGGATCGATACGTCGCTTCGTCGAAGTCGCGGCAGAGGATTGCCGTCTGGATCGAAGGCAAATCGAGGAACTGCAGATTGCCGCCCACGAAGCGACGACTAACGCCATTGTTCACGGACAAAGAAACCTTCCTGAAGAGCAGCTACGATTTGTCGCGGAGCGGCTGGAAGACGGGATGCGTCTGACCTTGGTCTATCGGGGCGTGCCGTTTGAGCCCACAAACCCGATCGAAATCGACCTGGAAAACCCCAAGGAAGGTGGCCTCGGCCTGTTCATCATCGAGAAGTCGTTGAACGAGGTTCAATACGACCGCACGTCAGATGGGCAGAATCGGGTCACGATGACCAAGCGGTCGCGACCCGATTCTTAGTTACTATTTGAGGCCGCTCATGACGATGCCCTTCACGAAGTAGCGTTGTCCCAAGATGAAGAGGGTGAGCAACGGAATCATGACGATTACGGACCCGGCCATCAGCAGGTGCCACTGCTCGTCTTGCAAGGCCTGGTACGTGCGCAGACCAAGTTCCAGAGTCTGCTTTTCAGGGGAGTTCAGGTAGATCAGGGGCCCCATGAAGTCTCGCCAGTTATAGATGAAGGCGAAGATTCCGACGGTCGCGAGAGCCGGGCCCGAGACGGGCATTAGGATGCGCCAGAAGATGACGGAATGGGAAGCTCCGTCTAAGATAGCCGCTTCATCGAGCTCTCGAGGAACTCCCATGAAGAACTGTCGAAGGAGGAAGATATTGAATGCGCCTCCGCCGAACCAAGCCGGGACTATGAGCGGATAGAACGTGTCGACCCAGTGCAGATACTTGTAAAGCACGTAGGTGGGGATCATGGTGACAATTCCCGGAAGCATCATCGTGCTCATCAGCAAGATGAATAGCTTGTCCCGTCCGCGGAAGCGCAGCCTTGCAAACGCGTACGCCACGAGACTGGAACTCACTAACACTCCCGCTGTGCTAAAGGTACAGATAATCGCCGTGTTCTTGAAGAACAAGAAGAACGGTGCGTTGGGGTTGGTGAGAACGGTGTGGAAATTCTCCCAGGTCACCTGTTGAGGCCAAGCCCAAGCGGAACTCCGGGCAATTTCTCCCGGCGTTTTGAGCGCCATCGTCATCATCAGGTAGAGCGGCATCATGAACGCGATCGAACCGATCACGAGAAGCGTCCAGATCACGAATCGACCGGCTGACGCACTGAGTTCGGCAACTCGCGTCGCCTTTTTATAGCGATCATGTTCTTGCGAGACGACGGTGGGGTCTTCGACGACGACTTGATTGCGACTATGCATCTTGCACCTTTTGAATTCGACGTTTGGTGGTCGAGGTCACTTGACGTCGGCCTCGTAATAGACCCATTTGCTCGCCTTGAACTGGATCAGCGTGAAGCCAAGAATGACGGCGAACAGCACCCACGCCAAGGCGGCTGCATAACCCATCCGCAGGGTTTGGAAAGCTGAGTCGTAAAGGAGGATCATGTAAACGAGCATGGAGTTATTCGGCCCACCGCCGCTGCCCTTGGTAATGATGTAGACCTGCGTGAAGACCTGGAACGAACCGATGAAGCCGGTTACCATCGTGAAAAAGATCGATGGTGTGAGGAGAGGGACTGTAATGTTTCTGAGCCGGTGCCATGCACTCGCTCCGTCGACAGTTGCCGCCTCGTAGTAGAACTGTGGAATGCCCTGAAGCCCGGCAAGCAGGACGATCATTGACGAACCGACTCCGAATAGAGACAACAAAATGATCGAGATCATGGTGGTGTGCTCGTTCCCCAGCCAGTTCACCTGATCGTGAGGAGTTCCCGCGTAGTTGCTCATTATCGTGCCCAGATGAAGCGTCTTATTGATGAACGGACTGTACAAAATCGAGTTCATTAGGCCGTTCTCGGGCGAGAGAATCTTACGGGTTACCAGCGTTAGCGCAACCGTGCTTGCAATCGAAGGAACGTAGAACATGGCCCGGAACAGGGGAACGCCCTTAACCTTCTGGTTGAGTAGCAGGGCCAGAAGAAAAGCGACGAAGATTCCCAGTGGGGTGGCCACGAGCGTGTAAAGCGCAGTGACCCTCATCGAGACCCAGAATCTCGGATCCTCGCCCATCGCCTCCGTGTAGTTGTGCAGCCCTCGGAACTTCGCCTGGCCGATCATGTCCCAGTTCATGACACTCATCAGGAGCGACATGATCATTGGGCCGAGTGTGAACACGGCCAGTCCGATGAGCCACGGGCTTAGGAACTTGTAGGCGGCCGCGTTTTCTCTGCGTTCTCGGTTCGTGTAGCGGAGTCCGCGTTCTGGCCAGTAGATTACAAACAAGAGCGCGGCGACAAGAGCTACACCAACTGCAATCCCGTTGGTCCAATTGAACGGCGGCAGAGTCTCCTCTTTGAGAAGCGAATCAAGCCGATTCTGTCCTTCCTCATTCGCGAGTTTTAGGGCCTTGTCCGGAGCTATCAGGCCGTTGTAGATCGAGTCACGTCGAGCGTCGATGATCCCCTGGATCTCTGGCCAATACTCGGCGGTGGCTCCAAATTGAACAAAGGGCACGGCCTGGTCGGTTACGATACGACTGTGCGGCCACTGCTGCTCGAGTGGAGTATTTGGCCCTGGGATCCAAGCGTCAGACAGAGCGACCTTTCGGATCGCGGGCTGAGCGATTCCTGCCCTGGCCATGGCCTCCATGCCGACGGGGCCGGCCATATACCGGGTGAATTTCCATGCGGCGTCCCGATTTTTAGTCGAAGAAAAAATGGCGTAGCCAGATCCTCCGGTGGGGAAGGCAC
This sequence comes from uncultured Armatimonadota bacterium, assembly GCA_903904815.1. Classification (GTDB taxonomy): domain Bacteria; phylum Armatimonadota; class Fimbriimonadia; order Fimbriimonadales; family Fimbriimonadaceae; genus Fimbriimonas. The sequence continues at coordinate 77,250 of CAIVDU010000048.1, forward strand.
GGTGACCGTTTGCATAGGCTGGATACATCGCGATGTCCCAGTCGAAGAACTCTTTCGATCCGGGTTTCATGTCCTTGCGAATCTGGGGGACTTCCCAGATTCCGCTTTGAAACATCGCCGTTTCGCCAGATGCAAAAATCGTTTCCGCGCCCTGCTGCATCACGTTGGTGACTTCGCTATTGCTCGGGATCCACTTTTTCTTCAGCGAGAGGTCGCAGTAGAAGTTGTAGACCTTGATCATGTCCGGGGTGTCGTAGGTCACCTTGGTCGGATGCGGGTCGTTATTCTCTGGTCGCAGCCCATAGGACCACATAAAGGTGTCTACACCAACGGCAGGTAAAGATGGTAGGAACCCATACTGCGTGGGCTTGCCGTCTTTGCCAAACTTCGTGAGGTGATGCATCACCCAAAGGAAATCCTTTTCCTTGAGCTCCGGGCGCTCGGTAAAGTCCCAAGTCCAAGAGCCGTCTGGGTAAGGAATATGAGCGGCGTCAAACTCCTTCTTGTTGTAATAGATCAGCCCCTGGGGAGCGATGTCTCTTGGCAGGACATACAGCTTTCCGTCTAGGGTGTGGGCGTCGACGATTGGTTTGTAGTAGTCGCCGATATCGAAGCCGGGAGTCGACTTCATCAAGTCGTTTAGGGGCACAAGTGCACCGCGCGTCGCAAGAGCCTGAAAGTGGCTCTGATCCATCATCGCCACGTCCGGAGCAGTGTTGGCCGCGTACTCTACCAGCATCTTCTGGTGATAGACGTTGTAGTCGGGAATGTTCTCGAGCTTGATCGTCACGCCCGGATTTTCGGACTCGTAGCGCTGGATGATTTTGCGGATGACCTTAAGGGACTCGTCCCCATCCCAAACGCTAAATCGGAGCTGGATCGGTTCTTGAGCCGCAGGTGCGGACGTGGGAAGCGATGGCGACTGGGCCAATGCGAAACTTGCGACGAGCCCGATCGAACCGATCAACATTGCTCGAATTGTTTCAACGCAGAAACTGAGACGAATAGCCATAAGGGTAGGCGCGACTGTACGCCTTCACCATTGTATGCCAACCAAACCAATGGTTTGGTCATATTTAACGGTCAATCTCCTCAATACCGAACTGAAGTTCGAAGGAAATGAGGAGAACACGGCAGAACTCCAGCCTTAGCCGCTAAGTCCGGTTACGATCTATTGTCTATGCAACAAGATGAGCAGGCGATGAGGAGTTATCGAAAACCAAACCAACTGGGAAGCGACTGGTGAGACACCGACAGCGCAAGACCACTCGTTTAGCTCTCAGTCCGGCGTGGACCCTGGGTTATTGTGGAGCGATCTACGGATGCCCGGAGACTTCGTTGCTCAATGACATTACGACTCGGTGTCTCGCTGAATTGGGTTGCACGATGGTAACGGTGGATTCATCCGATCACCTTGCTCAGATGTATTCCGCAGGCAAGATTGCCGTCATCGTCGGCGACTCAGAGTGGGACTTTGCCTTGGCCGGGTTGGATCCAGACCTTCCTCAGTTTCGAGTCAGTTGGGAAGACGACGATTTGCCGGTGCAGCCTGAGCATGGGCTTGCCCTGCGACACGAATTCGTGGATCGCGATCTGTTGATTGCGGCATTGCACGTATGGCTGAGGGACACCATTCAGATCGCCTCCGACGCTTAGGAGTGAGCAAGGCTGCTCAGACGCGAGCTTTTTCTCTGGGCTGAGGAACGACGGGAGCGTCGTTACGTTGAATCTCGCCTTTGCCGCGCTCGATGGTCGTCATGACCTTACCCACCACTCCCTCGAGTTGAGAAAGAACATCGAAGGCGTATTTTTCTGCGCCTCGCCTCATCTGAACGGCGTCTCGGTCGGCAGCGTTCCGGATCTCTTCGCTTTGAGCCTTACTGAGCTTCAAGATCTCGCTGTCCGCAATCATGCGTTCCTGCTGAAGCTTTGCCTCGTCGAGGACTCTTTGAGCTTCGTTTCGAGCTTCCAGGGCAATTCGCTCCGCTTCTTTGCGAGCATTTCCCAAGGTCGTCGTGGCGTCTTCGCGGGCGGAATCGATGATTCTCTCCGACTCTCTTACCGTGCTATGAGCGACTTTGAGTTCCTGAGGCAGGGAGGCTCGGATCTTCGCGATCTGCATACTGATCTCGTCTCGGTTGAGGCCGTACGTGAAGGGGCCAAAGTGACGGGTCTCTTCGATTAGACCGTTCAGTTCCTCAAGAAGACGGAGAATATCCATAGGGGAAAAATCGCTCTCAGCGCGACGCTCTATTGTGACATGACGCGTGAACCCGCTAGGACGATTTCAAAGCTTGCTCCATAATCTCCGCAACGGAGGGATGAACCATGCCCGTGTAGTCTCCGCCGAGATGGGCAACCTCTCGGACGATGGACGAACTCAGGTAGCTGTGCTCCCACTTCGTCATCAGGAAGACTGTGTCGACGTCAGGGCTTAGGCGTCGGTTTACCATTGCCATTTGAAACTCGTACTCGAAGTCGGCAGTGGCTCTCAGTCCTCTCACGATCGATTTCGCGCCTTGCTCGGCGGCGTACTGGACGAGAAGACCCGAAAAGGCTTCGATCGATACGTTTGGAATCGAAGCAGTCGAAAGCTTAAGCGCCTCGATCCGTTCCTCAGTGGAAAGCAGAGGGCGCTTGGACGAGTTGACCCCGACAGCAACGATCAGTCGGTCGAAAAGCCGACTGGCACGCTCGATGACATCAAGATGTCCTAAAGTTGGAGGATCAAACGACCCTGGATAGATCGCGAGGCGAAGCATCTCCGCCAATATACTGAGTTGAGGCCGCTGGCCACCTAAATGATTTCTTTATGAGCTTTATTGACGCTTTGCTGGGACGTCCCCTTAAGACCAGTGAGCAAGAAGAACAGAAGATTGGCTGGTTTGCCGGAATTCCGTTTCTCGGACTAGACGCCCTCGGGTCCGCCGCCTATGGTCCCGAGGCCGCTCTTACGATCTTGCTGCCGCTCGGCGCCTTGGGGCTCGCTTACGAACTCCCAATCGCCTTAGTCATCCTTGCGATGCTGGCGATCCTGTTCTTTTCCTATCGACAAACGATCGAGGCATATCCGAACGGTGGCGGTTCTTACACGGTGGCCAAGGAGAACTTGGGTGTTCTTCCTGGCTTGATGGCGGCGGCCGCTCTCATGCTTGACTACGTTTTGGACGTTGCCGTTGGGATCTCCGCTGGCGTGGGCGCCCTAGTCTCGGCGGTTCCGTCCCTTCACCCGCATTTGCTTTCGATTTGCTTGGGCATTCTCGCCCTGTTGGTTGTGTTAAACCTGAGGGGTGTTCGTGAAACGGGATTGGCCTTTGCTTTCCCAACTTATGCCTTTATCGTTTCCCTGAGTGGAGTCCTGCTATTTGGACTGTTTAAAGCGGTGATGAGCGGTGGCCATCCGGTCCCGGTTGAACCTCCACCCGCCCTTTCGCGCTCGACAGAGGCAGTCGGCCTATGGTTGATCCTCCGGGCCTTTGCGAGTGGATGTACGGCCATGACGGGAGTCGAAGCCGTGAGCAACGGTACGCAGAATTTTCGGAAGCCGGTTATTCCGGAGGCACAAAAAACACTTGGCGCCATCTGCGTTCTTTTGGGCGCGATGCTCTTAGGTATCGCCATTCTTTGCCGGGTGTACAACGTGGGAGCGACAGATCCCGATTCACCGGCCTATCAGAGTGTCCTGTCACAGTTGATCGCGGCAGTGACTGGACGCGGGGTGATCTATTACTTCACCATCGCGACGATCTTGGCCGTGCTATCGCTCTCCGCCAACACGGGGTTTGCCGACTTCCCGCGGCTATGTCACCTGATGGCAGATGACAGCTACATGCCACGGCTCTTTGGTCTGAGGGGACGTCGGTTGGTTTACACCACCGGGATTGTCGTTTTGGGCGCGGTGGCTGCCGTTCTTCTCATCGCTTTTGGAGGCGTCACGGACCGGCTGATCCCGCTCTTCGCGATCGGCGCATTTCTCGCGTTTACGCTCTCGCAAGCGGGAATGGTGATCCACTGGAAACGGGTGGGTGGACCTCACTCAGGATCCCACCGTACGGTCAATTTGGTTGGAGCAGTGTGCACAGGGATTGCGCTTGTGATCGTGGCGGCGGCCAAGTTTGTGGAAGGCGCCTGGATTACGGTGCTCTTAATCCCGGTACTGGTGGTTCTATTCCAACGCGTGAACAAACACTATTCCACCGTGAGCACGGCAATTCGATTGGAGCGGCCCATGAGGTTTGAGAATCGGCTCAGCCCTTTGGTGGTGGTGCCCATTCGCGACTGGAATCGAATTGCGGAGCAGGCCCTAAACTTTGCCATGCGGATCTCCGATGACATTATCGCTCTCCACATTCAACTGGACGAAGAAAAGACTTGCCAGTTGCAACTAGATTGGGAAAGAGTCGTGGGTGCTCCTTGCCGAGCGTGCGAGATGCCAATTCCCAAGCTCATGGTGGTTCACTCGCCGTATCGACGTCTCCTCGGGCCGATCATCGACATCATTCGCGAAGTGCGAAAAGTGACCCCCGATCGGCCGGTCGCGATCATCATCCCAGAGTTGCAGCAGTCGCGCTGGTACCAAGTGCTCCTCCATAACCACCGAGCTACCGCGATCAAGGCGGGCTTGCTGTTCTTGGGGGATGACCGAACGGTCGTGATTAACGTGCCGTGGTATTTGGAACGCGCGCCGTCAGTTCCACCTCAACCAAGCCCCGAATCGAGTTGATAAACCAGATTTCGTCGGCCTCGACGGCTCTTTCCAACTGGATTGTTCCGTAAGCCGCCTTTCCCGCAGTAACAAGCCGTCTGGCTCCGATGCCGGGCAGACAACCCGAGGAAGTATCGGGAGTCACATATTGATCGCCAAAGCGGAAAATAGCGTTGCCACGACAAAATTCGACGACTTCGTTTTGCTCATTGACGAGCATCACTTCGTCAAATCCCACTGCTGAATTCAAGGCATCGTCGAAAACTTGGCGGGAATTGGTCTTGTGTGCCAAGTTTGGATCGCGGGAACCTACTGTCTTCAAGCCGACGGTGGCCTTGAGTCGGCCTGGACCGATGAGGCTTTCAGAGAGGGAGACCGAGTGATCCCCATTCCGTCGAACGGCAACTCTCACCTTCGTGGGGAGACTTTCATGGGAGTCTTGTAACGGCTGTAACAACTCCTCGAACTGCTTTCGAGTCGACGGGACGCCAAGCGCAATTGCCGATCTATTGAGACGCTGCCAGTGATCTTCGAGCAATAACGGGTTTGACAAAGCGTCTCGATGGAAGCACTCAATCAGTTCCCATTGAGGGGCCGGTTGAACAAGGATCGTCGCCTTCAGCGCGCACTCCTCGAACTCCTCCTTCAGGATGGAATCCCACACGAGACCACTGCCGATGCCGTAATGAACGCGTTCATCCGTTTCCGATTTCCAGGCGGTGCGGATGGCCACGGAAAACTGCGCGTCGCCGCCCGGCTCTACCATCCCCATCGCCCCGCAATACAGCTCTCTGGAACTGGACTCAAGCTGACTGATCAAGGAACAGGCGGCCAACTTGGGCGCGCCGGTGACCGACGCAGGCGGGAATGTGGCGGCAAATAGTTCCGATAGTCCAGCCCTGGTGATGGCCTCGACTCTGGACGTCATCTGCTTAACCGTTCGGTGCGATTCGATTTCAAATAGCTGGGGGACCTGAACCGACCCTACAGTTGCAATCTTCCCGAGATCGTTTCTCACCATGTCGACGATCATCAGGTTTTCGGCCATCGATTTCGGGTCGGTGGTCATGTTTGGAAGATCCGAGGGGGCGACGGATCGTGTCCCCTTCATGGGGCTCATGACGATTCTCTCGCCGAGACGCTTAAGGAACAGTTCAGGCGAAAAGCTGGCGACTTGCCAATCGCCGCCATGGAGATAGGTTGCGTATGGTGGAGGCTGAGTTCCGCAAACTCGGCGAAAAAGGCTGAAGATTGACTCGGTTGGTTCGAACTCGACTCTGGAAGTCAGGTTTGCCTGATAGATCCCGCCTTGTCCCAGCGCCTCGTGAACCTTTTCGAATCTCAGTTGGTAGTCCTGAATGTCCCATTCGCCGACCAATATTGGCGTCTCCACGGATTCGTAGATTGGAAGCAGCTCGCGAAACGCCTGGGGGGAATGGTCGAAGATGGCAAACCAGGCGAGTGGTAGCCGGTGTTGTCGAGGCTTGGGAAGCTTGGGATCAAACGCGGAGGCTGCTTCGTAGCTGACGAATCCCACTGCGCAATCGCCCTCAGTTGTGACTCTCTCGACTGTCTCAAGTAGGGCCGGTACTTCGCCGGCCACATCAGTCGCTAGGATGCGCGCGGGAGTCGAGAAGTAGAGCCACTCGGGGCCAAAGACGGCATCCACATGGCGGACCAAGCAGTCCCCGACCGCGAGTTGGTCGCGGTCGAGGAAGTAGTGCCGGGAGGATGGGATCATCCCTAGAGTGAACCCAGTTTCCGACTATTTCATGCCGGTGACGGCAATTCCTTGAATGAATAGTCGCTGAGTGAAGAAGAACATGATGATCACCGGGGCAATAACGATGGAGGACGCGGCCATCAGCAGGTTCCACTCCGTTCCTCCGTTCTGGCTCTGATACGCCTGAAGTCCGAGGGAAAGAGTGAAATTTTTCTGATCGAGAATGTAGATGAGTGGGCCTAGGAAGTCATTCCATGCGCCCATGAACGCGAACAGGGCGACGACGGCCAAAGCAGGTTTGCTCAACGGAATGATGACGTCACGGAAAATCCTCCACTCGCTCGCACCGTCTAGTTTCGCGGCCTCGCTCAGTTCGAAGGGGATCGTCGAGAAGAACTGGCGCAACAGGAAGATGCTGAACGCGCTGCCAAACCAGGCGGGGACCCAAAGCGGACGATAGGTTCCAATCCAGTCCAGGTTTCGGAACAGAGCGAAGGTGGGCACCATGAGCACCGGGAACGGCACCATCATAGTCGCGAGGGTCAGAGAGAAAATAATGTCTCGACCGGGCCACTTCAACCTGGCGAAAGAGTAAGCCACCACTGCATTCGATGCGACCACTCCCGAAACAATAAGCGAGCACAAAACGACCGTATTCGCGAAATAGATGAGAAATGGTGGATAACCGATCGCATCTTGGCCGTGCGTAATTGCTTTCCAGAAGTTGCCAAACTGGAATTCCGAGGGAATCCAAACGGGAGGGTTCTTCATCGTCTCCGCATTGGGCTTGATCGCGGTATCCAGTAGCCAAGCGAACGGAAACGCGAAGGCGACTGACAGGGCAATCAAGGTAGCGATGACGAGGACTTTCTGCACCTTGGGAGACAGCGAAGAGAACTCGATGGCCAACCAGACGATGTCAATCAGCGCGATCGCAATGCGCGTCTTGCTGAATACGATAGCAAATAAGATCGAGGCGGCAAAGATGGCGGCTATAACGAATAGTCGTCGGGCGGTCGCAGACTGGGATTGAGTCATGATGGCTTTAGCCTCCTTGATAGTGGACGTGCTTCGAACTCAGCCGTAGCGAACCGTAGGTCAGAGCTAAGATCATCAGGAACATGATCCAGCCCATCGCCGACGCGTAGCCCATCTTGTGGAATCGAAAAGCGTTGTCGAACAGGTAACTCGTGTAGAAGTAAGTGGAGCGCTCGGGGGTTCCGTTGGGAAACATGATGTACGGGACCGTGAAGACCTGAAGGCTTCCGATAATTCCCATCACGAGGTTAAACAACATGACCGGTGAGATCATCGGCAGGGTGACGTTCAGCGTCTTCTGCCAGCCACTCGCACCGTCAAGGTCCGCCGCTTCCAACAACGAGGTAGGCACATCTTGGAGGCTGGCGAGATAGATGAGCATGGCGTTTCCACCACCCCATACGGCCATGACCACCAGCGCGGGCTTCGACCATGCTGGGTTACCCAACCAGTTGGGACCTTCAATTCCGAACTTGAGAAGAAGGGTGTTCAAGACGCCGTGCTCACCATTGAATACCCATAGCCAGAGGCATGCCAGCGAGACTTGGGGCACCAGCGAAGGGATGAAGAACAAGGTTCGAAAGAGCGGCATGCCTTTTACTTTCGTGTTCAAGAGCATGGCTAGAATCAATGAGGTGAGCATCCCCAAGGGAAGCGCTATAGCCGCATACGAGAACGTGTTAGACAGCGTTTTCCAAAACAACTCGTCGCCCATCAACTCTTTGTAGTTATCGAGGCCTACGTAGACGGGCGGTTTGAGGACCGAGTAGTCGCAAAAGCTGAAGTAGATGGACGCTAGCAGAGGATAGGCGAGGAAAATGCAAAAGCCAATAAGCCAAGGCGATGCAAAAACGAACCCTGCCCGTGCTTCTCTCTTTGCCCCCGGACCGGTGTTCCTCGTCACTTGATTCCTCGCAAGCGAAGCCGCTCATTGTAGCTGTCTAGGGCAGGCTGCATGTGGGCGACAACGTCGTCTAGCGCCTGTTTAGGTGTCTTGTGCATAAGCGAAATGGAGTCGTAGGCGGCGCTAATCTCATCATTGTATTGCGCCCAAATACCCATCTTGGGTGGGTAAAGCGTGTTCTTGGACTTAGCTAATTCGGTGAACAGTTTGATGAACTTGTTTGGATGCTTGGAGTAAAAATCGGGGCTCACCTGCAGGAGAGGAGACAGTTTCTTTTGGCCGAGACAGAGCATCTCCATTCCTTTCTGACTTTGTAGATACTTGAGGAATTCAAAGGCTTCTTTAGGATGCTTTGCCCCAGTCGGGATACAGATCACGTCTAGGTCCACGACGGTTCCGTTCGCCAGATCCGGCCGATCTTTGGGATGAGGGAAAGGCGCGACTGCCCAGTCCATCTTCGGGTTGTACTTGGTGACGAAGTTGTACATCCAAACTCCCTGGAGTTCGCTGGCGACGAGTTCGGACATAAACCCGTTTTGCGGCGAGTCGAAGTTGCCCATGCCGGTCTTGAAGCTCTGGATGTTGTCAGCGCCGAACTTCTTCGAAAACGACTGGATCCACTCGAAGCCTTTGATGTTCTCCGGGCTATTGAGGGTGAGCCGACCTTTGTCGTCCATCATTTTGCCGCCGAAGAAAGCGCCCCAGCACCAATTCCACCAACCAGGCTCGGATGGAATGAATCCAGCCTGTTGGATGTGGCCTTTCGCATCCATTTTGGTGAGCTTCTGGATATCGTCGTCGAACTCTTCAATCGTTTGCGGCGGTTTATCCGGGTCAAGACCTGCGTCACGAAACATCTTGCGGTTGTAGTGAAGTGCGGTCGAGGCAGGCGTGGTGGGAAGCGAGTAGATGTGGCCGTGAACCACATTGATGTTCCAGAAGACGGGAATATAACTCTCTTTTTTGATGCCCGCTTCGGCGCACATCTCGTCCAGTGGCATCACCGCGTTCTCATCGGCGTACTGACTTACGTTCTGGCCATACAGCCCGGCAAGGTCGGGAGGGATGCGTCCTGAGATGGCCATGAGCGTCTTGTTCTCAATCTGGCTCATCGACACGAGGTCAACTTGGATTTTGTCCTGTGATTTGTTGAACTCGTCAACGACGTGTTTCATCGCATCGAATTCGAAGTTGGTCCACTTCTCCCAATAAGTGACGTGCACGCGCTCGTGCTTTGGCTCTGGGCGAGTCAACGACTCGCTAGCAAATACGGTCGCCAAAACGATTGCTCCAAGAGCAGGAAGAGTGAAAGCTCCTCGATCCACAGGGGCACTATGAAGCCTCTTTTGGGATTCGTCAAGCGTGTTGGCAAAAATGGCGAAATAATTGAGTCTCGAAACGTTTCGCACCTAAATTAGGACACCGTTATATCAACAGGTCTATTCGAATTCTTTTGCGAGCCAAACCATGAACCCAGAGAAACCTGAGTTAGTCAGACGCCACCTAGAACCCTTCCGCGGATTGGGCGGGGCGACTTCTTAACAAGAGTTGGTCCAAATGGACTGGAATGTCACACTTTTGGATTACAAGCTTTGAGTGTAGCGTTCACTTTTAAGTCCATTTACTGTGATTTGGATGAAATCGGTCTAAATCCCTATGCCAAATTCGACAATTTTGGCTCGCGCTCTTGCAAATCGAAGGGTTCGCGATTATGATTTGATGTGTTGCCGCCGTCGTGGGTCGGCACACCCTATCTCAAAATCTTTTGCAGTTTGCAAGTGCTAGACCAGAAACCGTTCGGTTTTTGGTACGCCATTTTGGAACTCAAAAGAAGTCTTATCGCCTTTCTTACGGCCTCAGGAGGTCTTCTTTGTCACGAAATCGCGCTTTTACACTTATTGAACTTTTGGTCGTCATCGCCATCATTGCTATCCTTGCCGCCATCCTTTTCCCAGTGTTCGCTCAGGCGAAGGCTGCCGCGAAGAAGACTTCGGACCTCGCCAACGTCAAGCAGATTGGAACTTCGACCGCAATCTACTTGAGTGACTCCGATGACCTGTACCCGCTCGCCAGCGGTATCGACAGCAACGGCAACTGGGGAATGAACTACAACAAGTACGTTCCTGAAGATTGGGCTGCCACCCCTTCGCCTGCCATCCGATACAACTACTCGCAGGGATTCATTGACAATACGCTTCAGCCGTACATCAAGAACTACGGAATCATGGCCATCCCCGGCTCCCCGCAGACTGAGTATCAAGCAACCAACCCGACTGCCGTTGGTAAGACGAAGCAGTCGACCAGCTACGCATTCAATGGCTTCCTGAGCTCGTACAGCGCAACTTCGGTGGCCAGTCCGGCAATGCTTCCTCTCTTCACCGAGAGCGAGGGATTTGTCAACCAGAAGGGATGGGGTTTTGCTAACCCAGCTCTTAGCTGCCCTCAGGCTAACACGGGTTGTGTCTACCAGCCATACTCGGCTACTTGCAGCGGCAACATTAACGGACAGCAGGGCTACATCTACGTACCAGTCGTGACGAAGCAGTGGTGCAACGGTAACGGTCAGAACTTTGTTCTCGCCGACGGCCATGCCAAGTTCCGAACTCTCATCGGCGCGACTGCCGATGCCAACGTCAGCCCTTGGGCAGGCTACGACTCCAACGGAAACGAGAACAACTCGTACTGGTGGGACGGATGCCACGCGTGGCTGTTCCGACCTGACTACACGTTCGGTCAGTGATCTAAACGCAAATCTTGGATGCCTCTCTTAAGAGAGGCATCCTTTTCCATAAATAAGACATGAAGTCAGTTTTTTCCATCGCACTTCTCGCAGTTGCCGCTTGTGTGGCTCTTTCTGGATGCTCTAAAGGCGATTCCGATGATTCGACCGCCGCATCGAAGGTTCCTAAGGCCTCCGCAGATCCTAAGCAGCCGGCATCTTCAATGAACGCTAACGCAAACGCACCAGCCGCTCCGCAATAGTCTCCAATTCTGGCGTCCGTCGCCAAGTGTTCAAACAGTTTTCGGTTCGGCCAGCAATGACTGGTCGAACCTTATCTATTTATAAAGGTAAAAAGTAGCCCTCCTGATGAACTCGAAATTCCTGCCTTCAATCTTGCTTTCGATGACCGGCCTCCTTGCAATATCCTGCTCTGCGCCCGAGGAGATGGCGGC
>CAIVDU010000049.1 GCA_903904815.1 uncultured Armatimonadota bacterium
CAACTACGAAGTGCGTTAGCCACGCTCAACGCATGGGAGGCAAGGTAATGGCGACCAAGCGTGGCACCCGCGCGAAGGCCGCCAAAGTGCTGTCAACTCCGCTCGACGCGGCGGTCGCGATCACCGGAGGACTCACGAAGATGGTGGTGGTCCGAGAGTCCGACGCGTCGGACCTCATCTTGTTTGAAGACATGGTCTACAAGACGATTTCGATGCTCGTCCCGGATGTCCCGAAGCTTGTCGAACTTCTCGAAGACCCCCTCGGGCCTATTCGCGATCCCAGCAAGTACAAGGCCGTTTTGGAGAAGCGACGCGACAACAAGTCTGTCCGCTTCGTCTTTGAGGGGATCCTCTTCGTCTACCACTTGGGATCCGCAGTAGGGATCTCGGGAGAAGAAGACGGCAACTTCTTTACTGACGTGCTTCTTGGGTGCATCTCGGAGTTCGAAATCAATGAGGTGTACGCCTTTGCCATGAACCGTCTCGTTCGCGATGAACGCCATGGTGGGGACCTGGGCCAAGCACTCCACGAGCGGGGCGCGAGAGTTGTAACCAACGGCATCCAGATCAACTTCGCCGAACCGTTCGGGATGACGCTCTGGAGCCTTATGACGACTTTCGCCTCCCAGGACCGTGATGGGAATGTGGAGCGGAACAGGCTTGGCCGAGTGGCCGTGGCCCGACGGAATCAGTGGCCCCACGGGCCCAACGCAATCCCGCTCGGTTACCGACTCCACGGTCGAAGCATCATCCCAGTCACGGAAGAGCGTGCCCGAGTCCGCAACGTTCTCGAACTCATGGGCGACCCCGAGTTGTCGTCACGACAGTTCGTCGAGCGGCTCGGCATGATCGAGGTTTCTCGCCCGGGTGTCAAGGAGCGCTACGGAGAAGGCGCCACGGTCGCGAATGTTCGCCACCCGAAGGACATCTACCAGAGCTTCGTCAACATGATGTCCTTGTACGAGACCGGCGTGTACGAGATGCCCCTACCGAACCCCACCAAAGGAGCACGGGTTTTCGGTGGCCTGCCCGTGCATGGACCTACGACTGACGACCCGACTGACTACGGCTTTGTGGTTTTGCGCTACCAGTTCGGATTGCCCGAGGGGGGCTGGGCGCCACCGGAGGTATTTGAAGCCATACGCGCCAAGTCTGAGGCGAACCGTGCCTTCATCAACGGCAATCGGGAGAGACGACCTTTTGGCGGTCGTAGTCCCTACGTTGTCGACGGCGTCACGTACCAACTGATGAGTTCAGCCCCGGACAAATACGCGCTGTACCGCTTAGAGGGGACGAACTTGATTGAGTCCCCAGTTGCTCGCTCAGGGAAAAGCGACGCACGCAAGGTCGAAGGTCGAGAGAGTCTCGCAAGCATCAACGCAAATCGACTTCATCGAGAAGTTATCAACACCATCGTTGAAACACTCTGCAGCGAGATCGGTGCGAAGGGCGAAGTCGTTGCGAGTGCCCTCCATGTCGATATAGACCCGGCAACGAAACTCTCGCTCACGATTGCGCACCATCGTCACCGAGCAGACCGGGCACGCGAAGAGGCCCTGAGAACCGACGACGCCGCCACCGCAGCCGCGTTTCGCCGGGACGCGGAGCGCGAGGAGCTACGAATCGGCGAACTACTCGCTTCTGTAAATACCGACGACGCCGGTGAAGAAGCTGAATCAGACGTAGTTCGTGTGGAAGTCGGTGGGTTCATCGCACTGTTGGCGAAGATTGCCACGGTCGATCGCAACGTTCCTGGCGCAGTTGTGACCGCGAGTCAGAGGCTCATCCCAGATCTTCAGGTGTACCCGATCGGTGAGGCAGACGTTCTCGGTTGGTCCGCTACGGTGCACATCCCCACCGAGGACGGCGACGTACTCGAATTGACCGACATTCGAGGCACCATTGGATGCAACGTGCTCCGCCGGTCCCTCGCCGTTGTTAAGGAGCCAGACGAGGGCTTCCTCGCGCTCTACGCGAAAGGCCTGCCTATTGAGGAAATCGCAACGGTGTTCCACATGACGCCAGAGTCAGCATGGCAAAACGTGAGACAGAAACTGCGAGAGGAAGGATTATCGGAGGGTGCTCTCACACGCCTACGGAGCGCGCCAGTGCCAGAACTTCGCATGCTCTTCGGACTTGTGGCTTTGAGTCACGCAGTGCCTGACGTGAGGGCCACTCTTGATGATTTAGAGGCGCTGGCCACCATGCTGGATTCTCGTGGCTTGGTACCGGCCGGCTGCGAGCCTGGCTGGGCCGCTGGGACATTGGTCTTGTATCTCAAGGAGCTCTCCCCTCGTGGCAGGTGGTCGGTGAGCAACAAGGGAGGGCAGTTTGCCGTAGACGCTGTGCTCAAAGAGAGAGGCAGCTGCACTGTCGAGAAGTTGCTCGACCACATCGGACCAAAGAGTGACACTTCGGGGACGGCACTGGCGAAGGTGCTCGGGCGCCATGGCAGTCATCAGCCAGCCGTTCTCGAGATTGAAGGAAGCCACCCCATCAAGACTGGAACTTGGATTCGACGCGATGCGCTCATTCGGTTGGTCAATTGCCCGCATTGCGGCATGCCACTGACGCTGGTACTTCGCGTGACGGAAGTGCCCCGTCACTTGCTGTGCGATGTGAACGCTGGTCGAATCCAGCAACGCCCGCTGGTCGAAAACAGCAACACGTTGTCATATCTTCCATTCTGCCCGAGAACGACATTTGACACAACGATCTCTCATGACTTTTTCGCCCGGGACCGCCGTGTGGCGTCC